>JAKSSX010000001.1 GCA_024402895.1 Candidatus Saccharimonadota bacterium
ACAAGGCATCCGTACCGGAAGGTGCGGATGGATTACCTCCTTTCTAGAGAAGGAATTGATGCGCAAATTGTAGCAATATAATTTGTAGCTAGGTCGGTTGTAGTAGTAGATATAAGCTTGATCTATTACATTTCTAACTTCGGTTAGATGCAACAAAAGCTATTTCACTGTGATGAGCTTGATTGCACGCTAAATTGTTAAATGCCAAGAACTCCCGAAAGGGAGTTTTTGGTGGTTTTGAGTAGTTTGCGGGAAATAAAAAGTCTCCCTTTTCAGGGAGACTTTGGGAGCACCTGCATTGTTGCTATAGTTTGCCAAGCTTGCGACAGTAAAGAATGTTATTGAGCTTTATAACTTCGATAGGGAAGACTAAGTCGTCAGTTGATCTGCCGAGATCGCGTGCAGCTTCTGCTACTTCGCGCTCGACCAGATATAATGTATCGTCTTTTTCGTCAGGGAAGTCATAAACTGCGCTATTCTTAACGATTGCCGGTCTGCTAAAGATAGAGACGATAGGCAAATCCTTGCTGTCTCCGTAAACGAAATCGTCGACATGGACTTCGGCTTTCATAGTAATAGCGATTCCGTTGGATTCAATGATTTCCGTTTCCTCTGGAGTAATGCCTGCCATTGCCTTGTTGAATTGCTCGCTTGATACTAGAGCTACCTTACGTTTTAAGTAGTTCACGATTGTCTGATTCATTGATACTACCTCCTTGCTGTGATTCTGAGAAAGTGGAACGGTTTTTACTGGCTCGGGGAGTTTTTCTTTTTCGGTGGTTTCTACCTCCAATTCTTCCAGTTGGACGGGTATGATTGGCGGTTTTGAGGCCTCCTGAGGCTCTTTGAGCGGTTTTTCTTGTGGTACTTGAGTTTCTGATGCTTGTTGCACCTTTGGCGTAATAGAAGAGGTTAGAGCGCTTTGAATAGCAGTTTTTGGGCTCTTCTTTTTACTTTTTCCTTTACCTTTTGGCAACATAGCGTAAGGCGTTGTAGTGCTAGCTTTCGGTTCGAGTTCTTTGCGTCGTTCTTGGTTATTATAAAAAGACCTAGAGGCGGCGACTGCATCTGAATATGAGCCGAAATAGAATGCCAGGGAATTAGCTTTTGGCGTACGTTCGTCCTTATCGAATTCACTGAAACTAGGTTCGTGACCTAGTTCATCCCAAAGCATTAAGATTTGTTTAATACAAAGTTTTGCGCCATCGCTCAGATACATAGTTATCACCTCCTTTAGACGGGCTGAGCAGTGAATGCGTAATTGGTGCTGATAAGGTGCTTTAGTATATTACCTCACTATCAGCTAACTGGTTTTAGCATAGTTAAAAATAGCGCCCATGGCAAGCATGAGCGATAAAAACGATTGGGAAATAAAAAAGCTCCGAATTCAGTGCACCGTGACCAAAGATTAAATAACGTCACGCTTGAATCGGAGCTTTAAAAGGTGTTTGTGTTTTGTTTGTTTTTGCTAAATTTTTGTTTTGGTTTGAAGAATAGTGCGGCTTTTGAAATCTGCGAATAATTCCAAAAGCTATTTTTAGTATAAGCGGAATATGGAACAAAGTCAACACTTTGTATAAAAAAATTATTCAGCAAATAACAGGGGTAATTTTAGTGAACGTTCAAAAAAGTCGAAGATTTTTTGCGATTTTTTGGATTTTTATGATTTTCTGCCGCGTTGAAAAAGGGGGCTATTTTTTGATAAAATTAAAGCATGGAAAAACGCATTTTTGGCGCGACTGATGGAATTCGTGGGAAGGTCGGCGAGGCGCCACTACGACCAAATGTTATTAAGGAATTAGGAAGCGCAATTGCGAAAAATACATACGCGAAGAAAGTTCTTTTGGGCCGCGATACGCGCGAAAGCGGAATTTGGATGGCAGACCAAATCACGGAAGGTTTGCAGGCTGAGGGTGCCGAGGTCGAGAACTTTGGCATTTTGCCAACTCCAGCTGTTCAGGTGATTATTAAGGATTCTGGTGAATATGATGGTGGCGTAATGCTAACCGCATCACATAATCCAGCTAGCGACAATGGCATTAAGGTATTTGGTGCAGATGGCGATAAGATTTCTGATGAGCAGGAATTGGCGGTTGAGGCTACATTCTTTGAATCCGAGTTGGAAGCTGATATTGAGGTGCCTGAGGTTCGCTTCGTCAAGCAATCTAGCGAAGCTGCAGAAAAGTACTATGAGCAGATTGCTGCAAGTCTTGTCGGTGATAATGATTTTAAGGGCATGAAGATTGTTCTTGATGCTGCTAGTGGTGCTGGTCATGATTGGTCTCGCAAGGTTTTCGAAGAATTCGAGCTTGAAGTTGAGCAGATCGATCCAGAACCAAATGGTAAGAATATTAATGATGGTTATGGCGCTCTCTATCCAGAGAAATTGGCTGAGATTACTCGCGAAGAAGGTTTGATTGGTGTCGCGCTTGATGGCGATGCCGATAGAATCGTTCTTGCTGACGAGGATGGTCGTATTTGGGATGGCGATAGAATCGTAATCTTGTTAGCTGAGTACTTGAAGAGTCAGGATCAGCTTCCTGCGGATACGGTTGTTTTGACCGAATATAGCAACTTGGCGACAATTAAATATCTTGAGGAAAAGGGCATTAAAGTTGCGAAGGTCGTAAATGGCGATCGCTACGTCACTCAGAAATGTATTGAGCTCGGTGCTTGCCTTGGCGGCGAGTTGGCTGGCCATATTATCTACTTGCCATGGCTCAGAGGTTCCGACGGTACTTTCATGGCTTTGATGGTATTGCGCATCGTTCAGGAAACCGGCAATAGATTAGCTGATATGTGGGCGGATTATGAAAATCTTCCATCAAAACAGTGGGGATTGAAGGTTCGTGAGAAGCGTGAGCTTAGCGAAGTAGCTGGGTTCAGCGAGGCAGTAGCTAAAGCTGAGGAGCGTTTTGCTGGTAAGGGTCGCGTATTTGTGCGTTATTCTGGTACCGAAAATAAGCTTCGTATCTTAGTTGAAGGTGAAGATTCATCGCTAGTTGAAGAGATTGGCGATGGCCTAGCGGAAATTATTAAAAAGGAGATTGGCGAATGATAGAAATTGGTCCAGCAACTGAATATGATATTGAATTGGCGGAAGGAATGGGGCGTTTGCGCCAACAACTTTCTGCTCGTCACGATGGTTCCGCGATTAGCCGCGAGATTATTGAGGAGCTAATTGAGTCTCCTTATCATGATATTCTAATTGCGGCTGACGATGGCAAGATCGTTGGTATGACGATTGTTTCTATCGTGATGGCAACGCTTGATCGTAATGTCTATATGGAAGATCTAGTTGTCGATAGCGAATGTCGCGGCAAGGGTGTTGGCGGAATGTTGCTTGATGCCGTAAAAGAATGGGGCAGAGCGCATAATTGCCGCCGCCTCGAATTTACCTCTTCTAGTCGCGAGAAGAAGGAAGGTGCCAAAGGTTTCTATGAGAGTCATGGCGCTGAGGTTCGCGAGACGAACGCATTCCGTGCTGAATTAAACTAAAAAATATATCGCTCAATTTGGGCGATATATTTTTATTGAAGAAGTTCTTTATGGGAACTGGCTCGGCATTAGTAAATGGAAAATGAGGTAGAGAAGTGTAGTATGCAGATTGCTTGCTACTATGAATCCGCCGACGGTTGCGACTACGCCCCATAGTTTCACTTTGTCATAATTCATTACGCCGCCCGCGAGGTTATCGGCGATTGGACGGTGAAATTTTACTATAAGAAGGCCTGCGATTGTAATGGCGATGCCGCCAAAGAACCAGCCCCATTCGAATGTCCATTGCATGAGTAAATTGTAGCACAACTAATGCTTGTATGAATTCGGAAAGTTTGATAGAATAATAAAGGTAAGGGGATATAGCTCAGTTGGTTAGAGCGCGTCACTGATAATGACGAGGTCTGTGGTTCAAGTCCACATATCCCCACCACATACATGGGGTATGCGAAGGCTTCGGTCTTTGCTACTCCACCATTTTTTTTGAGAAAAAATAATGTGATTGGGGTACGATTATGAAGTCCACCCCTGTAAAATAAAGCATAAGGCTTTTAAAGGCGTTTTAAGGCCCGTCTCGCGATCGAGACGGGTATTTTTACGTCTTTTTGCTAAAAACGCCGGGTATTTTTAGCCGAGAAAATAAGCATAACAGATATTGTTCGGTTATTATAACATAATTTTAAGCAAAAACATATTGACAAATAATACTAATTATGCTAATATAGAAATAATCATCCAAAAAGGGTGGCAATATTATTCATTTGGTGGGCAGAAATGGAGCTAGAAATGGCTGGAACTAAAGTTGGTGGTCGCAAGGCTGCTTCTACTAATAAATCTAAGTATGGTAAAGATTTCTATGCAGAAATCGGTCGCAAGGGCGGCAAGAATGGCCATACTGGTGGTTTCGCTGCAAACCCAGAACTAGCAAAGCTTGCTGGTGCAAAGGGTGGCCGCATCTCTAAGCGCGGCAAAGCAAAAAAGACTGCTTAATAATTTATCTTATAAAAAGTCCCCAACTAGAATTAGTGGGGGATTTTTTTATTCTTCCAAGTTGCGCCACATAATGCGCAGTGGTAGTTGCCGTGATCATCTTGATAACCGGCGAGCTGGCAGTTTTTGCAGAGGGAAGCGTAATGGAGGTAGTTGCGGTAGCTGTCGAGGCAATCTTCAGCAAAATCTTCATCGTATTCGATTCTGTATTTATTGCAGAGTTTGCGCGCTTCGCCCCAGGCTTTGGCTTCGATTTCCAGGAGTTCGATATCTGTAGAGTAATCGATTTCTCGGGTTAAATAATGGCCGAGCTCATGAAGGAGGAGAAGTTCCGGATTATCATCATCGTCGTCTTCATAAAAAAGCTGATTTGGTGGTGAGAATTTGAAGCGTTCGCCTTTTAAAATCTGCAGCTCAGGGAAATCCTTAGCTATTTTTTTGACAAGATTTTGCATAGAGGTAGCAGCCTTGAATTACAGAGAAAGAGCCGTGACGAGCTTTGACGAGCGTTGGCATTTTGACGTTCTTTGGTAGATAGAAGCTAAGTTTCTTGCGTAGCTGACGGCGATAACGGGGAAGTTCTAAGCCAAGTGGGCCGCCGAAAATGATGCGATCTGGCTTAATTTCTGCGGTGAGCGGAGCGAGGCCTAAGAGCATGCGATCGGTGATATCGTTCCACTCGTCACGACCGCTGATTTCGGAGACTAACTTGCCGTATTTTTTATTGATGGCGCTAGCAGCTGCGATATCTTCCCACTCTTTCTTCTCACCATGATAGGTATAGATATTGTGGCCAGGTTCGAAAGTTTGGTATTTTTCGATGATTTTGCCTTCGGAGACTACGCCGCCGCCGATACCGGTGCTGAAAGTAAAGTAAAGATTCTTCTCTGGATTATTGCGAGCCTCGCCGAGCGCGCCAAGATTAGCATCATTCTCGACAAAAGTTGGTTTGCCGAAGTCTTTGGTGAGTTTCTTGGCGATGTCGAAATTCTTCCAAGGGAGATTGCCGAGCCAAGTGCATTTGTTGTTTTTAACGATGCCCGGCATAGCGACAGCAAAAGCAAGGACTTCGCTAGCAACGAAGTTGATGCGAATCTGCTGAGAAAGCTGATCGTAGAAAACGTTCTGATCTGGGACGGTAGGGAATTTAACGGAATGTAAGATTTTACCTCTGCTATTTACGAGGGCGACGATTGTTTTTGTTCCACCAATGTCAATACAGAGATACATAAGACTATTATACACTACTTTTAAGATAGGCTACTCTTGTAAAAAAGACCAAAGTGTGATATAAGATACTTAAGTTTATACATAGGGAGTTATTAGATGCTAAACGAACAAAAATACAAGCGTTGGGCTTGGGGTGCTTTGATTGGTTTGGGCGCAATTATTATCATTGCCGGCCTAATCATGACTATGAGCGCTAAATCGCCAAAACCAAATACTAATGTTGCAGCAAATACTGCAAGCAAAGAAGTTGTAAGTGAAGAAAAGAATGAGAAGCCTACCGAGACAAAAACCGATGGTTCAACTCAGACGAATAATCAGACTACAGAGACTAAGCCTTCGACTACCGAAAGCAATAAAGAGAATGCAACTAGCCAGAATCAGAGCAACTCTGGAAGCGTAGTTGACAACCAGGCTGTAACTGTTCCTGAGACTAATACTATTCCAAAAACTGGTCCAGAAGAAGCAATCATCCCTATTCTTGGTCTTGCAGTTTGCGCATATTTGTTTGCGTACAACGCAGCACTCTTTAAGAAAAATGCTTAACCTTTACAACAGGTTAAAAATACATTAAAATAATGGGTAGCGTGAGGCTACTCATTATTTTTTGTGGAAGCACGAAAGCTAATGAGTAGTCTCAGCGAAAGGAAAATACAATCAATGGCTACAAAAGCTAAGATTACGATGGATGAACTCCTTGCAAATGAGGAGATCAAAGCTATCGTTTTGGGTGACACTATCGAAGGTACGGTAATGTCAGTCAAAAAGCATGAGATCCTTATCGATCTCGGCGCACGCGGTGTTGGTCTTGTCCCACGTCGCGAGGTTGCCTTCGGGCGCCAGCTCAAAGAGGGGGATGCAGTTTCTGCTTCAGTAGTAGATACTGAAATGGAAGATGGTATGGTACTACTATCTCTCCGCAAAGCTGTCAAAGAGAAAGGTTGGGATGAAATCTCAGCTAAGCTCGAGGCAGGTGAAATCATCGAGGTTCAGCCTTACGATGCTAACCGTGGTGGTTTACTCGTCGAATACGAAGGTATTCGTGGCTTCTTGCCAGTTTCTCAGCTTTCTGCTGAGCACTATCCACGTGTCGGTGGTTCTGATAAGGATGAAATCCTTCAGCGCCTCAACGCTTTGGTTGGCAAGTCTATCCGCGTTCGCATCCTTGATGCTGATCGCAAAACCAACAAGCTTATTCTCTCTGAGAAAGAAGCTATCAAAGATGGTCTCGCAGAGCGCTTCTCTAAGCTCGCTGTCGGTGACATCGTAAAGGGTGTAGTAACCGGTGTTGTAGACTTCGGTATCTTCGTCAATGTTGACGGTATTGAAGGTCTCGTACACATTTCCGAGATTTCTTGGGAACGCGTTAACAACCCAGCTGACTATGTTAAGGTCGGCGAAACTGTCGAAGCTAAGATCATTGCTATCGACAAAGACCGCCTCAGCCTATCTATGAAGCAGCTTCAGGAAGACCCATGGCTTTCCGAGATTGCAAACTTCAAGAAGGGTGACAAGGTTGAAGGTACGATTACTCGTATCACCCCATTTGGTGCATTCGTTCAGATTTCACCAGCTGTCGAAGCTCTAGTTCACGTTTCTGAGCTTGGCGAAGGCAGCGATGTTGATCCTGAGAAGATCTTCACTCTTAACGAGCGCAAGGAATTCAAGGTTCTCGACATCGACAAAGAAGGTCGCAAGATTTCTTTGAGCTTTTCTGACAAGAAGAGCAAATAGTCTCTAAGCCTTTAAGAAAAATCCGTAGTGAAAGCTGCGGATTTTTTGATGCTTATTGAGGTTAAGCGCTTAACGTTGTGTTAAAACGTAAGATATGTTAAAATAAAAGGAGTTTTTGCGTATTTTTTATACGCTGATAAATATCTAAACAGAAAGGAGCTAGAAAGTGGAAGAAAAGGTTATACAGGTTTCTGGCTCGATTACAGTAGATGAGCTAGCAAACGCCCTTGGCGTATCTGTTACACATTTGATTGGCGAGCTTTTTAAGAATGGTATTATGGCGACGATTAATCAGCGCCTAGATGTTGAAACTGCTCAGATTATGACTGAGGAACTTGGTTTCGAGAATGTTCGTTTTGAGCGCAAAGAGAATTCTGCAAAGATTCCTGGCGCAAAGCGCGAGCTTTCTAAGGATGCAAAGGTTCGTCCTCCAGTAGTAGCAGTTATGGGTCACGTCGACCACGGTAAAACTACTTTGCTCGATACGCTTCTCAAGAAGAAGACAGTTGAAGGCGAGGCTGGTGGTATTACTCAGCATATTTCTGCTTATCAGATGGAATACAAGGATCGCAAGATTACTTTCTTGGATACTCCTGGCCACGAGGCGTTCGCTGCAATTCGCCAGCACGGTGCTATGCTTACCGATATTGTTGTAATCGTTGTTGCTGCAGATGATGGTGTTAAACCACAGACTGCTGAGGCAATTAAGTTCGCTGAGGCTGCAAACGCGAAGATTATTGTTGCAATTAACAAGATTGATAAGGAAGGTGCAAACATTGACCGCACTAAGGCTCAGCTTGCAACTGACTTTAATCTCAACCCAGAAGAATGGGGCGGCGATACTATCATGGTTCCAATTTCTGCAAAGACCGGCGAGAACCTCGAGCAACTTCTTGATATGATTCTTTTGACTGCTGATATTGATGAGCTTAAGGCTGACACTAATATTCCAGCTGAAGGTCTCGTAATTGAGAGCCATATGGAAGTCGGTAAGGGCTCCGTTGTTAACCTTTTGGTTACTGGTGGCGAGCTTAAAGTTGGCGAATTTATCGTTGCAGGTAAGACCTATGCTAAGGTCCGCACGATGCTTGACTGGAAGGGCAAACCAAAGGGCAAAGCAACTCCATCTACCCCTGTTGTTGTAACTGGCTTCAAGGAGCTTCCAAACTTCGGTGATAAGTTCGAGGAAGTTGATGACGAGAAGACTGCGCGTCGCATGGCACTCCTCAACGCTCAGGCTGAGGCAAATGAAACTGCAAACGCAAACGTCACTTCGACTGATTTGCTACGCATGATGAATACTGCTGATAATACTAAGACTTTGAACGTTATCGTTAAGGGTGACGTTCAGGGTTCCGTAACTTCCGTAGTTGATTCCTTGCGCTTGATTGATACTCAGGGTGAAATTACGCTCAACGTTGTTTCTACCGGTGTCGGTGCTGTTTCTGAGAATGATGTCTACATGGCATCCGGCGGCAAGACGATTATTTACGGCTTCAACGTTACCGTTCCTAACGCTATCGCTAAGGTAGCAGAGCGCAACGGCGTCCCTGTCCGTGTTTATCGTGTTATTTATGAATTGCTCGATGATGCAAAGCATGAAATGGAAGAGATGCTAGATGCAGAGATGTTTGAAACTGCAACTGGTGAGCTCGAAGTTAAGGGTGTCTTCCGTACTGAAAAGACCGAGATTATTACTGGTGGTACTGTTAAGACTGGTCGCATTTCCGCAGGTATGCTTGGCCGCGCTTATCGCAAGAAAGAATTGCTTGGCGAGGTTGAGGTAATCAACGTTCAGGAAGGTAAAGTTGACGTTCCATCTCTAGCAGAGGGTGAGCTTGGCGGTATGTCTCTCAAGACTCAGAAGAAGATTCAGCTTGAGATTGGTGACCGTATTGAATTCTTTATTCGCGAATACAAGAAAAAGAAAATTGCCTAAAAACGTGTAAGCATTAGCTTTTTGTGCTACAATGGGGTAAATAGGAGAAAAAGGCTATGTATAAGTTTGACGACAGTTTTCTCGAGAGCGTAGGTCTCGAGGCAATGCCGGCCGAACAGAAAGATGTTTTCTTGCAGTATGCGCAAGATCAGCTCGAGGTGAGGATCGGCGAAAAGATGAGCGAAGGTCTCTCTGATGAACAGCTCGATGAATTCGAGAAAATCATCGATAATGATCAGGCTACGCTCGATGCTTGGATCGCCGGTGCAGGTGATTATAAGAGTGATGCAATTTACCAGAAACTATCTGAAAGTCTTGATGACGAAGGTGCTGTTCTTAGCAACTACGTTACTGCTAAGTGGCTTAATCAGAATTGCCCACAGTATCAGCAGATTATTCAAGATTCTATCGAATCTTTGCGCGGTGAAATTGCTGCCAACAAAGATGCGCTTCTTGCAAATATGTAGTCAATAAAAAATAACCCCCGTTTGAGGGGTTATTTTTTATGTCCGTTGAGGAAGCTTTTTGCGTCCATTTCCTTGGAGTTTTCAGGGATAAGACGGTCGATAATGAGATATTTGCCGTCGACGCATTTTTGATCTAGCTCGGTAATAGGGGAGTCTGCGACATGAACCGATGAGATAGTGCATGGCGTATCTAATAAAGTGAGCTTAGACTTGGGGAAACCAGCATATGCGCGGACCTCGTTTAAGAGCGTCTGGGCGTCTTTAGAGGCTGGTTTGAGCTCGGATAGGTCTTTTGTCAATTGAGTGGTAAAAGTCGCGTCTGCCTCATTCTGTGCAGTCTCAGTGGCATTTTTTGCAACGATAGCAGGCAAGACTTCCAAAAGATGCTTTGCGCCGGCAGTTGCGAGCTTTTCGTAGAGACTTTGTTTAGTATCTGTGTCTTCGATTTTTACAATTTCCTGAGCAAAAGTGTTGCCGGCGTCCATAGCTTTTGCGAGGCGCATAACAGATACGCCAGTCTCTGAATCGCCGTTTAGAATTGCGGTTTCGATAGGAGTGGTGCCACGATATTTTGGCAACATAGAAGGATGAATATTGATAATACCGCAAGGGAAAGCATTGATAATTCGCTCTGGGATGATTTTGCCGAAGCTAGCGAGAACTGCTACTGGAGCTTCGTACTGGCCGATAATTTCCATGATTTCATCATTGTTTTTGCTGAAATAAACAGGGATATTAGCAGCTTTGGCGGCCTTTTCGATAGCGTATGGCTTGCGATGATTTGGGTTAGTTAGTAGGACTGCGCAGATTTCGAACTCATCTGAAGCCTGAATTGCGTCAAAAAGGATGGTTTTTGGCTTGATGCCCTGAGCGAGCTGTTCGTTGCCGAAGAAAATAACCTTAGTCTTCATCAGGGAAGAGATCCTTGTTGTTTGCAATATCTTTGTCGTAATCTACAGGAACGAGGTCTCCCTTATCGTTTAGACGATAGAAAGCATCTTTGACGTCCTTGATATGATCAATGAAAAGGATACCGTTAAGGTGGTCGATTTCATGAAGAAGAGTACGAGCTAGGAAACCATCAGCTTTGATGCGAACTTCCTGACCATCGATGGTCTGCGCCTTGATTCTAGCTTTGGTTGGGCGTGGGACCATGCCGTAGTAGCTGGGAACGGATAGGCAGCCTTCGTAATCGTAAACGGTCTTACCTTCAGTCTTGATGACTTCTGGGTTAAGAAGAGGAATGAAGGTGGCGTTATTTTTGTCTTCAGTGTCTTCGCGAACAACAATAATACGGCGATCATAGCCGAGCTGTGGTGCAGCGAGAGCGGCACTAATTTCGAACTTATGTTCTTTCTCCCAGTCAAGGCAGTTCTGAATCATATTGTCGACCATTTCGCGAATTTCATCGTCGACGTGATTTACTTTTTTGCACTTGATACGGAGACGTGGATCAGGTGTAGTAACAATATTCATATTATCTGTTATCTTAGCATAATCTTAAAGCAAAGTATAGGGGTCGAAGTCGTAGTGGAGGTAGCTGCTCTTTGGTAATTGATCAAAAATTTTAACAAGATCTTTGCGAGCTTTTGCCTTAATAATTATTTGCCAAGTATAGCCAGAACGCTCGCGCTCGTGGAAGGCTGGCATTGGCGGTGTTACAAAAATTTGACTCAGTTCTTCTGCGCGAATGATTTGGCGAATAGCTCTGAATAATTTTTGTGCATTAGCGACAGTAGCTTTCTCGGTTTTATAAACGAGGGAAAGTTTGAGTAAGAAAGTGTAGGGAGGAAGTTTAGCGAGCTGGCGTTTTTCTAGCAGGTAAGTATAAAAATCTTGGTATTTCCCAGAGGTAGAATATTCGATAATTTTTTGTTCAGGCTGGAAAGTTTGAATAAAAATACGACTATCCTGGTGACCACGTTTTGCTCGACCGATGACCTGAGTCAATAATTGGTAAGTGCGTTCTTCGGAAGAAAAGTCAGGAAGATTTAGGCCAGCGTCGGCTTGAATAACTCCTAGTGTACTAAGCTTCGGGAAATCGAAGCCTTTGGCGAGCATTTGAGTTCCGACGAGAATATCGTAGGCGCCGTCCTTGACTTCGGAATAAACTTTGCTCAATTGCTGATCGACGGCGGTGTCTGCGTCAAAGCGGCCGATTTTTGCCTTCGGGAAGAGCTTGTGAAGTTCTTCTTCGATTAATTTCGTGCCGAAGCCTTTATGATGAATGCTTGCGTTGCCGCATTCTGGACAAGAGGTAGGAACTGGATAAGTACTGCCACAAGTATGACAACGTAGCTGGAATTTATCAGCATGAAGAACGAGTGGTAGGAGACATTTTTCGCAAAGGGATTGCCAACCACATTTATCGCAGATAGTTAGCGGCGCAGTGCCGCGACGATTATGAAAAACTAGAGCTTGTTGATGATTGTCTAGAGATTGCTGGATAGAAGCGATGAGCTGATTGCTAACCATGCGACTTCTGGTGAAGCTGGAGCGGTTTTTGAAGTCAATAACCTCGATGGCAGCCGTCTTATCGTTTTTAATCGCTAGCTCATCGAGGGAGACTACGGCTTTGCGGTGGTCGCAGATATAATAATCAGCGATTAGTGGAGTTGCTGTACCGAGGACAGTTTTGCTCATTTGGCTAGCGAGACGAAGAGCGGAATACTTAGGATTTTGATCCTGATGATAGGCTGGCTCGTGAGCTTCGTCGATAATAATAAGGCCAAGGTCTTTGACTGGTGCGAAAAGGGCGCTTCGAGGACCGATGACGACTTGCGGCGTGTCGGCTTGAAGAGCTTTTTGCCAGAGCTGATGGCGTACGGATTCAGTCTGCTCGGAGTGTAGCAAAATAATATCTTCGAAGTGGCGCTGGAAATTTTGAACCAATTGAGAAGTGAGGGCGATTTCTGGCACGAGAAGCACGACGGATTTGCCGGCTGCGAGCTGATGCTTGGCGAGCTCGATATAGATATTAGTTTTACCTGAACCGGTGATACCATGAAGAAGAACAGTGTTTGCTGGATTATTTTCTAGATCGGAAATAGTGCGCTTTTGCGCATCGGAAAGCGGATTGTCGCAGTTAGGGGAGAAAAGTGTGTTTTGCGATTCCGTTTTAGCTGTGCGACGTGATTTCGTGATGCCACGTGGCAGGATGGCGCTAACTACGCTAGAGAGAGGGCAGCGATAATAATCTGAGAGCCAAGAGAGAGCTTTGACGATATGCTTAGGTAACGGCGTATCGTATAAAACTTTTGAGATCGGCTTAGTTGCGAAATCTGGCTGTGAAATTTTTTGCGTAATAATACCGATTGCGGTCTGCTTACCGAAGGGAATTTCTACGATTTGCCCAACTTTAAGAGATTCTTCTGATTCATAAGTAAGAAGACTTTCGCTCTGATGGAAGGATTTTGCGGGCGCAATCAGGTAATAATTCATAAGATAATTATAGCTTAAATAGGGGTATAAAAATTGCGAATGTCAACGTTGTGTTTTTTACAACTAATTAGTACAATGGAGACAGTACAAGGAGGTAAATGTTAGACGTTTTTGTGACGAGTAGGGTGCGGCGCAAGATTATTGTGGTCTTCGCGAAATATCCAGATTTTAAGACGCACGTACGTGGCTTGTCGAAATTGATTAAGGAAGATCCGGGCAATATTCAGCGCGAACTTCGTCGTATGACTAAAGGTGGTTTTTTGGTTGTAACCAAAAAAGGCAATACTAGCATTTATCAAACTAATAAACAGTTTCCAATTCTAAAAGAGTTGCAAAGTATCGTTATTAAGAGTCAGCAGGCTGAAGATACCAAGAAAACTCCAATCAAAATTATCGGATGACGCGGATTTTTAAGAAGTTATTGGCCGACCGTGGGCTGGATGATAATTTTTTGCATCCAAAATATGAGAATTTATTTGATCCATTTTTGATGCTCGATATAGCTAAAGCTGTTGATAGAATTGAACAGGCGCGTGACGGTGGCGAGAAAGTTATTATCTATGGTGATTATGATGCTGACGGTGTGACGGCTAGTACGGTATGTCGCAGCGCTTTGGAATATTTTGGCTGCAAAGATATCGAAGTAATGCTGCCGGATAGATTTAGGGATGGGTATGGCCTAAATATGCCAGTTATTCCTGAGATAGTTCAGCGCGAAGCGAAACTTGTGATTACGGTAGACTGTGGTAGTGGATCAGGCGATGTTATTTCGGCACTTCGCGAGCGAGGAATAGATGTAATCGTAACGGATCATCATGAAATTCCGAGTGTCCCAAAAGACGCCTTGGCGGTAATTAATCCTCATCGTAAGGGCGAGAAATATGGTAAGAATATGGCTGGCGTTGGCGTGGCTTTCACTTTGGCGCGTGCATTAAATATGCGTAAGAATGGTGGCGCATGTGATGGTCAAGAAAAATGGCTACTTGATTTAGTTGCGCTCGGCACAATTTGCGATTCTATGATCTTGCGTGAAGAAAATCGCATTATGACTTATTACGGCATGCTCGTACTTACGAAGACGCGTCGTAGAGGCCTGCAGGAGCTTGCGAAGGTGGCGAAATGTAAGTTGGACCAGATTTCGACTCATGCGATTGGTTTCCAGCTAGGACCGCGTATTAATGCTGCCGGTAGAATGAAGTCGGCGAATATAGCTTTAGACTTGATGACTACTGAATCTCGCGCAGAGGCTACAAGATTGGCGCTAGAGTTGGATGCGCTAAATACGGAGCGCAAAACTGCTCAAGATAAAGCCGTTAAGGAAGTTGCTGATCAACTTGATGACGCGCCGGTGATTATTGCGCATGGTAAGTGGCATGAGGGAATTGTAGGTATTGTCGCCGGCCGTCTCTCAGAGATTTATCGTCGTCCAGCCTTTGCTTTGACTCAGCTAGAGGATGGCACTTATAAGGGGAGCGGACGTAGCTTTGGTGATTTTTCTTTGGCAGAGGCGTTGCATGAGGGTTTGGCTGGAACGCTTTTGACTGGTGGTGGTCATGCTGGAGCGTGCGGTTTGAGTTTTGCTTCAGATAAAATGGATGAATTTAAAGAGAAAATTGTTAATTATTATCTTTCGCTAGATTTAAAGGACCAGGAACGCTATCTTCGAGTAAAAAGCGATGTAGAGCTTAAGGATTTGAGTGAGCTTACGGTGGAGCTTTACGATGAGATTTGTTCATTAGAGCCTTTTGGTGTCGGTAATGAGGAGCCGGTTTTTGAGTTTATAGGTATCGTAGAGGGGAAGCGAATCCTAAAAGAAAAACATCTATCATTAACAATTAGCGATGGCGAAAATGAGATTCGTATGATGAGTTTTTACGCTTCCGACGAACAATTTAAGGTGGAAACTGGCGATAATGTAAAAGTTCAATTTACACTTTCAAAGAATGAATGGGGTGGAAAAGTGAGTATTGAGGGAATGATAAATTCTCTTGAAGTAATCAATAAGATATGATAAAATAAGCGACAGTATGGCAATCAAAGTAACTAGAAAAGACCAGAACGAGGCTAACGAAAACATCATTCGTCGCTTCAACCGTAAGGTTCTTCAGAGTGGCGTAATGGCTACTGCGAAGGAAAGTCTTCGTTTTTCGAAGCCAATTTCCAAGCGTGAGCGTCGCCTAAAGGCGATTCTTCGCGACAAGCGCAAAGCTGAAAAAGCCGAACGCATGAAGTTAGGCCTTAAATAGAGAATACCCCCACTATGCGGGGTATTTTTGAGGAAAAATAAAAAGGAGAAAAAACATGTTTATTCTATTTGGACCAGCTGGTAGCGGTAAGAGCATTCAGGGTCAGTGTTTGGCTAAAAAATATGGCTGGCGTTGGCTTTCTGTTGGACAGCTTTTGCGCGACCAGAAGAATCCTACTCTCGACAAAGCGATGAAAGAGGGTGATTTGGTTGATGATCGTTTCGTTGTGAATATGATGCATGACGCAATGAAGGCTGTTGAATATGCTGACCAGAAGGCAATTATCGATGGCTATCCTCGCGACGTATGGCAGGCTGAGTGGATTGTTGAGCATGGTGACTGTGATGGCATTGATGGTGCAATTATTTTGAACGTGCCAAAAGAGGAACTTTGGAAGCGCCTCGAAGAACGTGGTCGCGCTGACGACAAAAAGGATGCAATTGAAAAACGCTGGGAAATTTTTGAACAAACAATTTCTGCTATGCGTGAGATCCTCGAGAAGAATGGCTTGAAGTTTGTTGAGATTGACGGTGTTGGCAAAATTGAACAAATTACTGAACGTATCGAGGCAGTTTTGAAAGAATGGAGTACAATATAATATATGGATGATAAAAAAGTTTCTGCAATGCGCGCTGGCGGCAAGATTATGGCCCAGATTTTTGCAGAATTAAAAAATTATACTCAGGTCGGTATGACCGGCAAAGAAATTGACAAGTGGGTTGAAAAGCAGATTTTGAGCGCAGGCGCAGGTGTTGCTTACTATGAGCCTGAAGTTGATTTTCCTGGTTCTATTTGTATTTCGGTTAATGATGAACTTATTCATGGTATTCCAAAAGATATTCCGCTCGAAGAAGGTGATAAGGTCAGCTATGATCTCGTGATTAAATATCAGGGTTATTATGTCGACTCTGCATTTACGATGATTTTAGGTAAGCCAACGGCTGCTCAGAAGCATCTTTTAAGCATTACCGAATCTTCGCTTTATGAAGGCATTGAGCAGGTTCGCAATGGCGCAAAGCTTGGCGATGTTGGTTTTGCTGTTCAGAAGACACTTGAAAAGGGTAAGCTCGGCGTGATTCGCAATTATGTCGGCCATGGCATTGGTAAGAGTATGCATATGCCTCCAGAGGTTCCAAATTATGGTAAGAAAGGTCAGGGCATTATTTTGCGCACTGGCGACACTATTTGTATTGAGCCAATGTCTAGCCTTGGTAAGCCAGATACGATCGTCGTAGAAGACGGCAATGACGGTTGGACTGTTTGCCTACGTGATGGTTCTCTTGGCGCTCACTTTGAGCATACCGTTCTCGTCACTGACGACGGATACGAAATTTTGACACAAGCATAAGCATATATGCTACAATAATCTTATGGAAGAAAAAGCGCGTTTTGCGGTGGGAATTGACGTTGGTACTAATTTTGTACGCACCGTTTTAGGAACTGTAAAAGGAGAGGAAATCTCCGTTATTGGCTATGGCGAAATCCCTACAGAAGGTATGCGCCGTGGCGTTGTAAAAGAATTGATTCCGCCAGCAAAGGCGATTGATGAATGTCTCGCTAAAGTTGAGGGCATGAGTGGCGTTAAGGTTGATTCCGCAAACGTCGGTATTAATGGTACTCACATTGGTAGCGTAAAGATTGATGGCATGATTGCTGTCGGTGTTGCTGACCATGAGATTAATGAAGACGATATTGTCCGTATCGCCGATACTTCTATCGCTGGTAAGGTTCCAGCAAATCGCGAAACTCTCGCGCTTTTCCCGTATGAATATATTCTTGATGGTCAGGGAGGCATTCGTGAGCCTCTAGGTATGCATGGTGCTCGTCTAGAGCTTCGCGCTAATGTTGTTTCTGCTTTAATGCCAGATTGCGAAAATCTTCGTAAGGTTTGCGAAAGTGCAGCTATTGAGCCGCATGGTCCATTCGAGCCTTCAGTTGTTGCTGCAGCTCGCGCAGTCACTAGTCGCGCTCAGCGTGAGAATGGCGTCGGTGTTGTCGATATGGGTGGTGCTACGACTAGTCTTGCTATTTATGACGAAGGTGAATTGCAGTTTGTTGGTGTAATTCCAATTGGTAGTAATGATATTACGAAGGATCTCGCTACGGTTCTCGCAACTATTCCTGATGTAGCAGAGGAAATTAAGCTTCGTTTTGTTTCAGCTATTAAAGATGATACTGACAGGGATATCGTTGTTAAGCGTGGTCGCGAAGAGTTCCGCTTTAAGCGCCAAGATGTCGAAGAAGTTGTCGAGGCTCGTCTCGAAGAGATTTACGAGGGTGTCCGTAAGATGCTTCAGCGCGCAGGTTATGACCGCAGATTACCAGAAGGTTTAGTCCTTTGTGGCGGTGGCGCAAAGCTACGCAATATCGATAAGTTTGTTCGTGGCCAAGTAGAGCTTGCTGTTCGCATTGCAAAACCAAGTGGCATTGTTGGTGTAAGTGAAGAAATTTTGAAACCAGAGTTCGCAGCAGCTATCGGTTTAATGCTCGGTGATAACGAACGCACTAGCATTGATAGCATTGAAAACAGAGATAAAAAGACCGCAAAGAAGCCAAAGAAAGAGAAAGAAGGTAGCTTCTTCTCAAGAATCTTTAAGTTGTTCAAATAATTTGTGCAAAACTTTACAAAAAAATATTATAGGTGATATCATCTAGTTAAGTATTTTTGAAAACGTGGAGGAGTAACATGCCCGAAGTAAAACCTAGCGAGGTGGAGAGTACAGCTAGCATTAAAGTAATTGGCGTTGGTGGTGCCGGCGGTTCTGCCGTCAACCGTATGCGCGAAGCTGGTTTGAATGGCGTAGAGTTTGTCGCAATGAACACTGATGCGCAAGCTTTGCATAATTCTAAAGCTGATATTAAAGTTCATCTTGGCCATGACACTACTAATGGTCTTGGCGCTGGTGCTGACCCTACTGTCGGTGAGCGCGCAGCTGATGAAAGCCGCGAAGAGATTAAGAACTCTTTGGCTGGTGCTGACATGGCGTTCATTACGCTTGGTGCCGGTGGTGGTACCGGTTCCGGTGCTGGCTACGTTGTAGCAGAGGAAGCTCGTAAGCAGGATATTTTGACTGTTGGTGTCGTTACTAAGCCATTCTCCTTTGAAGGTCAGAAGCGCAAAGCTAATGCTGACTGGGGCATTGAGCGTCTAGCTCGCAATGTCGATGCATTGATTACTATTCCTAACGATCGTCTTCTCCAGACTATCGATCAGCGCACTCCAATCGTTGAAGCATTTAAAATCGCTGACGATGTTCTTCGTCAGGGTGTTCAGGGTATCTCCGAACTTATTACTGAGCACGGCTTAGTCAACTTGGACTTTGCCGATGTTCGCGCAATCATGAAGGATGCAGGCTCCGCTCTTATGGGTATTGGTCGCGCATCTGGTGAAAATCGCGCAACTATCGCAGCTCAGCAGGCTATCGAATCTCCACTTATCGAAGTTTCTATCGATGGTGCTCGTGGCGTATTGCTATCTGTTATCGGTGGTTACGATCTATCTATGGCAGAGGTTAGCGAAGCTGCAGAGTTGGTCACTTCAAGCATTAGCCCAGACGCAAACATCATCTGGGGTGCCGCAATCCGCCCAGAACTCGAAGACGAAGTTATTATTACTGTCGTCGCAACCGGTTTCGATTCTCAGTATTACGGCAACGATCCACGTGCTCAGCAGGACATGTATGTTAGCGATTTGAGAAACAGTGCAGAAATGTCTGCTCCAACTCAGGCTGCTGCTGATCCAGTTCAGACTATGCCAGTTGAAGAGCCACAGCAGTCTGCAGATATGCAGCCAGAGACTCAGGCATCCGCAGTGTTTACGAACAATGATAATGTTAATATGTGGGATCAGATTCGCAACGACAGCGATGATGATGACAGTGATATTCCAGCAATCTTGAGGCGCCGCAAAAAGAATAAAGACTAGGAGGGCACATGAGCCATCTTAAAATTGGCGAAAGTAAAGTAATCGAAAGTCGTGAGTCTCAGGACGGAACGATGATTAGAAGGCGACGTGTGTCGCTTGATGGAAAGCATCGCTTTACTACTTATGAACGCATTGAGCGTCCGGGCATGATGGTTCGCAAGCGCTCTGGTGCGCGCGAGGCTTTTGATCGCGATAAACTAATGAGTGCAGTTCGCAACTCTGTCGGTAAATACTTCAATAGTGATCTTGATGTACAGAACGCAGTTGATTCTGTTGAAGAAAAGATTTACGAAGTAGGGAAGGACGAGGTGTCTTCTAGCCTAATCGGCGAGACGATTCTTGAGGTCCTAGCTGATACTAACGAAATGGCTTACGTTCGTTTTGCTAGTGTCTTTAAGGAATTTAAATCTCTTGACGATCTTGAGCGCAGTATTAAAGAGCAGCGCGAAAGAATGAAAAATAAAGCAGCAAAAAAGGAGTAATTTTATGCGGGTGGCAATTATTTGGCGCGAAGAAACAGACTATGCGCGTGATGTAATTGATTGGTTACGAGAATTCGAGCATCGTACTGGCAGACAGCCAGAAAGCTTTAGTCCGGATTCGCCAGAAGGCGAGAGCCTTTGCAGAGCTTATGACGTAATGGAATATCCAGCGATCCTAGCTTTTGGTGATGACGGCAAGCTTTTGCAAGAATGGCATGGCATGAATCCAAGCCTTCCACGTATCGACGACGTAAATTATTACATGCTGAATCAATAGAAAATATCGCCCTGAACAACTGGGCGATATTTTTTGTGTCAAAGAATTTATGTTTGTTTTAATTTGAATAAATGTGATATAATTTTTGCATAAAGCGTTTGAGCAGCCATCAACTGCGAGCAAATGGAAGAAAGACGTGTCTTAAAAACTGCGAGTAGACAGGTTAAGTAGAACCATTCGTGAATCCGCGTGAGAGATAAAATGAGTGCCGAATTAATCTAATTCGGAAATTGGATGGTACCGCTCCAAGGAGTTCCAATGAAAATTGGAATTTTTTTGTTCAATAAGAAAGGAGATGTGGGCATGAAATATAAATATGGTGAACGACGCCGCGCGAGTGAGTATGAAAAAGCACTCGTTGATTTTTGGAAGAAAAATAAGACCTTCGAAAAATCCGTTGACAATCGCGATTCTAAAAATTCTTATGTGTTTTATGATGGCCCTCCATTCATTACCGGCATGCCTCATCATGGCACTTTGCTTAGCTCGGTCGTAAAAGACGCAGTTCCACGTTTCTGGACTATGAATGGTATGCGCGTTGAGCGCCGCTGGGGTTGGGACTGTCATGGTTTGCCAGCAGAAAACTTCGTCGAGAAGCAGCTTGGCATTACTGATCGCCGCGATATCGGCACGAAGATTTCGCTTGAAGATTATATTATTAAAGCTCGCGAATCTATGGTTGCTAACTCTGAAACTTGGCGTGGCACGATTGATCGCATTGGTCGCTGGGTAGATTTCGATAACTGCTATCGCACCATGAATAAGGACTTCATGGAATCTGTTTGGTGGGCATTCAAGACTCTTTACGAAAAGGGTAAGATTTACGAAGGCGAAAAGGTTTTGATGTTTGATACAAAGTTCGCAACCCCTGTTTCTAAGGCAGAGGTTACGATGGATAACGATGCATATCAGACCGTCACTGATCCTAGCGCATTCGTAAAGTTCAAACTCGTTGATCGTGACGAATATATTCTTGCTTGGACAACCACTCCTTGGACGCTTCCGGCAAACATGGCATTGGCAATCTCTGAGAAGCTAGAATATGGCCTATATGACGTCGAAGGCGAAAAGATGATTATCGCTAAGGCTTTGTCGGGAAAATTGCTTGGAGAAGGCGCTAAGGCCCTTAAAACGTATTCTGGAGCCGACCTTAAGGGCTTGAAATATGTTCCACTCTTTGACATTGATGATGATGCTCAAAAGAACAAAAATTCCCATAAAGTCTGGGCTGCTGACTTTGTTAGCGCGGAAGATGGTACTGGCATCGTACATATCGCTCCAGCATATGGCGAGGATGACTTTGCTCTAGGTAAGAAGAATGGTATTCCTACTCGTCATACCATTGACGATAATGGCTATTACTTCCCAGAGTGGGCAGAGAAGCTTCATGAGCTCGGTGTTCGCGATACGGATGAGAATGGCCTTGAAGTTTGGTCTGCAAACAAGTTTATCGCAAAGTGCCTCGAGGAAAAAGGCATTATTTGGAAGATTGAATATATTAAGCATGAGTATCCATTTAACCCACGCAGCAAACAGCGCATTATGTATCGCGCAATTCCTAGCTGGTTCTTTGATGTTGATGGTAGCAAGGAGTTAATGCTCGAGAAGAATGAGGGGATTAACTGGTTCCCAGAGCACCTCAAACATGGTCGTTTCGCAAAGAATATTGAACAGGCTCCAGATTGGAACCTCTCTCGCGATCGTTTCTGGGCAACCGCAATGCCAGTTTGGCGCGGCGATAAGGGAACTTTGAAGGTCGTCGGCTCTTATGATGAGCTCTATGAACTTTCCGGCGTTCGCCTTGAGGATTACCATCGCCCATGGGTAGATGAGATTGAATTCGATATCGATGGCGAGCATTTTACTCGCGTTGATAAGGTTCTCGACTGCTGGTTCGAATCTGGCTCAATGCCATTTGCTCAGCTTCATTATCCATTCGAGAACAAGGAGAAGTTTGAGGCTAATTATCCTGCAGACTTTATCGTTGAGTATGTTGGTCAGGTTCGCGCATGGTTCTATTATGTACATACTGTAAATACTGCGCTCTTCGGCGATAAGGCATTTAAGAATGTTATTACTACTGGTACTTTGGCTGGCAATGACGGTCGCAAGATGAGTAAGTCTCTCGGTAACTATACTGATCCAAACGAGTTGATGGATAAGTATTCTGCCGACGCACTTCGCTTCTTGATGCTATCTAGCCCAGTTTTGGCCGGCGAAGATTTTGCGCTTATTGATAAGGATGTATCTGATACGGCTCGCAAGCTTACGATGGTCTGGAACGTTTATGACTTCTTTACTATGTATGCCGAGGTTGATGGTTGGGAGTTTAAGGGTGATAAGTTGAAAGCTCCAAAGAAGCTTGAGAATCCACTTGATGCTTGGATTATAGCGCGCCTCTATCAGCTACGCGACGAGATTACCGAAGGTATGGAGAAATATAATCTTCCATTCGCAACCGGTGGTATTTTGCCGTTCATTGATGATCTTTCCAACTGGTTTGTTCGCCGTAGTCGCCGCCGTTTCTGGAAGAGTGAATCCGGCGCTGACAAAGCTGAGGCTTATGAGACCTTGCATTATGTTTTGAGCTACTTGGCATTAATTATGGCTCCATTTACGCCATTCCTATCTGAAGAGCTCTGGCAGAATATGATGGGCGGCGAGAGCGTTCATCTTCAGGATTGGCCAGCAGCTGGCGAGATCGACATGGAAGCTATCGAAAAGATGGCAAATTGCCGCGCAATTATTACCGAAGGTTTGGCTTTACGCATGAACCGTAATGATGAGTTTGGCCAGATTAAGGTTCGTCAGCCACTCGCAAGCCTTAAATACGGCGGCGAGAAGCTTGATGATTTCTTTGAGCAGATTATTGCCGAGGAAGTTAACGTTAAGAGCGTAATGCATGGCAAGGAGCTTGAGCTTGATAAGAAACTTACCGATGAGCTACGCGAAGAAGGCTTTGTTCGCGAATTGATTCGCTTCGTTCAGTCTGCACGTAAGAAAGCTGAACTTAATGTCGATGACCGTATTAAGCTAAGCGTTTCCTGTGAAGTTCCAGAAGCTTATGTCAAGACTTTGAAGAACGAAGTTCTCGCAGTTGAGCTTACAAAAGAGAACTATTCATACGACGAAATCGTTAAAGTTGATGGTCAAAATATCACAATCAGCATTGAGAAGGCTTAATAATAACAAGCTAAAATTCATATAATAGTATAAATTTCCACTACTCATAATAGGGTGGTGGAAATATTTTTTTGATTTTGCAAGGGCAAAATGACCCCTGTAAAACTTGACATTTTTCAAAAATAAAGCATAACCACTATTGACAAAAAAGCATAAGTATGATAGCATAAGGACAGTTGAGCAAGCAAAAAGCCAACACAAAAACGAAAAATCAAATTCCTTGGGTATCAGGAAGGAGACTAGCCAAAATAGAAAGGAAAATAAAAATAATATGGCAGACAATACTAACCTAGGTGACGAGAATTTTGGAATTCCGCAACAGGTAGCAAAAGACAAGCACTATAGCAAAGCTCAGTTGAAAGCAGCGCAAGAAATGTATAGCGCAATCGAATACGAAAGCGGTATCGACCCTGATCAATACAATAGTAAAGGGGAAATAACAAAAGAAGATAAAGACAAAATAATTAAGCTGCATCAAGATATAAAAGAAATGAAAATGAGCCGCAGAAAGGCTGATAAAAAACGCGGCGCAGGTATATTGAACTTCTTACATAGCTTAGCTGCCTAATAAAATAGATCAATATTTGCCATAAGAAATAAAAGGAGAATGCCTATACGATAGAGAAAAACCAATAAACACTAATAGAAAGGAAATGCCTATAAGATAAAAATTTATTCATCAACTTTAAAAAAGGAACTCAGACCAATGTAAAACATTATTCGAGTTAAATAATTAAATAAGTGAGTTTTTAAAATAAATAGTAGGCGAAAGCCAGAAAAGAGGACTTATCCGTTAAACGAATCGGTCCTCTTTTTGTTATTGGAAAAGTATTGACATTTCTAAAAAGCTAGTGCTAAAATCAAACTAAACTAGGTCAAAATAAAAAATAAACAGGAAAAAGAGAAATGTCAGAGAAGTATCTAGGCCTCCCGGATAAAAGTGGCGGCGACGGACAGGATTGGAACATGGATCCAAATGCTCCAAAGTCGACAGAATTAGCTATTTATGCAGCTGCTGGTGGCGAAGAAGGTCCAGCAGAGGATACTAGCACCGAAACTAATCCAGCAGAGACTAATGGCTATGAAGATGCTGACGAAGTATCTGCAGCTGATTTGCTCGTAATGAGTGGTCTTGGCAGAAACGGCGAAGGCGGTAACACTGGTGGCGAAGGCAACGGTGAAGGTAATAGTGAAGGCGATGTCGAAGGTAATGACGACAATGCTGAAACTGGCGAAAACGGTGAAGACGGTGAGTCTGAACTTGATCGTGCTCTTGGTAATAACTATACTTCTGACATTTTTAGAGCAGCTCGTAGCATTGGTAAACCAGTTGAGAATGCTATGGATATCTTTGACTGGAGCGACGAAGACAAGCAGCGCTTGCTAGATGCTCTCGCAAATCCTGTTGAAACTGCCGATGAAGGTACTAGCGAAGGCGGCAATACTGGCGCAGTAGCTGGTGGCGCTGAAGCTGGAACTGCTACTGCAACTACAGCTGAGACTGGTAGCACCGGCGCAGCAGCTCCTGAAGCTGAAACTAGCGACTCTGAAGAAGATGATGATGCTAGAATCGCTGCAGCAATTGCCGCAGCAGGCGTAGCTGGCACGGTAGCAGCTGCCGGTGGAAATATTTCCTCCGAAGAAGCTAATAGAATGGCTGAAGAAGTAGCTGAAACTGCAGATAACGGTAATGAAAAGAAAAGACGCTCTCCTGCCTTTAAGAAAAAGGTGGCAGCAGTAATTCTAACCCTCGCTGCATTGGCTGGTATGGCTGGTCTAGGTATGAATAACGATAAAAATACCAAAGAGCAGACTACTACCGCGATTGAGGAAACTACTGACGATCAGGAAGATGGCGAGCAGAATGAGGCTCTTCGCATCATGGACAACTATGATTACTACAATAATATCGAAGCGAAACCATCCCTTAACTCTTGGATGAATGGTTCTGAATATGTAAGTGATTTGGCAAATAGCGGCGATATTGAAATCGTAAGAGATACTGAAGGCCATCTCGAATTTGCGAATAGAGATGATGCATATAGAACGATTTTGACTGGTTTGTTCACAATGAACCAGGAGCAGGCTGGCTCAATCATGGGCTTTGCTAGAGAAGCTGGCCTCTTTAGTGCATATATGGATGAAGCAACCGTCCAGGCTGGTGAGAATGCTATTGCAAATATGACCGAAGAAGAGCAGGCTGCAGCTATCGCTGAATGGCAGGCAGCTCTCGCAAACGCTTCCTTCGATACTGTAATTTGGCAGGGTAATGCAGATAACTGTTACATTCGTGATAAGAGTGGCGATGCTCATATTGAGAATAGTAGTGATGCTGAAGCATGTCACTGTGTCACTGATGAGACTGGTACTCCTGTTCTTCGCGTTACTCTTGAGAACGGTCAGCAAATGTACTTCAAGTTTAACCTTGAATATTCATCTATCGAAGAAACCAAGGATGGCTACATTGTTACCTTCTTTGATGAAAACGGTAACGAAATTAAGGTATGCTGCCAGGATCTCGATGTTGAGGGCAACCCAGTAACAAGCACTATTCCAGATACTGACCCAGATCCAACTCCAACCCCAACTCCAGAACCAACCCCAACTCCAGACCCAGACCCAGATCCAGATCCAACCCCAACTCCAACTCCAGACCCAGATCCAACTCCAACCCCAGACCCAGATCCAACTCCAACTCCAAGTGACGAAAAGAAACCATTTACTGAAGAAGAGGTGACGAGAGGTCTTGACGGCCTTACGGTTACCGATGAGGATTCAGAGGTTGATGAGGGTGAGGTTACTGAAGCGCCTACGGAAGTTGTCGAAGGTACAGGTGGATCAACCGTAACTCCAGAAGCTACAACGCCTACCGTAGCTCCTGGCGATAACGAGCAGACCGTCGGAATGGATCCGAATTCGATGTTAAGTGGCGACGGAAGTGGTAATACTGCTGCGGAAGCTAGGGATAATGGCGATGTGAATGGTGCTGCAAGTGGTAAAAATACGCAAGATGATTTAGGCTATACCTCCGCGGAAGACGCGGCGACCGGAGCATCTGATGCTGCCGGTGGAGCCGATGAAGTGGCGGCAAGAGAACGTGATGCTGGACTGGCAGATGAAGCTGCAAGCGTAGCAGGTATGAATGATGCTACGGCAGGAAATGGGTTCATGAATGGTGAACTCTAAAATGAGGATGTAAACAAAGGAGTAAAAAATGCTAAAACAAACAAATACAAAATTTAAACGGAGGGTGACGGTAGCTGCATTGGCTGCGGTTGCAATTACGGCAATAGTTCCGTTCGCAACTAGCTCGGCAGTCTCCTGGGGTCCAAGTCGTACGACTTATACGATGAAGAACCCGGCAGACGTACCTACCTTCAACTCTATCACTGACAATAATATTGTCGGCGACGAAAGAAACTTCGTTCGCGTAGGTGAAGTTGGCTCCGGAAAGGCTGTTAGCGATACAGTAAAAGTCACTCCGGGCAAAGAATATCAGGTATGGATTTTCTACCACAATAACGCAAAATCTAGCCTAAACGAATCTGGCGTAGGTATTGCGAGAGGCGTGCGCCTATCAACAGGCTTATCGACATGGACGATTAATTCGTCGAAATCGGCAAAAGTATCCGGCGTAATTTCTGCAGAAAATACTACACCAAAAGAAGTATGGGATGACGCAGTCTTTACTACTGATTCCGCGAGAGATATTACTTTGAAATTGGTTCCTGGTTCAGCAAAAGTCTATAATCAGGGCGGTATCAATGGCAGCGTTCTCGACTCAAATGCGCTCTTTAGTAAAACAGGTGCTTACCTTGGTTATAACAAACTTACTGGTGGTGTTCCTGGTTGTCAGGAATACTCTGGTCACATTGTCTATACGCTTCGCGCAGAACAAATTGGCGCAAAGGTATCTAAGACTGTCTCGAAAGATGGCACCAACTTCTACGAGTCTGTTGATGTGAAACCTGGTGATACCGTTACCTATAAAGTATCTTTCCAGAATACTGGTACAGCTTCACTCACGAATGTAACTTTTCATGATAAGCTTCCTGCTGGCGTAACGCTAGTTAACGGTACGACCAAAATGGTAAATACCGCTAATCCGAACGGCCTATTGATGAAAGATATCATTGGTCAAAACGGCTTTAATACTGGTCTTTATGGTAAAGGCGCAACTGCAACTATTACTTATAAGGTGAAAGTAAATAGCAACGCAGTAGATAACGCAGCTTGTAATTCAAAGACTGCTTTCAAGAATACTATCTTCGTCGATCATGACGCAGGCGAAATCAGCGATAGTTCAACTATCAATGTAACTCGCACTTGTACTCCAACTCCAGATCCAGATCCGGATCCGGATCCAGATCCAGACTGTGATCCAAACGACAAAGAATGTATTTGTACCAAGGATCCAAAAAATCCAATCTGTGAAGACCCTGACTGCGAAAAGGGCGATCCAGAATGTCCAGATGACGACTGCGATCCAAACGATCTAGAATGTCTCTGTGAAAAGAATCCTAATGCGCCAGAGTGTGGCGAACCAGATATTCCAAAGACTGGTCCAGGCGAAATCGCATTAGCAATCGTTGCAGTGGTATGTATTGCAACTGGCGGTATCTACTGGTATCGTAGCCAAAAAGACTTAGCTGATCTAGAAGATAGTATCACTAAGGGCAAAAAATAAACATATAGCACTCCTTTAAGTTGTAGCACCGGCTAGGGTATCCCGGTGCTACTTCTTTTTTATGCTTGTAAAAGGGGTGATTTTTTGCTATAATATGCGAAGTAATAAAAGGAATTTTATGAAAAAAGCAGTCGTAAAGATTGGTGGCAAGCAGTATATTGTCGCTGAAAAAGAGACCCTCCGTGTGGACCTCCTCCCGGAAGGAACTAAAGATCTCGCTGTCGATGCTTTACTCGTAATTGATGGTGATAAGACCACCGTTGGTGAGCCAACCGTCAAGGGAGTTAAGGTTAAAGCGAAGGTCGTTGAGGAAAAAGTAGCTGGCGACAAGATTCGCGTTATCCGCTACCACTCCAAGAAGCGTGTCCATACTGAAACTGGTCACCGCCAGAAATATAGCGTAATTGAGATTGTCTCTATCGCTTAACTTGTATAAAAGAAGCCTGTAAGGGCTTCTTTTTTGATTTGGTATGCTTTTATGCTTGTGCTATTATATATACATGAGTGTGGTAATTGGAGTTATTGTTGGTCTATTAATCTTAATGCTTCTTGTTACTGGGCACGAGCTCGGTCATTTTATTGCGGCACGCCGTAACGGTGTGGAGGTAGAGGAGTTCGGTATTTGTTTTCCTCCTCGCGCAATTGCTTGGCGTAAGGTCGGTGGCAAATGGCGCCGTCTTAAAAAGTCTGAGTGGGATAATCCTCCTGGAAAAGGTCTAATTCTTTCGTTGAACTGGTTACCGATTGGTGGCTTTTGTCAGATGAAAGGAGAGAGCGCTGCTGATAAATCTAAAGGCAGTTTTGGTGCCTCCTCGTTTTGGTCAAAGACAAAGATTTTGTTTGCTGGTGTTGCAGCGAACTGGTTGATGGCATTTGTGGTGCTTACTATTTTGGCTTGGGTTGGCATGCCGCATTTCCTCGATAATCAGTTTGAAATGAATGGAGATACTCAAACTGTTGTAACTACGCCAGTAACTATTGGCGAGATTAAGAGCGATAGTCCTGCGGCGAGAGCACAGCTAAGAGAGGGCGACGTCGTGATGCAGATGCGTTCTTTGGGTTGCGAAAAAGGCGAATGCGAAAATCCTGGTGGTGAGCGCGTCATGATTAATGTTGTCGATGATTTATTGTCGTTTGACGATATGTATGCCGGTCAGACGGTCTATATGACTTATGACCGTGATGGTACGACTGGTTTGGCTGAGATTACGCTTAACGATAAGACTAAAGATTTTATTCTTGGCGCTGGTATTTCCGGAAATGCGATTTATCGCAGTACGTGGAGTGCGCCAATCGTTGGTTTTATGACAACTATGCAGATTACTGGCGAGACATTCAAAGGCGTAGGCCAGTTGGTTTGGAATCTTATTAGTGGTGTCGCAAGACAGTTGAATTTCTTCGATCAGGGCGCACGTGAGAGCGGTGCAGAAGCGGTTAAGGCTGCCGGAGATTCAGTGAGTGGCCCAGTTGGTATTATTGGCGTATTGTTCCCAAATATGCTTTCTAGCGGCATTGGAAATCTGATGTTCTTAACTGCATTAATTTCTATTTCGCTCGCATGTATGAATGTTTTGCCAATTCCTGCGCTCGACGGTGGTCGTTGGCTATTAATACTTATTTATAAATTGCGCAAAAAAGAACTAACAAAAGAGAAGGAAGAGAAAATTGTTGGCCGCGCTTTTACCGTCTTGTTAGTGATTGTCGCAATTGTAACTATTATTGATATTACGAGGTTGGTAAAGTAATGAAAAATGAGACTCCTGTAAAGAAGGCAGCAAAGAAAGTTGCAGAAAAACCTACGGAAAGATTAGAAACTAATCCTGTTGCTGCAAAAGTTTCCATGTGGAGCAAGAAGATTAAAAAGCAATCAGAGAAGGGTAAAGCCTGGAAGATGCTCTTCATTGCGCTATTTGGTATCGCTCTAGCTGTGTGGGTAGCTGTCGTTTTATATCTTGTCCAGCTCGCTATTTCGATTATTTTCATTAAAATAGTTCCTGGAGATGCTTTAACTTCGAACGTGATTAGTTCTGTTTATCAGGTGGTCGTGTATGGCGTAGCGCTAGCTGCGATTATTGGTATTCCTTGGAAGTTATTGAATAATAAGACTACGCGCGACGAGGTCGGCATGCGTGGCTTGCCGACTTGGACGGACATTCTTTTGGCGCCAATCGGTTTTATTGTGACTTTGTTTGCGGCGGGCGCTCTAACTGCATTAATGATGTCTTTAATGCCGGAGGTAAACTGGGAGCAGGCGCAAGAAGTAGGCTATAGTGGTCTTTATAGATTAAGCGACTTCGTGTTGGCATTTATCTGTTTGGTTATTTTGGCGCCACTTTGCGAAGAGATCATCTTCCGTGGTTGGCTTTACGGCAAGTTGCGCTTCCGTATGTCGGCAGTTCCTGCAATTCTTATTACATCCGTATTGTTTGGTATTATGCATGGTCAGTGGAATGTTGGTGTGACTGTTTTTGCGATGAGTGTCGGTATGTGTATTATGCGTGAATTGACTGGTACGATCTGGTCTGGCGTATTGCTTCATATGATTAAGAACGGCGTCGCATTCTACTTCTTGTTCGTCGTATAATAGAAGTATGCCCGAATTACCTGAAGTTGAAACAATCAAGCGTGGGCTTGAGAAGTGTATTGTTGGTAGAAAAATAAACAGTGTTCATATTTTGTGCGAGAAAAGTTTTCGCGGCAAGCCGGAACTAATTGAAGGGCAGGTAATTTCGAGAATCGATAGGCGCGGCAAGGCCTTGCTTATCAGGCTAGAGAATAATCTAACAATTATGGTGCATCTGCGCATGACTGGGCAGATGATTCATGACGGTTTAGAACGCTTTGCTGCAGGGCATCCAGATGAGAGTTTTCATGAGAAGATGCCTGGACGTTTTACGCGTGTTTATGTCGATCTCGATGATGGAACTCATCTCTTCTTTAATGACATGCGTAAATTCGGCTTCTGGAGCGTTATGGATGATTTAGACTTAGCTTCAGATAAGTTCCTAACTAAATTAGGTGCTGAGCCGTGGGATATGAAGGCAGAAGATTTTTGGGGGATGCTACAGAAACATAGTAATTCTCCAGTTAAAGCTGCGATTTTGGATCAGCATAATATTGCCGGAGTAGGGAATATATATGCTGACGAGGGCTGCTTTTATGCTGGAATCTTGCCTTGGCGCAAGTGTGGCGACATGGATAGAGAAGAGTCCGATAAGCTTCTCGAGGGCTTATGTAAGGTTATGCAGGCTTCGATAGATAGCGGCGGCTCTACTATGAAGGATTACGTAAAAGCAGACGGTACGCGTGGCAATTATCTAGAGAAGTTTGCGCAGGTATTTCGTCGTGAAGGTTGCGAATGTCCTCGTTGTGGTAGCGAAATTTTAAAAACTCGTACGGCTGGACGTGGAACGCATTATTGCAAGGGGTGTCAGAAATGATAAGGATTTTTTACGGAGACGATCGTATCTTGGCTCGCAAGATGATCGATAAGCAATTAGGTGCAAATTATGAAGTTATGGAGGCGGAGACGCTTCAGGTGGCCGACGTTACGTCTGTATTTTTGGGAACTTCATTGTTTGGTGAAACGCGGAATATTTTATTGAAGGATTTGTCTGCTAATAAAGAATGCTGGGCAATGCTGCCAAAAGTCGTGGATGAATGTACGCACAATATTGTGCTTTGGGAGTCGAAATTAGACAAACGCTCTGCGGCTTATAAAAGTTTGAGCAAAAATAAAAATATTGAGTTTAAAGAATTTAAATTAGCAGAAGATCCGAACAAAAAATTAGTATTCGATATTTTTGACGCGGCTTTTAGCGGTGACGGCAAGAAGGCATTAATGCTTTGCGGGAAAATTGAATCTGATAATGACCCGTACATGCTTTTAGGCTTGATGGTTACTCAGGCGATAAAAAAGTTGCAATATAATAACTCGCGCGCGCCAAAGGTGTTAAAAATATTAGCTCAAGCGGACATTGATATGAAGACGACCGGCATTGAGCCGTGGAAGATTATTAAAATGGCGTTATTAAAAATAGGAGAATGTTAATGATTAGAGTACTACAGCTGAATGTTTGGACTGGCCGCATGAAAGGCGCTCTGAAGCGTTTTTTGAGCGAAAACGAGTATGATATCATCTGCATGCAAGAAGCCGTATGGAGCAACGAGGCGCCGGAGTATTTGGCTCATCTTGCTGACACTGTGGACGAGCTTAAGGCGGTGTCTGGTTTGGAGTATGATGTGCGCGTATCTAACTGGGGAATTCAGATGCTTGGCGGAGAGGCTACGATGCAGCAGGGTAACGTAATTCTTAGCCGCTGGCCAATTGAATCGGTTGAAGAGAAATTTGTCCACGGCGAATATAAGCCAGCGATGAATTTTGCGAATAAAAATGGCGCATCTGAAGATCAGCCTTGGGCGGCAATTAAAGTCAAACTCGCAAATGGTTTAACTGTTTTGAATTATCACGGATATTGGCAAGCTAATCCGATTGGAAACGAAGAAACAGTGCGTTGTATGCGCGAGGTTGCTGACATGATTCGTAATGAAAAAGAGAAAGTCTTGATGTGCGGTGATTTGAACGTTTCTTCAGAGTCGCCAGCTATGCGTGAGTTAGATTTTCTTACTGATTTAACGAAGGAAACTGGCACGAAGCAGACTTTAATGAATTTGAAGTTTGTCGGCGACGTCGCTTGTGATCATATCTTAATTAGCGACGATATTAAGTGGTCTGATTTTACGGTTCGCAAAGAAGTAATTTCTGATCATGCGGCAGTAAGCGTAAATATCGAGATATAAAAAAGATTCCCCGAAAGGGGAATCTTTTTGTTGTTGCAACTTAAGCAGCGTGAACTTCGACGCGGGTGCGGCGAACGGTCTTGCCGGAGAAGTGGCTCTTCTTGGTCTTTACGAAGACAACCTTACCATCAATAGCGGCATGAATAGTGAAATTGCGGCTCATGAAGGTGCCTGGGCCAGCGATCTTGGTTGCGCCGGTCTGGCGAACTAGAACTTCACCGGTCTTTACGGTCTGGCCACCAAAGCGCTTGACGCCGAGGCGTTGGCCAGCATTGTTGTGGATGTTTTTACTGGTACCACCAGCTTTGACATGTGACATACTTTACTTTTTCCTTAATACTATTATTTGACGCGCAACGATTTGGCCCTCTCTGTAATACAAGAGGTCGTCAGAAGTCGCGTATCGATACTTTGTTAAATTATACCCGAGCCCTTCTAATCTGTCAAGAATATCGAGGCCAGAATATTTGCCGTTTGGACGGAGCCAGGAAGGGATTGCTAGGGCAATACTAGTGCCGCTGGCAATTTGAGGCGCGAGATTCTTAAGGAAGGCAGTAAGGAGAGCTTCAGCGGACTCTTTTTCTGTGCGGAATTTGATCTCAACTGGAGGCTGAGACATTGGGTGGCCAAGGTAGATTTCGCTAGCGATGAAATCTGGCGCTGGTTTCCATTGATGATTAGTTGCGTCGCCTTCTTCGAGCTGTGGTTTTTGATTGATGTCAGCATAGCGTCCGGCGAGCCAAGAGAGGTTACGCTCGGAATAATTAATCATTTTTTCGGATAGATCGGTGCCGTAAACGGAATAGCCCATGATGGAAGCTTCCTGGAGAACGACGCCGGTGCCACAGAACGGGTCGAGGAGGCGGCCTTTGCTTGCGCCGCAAGTAGCAAGATTAATAAGAATCTGCGCGAGTTTTGGTGGAAGCATGCCGACAAAAGCGTCGCGAGCAGGGCGTGCTTGATCACGTTTTGCGTAAGCTGTGATATTCTGCGTACCAGTAGAAACGGCAAATTGGTCGCCGAACTTGATTAACTCGATATGATTGAGCTTTTCGCCGAGCTGGTTGTGGTGTGCGGTTGCGCTGGAAATAACGGCAGATTTGCCAGGAATAAGACGAACATTACGGCCATGGCGCTTGAGAAGATTCTTGTATTTGAGCGCGAGTAGCCAAGCGGATTTTTGGCTGGCTTTTGCAGAATAATCGCTGACGCCAAGAGTAATTTTACCTTCAGGAAGTTGGCTAAGATAATCTGTTGGTTTTTCGCTAAGAATTTTTGCAACTTTAAGGGAACCGCCAAGACGATTAATGTCGACAAATTTTGCCGTTACGATGGCGAGATTTGGAGCGACTTGCTTAACTTTGCTAGATGAAAAAAGTGCCTCGAGCTCTGCGAGGGAAATCTTGGCTTCGCGACCGAGGACTACCAGATATTGCATATCTATTATTATACAATAAAAACCGGTGTTATAATAATGTTTATGGAAAAAGCGCAGCAAGTATACAGTGTTTCGGATTTTCAGGCAGTCTGCAATCAGATTATGGAGACGGCTTTTACGGGCGTTATTGTCGAGGGCGAAGTTGCGAGCTTTAAATTAAATCAGAATAAATTTGTGTTTTTTGATCTTAAAGATGACCAATCTAGCGTCGGTTGTTTTATGATGGCATTTGCGCTTAGGTTTCCGATTGAGGATGGTATGCGCGTGCGAATTCGCGCAGTACCAAAGCTAACTAATTGGGGTAAGTTTTCACTTACTGTTCAGGCGATTGCGCCAGTTGGCGAGGGTAGCATCAAGAAGAGCTTGGAGCTGCTTAAGAAGAAGTTGGCGGCCGAAGGTCTATTTGATAAGGCTAAGAAGCGCCCGTTGCCAGATAAGATTACGAAGATTGGTGTTATTTCTAGCACGCAAGCTGCTGGTTATGCTGATTTCTGCAAGATTCTTAATGAGCGTTGGGGCGGATTAACTGTTTTGACGGCTCATACGCAAGTGCAGGGTATGGTGGCGGCGGATCAGATTATTCGTGCTCTGAACTACTTTAATGAGCGTGGCGAAGTTGATGTTATTGCTGTGATTCGCGGTGGTGGTTCTGCCGATGATTTGGCAGTCTTTAATGATGAGGCTTTAGTGCGTGCGATTGCGGCTTCTAAGATTCCAGTTATTACGGGAATTGGCCACGAAGTGGATGAGAGCTTGTGTGATTTGGCGGCGGATATTGTTGCTTCGACGCCATCCAATGCAGCGCAAATGTTAACGCGTGATAGGCGCGAGATTGCTGCTAATGTGCGTGCTGATGTAAATCGAATAAATAATTTGCTCAATTCGAAAATCGACGAAATAACAGAGGTGAATCGCACTGAAATTCTACGCGTAGCGAACGAAATTTATCGCAGAATTAGCTCGTTTAATAATGAGATATTGGCGCAAAGAAAAATCCTTGATCAATTAAATCCGGAAAAAGTATTAGAGCGAGGTTATGCGTTATTGCGAGGCGACGTAGCTGAGGGGAATGAGATTAGCTTGTTAACCGCAAAACAAGAAATTGAAGCGAAGGTAATGAAAGTAAAGGAGCGAAAATAATGGCAAAAAATATTAGTGAAAAGATTGATGACTTGAAGACTGGTGTTGAATGGTTTTATTCCGAAGAATTTAAGCTAGAAGACGCCGGCGAAAAATATAAAGCAATGACAGAGCTAGCGAAAGAGATTGAGAAAGATTTAGCTGAACTCAAGAACGATATTAAGGTTATTGAAGAGGATTTTAGCAAATAATTCTTGCAGAAAAGCATAAGCTAAAATATAATTAAACCATGGATCAGAATTCTAATATGGGTGGCTTTGCACCGATGCCAGGGCAGAATGGTATGGGTAGCAATGATACGGTGATTATGCCTGATGGTTTTCAGCAGGCTACGCCTACAGTAGCTCCGATGCCTGGAGCAGCTCCAATGACTAATACTATGCCAAATCCTGCAGCTCAGACTGCAGCTCCAGCAATGGCGGCTCCAACTATGCCGAGCCCAGCTATGCCAGCTCCAGCAATGCCTGGTATGCCAGCACCAAATATGCCTATCGGACCAGCAGTTCCTGCTTCCGCTACGGCAGGTTTGCCAGCAAAGAAAGACACTACTCTTATTGAGACAATTATTCTCATTGTAGTTTGTTTGATTGCTGCTGCGGCAATTGTTTTCGCGGTTATTTTCTTCATGCAATACAATGAGCTAAAAGCTAACTATGATTCCGATAAGGGCCTCGCAGTTGCAGAGGCTGTTAAGATTCAGGAAGATGCCGATAATGCAAGCTTCGCTGAGCGTGAAAAGCTTCCTTTCTACAGCTTTACTGGCCCAAGCGATTATGGCTCAATTAGCTTCCAGTATCCAAAGACTTGGAATGTATATGTTGAAAGTGATGGTTCGAACAATAGTGATTTTAAAGCTTACTTCAAGCCAACTCAGGTTGATCCTATCAAGAATAAGGACTCTCGCTATGCGCTTCGTTTCTCGATCTTGGATCGCCAGTATACGTCCGTTCAGTCTTCTTACGAATCTAAGGTAAAGAATGGCAAGATGACTTCTAGCATGTTTAATGCTGATGAGAATAGAATCAGTGGCATTAAGTATGAAGGCGAAATTGAAAAAGATATGAACGGCATCGTTGTCTTAATTAAGGTTAACGATAAAACCGCTATCTTCCAGATGGATGCTGACGTTTATCGTACTGACTTTGAGACTTTGCTCCAGGGTCTACGCCGTAACTCATAGTTTATTCAAAAATCTAAAATCCCTACGCTTTAATGTGTGGGGATTTTTGTTGTAGAATAGAGGCATGGAGAGTGAGGTAATTGTCGCGCATGAATTAAAAGCGCCATTAAGCTTGGTGCGGCAGCTCGCTTTGTCTTTGGATTTTGAGGAAAATATTGTTGGCGCTAGGGAAGTTGGGCGCCAGATTGTGGCTACTAGTGAGCGCGCTATTCAGCAAGTTAATGATTTGACGAGGATTGCGCGTCTTGAAGATGCTCTATTTGAGATGGAGCCAGTCAATCCACGCGCTATTTGTGACGAGGTAGCGGCTGAATTGTGGCGCTTGTTTAAGTTTAATCGCCGCGAATTGCGCATTGAATATCGCAATAAGAGGCGTCTCGTGGTTGCAAATCCGCAATTGTTGCATTCTGTTGTTTACAACTTCTGTTTGAATGCAATGAATTATGGTGGCGAGGAATTGCCGAGTGAGATTTCGATTCAGGACCGCGCAAATAAGATTCGTATTGCGGTGCGCGATTATGGTCCAGCGATTCCAACTAAGATTTGGCGCGAGATTAAGGGCGGCTTCGTAAATAAGCCGGTTGCTACGCCGATGCGTCCTGGCTCGAGTGGGCTTGGTCTCTATATTGCTGCGAAGTTTTCGAACTATATGCAGGGCGATTTTGGCCTAATTCGCCATCGTGATGGTACGAGTTTCTATATTGATTTACCGGTAAGTGGCCAGTTGAGTTTCCTATGATATTCGTAATTGAAGATGATAGGGGCTGGGAAAGCTATTATCGTAGAATTTTGAAGGATAAAGAACTGCGATTTTATCGTGACGGGATCGCGGCGATTGCCGGAATGGATGAGCAAATACCGGATTTGGTAATTTTGGACGTGCTTTTGACTGGACCAACCGGTTTCGCGGTCTTGAATGAGATGAGAAGCTATCCGGAGTTAATGAACGTGCCGGTAGCGATTGTGAGCAGTGTGAATTTGAAGGATGAAATTGCAGGAAAATACGGAGTCGTGGCGACCTTGGATAAGGGCGAAATGACGCCGGCTGATCTGCTGGAATTGGTAGGTCGCTATGCGTGATTTAAAGACGAAGGCGATAGTTTTAAAGCGAACCGATTACGGTGAGGCGGATAGGATTTTGCAGATTTTAACGCCTGAAGGCAAGAAATCTGTGATGGCAAAGGGGGTTCGTAAGGAAAAGTCCAAGCTTGCGGGCGGTATTGAGCTCTTTAGTGTGTCGGAAGTGGTGATTCATGAAGGTAAGGGCGAATTAGGGATTTTGACGTCTGCGAAATTGCTTGAATATTATGATGCTTTTGTGCGAGATATTGAGCTTTTGGAGTTGGGCGGTAATCTGATGCGTGACGCTTCGAAGAGGGCTGAGCAGGTGGATTCGCCGGAATTCTTTAATATCCTCCGTCAAAGCCTCCAGTCGGCCCAAAAACATGCCCTAGAAGGCTCTGAGACGCGCTGGAAGGAACTTTTACGCTCTTGGGCGAGTATGAATATGCTTTCCGCTGCAGGCGAGGAAATAAACCTAAAATATGACGTTTCGGGCTCTAAATTATCCTCGGATTTGAAGTATATGTGGGATATAGAAAGTTCAGCTTTGGCGCCGCATGAAATGGGGCGAATTTCGGCTGAACATATCAAGATGATGCGTGTGATGGCGTCGACGCCCTTAGAAGTCGCAATGAAGGTGACGAATTACGGGGAATTAATGGATGAAATCTTATATATAACACGCTGCGCTGAGAAGGCAACTAGGTTATAATATAAGATATGAGTGAGAAAGATTTTGAAAAAGAAATAGCAGCAATTAAGGCTCGTAATAAACGCGTTGAAGCCGATAAGGCTTGGGAGACGAGCTGGACTCGCCGTGTCTGCATTATGGCGTTAACTTACGTCGTTGTTGTATTGTATTCGATGACTATTTCTCGAGTTTCTAACGTTTGGCTCAGCTCGCTTGTGCCAGTAATGGGCTTTACACTTTCTACTTTGTCACTACGCCTTGTCCGTAAGCTTTGGGAAAAACACCGTTAAAGTGGTAAAATAAGGAGTATTATGGCAGCAAAAATGGAAGATATTGTAAGTTTATGTAAGCGCCGTGGCTTCATCTGGCAGGGTTCAGATGTTTACGGTGGTATGGCTGGCACTTGGGATTTTGGTCCTCTAGGTGTAGCTTTGAAGCGCCGCATGATGAATGCTTGGTGGCAGTATTGGGTTGAAGATCGCGATGATATGTATGGCGTCGACGCCGCTATCATTATGAATCCAAAGACTTGGGAAGCTTCTGGTCATACGGCTACTTTCGCTGATCCGCTCGTAGAGTGTGGCGATTGTCATGGTCGTTTTCGCGCAGATAAGCTTGTTGAGGGTGCGAATGAGAGCATCTCTACTGAAGAATTTAAGTCTCATAATGTAAAATGCCCAACTTGTGGCAAGGTTAACTGGAGCGATATTCGTAAATTTAACATGATGTTCCAGACGCATGTTGGTCCAGTCGATGATGATAGCTCGATTGCTTATCTTCGCCCAGAAACTGCGCAGGGTATCTTTACTAACTATAAGAACGTTGTAGATACTATCTATCCAGATTTGCCATTTGGTCTCGCTCAGCAGGGTAAATCCTTCCGTAACGAGATTTCTCCTCGTGACTTCATTCTCCGCGATCGCGAATGCGAGCAGATGGAGATTGAGTACTTTATCGACCCTAAGACTTGGGAAGAAAACTTCGAAAAACTTCGTACTCAGCAACATGAATTTTTGACTGACATTATGGGCCTTGATGAATCTCGTATTCATGACCTAGAGGTTGCTCCTGAGGACCGCGCTCACTACTCTAAGCGCACGATTGATATTATGTTTGATTATCCAAATGGTCAGGAAGAGTTGATGGGCTTGGCTTATCGCACCGACTTTGACCTTGGTAATATCCAGCGCGCAAGCAATAAGAATATGGAATATATTCCAAAGGGCGGCGGCGAACGTTTTATTCCTCATGTTATTGAACCTTCGATTGGCGTTGAGCGTTTGTTCTTGGCAATCCTTAGCTGCGCTTATCGCGAAGAAGAGAAAGATGGCAAGAAGCGTATCGTTTTGAGCCTTCCTGAACACCTTGCTCCATATCGCTTCTGTGTATCTCCACTTTTGAAGAATAAGCCAGAGCTCGTTGAGAAAGCTCGTGAGGTTTATAGCCTTCTTCGCAAGAAGTATGGCAATGTTACCTGGGATGACTCTGGTAATATTGGTAAGCGTTACCTAAAGCAAGATGAAATCGGTACGCCAAAGTGCGTCGTAGTTGACTTCGACTCTTTGGAAGATGATTGCGTAACGATTCGCGATCGCGATACGACCGAACAGGTTCGCGTAAAGATTGCAGAACTATAAAAACAAATCCGCTCAAGTGATTGGGCGGATTTTTGATGTTATTATTGATAAGTAGAAGGAGATAATTAATATGCCTGAAGTCGTAAATAATATTGGAATGGTCGTATTCTTTGTTAGTATTTTTGGGATGTTTATCTTTACTAATATTAAACCGAGCAAAAGTGTCGCTAGATGGTTTTATCTACTATTTGGCGTATCAATTATTGCTTTGATGCCGATGATTCTTGAGGATATTGAAGAAAAATGGCTTATCATTTGGCCAATTTTGTTTGCGGTGGTAGGCATTTTAATGTTTATATCTTTGACCGCGGCGCTTAAGGATGAGAAGAAAAAGAAGGAATAACTATTTTTTCTTTTTGCCGGAGCCTGGCAAGATTGAGTTGAGCTGACTTATAAGCTTGTGACGCGCATGTTTACTAAAGACTTTGTCGAGCCAACCTGGGTTTGGTTTTTGATTTTTAGCGGTAATAATTTCAACGATGTCGCCTTGCTTGAGTTTGGTATTTAGGCTAACCATTTTACCGTTAACGATCGCGCCAGTACAGCGTGAACCGATTTCGCTATGTAAGCGATAGGCGAAGTCTAGAGGCATTGAGCCTTGAGGTAGATCGATGATATCGCCCTTTGGCGTGTAGACGAAAATTTTGTCTGCGAATAGCGCGAGGCGAAGTTTTTTAGTGTCGACTTTTTCGCCGGAAGCGAGCTTTGTGGCGGTTTCCTGCAATTCCTTAATCCAGAGAAGATTGCTTGGGAGGCGACTAATGCGACCTTCGGTATAAGCGGATGTAAGCTTCTGTTCGTTGTAGAAGAAGGTTGCGGCGAGACCGCGCTCTGCGTAATCATGCATCTCGCGGGTGCGAATCTGGAATTCGACAACCTGTTTGTCTTTCGTAATAACCGTCGTATGGATAGATTGGTAGCCGTTCTGCTTTGGCATGGCGATGTAATCTTTGATGCGGCCATCCATTGGCATGAAGAGGGAATGAATGAGGCCGAGAACGAGATAACAGGTCGTAACATCGTCGACGATGAAGCGGAGCGCAATAAGATCGTAGACGCGGTCAATATTCTGATCGTATTTCGCGAGCTTTTTGTGGAGAGAATAGATGGATTTTACGCGACCATCGCAAGTGTAGTTAATGCCTTCTTTTTTAAGCAGAGCCTCGACGGAGTGTTTGGCTTTGTTGAGCTTTTTGTCTGCCATTTTGAGGCGTTCTTTGGTGAGCTTTTTGAGCTCTTCGTAGCGCTTTGGGTCAATGTAGCGGAAGCTAGTTTCTTCAATTTCGACACGGACGCGACCCATCTGGAGACGATCGGCGAGCGGTGCAAAAACTTCAAGAGATTCGCGCGCAATTTTTTGCTGTTTAACTGGGGGGAGTGCGCTGAGTGTGCGAAGATTATGGAGACGGTCGGCGAGCTTAATAATAAGAACGCGAATGTCTTGGCCGGTCGCAATGAGGAGTTTTAATAAATTGTCGCCAGTCTCTGGCAAATATTCGTCTAGGTTTTTCATGCCAGAGCGAGCTTTGCCGAGTTTTGTGACGCCGTTTACGAGGAAAGCGACATCTTTGCCGAATTGTTCTTCGACATTCTTAAGGGTGAGCTCGGTATCCTCAACAGTATCATGTAAGACGCCAGCAATAATAGAATCTTCATCCATATTCCACTCTTCGAGAATCTTCATGACGGCGAGCGGATGAATAATGTAAGGCTCTCCGGTTTTGCGAAGCTGGCCTTCGTGTGCCTTCGTAGCAACCTCGATCGCCTGCTGAATGCGTTTTGATTTATTTTGCATTTCTTGCGTCTGGCTTTTCATAGCTTAATTATATCACTCGTGGTAATATAGATAGAAAGTGCTAATGCTTAAAAAGGGAGAAAATGAGCTCAAAAATTCGTGACGCCATATCAGTATGTAATGCTGGTGCCGGTTTTGTATATTCGGCGGCTGCGTTCTTCTATTTTGGTATCTATGCGTCGTCAATGGCGACAATGCAAAAACTTATTAATAAAGCCAGCTATATGAAGAAGTATTACGAGGAGAGCATGTCAGAATTGACTGGTATGTCGGTTCTATATGGCATTCTTCTAGTTGCGTCTATATGTGCTGCCGTTTTCGGTGTAATTCATGCCTGCAATTATATTAGCGGCAGAAAACGCAAGTCCGCATCTGGTTTTACTTCATCGATTTTAGTAATTATCTTGAGTGCTTTTTGGGCATTCGCGTTCTTCGCTGGATTGGCTGGCGATTCTGGTAGCGGTAGTTCCGTATTAAGCGTGGCAAATATGCTCTCGGTGGGTTGGGTTGTAATCGTTATGGGTATTATGTGTGTCATAAGCCTAGGCATAGGTGTTACTGGCCTAATCTTCAATATTCAAGGAAATAAGGGTGAGTCTGCTTCTGATTATTACACTACCGCCCCAATGCCTGGTATCGTTTCGGCCCCTGTCGCTCAGCCTGCGGCTCCTGTAGCTCCAGTGGCACCAGCTCCGGCTCCTATGGCGCCTGCGGCACCGGTTGCTCCAGCTCCAGCTCCTATGGCACCAGTAACTCCTCAGCCTGTTGCGCAGCCAATGCCAATGCAACAGCCAGTTATGCAACAAGCTCCTGTGGCCCCTGTTGCTCCAGCAGCTCCGGCTGAACCGCAGCCTGTGCTCCAGCAGCAGCCTGTTCCGCCACAGAATAATACGCCATTGTTCTAGGATAAAAATAAGCTCGAGAGTGAAATCTCGAGCTTTTTGATTTAGAGTGTAAAGTCGATTCGTTTGCCGGAAGCTTTGTATTCTTCGCATTTTACGCCGCAGCGATCGAGCATGAGCTTTGAAGCTTTTGTGTTGTCCGCATTGGCGTACTTGTTGTCGCCGTAAACGACGCGTTTGATGCCGGATTGGATGACGGCCTTCGCGCATTCATTGCAAGGGAAAAGAGAAACGTAGAGTGTGCAATCGTCGAGTTTTGCGACGCTGTTTAGGATCGCATTGAGCTCTGCATGACAGACGTAGGCATATTTGGTATCAAGGAAATCGCCCTCACGACCCCATGGCATATCTTCGTCTTTGACGCCGCTTGGCATGCCATTGTAGCCGGTTGCAACGATTTTATGATCACTGTTGACGATGCAGGCGCCAACCTGAGTATTAGGATCTTTACTGCGCTGCGCAGATAGCAATGCAACGCCCATAAAGTATTCATCCCACCTGATATAATCTTCACGCATTTTTTACACTCCCTTTATTAGGGATAGTATAGCATGAAAAATCCCCGCTCGGTATCTTGAGCGGGGGAGGGGGCTTATTGTCTATATTAAAGCTCTTCTACGAATAAGCAGTTGTCGCTTATGTAGACGTCAGCGTCGTTGATACGCTGCTTGACGGCATTAATGAGCGCGTTGAGGTAAATCTTACGCTGCTCTTCGTTTTTGGGCATATCATGTTCGAATCTAGACAATTCGATATAATGAATACGCTCTTCAACTTCCATAGCGATAGCTTCTGTAAAAGTGTCGGCCAATAAGTCTATAGAACTTGTATACTCCTCATTAAGCACATTTCTCACCTCCTTGCTCCGAAGTAGTATATCTTTTAATTATATCAGATTTGGCGTAAAAAGTCAATCTATGGTGGCTGTGCTACAATAAAAATATGAAGATCGTCTCTTGGAATGTGAATGGAATTAGGGCAGTTCTCGGTAAGGGCGCCTTGCAGGGTTTTATTGAGAAATATCAGCCTGATGTTTTGTGTTTGCAGGAGACGAAGGCTAAACAGGGGCAGGCCGAGGTAGATTTTGCTGAATATGAAGAGATTTGGAATTCGGCCGAGCGTGCTGGTTATTCCGGCACGGCGATTTTTACAAAAAAGAAGCCGCTAAGCGTGCGTTTTGGCTTTTTGCCAGAGCAGGACGGTTTGGATGGCTGGCAGGATGAATTTGGCGATGCTCGTACAGAAGGCCGTGTTTTGACGGCCGAATTCGAGGATTTTTATCTCGTGAATGTCTATGTTCCGAACGAAAAAGACGATTTGGGTCGCTTGAAATATCGCGAGAAGACTTGGGATGTGGCACTTTTGAGCTATATGAAAGAGTTGGATAAGACGAAGCCTGTTGTGGTTTGCGGTGATTTTAACGTGGCGCACGAAGAGATCGATTTGGCGCGTCCAGCGCAGAATGAAGGTCATGCTGGATTCACGAAATCTGGCCGCCAGGGCATGACGAATTTTTTGAGTAATGGCTTTATTGATACGTGGCGCGAGGCTCATCCAAACGAGCAAAAATATAGTTGGTGGTCTTATCGTGGTGGCGCAAGGCAGAGAAATGTAGGCTGGAGAATTGATTACTTTTTGGCTAGCGAACGCCTACGCGAACAGATTAAAAGTGCTGAAATTTACGACGAAGTAATGGGTTCCGATCACTGCCCAGTAATGTTGGAGGTAGCATGAACGATAACTTAGATTATTGGCATCGCCAGAGTTCAAAAAAGTTATTCAATGACATTGATTTGATGGCGCCGGAGCAGCGTCGCTTTGCGGGGAAGTTGCTAATTATTGGCGGTAATAAAGGTATGTTCTTTGCCGTTGCTAGTACGTTGGAAGCGGCGAAACGCTTTGGCGTGGGTGAGGTTCGTGCTTTGATGCCAGATGCGCTTAAGAATCAGGTTCCTACTACGCCAGAATTATATTTTGCAGAGGCGGAGGCTTCTGGTGCGTTTGGTAGATCTGCGCTTCAGGAAATGTTGCGCCAGGCCGAGTGGTCCGATGCGGTTTTATTGGTTGGCGACAGTGGCAAGAATGCTGAAACTACCCTTGTTTTTGCAGAATTTATGGAGAAATGTCAGAAGCCAGTATTCGTAACGCGCGATGCGGTTGAAGCAGTAACTCCTTCGGCGATTGATTGGGCGATGCGCGAGTATGAGACGGGTTTGCTTTTGACGATGCCGCAGCTCCAGAAGCTGCTGCGCACGATGTATTATCCGAAAGTCATTACGCTTTCAATGCCAACGAATCAGCTCGTCGAGGCGCTCCATAAGTTTACTTTGAGCTATCCGGTTTCGATTACAACTTATCATAACGATTTGATTATTACCGCTCAGAACGGGGAAGTTGTGACGCAGAGTATTACCGAGACGAAGTGGACTCCGATTTCGCTTTGGGGTGGCACTTTGTTTGCGCAGGTGATTATTGCGCGTCTTTGGAATGCAGAAAAAGACTTTTATAAAGTGCTTGCTAGCTCTCTATAGGGTTAATCTGTGATATAATTATTGGGAAAGCTTTGGAGGTTTTTTATGTGCGGAATTGCAGGGTGTTTTGCCTTTGACAATACGAAAGAAATTTTGACAAAAATGAGTGATGCGATGACGCATCGCGGCCCCGATGGCTCTGGTGAAACCAGTTATTCGGAAAATGGTATAAAAATCGGATTAGCTCATCGCCGTTTGGCGATTATTGACCGTGCCGCTGGTAAGCAGCCAATGAAGTCGGTTAATAATCCTAAATACGAGATCGTTTACAATGGTGAAGTTTACAACTATGTTGAGCTTCGCGAAGAGCTTCTCAAAGAAAATCCAAAATTAAAGTTCAGCACCAACTCTGATACCGAGGTCGTGCTTGAGGCTTATATTCAGTGGGGCAGCAAAGCCTTTGATAAGTTCAACGGTATGTTTGGCTTGGCTATTTTGAACCGCGAAAAAGACGAAGTTGTGCTAGCGCGTGACCACTTCGGTATTAAGCCAGTTTATTATTACGAAAAAGATGGTAAAGTTCTTTTTGCCTCTGAAATTAAGACTATGCTAGCCTCCGGCGTTGTCGAGACAGAGCCAAACGATAAGATTGTTTACCGCTATCTTAAATTCCGCGTTCAAGATGATACGAACGAGACTTTCTTTGCGAATATTTATCGCCTTATGCCTGGCGAAATGATGACCATTAATAAGAATGGCTCAAAGCGCAAAATGTATACTAAATTGCGTGAAGAATTGGTTGAACTCGCGAAGAATCCTAAAAAATATAGTCCTGAAGTTGCTGCGGAATATGGCGAGCGTCTTGATAAGGCAGTTCGCATGCGCTTGGTTGGTGAGGTTCCAGTCGGTACATCTCTATCTGGCGGTCTAGATTCTTCATCTGTCGCTGCTTTGATTGCGAAGAATCTCGAAAAAGATGCTAGCGACAAGGATTTGGAATCTGTTGGTTCACGCCAGAATACTTTCTCGGCGGTCTTCCCAAATCTCAGTAATGACGAGGAAGAATATGTTGATGCTTTGATTAATAAGTATCCAAATAAGATCAAATCCCATAAGATTAAGCCAACCCCAGAAGACTTCTTGAAGGATTTGCAAGATTTCGTCCGCACTCAGGAAGAGCCGATTATTAGTACTGGCCCATACGCTCAGTATGCAGTTATGCGTGAAGCTTCAAAGCATGTTACCGTCTTGCTCGATGGCCAGGGCGCTGACGAAATGATGGCTGGTTATAATCCTTACTATTATGTCTATCTAAATCAGCTAAAGAGTCGCAAGCAATACGGCGCTTTGATGGCTGAAACCACCAAATCTAGCGATATCGTAAAGAAGATTTTGCGTGGCAAGAGGCAGAAAGTTAAGCCAGTTACTAACTTGATGCAACCAGAGTTTGCAGAAAAGTATAGCGACGAAAAGATGGTTGTTATCAATAATAATCTCAAGATGCGTTTGCTAGATGACATCTTCAAACACAGCTTGCCGTCATTATTGCGCTATGAAGATCGTAATACGATGCGCTTCAGTCTTGAAGGTCGCGTCCCGTTCATTGATAAGGAGCTCTTGAAATACTTATTCAGCCTCGATGATGACGCAATCATTCACGGCGGTTGGAATAAGAATATTCTTCGCGACTCTATGAAGGGCATCTTGCCGGAGAAGATTCGTGCTCGCCGCAATAAGATTGGCTTTACGACTCCTGAGGGTGAATGGTTTAAGACGATCCATAAAGATCTAGAAAAAATCTTGGCATCTGATGAATTTGCTCATCGTAAGTACTTTAATCAGCTAGAAGTATTGCGCGAGTTCAAGCTCGACGAGAAGGGTAAAGGCAGCTACGGCTCCATGGCCTTCTGGCGCATTATTAACGTTGAATTGTGGCTCCGTGAGTTCTTCGATGAAAAACCAGACGAGAATGCGCCAAAGCCAGAAGAATTGGGTTATGCGCCTAATGACGGCAAGAAAGCCGAGATCAAATCCGACGTTAATAATAAGGTCTATACGCGCTATATGCTCAGAACTGAGCTTGTAACGCCAGAAACGGTCCTTGACGATTATATTAATCGTTACGTCGGCGCCTTTGCAAAGACTATGAATAAAGAGGTCGGCAAGCGTAAATGGCAACTTTACATTAGTGAAAAGATTATTGCAACCATGCAGGGTCGCTCATACTTCCTATGGGACGTTGACGCTCGCTGGTCGGCACGTGTTTTGAGTCGTTTTGTTCATCGCACTCCAGCAGGTATTGGTCTTGGTAATCCAGCAACGATGGAGCTCGCTCTTCGCGAGGCCGGTACTCCAAGAATCCTTCTTGCTACCGTAGCTAGCGCAGCTGGTAAGGCAGTCGGTAAGCGCGGTGTATTCTATAACGTCGCTGGCGCAAACGTTCGCGCAATTGATGGCCCAACTTCATATTCGGCATATCCAGCAAACGTTTCTGCGAAGTTGCCACCAAAGGATCCAGATGTCGTTGCAGAACATATCGCAGTCTTGATTCGCGAGAATGAGAAGATTGCAAAGAGCCTACGCGACAACTTTGAAGGTGTTGTAGTGATCGATTCTAACGATATTGGCCGCAACATTTTAGGTAAGGCTTGCTCTGATGAAGATGCACTACTTGCTTCGAAGTTTGCAGATAACCCATTCGGTCAGGCAAGACAGCTTACGCCAATGGCAATCGTAGTCGAGAATGACTAATAAAAAATACCCCGTGAGGGGTATTTTTTGATGGCTGAAAGATTATTTTTTAGCTGACCACTCAATAGCACTACGGCAAGCTTTACAGTTGCCTACGGTACCCGTAATATGATTTGCTTTACCGCAGCTAGGGCATTTAACTACGTGAGGAGTTGCTTGATCGGAAGGGTCTGCTTCGCGGCCATCTTTGCGCATAACTGGAGTTCTTTTTGGCTCAGTGCCGCTTGTGGCACGAGCAGAATTGCCCATAGAAGCCATTCTAATGGCCTGTGAGACGAAGTTAGCGACTTTGCTAAGTATTTGACTAGCTATAAGCATAATGATGCTAAAAATGGCTGTCCAGCGGCCAAAATCGGTAAGCTTAGCGAATAGCGGATGTGTGCGGAAGTCGATAAATGGTTGGAAAACAGGAATAGATTCACCGAAATTCTGCTGAAGAAGCTCGTAGCCGCGTGGCGCTAAGCAGAGAAGAGCGACAATAAGAATAAAGAATGGTACGCGGTAGTAGCGGTGGCTGCCATAAATGAAAAGGCGTGCAATAGTTAGCATGACGCCGAGAGGTGGCACGAAATAAAGAGTAATAATGATGACCGGTAAGCTACAGATTAGCTTAGGAATGGACGGCAATCTAAAACTAAAATTTTGAATATTCATAAGCTTATTTTAGCTTATTCTTGGCCAGTTAGCCACTTCCAGAATTGAGTTAGAGGTGGATCGTCGTTTCTTGGCATATCTTGATTGTCATCTCCGCTCTCTTCAATAGGAGTTTCTTCTTCAGAGGCGCCTTCATAGCTAGGATGAATCTGCTCGCCGTAAACCAAGAGGCGATACTTTGATGTACCGAGTGGAGTACAGGTGATAAGAGTGATCATAGGTTTGCCTGGGTTATTCTTTGCGATTTCGCGAAGTGATGCGGAATTCGAAGGATCGACGGTGCGAGTGCCGGTAACGCGATAAGTGTAGCGCTGACCATTGTAATCGACATAGATGAGGTCGCCGCTACCCATGCGAGTAAGACCAGAGAAGATGAATTTGTAATCAGACTGCTGATAGATGTTGCCTGCGGAGTGGCCGGAGATGGCAAAGTTGCCAACCTCGCCAGGTTTTGCGGAAGCGCCGCGAATAGAGAAGTGGGCGACACCATTGCCCATAGCATTTGCCATGGAGTTTAGATCGTTTTTGGAGCCGAAAACGATTGGAACTTCGACATTAAGCTTCGGAATCATGAGAGTTGGTTTCTCGTGGATGTTTGCCGAAACGGTAGGATCGATGGCGGTAATATCGTTTACTTCTGTGCCGCCAGGAGACATGTAGGCGACGGCATTAGCAATAATGACCTGATTGTACTGGAAAAGAAGACCGAGAATGAGAATAGAAAAACCAATAGCTAGTGGTATGAAATGGCGAGACTTGCGCATTTTCTTGGCGCGCTTGGCGACTTTTTTCTGGATTCTAGCTTTGAAATCATTCTGCGTAGCTGTGGTTTCTTTGACGGAAGGAGCTTGTGGGGCAGGAGTAGCTGTCGCGTTAGAAACGATAGCGGCACGTTCCTCGGCTGCTTTTGATTCGCGTTCAGCAATATCTCTTTCGATCTTGAGACGCTCGCGCGCAACATATTCTTTAGCGGCGCGACCATAATATTCGCCATAGTATTTCTGATAATAATCTTGCCATGCAGAATGATACTTCCGCCAATCCTCGGTTTTAATCTGAGGAGCGGGAGCTTCTTTGGTTGGTTCGCGATAATTTTGCGGCTGATGTTTGTAGGCTTCTAGAACTTTTTGGCGGGCGATGTTAGCAGCAGTTTGTTGCTGTTTTTGGGCAGCAGTAGGCTCGGTCGATTTCGGTTTTTGCGCGACCTGACCATTGGCGGCTTTTTGTGCCGCAGCCTGACCCCAAGCATTCCAACTCGGAGGAGTACTAGATTGCCCACCATTTTTGTTATCCATTACTTCATATTCTAGCATATAGGGAGTTTTTATGCTAAACTATTATTATATTTCTACTGCGGGCGAGTGGTGGAATTGGTAGACACGCTAGACTCAAAATCTTGTGACAGCAATGTCGTGAGGGTTCAAGTCCCTCCTCGCCCACCAATAAAGAAAACACCGAAAGGTGTCTTTTTTGTTATAAAAAATAACCCCTCCGAAGAGGGGAATTTTTTATAGTAGGGCTTTGCGTTTTAGAATAAACTTCGTTACGGTTTCTGGCGTATTTACGACGTCTGAATCGGAAGGTGTATCTTTGTCAGTTTCTTTAACGACTTCTTGTTCGACCATGTCGAAGAAGTAGAGCCATTTATTATTTTCGGTAATGATGACCGGGAGTTGATTGCTGACGTTGGAGATAATTTTACGGCGATTATAACCGTCAAAGTCACGAATAATAATAGAACTATCTACGTTTTGCCAGAGAATATAATCGTCGATCCAGTTGATGTTGGAAAGTGTAGCGGTAAGCTCCGTATCGAAGTAATCTTTTGTCTCGATATCGTAGCTAGTCATCTTGTTGTCGCCAGCAAATACGGCGATACGCTGGCTTGCGTTAACGGAGAGATGCTGAGGAATGTAATCGAGTTCTCGATCGAGGCGTGATTTTAGTTTTGAAACTTCATTTTTGCCGTAGGAAGGGTATTTGCCGCCTAGGATATGAATCTTCTTATCTGTGCTATAAGCAATCCAATCCTCATTCCAATAGGAACCCATTGCTAATTTGATAGTGGTTTCGTCGGTAGCTTTTTCGAGCTTCACGATAGAAGTATAGCCTTTTTCGCCGTCTTTATAGATATTGAGATGGCGGACGTCGTTTTCGATATTAACAAAGGCAACGGTATCGCGATTATGTGCGACTTTTTCAAGATTTGACGCAATGGCACTAGAAATCGTTAAGCTGCTAGCGTCGATTAGGCGAAGATTGCCACTTTCGAGTGCCCAAAGTTTGCTTGCTGAATCGTTCGCAATTAGGATGCTATCGAAAGAAAGATTGAAACGTTTGCTAAGATTGATGCTCGCATCGCTATGTTCGAGGTCAATAAGATGCCAACTAGTTTTATCATCTACGGTCCATTTGGCGATAATTTTGGAGTTGTTTTCATTCCAGGCGACGATAGAGATAGTACCTTCGATTGCTTTAATAGCGGTAGTGCTGAGGCAATCATTGAGGTTGGACTTTGTAGTCTTAAGGCTATCGCCTTGAATATCAATATACTGTAAAGTATTGCTGCCGTTTTCGATAAGAACGAGTTTCTTGCGATTAGCAGAGAAAGCAGCTAAACGAGTGTCATTGAAAGTCTGAACTTTTTCGAACTTTGCCTTCTTAGGGAAGAGGCGGATCCATTCGACGCGAGTGAGAAGACCGGCGTCAACTTTGAGGTCTTTGGTCCAAGTATCATAGTCTTGCTTTGAAACTGAGATTTTATGTGTGCCGGCGCTAATCATCTTGCTGAATTCGGTATGACCGAACTGAGTATCGCCGTCAATTGTAACATTGGCACCGGAAGGGTGTGAGACAAGTTGAGCGAGACCGGCCTGTTCGAGACTGCCGGATTCAGTAAAAGTAAAGCCCATAGCTATCATCATTAAAATAAAGACAATTGCGACTACGGAAATACACATAAAAATGTTTGTCGCAATAACGCGAAGGTCGCGCATATGTTTGGATTTAGATCGGTTCATAAACTACGTAATATTATAGCATATAAAATGCTTATGGTTGGCGTTTAAAAATAAGATAAAAACATTGAACAAATATTTTAAAATGCTATTGATTCCTGTATGCTTATGTTTTAAACTAACATTAGCAGAATTAAGTGAGGTAGTATGGAAGAGGTAAAAGTTCGAGTTAGTAAAGCGTCTGGTGCTAAGAATGCTAGCGCTGTCAACAAACGCCGTCTTCAGAGTTCTACCACTTTAAATCGTCGTTTTGTAAAGAAGCCTACACCAGTTCCAAGGATTAAAGCATCTGCAGGTGCGGCCTCTCGTACGTTGAAGGCGCAGGGTCAGAGGCGCGCTTTGATGGCTAAGGGTCAGGTGCGTTTGCAGCCGGTTGAGGCTCAGCAACAGCAAGCTACTGAGATTACTCAGCAGACCGAAAAAGTTATTCAGCAGGCAACCAAGCAATTAGGCGAACAAAAAGTTCAAAGCAAAATTGCGTCTCGCGCGGCTTCTAGCACTGTATCATTGAGAGATTTAGCTTCCGTCAGAGTAAAGGATGTTGAGACGATTGATCCAGCTCAGGAATCTAGAGTTGCTAGGGTTGCTAAGGCACGTATGGCAGCACGTAAAGCGGAGGCTCCTAAGGCTCTAACTGCTCAGGAATTGAAAGATCGCGCTATTCAGCAGGCCCTTCGTAAAGTTTCAACTATGGAAGAGGAAGCTACGGCAAGCCATAAGACAAAGCAGCGTTTTTGGCAGAGAAAAGGTTTCGCGCTTGCGGCTTCCATGGCAGTCATTTCGCTAGCTATTTTAGGTTATCTAGTGAGTGTTAATTTGCCAGATATTTCGGTTCGCGTAGCAGCAATGCATAGTGGTATTGAGAAAGCGTATCCTAGCTATGTTCCGGCAAATTATCGTCTTGATGGTTTAGTTCAGGAAAATAATGGCCGTATTACGATGGCATTCAAGAATGATCGCGATCAGAAGTTTACGCTTATGGAAGAGAAATCATCTTGGGATTCTTCAGCGGTATTATCGAATTATGTCGCAAAGAACTGGGGCGCGAGCTATTCAATTGCTAAAGGTCAGGGCTTAACTATTTACGTATCTGGTTCCAATGCGGCTTGGGTAAATGGCGGCGTCTTCTACGTTATCATTGACGATACGAATTCTTTGTCCGCTAGCGACCTACACGATATTGCGGTAAGTCTATAGAGTATAAAACAGAGGTGAGAACCTCTGTTTTTTGTGTTAAAATTATTATAAGTATTTTGGAGGTAATATGATTAATTTTAGGTGTGATTACGGAAAGATTATTTCCGCCGAAGAGCTTGAAGAGCGCGTTTCTGTGACGAGACAGTATGTTGCTCGCGCTCAGCAGGATGATTTTGGTGGTTGGGTAGATTTGCCAATTAGCTACAATCGCGACGAATTTGCTCGCATTAAAGTTGCGGCAGAAAAAATTAATTCCGACTCGGATTACCTCGTTTGTATTGGCATTGGTGGTAGTTATCTCGGTCATCGCGCAGTAATTGAAGCTTTGGGTGGCGAACGTGGTCGTACAAGAATCATTTATGCTGGTAATTCTTTGAGCGCTCGTGGCTTAAAGAAAATTATTGAGCAGATTGGAGATGCTGATTTCTCGATCAATGTTATCTCTAAATCTGGTACTACAACTGAACCTGCGGTTGCATTTCGCGTATTAAAGCAGCTTTTGGACAATAAGTATGGTGAAGAAGCTGCTGCTGGCCGTATTTACGCTACGACCGATGCTAATAAGGGCGCGCTTCATGACGAAGCGGTTGCTAAGGGTTATGCAACTTTTGTGGTTCCAGATAATATTGGCGGACGTTATTCTGTCTTGACTGCAGTTGGTCTTCTCGCAATTGCTACGGCTGGTATTAATATTGACAAGCTAATGGATGGCGCAGAAGAAGAGCGTGCTTCGCTAATTTCTGATGGCGGCAAAGCGGCTGACTATGCAGTTTTGCGTAACGTTATGCTTGAAAAAGGTTATAACATCGAAGTTCTAGCAAACTTTGAGCCTAACTTCATGTATTTTAATGAATGGTGGAAGCAGTTGTTTGGCGAAAGCGAAGGAAAAGAGAACAAGGGCATTTTCCCGGCAAGCGTCGTTTATTCAACCGATCTTCATTCGATGGGTCAGTATATGCAGGAGGGTCGTCGCGCAATTTTTGAGACTTTTGTTGAGGTTGCTGGTGATTTCGAAGGCGTTAAGGTTCCAGCTTTGGCTGAAAATTTGGATGGTTTGCAGTATCTAGAAGGCAAAGAACTCGATAATATTTGCAAAGTTGCAACTCAGGCAACGCGTGAAGCGCATGCGAATGGCAGCGTTCCAATTATGCGCATCGTAATTCCAGATATTGATGAGCGTTCCATTGGTGCATTGATTTACTTCTTTGAAATGTCTTGCGCCCTAAGTGCATTTACTCTTGGCGTTAATCCATTTAATCAGCCGGGAGTTGAGGCTTATAAAGTCCGCATGTTTGAGCTATTAGGTAAACCTGGATATAATAATTAAAATGTTTTGGGATCTCATAAAAGTTTTTCTAGTCTCGATGGTGCCATTGATTGAGCTTCGTGGTGCTATTCCGATGTCGCAATTAATGCATTTGCCGATAATTCCGTCTTACATTGTAAGTATTATTGGTAACATGTTGCCTGTGCCGTTTATTTATCTTTTTGCAGCTAGATTGCTTGAATGGGGTAAAGATAAGAAGCTTATTGGCAAGTTTTGCTCTTGGTGTCTAAAGAAAGGGCATCGTGCAGGTAAAAAACTTTCAGAGAAAGCGGGCGAAAAAGGCGCTTTCATTGCATTGCTTCTGTTTGTAGGTATTCCGCTTCCTGGTACTGGTGCTTGGACTGGTACATTGGCGGCAAGTTTCCTTGGTATTGGTTTTAAGAAATCAACACTCGCGATTATGCTAGGTGTGCTATTGGCTGGTATTATCATGATGGTCGCTAGCGCATGTGGAGTTGCATTACTATGACGGTAGAGAAAAAGACCGAGAAGAAGACGGCTGTTAAGAAAGTGGTCGCCAAAAAGGCTATAAAAGAAAAAACGCCAAGATTTAAGAATTCCGTAAAGGGAAAGAATAATAGGCCAGAACTTAAAGTGTCTCGTGGTTATTTTGCTTTTTCGATTATTACGATGATGTCGGAACTGCTAGTAATAATTGTTCTAACTATGGCGCTAACTTCGATTGGTAATGGTCCTAAGTATGTAATGGATAATGCTGGTAACATAACAAAAGTTCGCGAAGATAAGCCGGTAAAGAACGGCACTATTCTTGAAACTGATAGAGTTGTAGGCAATCCAGATTCTAAGGTTGCATTCATTTGGTATGTCGATATGCAGTGTCCGGCATGTGCTCAGATGGCTCCACTCGTTAATGAACTTTATTCTCGTTATGGTGATCGGGTCGCATTTGCAACGCGTTATCTAGAAATTTCTGGCCATAATTATACTCGTCCAGCAACTATAGCCGTCGAAGCGGCAAGGCGCCAGGGATACTTCTGGGTTATGCTCATGGAAATGTTCGAGCAGAGAGGTGAATGGGCTTACGTAAATAGTAATGAGATGCTGACGGAGCGTTTTGAGAAGATTTTTGTTGACGCTACTGACGGTAAGGGTGATTTAGCCAAATTTGCTGCAGATATGGCAGACGAATCGATTGCTTCAGTTATTGATATTGATAGAAGAATGGTAATTGAGGACAGTCTAAACTTTACGCCTACGATTATTATTGATGGTATGAATATTGACTTTGCTGGTGGCTCCGAGAGTGTGGTTGATATGTTTACAAAAGCTATCGACGAAGCATTAGCGAAATAGTCTCGCTTTTGATATCATAATTGGTATGAATGAACAAAAAACTAAGTCTCATACCGGTGCGATTATTGCGATTATTGCTTCTAGTATCGTAATTGCTTCGGCTATTGTTGCTTTGGCATTATTGTTGCCAAAGTCTACTTCGGGTGAAAATAAAGATGGCGATACATCGTCGCTCAACAAAAAAGATGAACCTACTGAGCCTATTGCGAGTGATGACGATAATGCAGGCATTATTGCGCCGAGCAGCGAAAATGGTAATATTGGTGATCATGTTCGCGGTAAACGTGATTCGAAGGTATTGGTTGTCGAGTATGCCGATCCTCAATGTCCAGGTTGCGCATCAATGATGCCAAAGATGGATTCGATCTATGAAAAATATAAGGATAAGGTTGCTTTTGTTTACAGACACTATCCTCTCGCGATGCATCAGAATGCTGAATCTGCAGCTATTGCAATTGAGGCGGCCGGTCAGCAGGGCTATTTCTGGGAGATGTTAGAGTTAGTATTTAGTAAACGTAGTAGCTGGATTTCATTGAGTAGTAACACATCGCTAACGAATGCTTATAGTAAGCTATTTAAGGAAGCTTCTAATAATAAAGGCGACGTTGATAAATTTGAGAAAAGTTTAGGCGATTCAGAACTTAAAACTAAGGTTAGCTTCGATAAGAAGAAGGGCATGGAAGATGAGTTATCATATACGCCAACAATCTTAGTAAACGGCGAAGAAGTCGACTTTACAAGTAGTAGCAATCCTCAAAAAGTAATTGAAGATGCTATTAAAAAAGCATTAAACAAATAAAAAATCCCCCGCGAGGGGGATTTTTGTGACTAGCGCTTGAATGGATTATTAAGAGCGAGTGTTGTGTTTGCTTCTGCGATGCGCATAAGTTCATTGTACTTAGCGATGCGCTCGGAGCGGCTGAGGGAACCAGTCTTAATCTGACCAGTACCAAGGCCAACTGCAAGATGAGAGATAGTAGTATCTTCAGTTTCGCCGGAGCGGTGAGACATTACGCAATTGTAGCCATTCTTCTTTGCGAGAAGGACTGCATCGATAGTTTCAGTAAGGGAACCAATCTGGTTTGGTTTGATAAGGATTGCATTGCCTGCGCCCATATCGATACCTTTTTGGAGAAGTTTGCTGTTGGTTACGAATAGGTCGTCGCCGACTAGCTGAATCTTGTTGCCGAAGCGATCGGTAAGCATCTTCCAGCCGTCCCAGTCGTTTTCGCCAAGACCGTCTTCGATAGAAACTACAGGGAAGTTATCGATAATCCACTGATACCAGTTTGCTAGATCTTCGCTAGACTTCCAGTCGCCATTGGTCTTTAGCTCATAATGGTCGCCAGTTGCGAATTCGGAGCTTGCGACATCCATAGCGATACAAATATCGTCGCCGAGGCGATAGCCGGCTGCTTCGATTGCGAGCTTAATGAGCTCTAGTGGCTCGTTGTTGCCATCTTTGACGCGTGGAGCGTAGCCGCCTTCGTCGCCAACGGTAGTAACATAATCACGTTCTTTAAGAATCTTTGCGAGAGAATGGAAGACCTCTGCGCCCATGCGAACTGCTTCTGCGATGCTGGTTGCGCTTGCAGAGATAATCATGTATTCCTGGAAGTCGGTTGACCAGCCAGCGTGTGCGCCACCGTTCATGACATTCATCATTGGCATTGGGAGGCACATCTGATCGGTGGTGCCGGCAATTTCTGCTACATATTCATAGAAACGCATACCTTTTGCGTGCGCAACTGCTTTTGCGGTTGCGAGGGAAACAGCGAGAATTGCGTTTGCGCCGAGATTGGATTTGTTTTCAGTGCCATCAAGATCAAGCATGAGCTGATCGATAGAGCGCTGGTCTGCTGCATCGTTACCGATAAGGACATCAGCGATTTTGTTGTTTACGTTCCAAACAGCCTTAAGAACACCCTTGCCGCAGTAACGTTCTTTGTCGCCGTCGCGGAGTTCGAGAGCTTCGCCAGCACCAGTTGATGCGCCGGATGGAACTGCTGCGCGACCTGCGTGGCCACTTTCTAAGATGACGTCTGCTTCGACGGTAGGATTACCACGAGAGTCGAGAATCTGACGCGCGTGGATATATTTGATATTTGTATTTGCTTGCATATATTTGATGCCTTTCTCCCTTAATATAACAAAAGCGTATTGAAATAATTATAGCACGAGCGGAATGTTTTATGTTAATATTAAACAAAAGCATATTAAAGGAGGGCTATTTTAATCATGGCTACAAAAAAGCCAGCAGCGAAGAAAACCAGCGCTGTAAAAAAGACTTCCAGTGCAGCTAAGAGCGGCAGTACTGCGAAGAAGGGTAGCAGCATCGCATCCAAGGCTAGGATGATCTATGCTGAAAAACATCCCGAAAAGCACCAGGCAACTGGTAAATATAAATTTTTCTACATCTTATTTGCATGTACGACTTTGTTCTTTGCTGCATTGTCAGTAGAGCTCTTCGTAATTGCTAGCGAAGTAGAGAGCAAATATGAAACTATAGAATCTTGTACGCGTGCGCACACTAAATGTAATGTACGCCTAGAAGATGGCAATATTAATGTTGAAGGAAGTGAGGAATAATGAGCGAAGATAATATTCTTGGTGGCGCACAACCTGTTGCTCCAGCAGAACCTACTACGCCAGAAGAGCCAGTTTCCCAGCCAGAAACTGCTCCAGTTGAAGAAGTTGCAGCACCTGAGAAGACTCCAGAAGAGTTAGCTGCAGAAGAAGCAAAGGCAGAAGAAGAATTCATTTCTACCCCAGAAGATACGGTAGAGAATCCTTTGGTTGAGCCAGAATCAGTTGAAGAAACTGTAGAGCCAGAAGCTCCAATTCTAGAAGGTGCTATTGGTTCCGGCAATCTTCAGTCAAACCAGAAAGAAGAAGAAGTTGCTTCAGCTCCTGTAAGCAACGAGCTAAATGCTGCTTCTCAGGCTGTTGAGAATGCTATGGCTGCAAATGCTACTAGTACTGTAGCTGGCGAGCCAAAAAAGAAATCAAAGAAGGGTCTAGTAATCACTCTAATTATTGTATTCCTTCTTTTGATTGGCGGCGGTGTTGCTTTCCTTATCTGGTTCTTAATGGGAAATAGCCCTGAAAATATGCTTAAAGACGCTCTTTCTAAGATTTGGGATGCCGAAAATGTTCAGGCAACTGCAACTTTGGATGTAACCAATGACAAGGGCGAGAAAATCAATCTTACTCTCGACGGCGTTCTAGCTGGTGCTGACGTTAGCGGTAGCGGCAAGATTAAGACCAAGCAGGATGGTAAGGATATTGAGATTGAATTTAGTGCTGCTTATTCCAAGGACGGTGCAGCTTACTTCAAATTCACCGGTCTCAAGAAGCTTGTTGAAGGTCTAACTGGTTCTTCTTCTAGTGACGACGAAGATGATGAAGACGGCACAGGCGCTATGGTTGCTATGCTTTCCGGTCTTCTCGGTGGCGTCGTAGAAAAGATTGATGGTGAATGGTATAAGGTCACTGCTTCTGAAGCTAAGGACATGGGTAGTGATGAAATCTCTTGTGTTCTCGAAAATATGAAGGGCGTCATGGATCCTTCTACGAAGAAAGAAATCAAGAGTATCTATGAGAAGAATCCATTCCTCGTAGTTAAGAAAGATGCTAACGTCGAAGAAAAAGATGGCGTTAAATACATCAAGGTTACTGTAGATAAAGAAAAATCCAAGAGCTTTGCTGACGAAACTAAGAATATTGATAGCTTAAAGAAGATTGCAGCTTGCTCAACTAGTGACGAAAAAGATGATGAAAAGGAAGAGAAATCTGAACCTGTAATCACTTTAGGCGTTAAGTCTATGGGTCATGAGCTTGTTTCTATGAACGTCAAGCAGGACGAAAATAGCATGGATGTAAAGCTCACCTATGATAAGAAAGATGCATCTATTCCAAGTGACGCAAAGAACATTGACGACCTTAAGGAAGCAATTGCCGAAGGTATTAAAGATGGTATTGGCAACTTTGCTCAGGCTATGTGTGAAGCTCAGTACGGCGATTATGGCCAGCAATTCGTAGATCTTTGTAAGAGCCAGGCTATGAGCGAGATGGGCGATATCGATGCAGACACTCTACTAAAGAATTTAAACTTTGGTGGCAGTAGCTCTATTGACCTCTAATAGCTTTTAGAAAAAATCCGCTCAGTAAAATGGGCGGATTTTTGTTGTAAAATAATAGTATGACGCCTAAGCTTAAAGAAAAGCTAAAAGAATTGCCGCGCGAGCCGGGTGTTTATTTTCATAAGAACCGTGCGGGCGAGGTAATTTATGTAGGTAAGGCGGCGATTTTAAAGAATCGCGTACGCCAATATTTTCAGTCTCCGGACCGCAAGGATGCGAAAACACGCGCTTTAGTAGCTGAAATTGACGATACTGACTGGATTGTAGTTGATACGGAGATGGATGCACTTTTTCTTGAGAGCGAAATGATAAAGCGCTATATGCCGAAATGGAATATTTTGCTTCGCGACGATAAAGCTGTTAGCTACATACGCATCGATATGAAATCTGAAGTACCGTGCGTAATGATGACGCGTAATCCAGAAGATGATGGTGCGGAATATTATGGGCCATATTATGGCAAGACGACGATTATGCGTGCTTTGCGCGTGTTGCGTAAGATTTTTCCTTATTATGATCGCCCGTACACTGGCAGAAAGACGTTGAATACTGATTTAGGTCTAACTCCTGGCGTGGAAGTTGGCAAGATGAGTGCGCAGGATTACAAACGTAATTTGCGTCACATGATTAGTTATCTAAAGGGGAATAGAAAGCGTCTTGTTCGTGATATTGAGAAAATGATGTATGAAGCTGCGGCGAACGGCGAATATGAGAAGGCTGCGGAATATCGTAATCAATTCTTCGGCTTGAAGGGGCTCGGCACCAAGATTATTTTCTCCGATAAGGAATTTCTGGATATTTCCAGCGATAAAGCTTTGCAGGAATTACAGGAAATTATTGGGGCAGAGAAGCCGCTAGTTCGTATTGAAGGTTATGATATTAGTCATCAATCCGGTACGAATGCGGTCGGTTCGATGGTTTGTTTTATTAATGGCGCGTCGGACAGGACAAAATATAGGCGTTTTAAGCTACGTAAGCAGCAAAATAACGACCCTGAGAGTATGTTTGAGGTATTGAGCAGGCGTATACATCATCTAGACGATTGGGGGCGTCCAGATTTAATTGTGCTTGATGGTTCGGTAGGGCAATTGTTGGCTGTGCGTGCGGTTTGCGCTGAAGCTGGCGTGCCAGTAATTGGACGCGATAAAAGTGGCGATCATAGTAAGAATGCGCGTGTTAGGATTGTGTTGCCGGAAGGCAGTGATTCTTATCGTATGGTTGAGCTAGCGCCAGATAGCCACATTGCTAAGCTTATTGCTCGTATTGATGACGAGAGCCATCGTTTTGCGATTCAGTATCATACTTTATTAAAACGCAAGGATGCTTTAAAATAAGCTTATGATTAAGAGGCAGTCATTGAGCTTTATTTTGCGTTGGTTCGTTTCCAGCGTTGCGATGTATATTTGTATTAATTTTTTCGGTAGCTTCAGGGAAGGCTCGGAAGTTATGCGCTCAAGTTTCTGGCTTTATCTTTCTGCCGGTTTAGTTTTTTCGGTTATCAATACGGTTATTAAGCCAATTGTGACGATTTTCTCGCTTCCATTTATCTTTTTGACTTTAGGCTTGTTTACGATTTTAGTAAATGCGGCGATGGTTGGTCTTACAATCTGGATTTTACCAGATGTTCAGATGACTTTTTGGGGAGCAGTAGAGAGTTGTATCTTAATCTCTCTTATAAACTGTCTTGTCAATCTTGCGATGCCTGATGTAAAATAGTTATATGGAAATAGGTGCTATTTGTAATACAATCACAGGCATTTCTGCCGTTTTGTTAATTCTTTTGATTTTGCTTCAGCAGCGTGGTGCTAGCCTTGGTGCTGGTTTCGGTGCTAGCGGTGAGCTATTTACTGAACGTCGTGGTCTAGAGAAATCTATGTTCAATACGACTGTCGTTATCGCATTCATTTTTGCGCTATCGATCTTAGCAACATTAATCGCAGGTTAAATGAACAAAACCAATAAAAAGAGTGGGCGTAGTCGTTTTAGTCGCAAGAAAATTGCGGACTTTTACCATGAGTCGACCGATAAGGTAGGCAAGCATTTTTCTGATAATTTTATTTCTCGTATTCAGAATGCACATGAAGTTCGTCTCTGGATTATTGAGTGGGTTTTATTGATTGTTGTCGTATTCCTTTTTGCGATTGTTCAATCGATGTGGTATGGCGATTCTTACCATGTGGACGCCTATGTTAAAGGCGGTAATTATACTGAGGCAGTTTTAGGCGAAGTGAGCTCTATGAATCCACTTTACGCTACGACAAATGCCGAAAAGACTCTTGGTCGCTTACTTTTCGCGAACTTAGTCTCTCCAGATGGCTCCAGCCATAGCAAGGGTGAATTGGCAAAGAGCGCAAAGATGGATAATACTGGCCGTGTTTGGACGGTGACTTTACGCGATAATATTTTCTGGTCTGATGGCGAGCCGATTTTGGCAGACGACGTGATTTTTACGGTTGATTTAATTCGTGATAGGTCCGCAAAGACGACGATTTCTGCAGATTTCTCGCATGTTTCAACAAAGAAAATTAACGAAAAAACCATCGAGTTCACTTTGCCGTCTACTTACGTAGACTTTATGGACTCCTTGGAATTTCCGGTAGTCCCAAGGCATATTTTGGGTGATATTAGCCCAGCTTTGGTTTATGAAAGCGACTTTTCGACTCATCCAGTTTGTTCTGGTCCATTCGTTTTGAATGCTATGCAGGCGGCAAACGTTACGAACCTTAATACGCAGACGATTTATTTAAATCGCAATACTAAGTATTTCTTGTCGGATACTAAACTTGATACCTTCACCTTGAAGACCTATAAGAAACGCGAAGATATTATTGAGGCATTAAACGCGTCTGAGGCGACCGCTACGGCCGAGTTGGCTAATGACTCGGCAGAGAAGCTACGTAAGGGCATTTCGTCGCGTGAGAGCCTTCTAAATGGTGGTGTTTTTGCCTTTATCAATACGAAGAGTGATAATCTTTCAAATAAATATATTCGTCAGGCAATCAGTCGTGGCGTAAATATGAATAAGGTTCGCGAAAACATCGATGAGTCGCAGATTTTAGATTATCCAATTTTGGAACGTCAGGAATCTTTGACATATCCTGAGCTTCTAAAATATGATCTCAATGCGGCTAAGGAGTTAATTGCGAAAGCTCAGTTTAAATATAATAAGCAGGGTAAGATCGTAGATAAAGACGGTTTGCCTGTAGTATTAAATATTGCAGTGCAGAAGCGTGATACTATCACTGAGGTTGCTGAGCGTTTCGCTGAAGAATTGAGGCTTTTGGGTTTTGATGTTTCTGTGAATGTTTATGATGAGTCTCAGACGACGGCAGATTTCTTTACTGCAGTTGTTCGTCCTCGCGACTATGATATTTTATTCTACGAAGTAAACTTGGGCGTAAGCGCGGATCCGTTCGTCTACTATAGCTCCACTCAGGCAACGGCTGGTGGCTGGAACTTTAGCAACTATACGAATAGCCTCGTGGATGATGCATTATTGTCGGCTCATACAACGACTAATATGAATATTCGTAAGGCGAAGTATGAATACTTCTTGAAGACTTGGGCCGCTGATGTTCCTGCTATCGCAATGTATCAGTCGAGCTTGAAATATTATTACGAATCGAATGTTCAGATTTATTCTGAAAATCTTCAGATGACGGATGTTTTGGATCGCTTTAATGATGTGCGCTATTGGGCGTCAGAAAAGCGTTCCGTGAATGTGACGCCATAATTGTTGCGACTTATGCTTGCGGGGAAGTAAAAATTTTGGTATAATTCTAGCAGTTGCACCCGTGGTGGAATTGGTAGACACGCTAGCTTGAGGTGCTAGTGGCTATTCAAACGGCTGTGCTAGTTCGAGTCTAGTCGGGTGCACCAATATGAATGAACAGTCCCTAAAGGGCTGTTTTTTCTCTGTTGAGAGGCGGTTCGACCCGCCTCTTTTTTGTTGTCGTATTTTTTATGATTAAAAAATATTTAAGTATAAGCAGTAGCGCTATATAATGAAGATAGTTGAGGTAAAGATTAAGGAGAAAAATGTCTAACGCTGAAAAAGGTGGTAATGGTGAGAGTGGTGGCAATAATCAGGCGACGGGATGGGATTCTTTAAGGAGTCCATATTATACTGAGGAAACTCCTGATACTAGTGTTTTTGATGATCCTGTTGCTGACGGCATAGAATTTACTTCTTCTAACGCTCAGACGACTCCGGATGTTCCGGATTTTAGCGTGTTTGACGCTCCTTCAACAGATGCGTCAACATTTTCAGGTAGTGATGATATGAGCTGGTATGATGGCTCATTTATTGAACTCGATTCGCAGTGGAAAGCTGAAGTAGCTGAAGAAAAAAGAAAAGACGAAGAGAGGGCTATGGCAGAGCGGCTCGATGAGCTTGAGGCGGTTAGAAAGAAAAACGCTTTTGATTTTGAGTTGCTCGCAGATGCTGCTGGTGGTAACCTTAAGTATTTATATGATAGCTGTACAGATGAACAGAGACAGAGGCTTCAGGCCAGTGTTGATTTGGTTTTTGCGCCAGTTTCGGTAGCTATGAATGATACGAATTCGACGAAGAGAATCGAAAGCCTTCATTGCTTTCAGGAAGCGGTTAGTACGTATCTTAAAGAAAAAGCGCATGGGGCTATTTCTGATGAGGTGGAGAATAAAATTACTAAGTTTATGCAGGGTGCTATGGATACACTTAGTGAAAAATATCCAGATGACGGCGAAATACGTATAGGAAATAATGAGACTCAGGAAAGTGATAGTAATCTAGGAAAAGATGTGCGTGTAAAAGCGGATACTCTCAGCAATGCAATTCTTGCTGCTGTGGTTGACGGAAATGCGGAGGCGATTGGTGCGGTTACTGATACGGTTGAATTATTGAAATCATCTTTAGGCGACAGCATCGAAAGAGGGGATGAAACAAAATCTTCGATATGGATGAACTATTGTAGCGTGCATGGTGCCGATAAGGGGCGCGCTAACGCGTTCTTAGAGAATGTTGTTGCGGCTATTGATGCCGGTGATCCAGAAGTTGACTGTTTGATTAAAAAAAGTAACTCGTATTCATCTAGACTAGATACTTTCGGTATAGCGGATTTTACTACGCATATGTTAGTTTCGCAAATTAATCCGACGAATATTCAAGAGTTGTTGTTGGCTCAAAGAGAAATACCGACGAGTGATTATGCGGCCTTTGAGCAGAATCGAAAGGATGCCTGCGAGCTTTGTCATGCAATTATTCGACGAAGAGATTTTATTCACGATGAGCTTCCTGGAGTTCATGAACTTCTAGCCGCAATGCTAAAGTTTTATGACACAAAGGATGACGCCGAGGCGCATCAAAAAGCGAACGAAGAATTGCATAGGATTTACGAAAGAAAAACGGAACAAGACGCAGCCTTTTATGATGCAAGTGATAGTATTTTTGATTTAGGCAACTATGAAAAGATTACTGAACGAAAAGGCAGAAGTATAGATGAGGGCAGTGGGATATATGAGCCGGCCGTAGAAGCGTTAAGGCGCTTAGTAGAGAATACTGACCCTAAGACGTTGGAAAAACCTGAGACTGGCGATCAGGAACTTGATTCGATGATTAATGGAATGCTTCTTAAGACTAACGAAGTAACTGGAGAGGCTTACGTTGATTTTCGTCAAGTGGGCGGTATTACTAAGCGTATGAATGAGATCCTAAAAGAGCATATGGGCGAGTCTGGAATGCATTCATCAATGTTAAAGAGCATTGCGTTCGTAGAGAGGGTGGCTACTTTCGCGCTTAGGGGCGTGACTGAAAAAGATAGACACGAACTGCTTTTTGATCCGAACTTCAAGGAAATGTGTCGTTTTGCAGAGCTTACTTCGCAAAGCAGGGAGTATAGTGAGTCTGACTTTGAAGGCTTTTGGAGTAAGGTTCAGCGCGTAAAGAATTTTGATGATGTTAACGAGATAAATACTCGCTTCCAGATGCTTGCGCATCGTAGATTAAGTCAGTTGCGTGATTTACCGCATAAGACAAAGTTCCTGAGACGCGAGGCTGGCGCGCTTTGGTCTGGTAATTTGAATCATGAGATTATTGGATTAGTGGACGCGAGAAAATATTAAAAAGAGCCCTTCGCGGGCTCTTTTTAATTAATTAAACCTTTTGTATGTCGAGAATTATTGTCGTTGCCCAATTTGGAGCAGTTGATTTTGCGAGCTTCGCAAAATCGATTGGATTGTCACAAATTATAGCGCTAATATACTGTTTTTCTTTGGTAATAATATTCCATAAGACATCTTCTTTTGCTTTGTCTGACGGCTCGACGATTGCCAAATTGTTTTTCTGTGCGAGCGTATTTTTGAGTTGCTCGATTTTCTGCGTGTCTGTGCTATAAATGACAATTAATTCGAATAGAGGCTGCTCGACGGGAAGAGAAATGCCTTTTTGACCTATTCTGAGGCTAAAATACTCTTCCTGCGTACGGCATTCTTCGCTTTCACGGTAGGCATTTTCAGCGAAGCTTTTTAGTGCCGGCTCGATGCAGTTTTCTAGGATAGACGCAATGGCTTCATCTCGAAGAGGCTCGTAATCTCGAATGATGGTGTTGATTAGGTTTTTGTAATTGCTGGAAACTAAAATCGAGCCATTTTTCTGGATCTTATAATTGTTTAAAATATTACTGATTCTGCCGTCAATACAGAGATAGGCGATATTTTTGTCTTGGAAATTTTTTTGAATTTTTTGGCTATCCTCTATGAGCTGGCGGCTGCTAGTTATATTAATAAAGAAGCAATTTAGTGGCAGGTATTTTTCGACAGAGAAGAAGACGCGCTTATTTGCGTTAATGCTTTGCGTGTCATTTTTGACTCCGTCTGTATTGTTAATAAAAACGTCGATTTCGCCGAACTTTTCTTTTATTATTTCGAAAAATTGTTTGGCCTGTTCTTGATTTTCGAGATTGGTGGTTTCGTAATAAAAATGCGGTTCATCTTCTTCGTGTTCTTCACCGAGCTCGGGCGAATTGGCGAAAATTATTGTGTCTTCGGAGCTAAAAAATGACCCATCATAATCCGTAAGAGGGAAATTTTCGTCATATGAAGAAAATACAATAACCATAAGCTTATTATACTACTTCAAACGGCTCAATAGGTTAGAATAGCAAATCTACGATGAGGCCAACAATTACGCCGACTAGGTAGATAGTTACGAGAATATTAATATTTTGTTTGATGTTTTTGTTGGACTTAAAGAGTAATAGAATGCCGATTCCGCTGCCGGTAAGCAAACCTGCGAATAGAGTTCCGATAGTGATGAGACCGGAAAGATAAAGTTCGGTAATAATAATGCTTCCGGCGCAATTTGGTACGAGCCCAATTAAGCTGGCGAGGAAGTAAGTAAAGATATTTCCACCAAGTAGAAGATTAGAGAGATTTTCTTCGCCGATATAGAAAATAATTAGATTAATTATTAGGTTGATGCCTAGAACGAAAGCGATAGTTTTTAGAGTATGCTTGATGGCGGAAGTTAGAATTTTATCTTTTTCGCAGCCGCAATGATCATGTTCGCAAAGTTCTTTTACGATTTCTTTTGCATTTTGTTTTGGCGCGATTTTTGCGTAGAAAAAGTCGATAATGAAGCCAAGGATGATTGCAATAAGTACTTTTGCGCCGATGATTTTTAGCATGATGGAAGGGTCTGCGCCTTCACTTAGCATGACTGGGAGCATCTCGTCGCTAGTTGATAAGAAAATGGCGATAAGCGTGCCAATAGTAATGACGCGATTCGAAAAAAGATTTGCCGCCATAGCGCTGAAGCCGCACTGAGGTAAAGCTCCGATAACGCCTCCGATGAGTGGACCGAGTTTTCTGCGTTCGCTGAGGATTTTTTGACTCTTTTTGCTGAATTTGTGCTCAATTAATTCGAGCAAAAGAAAAGTTACTAAGAGATAGGGAAGTATCTTTAGCGAATCAAACAGAGCATCTAATATAGAATCGAGCATAACTAATAACATTCTATAATATAATTGCAAGCGCCGGCAAATATGGTATTATATTCCGTATGAATTGGGTGGGGTTCCGTTCTTTGTTGTTATAAGATAGGAGGATTAATTCCGATGGGGGCTTCTTCTTTTTTTAGTTATTATGGTGGCGATTTGAAAACAATGCTGCTGAGAGATTTTGTCTGTAAGGGCAAAGGAGATGATTTCGTGATGCCGATGGACGAGCCGATAAATCGTCACTTCGGTACGTTGGCGATCGATATGAATACTGATGAGTATTCAAGGGCAATTGAAGTGCTTAATGGGCAGTACGGCGAAGCTATGCTCGTAGGAATCGAAGATTTAGAAAGCGGATCTCCGTATGTATTTGTCCAGAAAGTTGAGATTAATGGAAACCATTATATGTTTCCTATCATCCTGAACGCCGAGATTTGTGACTCTGCTGACGATGGCGCTTATGTAGATCTTGGCGTGAAGAGTTTCAGTTTGAGACTCGGTAATGAGATAGATCCCGATAGAAAGTGTTCCGCTCGTGTTGTTTATGCGGCTGGAAAGCGCATAGAGTGGAATAGCGAAGATATCGACATGCTTTTTAAGTAAGTACAAGTAGGTCAGAACAATCCCTTATCCAATTCAATCAATATATAGAGCCGAGGAGCGATATCATCCTCGGCTTATTTTTATGTTTTGTGCTTATGGTATGTTATAATTTAATTAAACATAAGTGTGAGGTGTGATGAAAAGTGTGTGGACTAAGGTCAGCGCTGTTGCGTTGGCTGGTGTAATAATAGCTAATGCGTTCATTCCGTATGCTTACGCGACGGATATCGATCCTGCGCAAATGGCCAAAATGGCCGAAGAGGCAAAGACGGAAGAATTTTTCTCGATTGAGGAAAAAATCTTAAACTTTGGGCAGCTTTCGGAGCTTGGCCGCAGCTATACAAAGTCGATTGTCGTTAAAAACAATACGGCAAATGACGTAATTATTGATGCTTCTACTAGCGTCTATGAGGATGTGGCGGTAGAGAATCAGAAGATTACCGAATGGATTACTTTTGTTGGTGGCATCACACACTTTAGCGTTTCCGCCGGCGCTTCACGCGATATTAATGTACGTGTCGTTGTTCCTTCTGACGCTGCTTCTGGTACACAATATGCAAACGTCGAGCTAAAAGACGCAAATGGTCACACTGATAAAGTTCTTGTTAAGGCAGATATTGCTGGCGATGGTTTGAAATATTCCAGCGAAGTTAGTGATGCTACGATTGAGCCTTTTGCGCTTGGCGAAAATCTTAAGGGTAAGGTTGTCGTAAAGAATACCGGCACGGCTGGTTTCACTTCCGTCTATCAGATTCGCGCAAAGAATGTCTTTGGTGGTATGGACTGGATTATTGTCGACGAGGGCGAAGAAGAGGTCTTTCCTAGTAAGCAGGTAGAATTTTCTACCGATGACAAGCTTGGCTTCGGCGTTTACAATGTTGAGCAGCGTGTAACTTTCGCAAATGCCGAAGGACGCATGGTTGAATCGCTCCTTTCTCGTATGGTAATTAATATTCCTACCTGGAGCCTCGCAGTTGCTGGTGGCGTAATTGTCTTCATTATTATCGTTGCGATTTTCGCAAAGCGTCGCAAAAAGAATCGCAATAAAGATAAGCTAAAAAATGCTGAGCGTAAGGCTCGCGCGGCTGAGATTAAGAAGGTCGAGCGTGCTGAAGGTAAGGCGATTGATGGCTCCAGTAAAGGTGTAAAAATTGACGAAGATTTAGACGCTGAGCTTGATGCGATCGAGGAATTTAGCGTAGAAGATAATGGTAGTGAAATTGAGCGCCTAGCAGAGAAACTTGAGGCTAGGGGAGAAGAGCAAGAAGATGAGCCTGAGGAGGAGGTTCCGGTTAAGGTGAACGTCGTTAAGAAGAAACCGGCTCCAGCTCCTGCTGCTAAAGATACCGCTAAGAAGCCAGTAAAAAAGATTAAAATTATTCAATAATGCAAAAACCCCGCTACGTGCGGGGTTTTAGGACGGAAAATAATTAGAGATTATGGTGTCCAGGGTTTAGGCTCAATAGCTGTTACACAGGCATCTACGCCGCGGAAATAGATTTTAGCGTAATTCTGTCCGCAATAAGTCATTAAGCTTTCGATAAGTTCCGTGAAGTCTTTTTTGAAACAATCGAGATGCTTTTCGGCGCTGCTCGCGTCGTGAGGATCCTTTGGGTTGCAATCGCCGAGTCTAGCAGAAACACGAACGCCACGGCATTCCAGATTCTTAGCAGACATATAGTCGCGATCGTAGTAGTGGACTGATTCGAGCGAAACGGCCATGTATAACCTACAGTTACAAACTTTCTCCACGATGAATTGATAGATCTTGTCTGTGTCGACTACCTCTCTCGGACAATCATTGAAGTCGTCGTCGTTTATGCCGACTATGGCTTCAGCGGTGCAAGCAGATGTTTCGTCGAGATTGATAATAATTCTTCTGAACATAACTTATCTCCTTAAGGTGCATAGATTTTGGTCAAAATGACCAACGCATCCTATTATTGTATCATACTTACGCTTATTTGTCAATTTTAGGGAAGTTTAGCGTTGCTAACGCTTGCTTTTTTGAACAATTTGGTGTAAAATGGTGTGTATTGGGTCCGTAGCTCAGCAGGTTAGAGCACCTGCCTTTTAAGCAGGGTGTCGTGAGTTCAAGTCTCACCGGACTCACCATGGGCGGTTAGCTCAGTTGGCTAGAGCGTATCTTTGACGTAGATAAGGTCATAGGTTCGAATCCTATACCGCCCACCATTCTAGAAGCTAAAAACGCCGGTCTTGGCGTTTTTTCGTGATTGGTTAGCCTTTTACGAAGAGGTCACCAATACCTACGGTTTTAGCTTCTAGTTTTTATAGAAATAATTTAACGACAAAAGGGCATATATGAACGATAAAAGCAAAATTAGGAACGTTGCGATTATTGCGCACGTCGACCACGGTAAAACTACTCTCGTTGATGCATTATTGAAGCAGAGTAATACTTTCCGCGAAAACCAGGCTGAGATGGGTCAGTCTCTAATCATGGATTCCGGCGATCAGGAGCATGAGCGCGGCATTACCATTACTGCAAAACAGACCTCCGTTTTCTATGATGGTTACAAGATTAATATTATTGATACCCCAGGCCACGCAGATTTCTCTGGTGAGGTTGAGCGTACCCTTAACATGGCTGACGGTGTTCTCCTTATTGTCGATGCTCAGGAAGGCCCAATGCCTCAGACTAAGTTCGTGCTTCAGAAGGCGCTTGAACTTAATCTTACCCCTATTGTCGTTATTAATAAGATCGATAAGCCGGCAGCACGCCTTGGCGAGGTTGAAGAAGAAGTTGCAGATTTGTTCCTAGAGCTTGCAACTAACGAAGAGCAGCTTAAATATCCTGTTTATTATGCAATCGCTCGCGATGGTAAGGCAGGTAAGACCGCTCAACTTGATAACGATCTTCATGTTATCTTTGATGCGATTATTAATGAAATTCCAGAGCCACAGGTTGATGTCGATAACTCTAAGGGTGCTCAGCTTCTCGTTGCTGCGCTTGCTGCAGATAGCTATCTCGGTAAGTATGCTATTGGTAAGATTTTTCGTGGCAAACTCAAGAAGAACGAATCTGTTGCTATTATGAAGACTAATGGCGAAGTTGTTCGTGGCAAGATTGATCGTCTTTACACTTATCGTGGTCTTGGCCGCGAGGAAGCAAACGAAGCTATTGCTGGCGATATCGTTGCTTTGGCTGGCCTTGGTGCCGCTTCAATCGGCGATACGATTGCTACTGGTGAAAATCCAGAAGCTTTGCCAACGATTGAGCTCGAGGCTCCAACCCTTTCTATCTATATTGGTCCAAACACTTCACCACTCAAAGGTCGTGAAGGCGAATTTACTACCTCTCGCCAGATTGGCGATCGCCTCCAGCGCGAGCTCGAGACGAACATTGCGCTTCGCCTAGAACCACAGGGTCTTGGCTATAAGGTTTCTGGTCGTGGTGAGTTGCATCTTTCCGTTCTTATCGAAACTATGCGCCGTGAAGGTTATGAGCTTGAAGTTGGTCGACCAGAGGTCGTCTATAAGATGGAAGATGGCGTTGAGATGGAGCCAGTCGAAGAGCTTTCTATTGAAGTTGCTCCAGAATTCGTCGGTGCAGTTTCTCAGGAACTTGGCGTTCGCAAAGCAGAGCTTGTTTCTCAGGAAATGACTACTACTGGCAATACTCGCTTCGTATATACTATTACGACTGCAGCTTTGATTGGTCTTCGCAATAATCTTCTTACTGGTACTAAGGGTACTGCTATCATGAATACTTTACCAAAGGGCTACCAGCCAGTTACTGCTCATTATCAGCAGGAACGCAATGGTGCGTTGGTTGCTTCCGAAGCAGGTCAGAGTACTGCTTACGCACTTGATGCAGCTCAGGCTCGTGGTGTTCTATATATTCCACCTCAGGTCGACGTTTATCAGGGTATGATCGTTGGTCTTTCCAAGAAAGATGAGCTCGATATTAACGTTTGCCGTGAAAAGCAGCTTACTAACATGCGTACACATGCTTCTGATGGCGCAATTCAGCTCACTCCGCACACTCAGCTCTCACTAGAGCAGTGCTTGGACTTCTTGATGGAAGATGAGCTCTTGGAAGTAACGCCAAAGTCTCTCCGTTTGCGCAAGAAGGAACTAAATCCTACCATGCGTAAGCGCGCAAGAAACCACGCTTAGTAAAAATGACGCCTCTATCTTATCGATAGGGGCGTTTTTTGTTGAATAAAAAAGTTATTCATTATGCTTATGCTTGATTATGACATGGGTAGATTGTATAATTTTCCGTTAGACACACTTGTACTATAGTTTCTGATGAGGAGGGGCGAAAGTGGTGTTAGTTCTTTTGAAAAATGTCGACTGGGAGGGCTAAAGATGTTCGAAATTGTAATGGTGTTTGCAGTTTTACTTTCTGTTGTGGCAGGTTTTATACTGTCGGGTCTCATTGTAGTTATCTTGATGGAGAAGTTTGGTTACGATCTATCTCTCGAGTTCATGATTGCCTACATTCATAAAAGGAATAATGGCAGATATTACATTGATGAGGGCGTGGCGCGAGAGGCGATTGCAATTAATATTCAGATACGACTAGTGATGACCTTGGTCGGCTACGCTTTAGTGTCGGTTGGGCTCTTTGCTTTGGTGCTTTATCTGAAAAGCCTAATCTTTGTTACATGCTTCTTTGCTATTAATCTCGGTATACTGCTCAATTGCTTATTTGCGCTAATTCGAGAGGTAAGCTTTTGGCCTACAATTGCCAGGTGTGTGAGCTTTGACGAAACAAAAAAGAAGGCTTACATGAAAAGAATGGCGATTCATGACGGTGATTCTGACGAGGAATTTGCTATCAGCCTAGAAGATGCAGCAGATATAGAGGATATGGCAAAAGTTGGTGATTTATTTGCCTTTATTGAGCCTGCAGTCGGCGACATTATCTACGATAGAATATCGTAGGGAAGAGAATCCAGGGTAATTTGCTCCCTGGATTTTTCTTGTTTTAAAATATTTTTGCAAAAATGCAAGTGCAGGGAAGTAAATATTGTAAAATATACAACGATTTTGTCAAGACGTCTCACGTTCGGTTATTCTAAAATATTTTTCAGAAAATGCAAGTGTGGAAAAGTCAAAAGCGGAATAAAAATTTGTTCGGTTTTTCCTCTGTTATGGAGTAGGTTTTTCCACCATGTTGTGAAAAAATCTACAAAAATAGGTATTGAAAAATCCTGGAATGTTGCTTAAACTAAGGACAAGTGGAAACACAAAATAAACACCACGAAACAAAAATACAAAAATAAGTAATCACGATTGACTACTACAAAATGCAAACTACGAATTACACTCAGGATCAATCGCAGCAATTCCAAATTGTTACTCTATCGAAGCGTAAGTAACTTATTTTTGCAGCACATTTACAATGTTCGAACCCAGTCATCGAGGAGTTTTGGGCGCGTTTAGGATACGCGAAACAGAAACTGTATGTACATTCAACACAAATACACACCTCCCAAACAAATAACTCCACCTCACACAAATTAAGTCTCTCAACTCTGTAACATTATGCTGGCTATACGCCATCAGGCAGTTACAGATATCTTAATGTGTTAAGGAACAAAATAAACAACAAAAAACACAAAAACCTGAAATTTCTCGATGAATGGGTTTGAACGAAGTATAATAGAAGGAATGAAAGAAGTTCATATTCCAGTATTATTATCGGACGTCGTAAATATGTTGTCCCCCAAACAAGGTGAGTCTTATTTGGATTTAACGGCAGGATATGGTGGGCACGCAGATAAAATTTTGGAAGTAACGCAGAATTATAAAGGAGCGGTCCTTAATGATCGTGATCAGAATGCGATAGATTTCTTAGAGGCGAAGTACCAAGAGGAGAAGCCGAAATTTACGCATGATGATTTTTATAGTACGGCGCTACAACTTGTGGAGAGTGATAAAAAGTTCGATATGATCCTGGCTGACTTTGGAGTTTCTTCGCCGCAACTAGATATAGCGGAAAGAGGTTTTTCCTTTGCGAAAGAAGCTCGTTTGGATATGCGAATGAATAACGAGCAGGAATTGGATGCTTGGACAATTATAAATAAATGGAGCGAAGGTAAACTTGCGGATATTTTTGAGCATTATGCTGAAGAAAGATCGGGTCGTGCGAAATTATTGGCTCGTGAAATTTGCATGCATCGCCCTATTAATACTACGACCGAGCTTGCAGATTTGATTAAAGCAAAGTCGCCATATTCGCATACGCATCCGGCTACGAAGATTTTTCAGGCAATTCGCATCGTTGTAAATGATGAGCTTGGAATTATTGAACGTACCCTACCTTTGCTGCCAAAATTATTAAATCCTGGTGGCAGGGTCGCGATTATTTCTTTCCATAGCCTAGAAGATCGACTCGTCAAAGATTATTTTAAAGATGAAAGCAGCAAAGGCTTCGAGTCGACACTTAATGTATTAACTAAGAAACCAATTGTTGCGGAAAACACTGAAATAGTTAACAATCCACGCGCACGTAGCGCAAAGTTGAGAGTGGCTGAGAAGATTTAATCTTGATAGCGCCTCGACTTGCGAGAATGGCGCTATCGTAAAAACAAAAACAAAAAGGAGCAATTAAAATGGCAAAGATCATCGTTGCTAGCCGCAGCCGCGCACAGCAGATCAAAGTAAACTTCCGCTAAGAATATATTTATTGACCTCATATATTTTTGGTGTAGAGCAGACTTAATCTATTACATGCCCCTTTTGACCGGGGGTACCGAATAGGTGAAGTTGTTCGGAGTGTGTAAAAAAATTTTTGACCTTCTTTGGTAAGGAAGTTGGGCGTTTATCTCTTGTCGCCCAACTTACCGCCAAAGCTTTTGAAAACAAAAATAAAAAAGGAATATTAATTTTTAATGTCAGCATATTATGCAACTCGAAGACTAAACACGACTTCAAGTTCAGCTACTTGGGCACGTAACCGCAATGCGGTGCGTCATGATGCGAAGAGGCAGCTGGGTCCGATCAGTCACATTGTATTGCTTGCAGCAGTAGTGTGCCTAATCGGCTTGCTTGCGCTGACGCAAAGTGCCAAAGTGGTGCAGTATGATCTCGGTATTGCGGAAGCAAATAGTGAGATTTCGAACCTAGAGGCACAGCGAGATGCGCTTGCGGTTGAGAATGCGAAAATCACCGCAGCTGCAGCCGGCGAAGAGACTAATCAGGTCGCTTCGACGATGGTTGATGCTAATAGTAATGCGGAATTTGTTAGCGAATAATTAACTATTGTTTGTGTTTTGTAAAAATACACCCCAAACAGGGTGTATTTTTGATAGAATATGGTTATGTATAATCGCAAAATGCGGTATTTTTGGCTGAGGCTAGTGATAGCCGGTATGGTTCTGCTTTTTGTGTCTACCTTATTCTTTATTCAGATTGTTGAGCACGATAAACACGTCCGTGATGCGAATGCGATGCGCGTTAAGCAGTACGAATTACTCGCGAAGCGTGGCGAAGTTTACTTTATGGATGGCGCAGAAAATGTGTCACCAGCTATTATGAACGAGCGTACGTGGACGGTCTTCGTTGATCCGAATTACATTATTACTTATGGCGGCACTAATGGTGTTTTAAAGAAAGAAAAGGTTCAGGAGAAGCTAACGGAGATTCTTGGCGATTCTTTGACGATGGGCTGGGATAAAGTTTGGGCTGATGAAAAGAATATGTATGTCGAGATTGCGAAGAATGTTGATTATAGTACGGTTTCTAAGATTAAAGAAGCTAACTTGCGCGGTGTTGGCCGAAAGGAAACTTCTCGTCGCGTTTATCCTAATGGTATGCTTGGCGCGCAGCTGCTTGGCTTTACGAACGCCGAGGGTGTTGGTTCTGGCGTAGAGGGCGCTCTTAACACTCGTTTGTCCGGCAAGAATGGCATGCTGAAGACGGTTACGGATGTTAATGAGATTCCGCTTTCTGTTGGCGATGAAAATATCGAGATTGCTGCGCAGAATGGTGAAAATATTGTTCTGACGATTGACGAAAATATTCAACGCGAGGCAGAGAAGGTGATTAAGAAGGCCGTTGTTAATCATAAGGGCGGAATTAGTGCGGCTAGTGCGCTCGTAATGGAGCCTACTACGGGTAAGATTTGGGCAATGGCAAATTATCCTACTTACGATCCGGGTGTTTATTGGAAAGAGAAAGATCCAAATGTGTATGTAAACCGCGTAACTGAAACTCCATATGAGCCAGCGTCGGTATGTAAGCCATTTACTTATGCTGCAGCAATTAATGAAGGCAAGTTGAATCCTGATGCGACTTATCTAAATACTGGCAAGACGGAAGTTGGTGACCGCATCATGAATAACGCGTTTGGTACTGCGACTCGTAATGGGGTAATTACTTTCCGTAAGGCGCTCGATTATTCTTTGAATACTGGTAGTATTGAAGTGCTTCGCAAAATGGGCGACGGTACGAATATTACTAAGTCTGCGCGCGTGACACTTTATAACTACTTGCATGATAGTTTTGGATTCGGTCAAAAGACTGGCGTTGAATTATATGAAGCAACGGGTAATATTATTAGCCCTAACGATCCTTCTGGCGAAGGCAATGCTGTACGTTATGCGAATATGACTTTTGGTCAGGGTATGAACTTAACAATGCTTCAGGTCGCAGCGGGCTTCTCGTCCCTAATTAATGGAGGTAATTACTTTACTCCGACTGTTATTGCTGGTACTTACGAGAATGGGGAATTAAAGCCAGTAGAGCAAAAGGCGGCTATTCGTAAGACTATTTCTAGTAGTACTAGTACTGAGATGCGTAAGATGCTACGCGAGGTGCGCAGCGAGAACGGTGGTTCCGGCGACTTACCTGGCTACAATGTCGGTATGAAGACTGGTACTGCGGAGACGATTAATCCGAAAACTGGTCAATATTGGTCAGGGAAGACGAACGCTGGCGCGCTTGGATATGGTGGATCTAATGAAGAAGGCGCATTACCGAGTTATGTAATTATGATAAGATTAGATGGAGAGACCTTGCTTTGGGGAAGCCAGGATGCTGTACCGGTATTTACTGAATTAAGTAATTACATGCTTCGTTATTTAAGGATTGAACCAAAGAAATAGAAAGGAACAAATGTTACTAAACGATATTAATTCAAACATGGGCTACGAACTAGTCTTAGCGCTAGGTGCGTTTTTACTTTCAATGTTCTTGACTCCTATTTATACGACTTTTGCTTATAAATATAAGCTATGGAAACGTCAGAAAACTGTTGATGTTTCGGGCAAAAAATTGACTGTCATGAATAAGCTTCATGCTGAGAAAATTAAGCGTCATTTTCCAACGATGGCTGGTATGATTATGCTTGTTGTTGTTCCGCTAGTCGTTATCGTCTGCAATTGTTTGAATCGTGGTCAGACTTGGTTGGCGCTTGCAGCGTTTGTTGGTGGTGGCATTATTGGTTTAGTTGATGACGCAATTAACCTTTTCGGTAAAAATGCGGCAGCCGGTTTGCGTGCTCCGGTTAAATTTGCAATGATCACTGCGCTTGGCGTATTCTTGGGCTGGTTCTTTGCTGTAAAGCTTGGTTGGACAAGCATTGAAATTCCATTTGTAGGCGCATTTAATATTGGCGTTCCTGCAATGATTGCGTTGTTTGCTTTTGCTGTTGTCGCAACTGGCAACGCAGTTAATATTACGGATGGCATGGACGGTCTAGCTGGCGGCCTAGCGATGCTTGCTTATGGCGCGTATGGTATTATCGCACTTCTACAGGAGCAATGGTATTTGGCGGGATTCTGCTTTGTCGTAATCGGTGCTTTACTTTCCTATATTTGGTTTAACGTTTATCCAGCTCGTTTCATGATGGGCGATACTGGTTCATTTGCGCTTGGCGCCGGTCTTGGTGTTGTAGCAATGAATACAAACGCATTCTTCCTACTTCCAATTATTGGTTGTCTATTTGTGCTTGAAGCTGGAAGCTCTTTGATTCAGATTTTCTCGAAGAAATTCTTCCATCGTAAAATCTTTATTTCTGCTCCTATTCACCATCATTTGCAAGCAAAGGGTTGGGAAGAAAGCAAAGTTGTGATGCGCTTCTGGATTATCGGTGGCGTCGCAGCAATGCTTGGCGTGTTCTTGGCAATGGGTGGGGGCGTAATTAGTTAATGCGCAAACACAAAGCAGATAAAATTATAGCTTTATTAGTTATTATTTTGATGCTTGCTAGTCTTGTAATCGTTTACGCGATTGGTGGACGTGTTGCTATTGCAAATAACGCTGCAAATGGCAAAAACTTTAGTGAAACATATTTCTTTACGCACCATATAGCGATCATTACGGCATCGATAGTTGCGATGTTGATAGGCTATAAAATTTCATATAAATTCTTGGCAAAAATTGCAAAGAAATTATTCTGGTTTTCCGTTATTTTATGTTTGATGGTTACGATTTTCGGCCGTCTTAATGCGCCGTTCGTAACTTGCGATCTCGGTGCGTGTCGTGCATTTTGGGTTCCAATTGTGAATGCTGGTTTTCAGCCAGTTGAGCTTTTGAAAATCTGCGCAGCTCTTTATGGCGCATATTTGATTAGGTCACGTAAAAAAGAAGGGCAACTCGAAAGTAAGGAATTCTGGGTGCCATACGCTACGATTTTTGCTGTCACGGCGGTTATTATTGGTGGCTTCCATAAGGATTTGGGTAGTACGGTTGTAATCTCAATGATCCTAGCAAGTATGGCGTTGGTAGGCGGTGTCCCAGCAAAAAGATTATTTATGGCCGGTGGTGTATTGTTGGCGGCTGTAGCTGTTTTGATTTTGGTTGCACCACATCGCTTAGCGCGTATTACGGGTTGGGAAGGCGACGGCGATTCATATCACTTAAATAGTTCGATCATTACTTTTGGTACTGGCGGCTTGACTGGCTTAGGGTTAGGGAATAGCATTCAGGCTTCTGGCTATCTCCCGGAGTCTTTAACAGACTCAATCTTCTCGATTATCGGCGAAACTTGGGGTTTTATCGGAACGACGATTATTATCATTATTTTCGCAACGCTGCTAGCTAGAATTCTTCGAGTTAGTGAGCGAACGGAAGATGAAGAGCAGAGTCTCTTTGCAGTGAGCGTTTTTGCCTGGATTATTAGCCATGTTATAATTAACGTAGGAGGAATGCTAGGTATTATTCCAATGAAAGGTATTACTTTGCCATTCCTAAGTTATGGCGGTACCGGCATGCTATTTGCAGCCTTCGCCGTTGGTATAGTTATTCAGATATCTGGATGGACAAAAAGGAAAGAAATAAATGAAGATTCTAGTAGTAGGCGGGGGCAGCGGCGGTCACGTTACTCCAATAGTAGCCGTCGTTCGTGAGATTTGGAAAATTCGTCCACGCGCTAATATTGAGTTTTGGACCGATAAAAAATATTACAAGAATGCTCGCAAAATTACCGTTGAAAACGGTATGGATTTGAGGATTCGTAAGACTGTTGCTGGTAAATTACGTCGTTATACGCATTTTACTTTCGTAACATATCTAAAGAATTTCGATGTTGTCCTAAAGAATATTCGCGATGTTTTTAAAAATATTTTTGGCTTCTTTCAGTCTTTCTTTCGTCTAATTGTTAATCGTCCGGATGTAATTTTCTTTAAGGGCGGATATGTTTGCTTGCCAGTCGGTATGGCTGCAAAAATTTTACGTGTTCCGTATGTAATTCACGATAGTGATGCTGCGCCTGGCCTTACGAACCGTTTGCTTGCAAAACGCGCTACTAAGATTGCGACCGGTATGCCGCTTGAATATTATTCCTATCCCGCAGATAAGGCGGAATGGACTGGTATTCCAACTAGTGAAGATTTTAAACCAGTAAACGCAACTAAGCAGAAGGCGCTTAAAAAAGAACTTGGTTTCGATTCAGATAAACCTTTGCTCGTAGTCACTGGTGGCAGTCTCGGAGCGGAAAATATTAATCTTGCGATTCGCGAAATTTTGCCGCAGCTCCTAAAGTTTACTAGCGTTATGTTAGTCGCTGGACGTGAGCGCTATCCGGAAATGATGGATCTTAAAGAATACGAAAAATGGGAAGACGGTGAACTTGTTTCAAACTTCCGCATGGTTCAATTCTCGAGTGAGATGCATAAGTTATTTGGTGCGGCAGATATTGTTGTAAGCCGCGCTGGCGCATCTACTATGACTGAGCTTTCAAGTATGGCTAAAACCGTTATTATGGTGCCAAATGAGAAGCTTCCTGGCTTCCATCAGGTAAAGAATGCTCGTGCATACGAAAAGGCGAATGCTGTCGTTGTTGTCGAAGATAACGAGATGCATAAAAAGCCGGAATTGTTGCTTGATGCAATCCGCAAGCTCTCAAAGAATAGCGACAAGAGCGCTGAATTAGCTAAGAATCTACGCAGTTTCATAAAAGACAATGCTGCTGAAAACTTAGCAAACACGATTATTTCTGTAGCTAAAAATTAATTTCGAAAAAGTTCTCCGTAACTCAAATAAGTTTTGTTTTTGCTTTGCATGCAGAGAAGAGAAAAGCTTGTAGAAAGAGCCCATTTACTTACGATGATTAAACGAAAAAGACGATGAAAAGTCACGGAGAATTGAAGAACTACTATTCGCTCAGGGTGCTGACGCAAATAGTCTGAGTCGTATTTTAGGGTAGTTTTCATAGAAGAGAAGCGCAAGCTTTTTATATTACGCATTTTTTGATTTTTATTTCATAATATGAAGTCTTGAAAAATATCTTGATTTAAGTTAAAATGATAACAACTGGTCACGTCGTCTAGTGGTTAGGACTCCTGGTTTTCATCCAGGCAATCGCGGGTTCGACTCCCGCCGTGATCACCATTTAGTTTATTAAAATCGCCTGTTTTGACGGGCGATTTTTTGTGCTGATTATGGTAAAATATAAGATATGAGTACACTATTTAAAAGAACAAAAATTTTAGCGACTGTAGGTCCTTCTGTTTTTGAGGAAGAGAAGCTAAAAGAGATGGTCTATGCGGGCGTCAATGGCTTCCGTCTAAACTTTTCTCACGGCACCTACGATGAGCGCGACGAACAAATTCGTATTATTCGCAAATATGCCGCAGAGCGTGGTAAATCAGTAGCAATCGTTCAGGATTTGCAGGGTCCAAAGATTCGCCTTGGCGAGTTAAAAGATAATCATCTTGACCTTAAGAAGGGTGACGAAATCGTTCTCGATTACGCAGTAAAAGAGCATGATGGTAGTCTTCATATGCCAGTTCAGTACAACCTCGCAAAGCGTGCTAAGGTTGGCGAGCCTATCTTCCTCTTTGATGGTAAGATTCGCACTAGCGTCATCGAAGTAGTTTCTGAAACTGCTATTAAGTGCCGCGTTGAAAATGATGGCTTCGTTATGAGCCGTAAGGGTGTAAACCTTCCAGAAACTGATCTTGGTGGTGATATTTTCACTGAGAAGGATTTGGCTGATATTGAGTTCGGTGCAAGCCGCGATTTCGATTACGTTGCAATGAGCTTCGTTCAGACTGCATCTGATATTGAAAAGATGCGCCAGATTCTTACTTCTCATGGCTCTAAGGCAAAAATCATCGCAAAGATTGAGACTAAGAAAGCTGTTGAAACCGACGAAGGTCTCGAGGCTATCGTCAAAGCAACTGATGGTATTATGATCGCTCGTGGCGATATGGCTATCGAAGCAGGTGCTGAGGTTGTTCCTATTGTTCAGCGCAAGCTTATCGCTTTCTGCCGCCAGTATTCAAAGATTTGTATCGTTGCTACCCAGATGATGGCAAGCATGGTCGACAACCCAGAACCAACTCGTGCAGAGGTTTCTGACGTTGCAACCGGCGTTATCCTTGGTGCAGACGCAGTTATGCTTTCCGATGAGACTGCAAACGGTAAGTATCCTATCGAAACCATTCTTGAGATGAAGAAAGTTATTCTTTACACTCAGAACCATACCCGTATTCAGGCTCTCGACGCATTGCCAACTGGTACCTACCAGAACTACGATCATATCGCACGCGCTGTTGCTGATATCGCAGAAGGCGTTAAGGCTGATGTAATCGCAGTTGCAACTAAGTCTGGTGCTACTGCACTCGCAATCGCTGCACAGCGTCCAAACGTTCCTATTATTTCTATCACAAGCGATCATCGCGTTGCAGGTCAGCTAGCTCTTACCTACGCAAACTCTTCATTTGTTCGCGAATATGATGAGAACTATGCATTCGATGCAGTTCAGGATCTTAAGAATGAAGGTTATCTAAAGCTCTCTGAGGGTCAGGATAGCTTGAAGGTTGTTCTTGTTTCCGGTCTTCGTGACGAACAGGGCGGCACAAACAGTATTCAAATTCGCAAAGTTTAGTAGTGGGTTTATAAAAGGAGGGCTCAAATGTCGAATTTTAGAAAGAAAACAATTCAGGATGTCGAAATCGCCGGCAAGACTGTATTAGTTCGTGTAGATTACAATGTTCCAATCAAGGATGGCGTCATTCAGGAAGACATGCGCATTTGCGGCAGTCTATCTACGATTCGCTATCTCCTAGATCAGGGCGCACGCAAAGTAATTCTAATGTCGCATTTGGGCCGTCCAGACGGCGCTTACGTGCCAGAGATGTCTCTGGCACCATGCGCACAGCGCCTTGGCGAGCTTTTGCCAGATAAAGTCGTGCGTTTTTCTGATATGATTTATGGCCAGGATGCAAAAGATGCAGTTGCTGCATTGCCAGAAGGCGGTATTTTGCTCTTGGAGAACTTGCGCTATGTTCCTGATGAGGAAGAAAACTCTGCTGAGTTTGCGCAAGAGATTGTTGATGCTACTGGCGCAGAGCTATTTGTTCAGGATGGCTTCGCTGTAATCCATCGTGCGCATGCATCGACTGATGCAATTGCGCGTATTTTGCCTGCAGTTGCCGGTTTCTTGGTCGAGAATGAAGTTTCTCGCCTAGAAGGTGCTATGGAAAATCCTGAACGCCCACTCTTAGTTATTGTTGGTGGTGCTAAAGTTGCCGATAAGCAGCCATTGATTGATAAGTTCTTGCCGATCGCAGACAAGATTGCTGTTGGCGGTAAAATTGCAGCTGACGGTTACACTAGCGACGATCCAAAGATTTATGTTGCCGAAGATTTTGCTGAAGATGAAAATGGCGCAAAATTGGATATTGGCCCAGCAAGTACAGCAAAGATTGTTGATTTGATTAATGAATCTAAGACTATCGTTTGGAACGGTACTCTTGGCATGGTTGAAAATGAAGTATTTGCTCGTGGCTCTTATGCTATTGCTAAAGCGATGGGCGAAAAACATGACAGCATGACGATTATTGGTGGTGGTGATACTGCTGGTTATGTTGAAAGTGTTATTAAGAATAGCGGCGAGTTATCGTATAGCTTAATTTCTACTGGCGGTGGCGCAAGCCTAGAGTTGCTATCCGGTAAGAAATTGCCAGGTCTAGAAGTATTACAGGATAAGTAAAAATGAATCAGTGGGGTGGTAATCAGAACTATAGGCCAAGTAAAAAGTCTTCGAGTGTGAAGAAGGCTAAACGTTCTGATGCCGCCACGCAGGTTGTCCCTAATAAAACCGAGCGCGATTATCGCGTTGGAAAAACTATCGCTAATGCGACTAATAACGCGCGAAAACGTAATCTAGAGCATATTGCTGCTCGTAAAAAGCAACAGCGCAAGAATGTAATTGTTGTCTTTTGCGTGCTCGTAATTATTGTTGCTGTGGGTATCGTATTATCTAACTATGTAGCCAAGAAGACTGCCGAGCATCAGGCATCGTTAGCTGAGAAAAATCCGATCACTCCTACCGTCTCTATTGTTGATGAAAATGTTGGCAACAATGTTTCCGAGCGCGTAAAAGTCTTCGTAGCTCGTATTGAGGCAGATGCGAAGGAATATAATGTCGAGATTGATCACGTTGTCTTGCCTTTTCAGAAGGCTAGGGAAATAATCGTTTATTTTAAAGATCGTAAAGAATATTACAAGATGACGATGGAGCGGGGCAGTGCTGTCCAGGTTGAGGATGCTGAGCGTATGATGCGCTATTTGGACGGGAAGTCATTGAAGCCTGAATATGTTGATTTGCGCGTGGAGGGCAAGGCTTACTATAAATAAGCTCTATGCGGCTTCACTTCTGGAGTAGTCCCCTAATGTTCGGTTTTTGTTCGGTCGAAAAAATATAGTGACGTCGACGGGCTAGGGCGGGAGAATCTATATTTTGAAATGAAATTGTAAAAAAGTCAAATGGGCAGGGGAGTCATAGAAAAATCCGGACATGCGTGAAATCTGTGGAAAAATATACATTTCACGCGGACCGAGATTTGGCTAGACTGTGGAAAACTATGTTATAATATGTGATTTTACAGGGGTCGTTTGATGTATCTGCGTAAATGAAAGTCAAATTTTGGCTCCATTCGAGCACTTCTGGATACTCCCCCGAGCTGAAATTTCCGGGGGAGCGGCCCTTTTTGACTATATTGATCGTCATGCGTATACAAGGGTGGCTACGTATGCGAAAAGAAAAATATATCTGTTAGAAGGTCTTTGCTGAGATATATGTGTATATATCCGACGATTGTTTATATGCCTGTGTGTATGATATGTAATAGTCGTAAAATATACATTGTGCGACATTGGATATTAAGGCAAAAGTTGATTATACACCCGTCTCGTTTATGCTTAGTTTTTAGACTCCAGCCGGCTTTCGGCTGTATTTGCCCTCTATTTTGCGCTCTAACGTGCTTCTGCTTACTTTTTCGGTTATCTACACGTCTAGCCATATTTTGAGTGTCCTGTGCGTTCCTGTGACTTCGGCTATAAATGGCTTCCCCGGATATTTTCGGATTCTAACAGGGGTAGCTGCGGGATTATCGGTATATGCGATCAGGGGTGGGGAGGGGTAGTAACAGGGGTAAAATAGGGTATTAACAGATAGAATCGGGAAATGAGGGCTAAGATTTCCCTTTGACTTCCCTGTTCGGTTTTTGTTCTGGCGATTTGAAAATATTTTTGCGACAAAAATGTTCACCATCGTAGAGTCTATGTAAGTAAGATTGATAAGTGATATAATAGGTATTAGCTTTATGAAGAAAAAGTGGTTAAACATCTTAATTATCCTAGCAATCACTGTAGTCTTTTTGTGGTGGTCATTAAAGGATAACTTTAATGAGGTAGTTAATACCCTCTTTGCCTCCAATATTGGCTGGATTATTGTTTCCCTGTTGGCTTTCTGTGTTTATATGCTGTTCGACACTTTGTCTACTTATGGCATTATTAAGATTTATAAAAAAGATATCAGCTTTAGATTTGCGATTTATCTCGGCCTAATTAATAAGTTCTTCTGCGGTATTACGCCATTGTCTAGTGGCGGTCAGCCAATGCAGATTTATGAGCTCAGAAAGAAGGGCGTTCCTGTTTCTACCGGTGCAAATATTGAAGTTCAGGCCTATATGATGTTCCAGATTGCGCTCATGATCACGGCGATAATTAGCGTAATCTTCGATCAGATTTTCCATTTCTTCCAGTTTATTCCAGTCTTGCAGAGCATGATGGTAGCTGGTTTTGTTATTAACTTGGTAATCTTGCTAGTCTTACTATTTGTTAGCTTTTCAAAGAACTTTAACCGTGTTGTCGCGCGTGGTATTATCAATGCGCTTGCAAAGGTAGGTTTGGTTCGCAATAAGAAGGCTCGTATCGAGAAATGGGAGGCTGCTTGCCAGAATTATTACGAGAATGGACGCGAGCTTCTTCGCAATAAGAGAGTATTTGCTAAAGGTGTCTGCTATCAGTGTTTAGCGCTCATTACTTATTACCTATTGCCTATCTTTATTGCATTTGCAATTGGCTGTGCAGATAATCTCGATGTAATTAACGTATTTACTGCTAGCTCATTTGTATATGTTATGGGCTGCTATGTGCCTATTCCTGGCGCTTCTGGCGGCATGGAAGCGGGTTTCATGGGCTTCTTTGGCAACTTCGTCACTGGACCTGCTCTAAACGTATTTGTGCTCGTTTGGCGCGGTATTACGTACTACTTACCAATGATTGCTGGCGCTATCGCCTTCAACGTCTACAATGGACGTGGTGCGATTGAGGAAGCGGAAAAGTTATCCGCAAAAGGCGACACTAAGAAGAGTAGGAAATAAAAAGAGGTCCTCGTTAGAGGATCTCTTCGCATATTACGTTGTCGCAGTATTTTAGTGCTTCTCGGCTTTCGGAGACTTTTCGGATTGTCCAGCCTAGGACAGGAATACCTTGGTTGCGCAATTTTTCTACGCGTTTGTTTGGTAGTGCTCGGAAGTTATATGAGATAAAATCTGGTTTCGCGATAGGGAAAAGCCAGAGATTTTTAAGGGCAATTCTCGGGATTCTTGCAATTGTCTTATCGTTCTTGAAATCGCTCGCTAGAAGGCCTCTAGGAGCCTCAGGGGCATGCTTTTTGAGCCAACGTAGGGTAAGAGGGCTAAAACTCTGAAAAGCGTACTTCCCTTTATAGCCTTTAAGGATATTTAGAACTGCTTGCTCTAGCTTCCCTGTTGGTTGATCACACTTAAGTTCGATAAGAATCGGCACTTTCCCGTTGATTGCAGCTAATACTTCAGAAAGAAGTGGAATACGTTCGCGGGTACGCTTAATAAAGAGTTCGCGAACTTCGGTGAGAGTGCAGTTTGCGACTTCTTTGTCGATTCCGCACATTCTCATAAAGCTATCGTCATGAAAAACCACGACTTCCCCGCTCTTAATCATGTGGCAATCCAGCTCAATTGGGAAATGACCGTCTACGGCCTTCTGGAAGGCTACTAGCGTATTTTCTGGCGCTGATAGACCTTTATGAAGACCGCGATGAGCAATAGGTAGATGCAGGAGAAAATCTACTTTAGACATGCCTACCTCTGAACTGGGCGATTTCCGCGTTCATTGTTTGAGCTATGTTTGTGGTAGCTAATTTTACGACCTTTTTTCTGAATCGTATGAACGTTTGCTTTGCCATTTTTGGCGCTAGTAATAACCTGGCGACCTTCGTTATCGTCTTCGTCTTCGCGAGCTGCTGGAGCTGGTTCCGGAGCGGATGTAGGCTCTTCTTCGACCTTTGTGGTCTTAATATTCGGGCTAGCAGCCTGCTGAGCGGCGATAATTGCGCCGAGATCTTTGAGGCTTGGGCCTTTCTTCTCGCCTTCTGCTTGAGATGGGGAGATTTTCTGCTTACGGAATTCTGCTTGTGGCGTGAATTCGAAGACGGGTTTTTCGTGCTTTGCGGATGGCTTTTCGGAACCGCGTTCACCGGCTTCACGACCGGAGTCGGAAAGATTCTTCTTCCACTTATCTGCGGCTTCAATAGCGTCTCTAATTTCCTTCTCAACGTCTGCGCGTGGTCTTGCATAAGTCATGCGAGAGTTGCGAACGATTTGAGGGGTGAGATCGTTAGGTGGTTTTGGAATGCTAAGGGTGGTTGCGGAGAAAGCCTGGGATTTTTCGCCGTTAATAATCATGGAGAGGACGAAGTGGCGGTTATTGAGGTTAAGGAGGTCCTGGGCCTCGAAAACTGGTTCGAACTGCTTTGAGAGAATTGGCGCATCGTCTGCGGAAACGCGGAATGAGATTGTAGTACCGACGTTACCGAAGACTGCATCACGAACAGAGTCAGTCATCTGGCTGGTGTACTGGTTCGCAACGGTAAGGTTAAGACCGTATTTGCGAGCCTCAGAAAGAATAACTGCGAAGGAATCAGTCGCGAAGTTCTGGAACTCATCTACGTAGAGATAGAATGGGCGGCGATCATCGACGTTAAGGATATCGCTACGGCTCATTGCTGCGAGCTGAACCTTAGTAACGAGGAAGGCGCCAAGGATGGCGGCATTATCTTCGCCGATAAGACCCTTGGAAAGGTTAACAACGAGAATTTTACCTTCGTCCATAATTCTACGAACGTCGAAGCTGGATTTTGGCTGACCGATAATATTACGAATGATAGGGTTTGCCGTGAAGGCACCGACCTTGTTAAGGATAGGTGCTACGGATTCGGTAACCTGCTTGTCGCCCCAAGAACCGAACTCTTGTTTCCAGAACTGAAGAACTGTAACATCCTGACAATAATCGAGAGTTTCTTTACGGAACTCTTTATCGGTAAGCATGCGAGAAATATCAAGCATGGTTGCGCTTGGACGATCGAGCAAAGCGAGCAAAGTGTAGCGCAAAATGTGCTCAAGACGTGGGCCCCAAGAGTCGCCGAACATACGCTTAAGAACGCCGATAACCTCAGAGGAAATGTTTGGCTTGCGAGCTGGATCATAAACCTCGAGAGGGTTAAATGCCATTGGATACTGAGTATCTGCTGGGTTGAAGTAGACAACATCTTTAATGCGGTTTTCTGGGATAAACTTCAAGTTATCCATTGCAAGATCGCCGTGTGGGTCGATAATACAATAACCTTGGTTATGGTAGATATCACTCAAAGCAAAGAGCGTGAGAAGACCAGACTTACCGGAACCAGTCTGACCGATAATATATGCGTGGCGAGAACGGTCGCGGCGATACATGCCGAACTGGTGCTTAATACCGCGGAAATCGGTAAGACCAAATGCGGAAATGTTTTCATCGAAGCTCGGGTTGCCGGTGAGCATTGGAAGCTTTGCCGGTGGCTCAGCGGTTTTGCTGGATGCCCAAACAATGTTTGGCGTTTCAACGTTAGTATGCGGGAGATGATAAACGCTAGCGAGCTCAGAAATATTAAGAATAAAGCCATGATCGGTAAACTGGCGAGCTTTGTAGGCGTTTAGTGCGCTCTTATCGAAGGTTGCGCCAACCATCTTGAAACCGTTGAGGTTTGTAGAATTGAACTGCTTGAAGGTACCGACGAGGGCCTGCATGTTAAGCTTTGCGTTAACTTCATTTTCGCCAACGTAAGCGATACGAATTTTAACTTCGTAGCCGAGCTTTGTTGCCTTCTCTTCTGCCTTGGATACCTGAGTTTTTGCGCGTTCAGAAAGCTCTACCTTTACAGGAGAGCTAGTGCCACCCTCTGGTGGGCGCCATAGTGCAGCGAATAACTGTAGGAACCATGAAAAATCAATATTACCGAAGCTGAAGCTTTTGCCAGCTTTGACTTTCTGAATCCAAGTATCAGTTTTCTTATGCCAGTCATCTGCGACTGGGCGAGTAAGAATCTGAATCCAAAGCTCTTCGCCGCCGTTTGGATTGAGCTTTGCGAGAGTACCAGTAACACCGGCTAATGGGTCTACTTCAAAGGATTCAAAAGTCTTAATTGGGAGCGCTTCGTCATAAATAAGAGAGATTTCGGAGCTGTAAGCGACAGGATATTTATCGCGACGATCAGCATAATCCTCTTTCATGCGATAAATCTGGACGCTTGGATACTGGGAATAAATCTGACCTTCAACGAAACTCTGGAGAACTTTTGGAACCCAAACGAAGAAGCGAATCTGGTTACCGGTGGAAGCAATTTCGAATGAGAGATGCTCCTGAACACCACCGGAATGCTTAAGCTCGTTTGCGTCGCGCAAAATGCCATGGAGTGAGGCGAAAAGTTGCTCAGCGCTGAGCTCTTTCTTATCGTTGTCTTTAGGGATTTCGAGCATCAAAAGTACAGAATCGACATTCAAAACTTTGAGTCGATTAAGCTTTTTATAGTTGCGATATGTAAGAATGCCGAGGATAACAACAATAGATATCCAAACTATCGGCGTAGCAAGAAAATGAATAATGTACTCCATGAGATAATTTTAGCATAATCAAGAAGAAATAACTAGAAATATAACAGAGTTGCAGAGCGACTAAAAACACTTTTTGCGCTATAATTATAAAAGATGAAACGGAAGATTCTTTTTACTTCACATACGGCGAATTTTCATAAATTCAATCGCCCTTTGATGCGCATGTTGCGTGGTACGCTTGAGGCGCCTTATGACGACTTAAATATGGGCGGCTGGCAAGTAGATTACGCTTGTGCGTGCGAAGAAGATGTCTATGATGCAGATAATGTTTTTGCGATTGACTTTGCTCGTAACCCGTTGCGCTTAGATAAGCATATGAAAGCTTATCGTCAGCTCAAGAAAATTATTGCTGAGGGTGATTATGAGTTAATTCATACGCATACCCCAGTCGGTTCAGTCGTTACGCGTATGGCGGCAAAAAGCGCTCATAAAAAAGGCGTAAAAGTGATTTATACTTGTCATGGCTTTCAATTCTATAAGGGCGGACCAAAGAAAGACTGGAGACTTTATTATCCTATCGAAAAGAAATTATCTAAAGAAACTGATCTTTTGATTACGATTAATACTGAAGATTTCGCGCTCGCCAAGAAGGACTTTAAATGCCCTGTTAAAATGATTGATGGTGTTGGCGTAAGTACTGATAAATTTACTTGCAAATATTCAAAAAAAGAACAAAATGATGCGAGAAAAAAATATGGAATCAAATTGGACGATTTTGTAATTGTGTATCTTGCGGAATTTCGTTCGATAAAGAATCATCAGCGTTTGATTGAGGCGTTTGCTCCAATTGCGCGCGAGAACAAGAAAGTAAAAATGCTTTTCCTTGGTCATGGAAAATTAATGGACGCAGCGAAGGAGCAAGTTAAGAATCTCGGAATAGAAGAAAATGTTTTAATGCCGGGATATATTCGCGATCAATATTTCGCGCTTTTGCAGAGTTGCAATCTCTGCGTGTCTGCTGCATATCAGGAAGGTCTTGGTTTAGGCGTACTAGAATGTGTTGCTACTGGTTTACCATTAGTGATCGCTAATACTCGTGGTCATCGTGACATAGTTAAGGGTAATAAAAAGCTATTATTTGATCCATATAACGTAGACGAAATGACGAATAAAATACGCGATGCTGTAAAAAATCCTGAAAAATATCATTTAGATTTTGACGAAAAATTCAGTTTGCGCTCTTCTTTGGCGAAGATGCGTGAAATCTATAAGGAGATTCTTGGATGAAAAAAATATTACATGTAGTCGGTGGCATGGATCGTGGTGGCGCAGAAGCGTATATTATGAATACATTGCGCAATATTGACCATAAAAAGTATAAGTTTGGCATTTTGACTTTTATGGCGCCACGCGAAGGCGACAAATATTTCTTCGAAGATGAACTTAAGGAACTTGGCGTAGAACTTATTCGTATTCCTGATAATCGCTTCCGTAGACCATTAAAATTCATTGATGACGTTGCGAAAGTTTTGACCGACGGCAAATATGATGTGATTCATAGCCATATCGACTTTATGTCTTCCCTAACTCTTACGGCTGCTCGTAAAGCCGGCGTTAAAAAACGCATAGCTCACTCGCATAATACGAATAACTCAAAGATTAAATCGAAAAAGATGCGTGCGGTCGCTTCGGTTTTGCGTCGTAAATTAAACCGTGAAGTCACCGATCGTCTTGCTTGTGGTGTTGATGCTGGTAAGTTCCTTTACGGCGCAAAGAAAGATTTTACAGTCATTCATAATGGCATCGATCTGCAAAAATTCCGCTACAATTCTAATATTCGCCATACGATGCGTGAGAAATTTGATATCGATGAGGATGCTATTGTCTTATTAAACGTTGGACGCTTTGAGGCTCAGAAAAATCAGGAACATCTTATTAATATTTTTGCGGATTATGTGCGTAAAAATAAGACGGCGAAACTTGTTATTATTGGCGAGGGCTCGTTAAAGCAGAATATCGAAGATAAAATCGCAAGTGAGCGCCTAAAGAAAAGTGTCATATTGCTACCTGCTCAGAGCGATATGGAACGTTTCTATGCAATGGCTGATATCTTCGTGCTCCCATCACTATTCGAGGGTGTTCCGACGGTAGGTATTGAGGCTCAGGCGAGCGGTATGAAGTGCTTGTTTAGCGATAAGGTTCCAGCCGAGACGAGGTTGTTAGATTCTACGAAATTCTTATCTCTTGAAGAAAACTGGACGAGCGAAATTGTTCCGGTTAAAAAGCGTGGCGATGCAATAAAAAATCCAGCTGTTCAGGAATATGATATCCAGAGTACAGTAAAAACTCTCGAAAAAGTTTACGATAAATAAAAAATATCCCGCCTCGTTAAGCGGGATATTTTAACGCTAATTATTGCTGTTTTTTGAAGGTTAGGTACGTTCCCTCATCATTGATAGTAATTGTATTGTCGTTATCTTCAAGGACGTATTCCCTCTCTATGTCGTAGTTGTCAATAGTAACGCCCTTCTCTTCATCGTATCTAATCTCATAAGCAGGTTTGCCGTATAAGCTTAGGAGAAGTTTATTATCTTCTTTGAATTCAATATAACTGTCAGCGAAGCCGAGTTCTTTAATTTCTTCTAGAGTAAACTTCTGTTCTACGAAATGCATGCCGGCAATATTCCATCTTCCAAGTAACTTCGAAGTTTTAGTAGTGTTTCCTAGAGTGAGAGCTAAAATGACTGCGACTGCAGCAATAACAATTGCGCCAACTATGAGGCCAATAATAAGGCCGGTTTTTCTTTTTCTTTCAGGCATTTTTTGTTTTTCCTTTCATAATGCTTTTACTTATAATATCAAAAAACAGCCCTTTTGGGGCTGTTTCTCTTAAGCTTAAGCTAGCTTGTAGTGATCTTTACCTACGCGAGCGTAGAGATCTTTGTTCTGAAGATTGAGGAGAACGGTAGTTTCTTTAACTTTGCGTTCCTTAAGGACCTGCTTGACGATTTCTTTGCGGCTTAGGCCTTCGTCGCCAGCTTTCTTGAGAATCTTAGAGATAATTTCTGCTACGGTTCCCTTGCTGTAGCCCCACTTATCAAGTGCATAGATACCGCGACCGATAAGAACGAAACGAGAATCCTTGATGAGTTCGTTATGGATTGCCTGAACGGTGACGTCTTTGCGCTTGAAGTCGGAAGAGCTGATTGCCTTTGCGATTTCGTTGAAGTGCATAGGCTCTTTGTGCTTTTCGAGGACTACGTAGATTTTGTCGCGAATGTTCTTTGGGTTAACGGTTGGCCATTTCGCGAGACCCCACTGATTGTTAAGGGTGGAAAGAAGCTTACTGACGCGAGCAACAGCCTCAATATGGCTAGGATGCTCATAATTAAGCTTTTCATCTAGCTCGTCGATAGTCATTGGAGCTTTGTTTGCTTTTACGATGCTGACGATTTCGTCGGTCTTGCTACGGATTTCCTTTTCGGTGCCGTATTCAGCAATGCCGATAGCAGTATGATATTTATCATTCTCTGCTACAATGCTGAGAGCTGGAGAGATTTCACCTAAGAAACTGAACTGTGCCTTTTGAGTTGCATTAGGCTCTTTATTAAGAATTTTGCTTGCTAGATCATTGACGCGGGCGATACGACCCATTTCGGTAAGGTTGCGAACCATGAGCTTTTCAGCTGCTGCGAGTTCGTTAATTTTGCCTTCTTCGGCGGCGATTCTAAGACGGATAAGAATAGCCTTTTCGAGTTGGCGAACACGCTCGCGAGTAATAGATAACATTTCTCCGATTTGTTCAAGTGTTTCTTTATGACCATTGAGCCCAAATCTGCGCGAGATGATTTCTCTTTCGCGCTCTTGCTCGATGATGTTTAGACTATTCGAGATTGCTTTGGCAATCGTTTCCGCATTATTCATGATGCTGCCGTTTTTCCTTACCTTTCCGTCTATTTGATATTATAATATGACACCACAAAAGGACTGTGTCATATCTTATTTTTAAAAATTTTAACATTATTTTATAATGTTGTCAACAAGCAAAGTATCTTTACTTAATATTTATTATATCAGAAGTTTGACATTAAATGAAATAGAAAATTTAAAAGTTTTAAACGTTAGCGAATTATTGTCTGGTAATAGTAATTATGCTTATTTCTTGTATGTAAAAAGTACGACCCAAGAGTCGTACTTTTATGATTGAATTTTATTTCTTTGCAGTAGTTTTGCGCGTGCGCTTTGCTGGACGGCGCGTTGCTTTCTTTGGCTTATTGGCTAGATATTCTTCCGCCTGCTCTTTCGTGACGGTTTTTGGATCAATGTCTTTAGGAATGCGGACAAAGTTGCGACGACCTGGGCCTTTTACGTATGGGCCGTAAGCGCCGTTGATAATCTGAATCTCACCCCAATCAGCAATGAAGGAGTCGCGCTTTGCAATATATAACGGCTCAGCATCTTCGAGAGTGATTGTATAAGGATCGAAATCTTTGAGTGGAATATTGTATTTACCTGCGCGTAGGTATGGGCCAAATGGGCCAGCTGCGGCAATAATCTCTGTGCCGTCAGCGGTTGTGCCGAGCGTGCGTGGTAACTGTGGCAATGCGAGCTGCTTTAGTGCCTGTTCGAGCGTAACAGTCTTAACCGACTTACGCTTTGGAAGCGGTGCGAAGCGTGGCTTCTGGCCAGTTTCCTTTTCGTTTTCGCCGAGCTGAATGAATCCGCCATTTTTACCGACCTTAGCGTAAATTGCTTCGCCGGTTTCTGGGTCGTGGCCAAGGAGACGTGCGTTATTGTAGCGCTCGATACCCTCGCTTGCGAGAACTTCGTCATTGAATGGACCATAGAAGTCACGTAGCATTTTAACGCGGTCGAGCTTTGCCTCGGCGACAAGGTCGAGATCTTTTTCGATGTTAGCAGTAAACTTGTAATCAACGATATTCTTGAAATGGTCAACTAGGAAGCCAGCAATCAACTCGCCGATAGGAGTTGGAAGAAGCTTGCCTTTGTTTGCGCCGAACTTTTCGGTGACTTTTTCTTCGGAAACCTGACCGTTTTCGAGTTTGAACTGAGTAACTTGGCGCTCTTCGCCTTCGCTCTCACCCTTCTCTACGTAGCTGCGAGCCTGAATTGCGGTCATAATTGAAGCGTAAGTGGATGGACGACCGATGCCGAGTTCCTCGAGCTTCTTGACGAGCGAGCCTTCAGTATAACGTGCTGGTGGCTTTGCGTAGTATTGCTTTGCGATGATAGCTGCGGCGGTAAGCTTATCGCCAACAGACATCTTTGGCAACTCGCTATCCTTAAAGCGACCATAAACTCTTAGGAAGCCATCAAAAGTAATAACCTCACCTTTACCCTCGAAGAAATATTCGGTTGGAGTAGAAATTTTAACGGTAGTCTTTTCGAGCTTTGCGTCTGCCATCTGAGTAGCGAGTGCGCGTGCGCGAATCAAAGCATAGAGACGCTTTTCGTAATCGTTCTTACCGGCAATCTCATTTTCGATATGGGTTGGACGGATAGCTTCGTGAGCTTCCTGCGCGCTCTCGTTCTTAGTCTTGAAGTTGCGAACCTTGACGTATTCTTTACCGTAGTTGGACTCGACATAGCTAGAAATACTTGCGATTGCCTGCTTGGAAAGATTTAGGCTATCGGTACGATGATAAGTAATATGGCCGGCCTGATAAAGTGCCTGTGCGGCCTGCATAGTGGTCTTAGTGCTATAGCCGAGCTTGGAGTTAGCCTCAATCTGCATAGAAGCGGTCGTGAATGGAGCGGATGGTTTGCGCTCGCCAGGAGCAGTCTCTACGGCCGAAACAGTATATTCTGCGCCAATGAGCTGATTAAGGAGGGTCTTAACTTCATCCTCATTTTCGAACTCATGGTCTAAGCTAGTAGGAAAACCGAAGTCGCCAGAAACTTTGTAGGTGTATTTGCTAGCGAATTTTTCGATAGCTTGTTCGCGCTCGACGATGAGGCGCAAAGCTGGGCTCTGAACGCGGCCGGCAGAAATGGCGCCAGGAACTTTCTTGCGAACAACGCCGGAAAGATCGAAACCTACGAGCATATCTAGGGTTTGGCGAGCCTGCTGGCTAGCGACCATGTCCATATCGACTACGCGTGGCGACTTAATTGCGGCCTCGAGTGCAGGTTTCGTAATCTCATGAAAAGTAATACGAGCGGTATCTTTTGGAAGTCCAAGGACCTCGCAAAGATGCCAAGAAATAGCTTCACCTTCGCGGTCTTCATCCGTCGCGAGCCAGACTTTTTCGGCTGTTTTTGCGGCTTTCTTTAAATCGGAAATAATACTCTTGTGACCTGGATCGATCTCATAAGTGACATCAAAAGTATTCTTGTCGACCTTCGTATCTTTACGAATATGCCCAACCGATGCGAGCACAGTAAAATCCTCACCGAGGTATTTCTCGATGGTATGCGCTTTGGCAGGAGACTCTACTATTACTAAATTCTTGCTCATATTTTTATATATTAACATAACATTTTCAGATTGCTATGCCTTGGTAATATATCATAAACATACAAAAAGAGGCAAAAATTGCACATTATAAACAAAAGCGTTAAGATAAAGGTAGGTATGCTAAAGAAAGAAAAAGTTAAGAAAAAAGCAATAGTTGCCGGTATGACATTATTGGTGTTTTCGGCTGTTATTGGCGTTACTATGGCCGTCAATCATGATAAGGCAGTATTTAATAATACCTTCGGCATTAATAATTATAAGACTGTCTTTACCGAGGATTTTGCTTCACCTAGCAATTGGCGCACCTGTGAGACGATAGATAAGACGATAACCGTCACAAACGAAGCTAGCGTCCCTATCGTAGCGCGCATTAAACTTGATGAGCAATGGCTAGATAAAGATAAGCAGGAGCTACCACTTGTATCGGAGGCTTCTGGGCTCACGATGGCGATTATTAACTTTGCGGAAAATTCTGGCTGGGAGCGTCGTGGTGAATATTATTACTACGAGAACGATATTGCGCCTGGCGAAACAACTACTTCCGTAATTACCGGTGTTACTCTAAATTGCGAGGCAAATCTTGCTTTAAGTGGAATTGTGAATTCTAACGATAGGGCTTATGGTGGTTCTGAATACCATTTAATATTTACAGCGCAAACGCTTCAGGCAGATTCAAAAAAGAATTGGGATGATAAGATTTCGTCGATAGTGGAAGTTCAATCAAATCCACGCGATTTTCACATCGATTTTACGAATAAAGCGATTGCTTCCGAAGATATATTCATAGCTAACGGTAATGGTGTGCAGAAATATACTGAGAACGGCGAAGATATATACTATTATCGCGGCGAAATAGATAATAATTATTTGATTTGGGCTGATCAATGCTGGAGAATTCTTCGTACGACCTATACGGGCGGGACAAAACTTATCTATAGTGGTAAGCCTTCCTCTGATAAGGTTAGACAATGTAATGCGACTGGCGCTGACGTAGAAATTAACAACACGGTCTATCGCTATGCCATAAGCTCCTGGGCTTTGGCTGACGTTGGTTATCAGTATGGCGATCGCGTAGAGGTAAAGTGGGGGTCACCAATCGCTGCTGGCTATACTTTTGCTAATGACGTTACTAGAAACGGTAGTACTTATACGCTTGATACCAGTGTTGGTCAGTCAGTAACTGGTACATGGGCAGAACAAAGAACTACAGCAGCAGAACGCTACCATTATTTCTGTACTGATGGCGCAACTAGCTGTAGTAGTAGTAAAATCGCTTATCTATTTGACTACACTAGTGAAGATACTATTTATTATTTCTTGCTTGGCGGCTATAACGATATTGAACATCTAAAAGAAGCATCCTTCACGAATAGGAACAATAGCCTCGTTAAGACTGCAATTGAATCTTGGTTTGAGAAGAGTGGGTTATCAGAACATGAAGACGATCTCGAGGATGCAGTTTACTGCAATGATCGTACAATCGTGACTGGAGCCCTAAAGGGTAAAGATAGCCCTTCCCCTACGGTACCATCGTTTGTTTCTGGCGTATTCTATCAGGCACAGCATTCGAAGTATGATAAATATGAAAGCGGAAATTTGCATCCATTATTGGAGTGCTCGAACACACGCGATTCATTTACGAAGAGTACTGCAAACGGTAATGGCAGGCTCGCTCATAAAGTAGGGCTAATAACTGGTAGCGAACTCGTCTTGGCCGGTTTTGGCTCAGAAGAGATTACTACTTCCCTAAATAATTATCTATATAGCGGACGTGTCACATGGACTATGTCGCCATACGGCTATTCCAGCAATGCTCTAGTGATGAACTTCGCGACCTGGCCATTCATTAGTGCGCGTGGCACGTGGGATCAGCACGGCTTGCGTCCGGTTGTCACTTTGAAGGCGGGCATGAAGGTTGTTAGCGGTAATGGCACCAAGACTAATCCATATATTGTAAAATAAGAAACCATCAAAAAGCCGCAGGTAAGGGTGGGCATCACCTGCGGCTATTTAACCCTTTAAACACACCTTTCGTGGTACCGGAAGACGGAAGCGCGACCCACCTCACACAAATGGGGTCCGCCGGTTTAAAGGGGTTGCTAGCCATAGAAACGGTCATTCTAAGTGGAGGTAATACTTTTCACTTCAAACTATATAGGAGAAATTTGAAGGCTGAATGTGTTTCTATAGCACGCAACAATTGTTAAAACAAAAGTTTTAACAAAGTTATAGATTATTTAGGTGCAGTACTTAGCCTTTCGGCTAAAACTGTCCTTATTCTAGCACTAATTTGCAATAAAGTCAATACTTTTTGCATACTTTTTTGTAAAATCAATAGAAAATAGCGCTTTTTGCTTCCCTGTTAGCAATATTTTAACAGGGGTCAAAGCGCTTATTGTTATTTTCTAAAAAAATGTTATAAAATCGGCGAAAAATTAGTATTTTGACACAAAATCTGCGATTTCGCGAAGTACTGAAGCGAGCTTTTCGTGCTCGGCGTCCGTGAATTTACTAAGCACAAAATCAACGTCGCCAATACGCGCACGAAGCTCATCATTGCCCGTACCGAGGCGAAGGCGAGGAAAATCTTCTGTATTGAGATGCTGGATTGTGGATTTGAGGCCATTATTGCCGCCAGCGCTGCCACGTTCGCGGAAACGTAAATTGCCGAAAGGAAGATGAAAATCATCGCATAATACTAGAATATCTTGTGGTTTTATTTTATAAAAATCGCAAATTGCGCGAATACACATTCCCTGATCATTGTAGTAGGTTTGCGGTTTGACGAAGATGCGATCATTGGCTTTATCTTCGGCGATGACGGCGTGCCATTTTGGTTTTTCGGTCCAGCTAAGATTGTTAATCTTGCCGTAAAAATCTAGAGCCAAAAAGCCGAAGTTATGGCGCGTGAAGTTATATTTTGAGCCGGGATTGCCGAAACCTACAATTAATCTCATGATTATTTCTTTGAGTCGATTCTGATTTTAATGATGTTTCTAAGGTAGCCAACGAACTTAGTAAAAATAGTGCCGTACTCTTTGACGAACATATCGACAGTAGCGGAAAAATCTTCATCGACGTTTAGGCTAAGAACTTGCTGAGCGGAATTCTTTGGTCTAGTGAGCGTTTTTGGATCGAGGCTATTAACCTGATCGTAAGTTTTCTTCATTGGTTCTTTGAACTGAGCGTAGGTGCTTGTAAGAATAATGTTTTTAATGAAGTCAGCATCGCGGACTTCGATCTGGACTGGATTTCTGAAAGTAATGTCTTCGGATGGTCTGGAAATCTTTTTGTTGTATTCGACAGTAATGCGCTCTTTGTAGACCGTAATAGTTTCTGTCGACTGAAATGATCTATAAGAATATCTAATTAGTGGTGTTTCGCTATTCATAAATATATTATAGCGCAAGATGCTTATGCCTTGACTTTTTGGAGCAAATACAGATAGAATAAAGATAAGCTTTTACGTAAAATAAACAGGTCTAAAAATGAAAAATCTTAAGAATAAAAAGACTTTAGTAATCGCTGGTTTAGCGGTGGCGATTTTAGGTATTGCCGGTACAATTGCCTATAATCAGGATTCTATGCATTTCAATAACGCCTTTACGCTTGGTGAAGATAAGGCTGAGTATGTAGAGACTTTTGAGTCTCCAGATAACTGGACGCCGTGCGACGTAACGCCAAAGTCAGTCATCGCTACGAACAAAGGTACCGGTAATCGCTATGTTCGTGTAAAGTTCGATTATTATTGGCGTAAGGCAAATAGCACCATCCCAGAAAGCGATCATATTACTTCGGATTTGGATAATACCTGGAAGGACGAGGATGATAATACCGAGAGTTATGCGACGGTTATCCTTGATGATACTGGTGATTGGGAAAAAGATGGCGAGTGGTATTACTACAAGAAAGCTATCGCAGAGAACGAATCCACTACATCTCCTATCAAGTCAGTTAATTTCAACTGTGAAGCGAATACGGTAGCAGACATTGTCTACTCCGACGATGGCCTAACTGCGACTTCAGTCCCATCGGAATACGCAAGTGCGAAGTTTCATGTATATGTAACTATCCAGATGAGCAAAGACAATTGGCGCTAAAAAGACAATAAAAAAGCCGGAGCGAATGAGCTCCGGTTTTTCTTTTCGGAATTTTATTAAAGTGCTATACCTTTAGATGTTTCCTCCATAACAACGGTATACAATTCCTGCACCATCTCTCTGGGTGAGACTGCCGTCAAACTTCAGAATGGCTACTTCAGGGTCTCCTGCGAAACGTCTGATTGCCTTAGCGAGTGGATTACCGTACCAGCCGTAAGGATTGCGAATCTGGGTCGGATCGCCACAGATAAAGATTCTTGATTCTGTCGCGATACGCTCGATTGCCATCTTGAGCTGGCTCTCTTTCATGAACTCTGCTTCGTCAACCAAGAAGAAGGTCTTAGAGAAGCTGTTTCCATTAATCTGCCCTGCGCTTGTAAAGTGAATCTGGCGCATGATGCTTTCCGCACGAGCTTCAATGTCGCGTGGATTCATTATTTCTCCACCCTTTTTCTTATTCTTCTGGGCCTCAAGGAAAGCCTGAATGTTCTGGCAATAACCATCAAGATTATCGCGAAGTTTCATCCAGCGATCTCCTGGAACGGCTGCCATCTTGTCGCCCATCATACGATCAGGTGGACAACACCAAATCTGGCTATAGACGGCTCTGAGGTTGCGATCTTCATCGTCCTGATTCTCGGCTGCCGCCATAGCTGCCATTTCGGCATACTGACGTTTCTTGCGTCTTGCTTTTGTCATTTCGCCCTGATAAACCTTTTCAGGTGCTACTACTGCACGAAGGTCGGTCTGAGCTAAAGCAGCTCCAAGCGAGATGAAAGTCTTGCCACAACCTGCGGCGCCGTAGAAGAATACAGCCGTAAGTCTACGGTCGACATCCGCGTAAGCGGCCTCAAAAGCCATAGCCTGACGCGCGTTTCTAGGGTAGATACCCTTTGGCGCTTTCTTGAAGTACTGAAGATGTTCGAGGCATCCTGTCCAAGGATTAAACATACCAATATTACTGTAGTTTGACGGTTTTACTCCGTCATAGACGAATTCGACGAATTCGTTTGGAAGAAGTGGTTCATCGCTGAAATTATTCTCCCAGTCTGACGCAGTAATATCGCGGTGTTTATCCCACCATAAGGACTGATTTGTATTGAGTTCTATTCTTCTGAAGCCAGTATAGATGTTTGGACTAAGAAAATACGCCTCGACGCCCTTCATTTGAGCGTCCGTAACCATTGTAGACTTGCTAGTTATAATGACTGCTTTCCAGTGCTTTGCGTGAGCGATTGCGTGAACGCTAGTAGACTGGGAATCACCGTCGTGGTTTCTAGGATCGAGTATGATGCTCTCTCCGCTACTGTACTTGAACTCGTAATAAAACTCATCACCTTCTCTGAAAATCTTCGAGTGGTTAGTTATATTGACGAGATACTTCGAAAGCTCAATTGCATTAGTTCCTCTATCCGAATCCTCATCCTCCCACACTCTTAACTTTGAGTTGTAGGAACTGATCGGAATGATGAGCGTTTTGCAAATCGGAGCCTCCTGGGTGATGTCTAAAATCTCTGGAAAATTTAATGCTGCATCCAGATTTAAGACGTATTTCTCTTTGTCTAAAGATAATTCAGACGACATAGAAATTCCTCCTTTTTTGAAAAGATCTAACAAAATAAGCATCCGGGAAGATGCTTACCTGCTTGTTATTATTTTAACATTTTTTAGGCTTCTTGTAAATACTAGTCGCGGTTGCGGAAGGAGAAGAAGATTGGAGTGCCACTAAAGTCGAAGCTTTCGCGAAGGCGACGTTCGAGATAGCGCTTATAGCTCCAGTGGAGGAGGCTGAGGTTGCTACCGTAAACTACGAACCATGGTGGGCATGTATCGGTCTGAACCATGTAGCGTAGCTTTGGATGAGTATTCTTGAGACCTGCTGGTGGATGAGCGTTAACTGCGTCCATGAGAAGCTTGTTAAGGTCGGAAGTCTTAAGCTCTGCGTGGCGAGCCTTGTCGATTTGCTGAGCGAGCTCGAAGATTTTAGTGACGTTCTTACCGGTTACGGAGCTAGTCATAACTACTGGTGCGTAAGGGATGAAGTTGAAATCGTATTCGAGGTTATCGAGGATTTCGTCGGTTTCTTTGTGTTCGAGATCGGTTTTAGTGACGACGAGAATGATACCCTTGCCTGCTTCGACAATCTGGCCAGCTAGGCTCTGATCGAGCTTAGAATGAGGCTCAGTGCTGTCGACGAGCATGCAGCATACATCTGCTTCTTCGATCGCTGCGAGAGTGCGGAGAGCTGAGAATTTCTCAATGCCAACTTCGCGCTTGCCTGGTTTGCGGAGGCCTGCAGTATCGAGGAGCTCGATAGTCTGACCTTTGTAGCGAATTTCGGTGCGGTTTATGTCGCGAGTGGTACCGGCAAGGTTAGCTACGACGGCTTGCTGCTTCTGTGCGAGTGAGTTAAAGAGGCTAGATTTACCGACGTTTGGGCGACCAATAAGAGCAATCTTTAGGCGATTATCTGGCTTCTCTTCTCTTTCGCGAGTATCAAAACCCTGGCTCTTGAGCTCTGCGAGGATCTTGCCGCGAAGTTCATTGAGGCCCATGCCGGTAGTTGCGGAAACGCGGATTGGATCTTTGATGCCGAGCGTATAGAATTCTTCGAGTGGAAGTGCTTCGCCGAGGTCGGATTTATTGAGAAGCAAGAAGATAGGCTTACCGGATTTGAAAGCTTTCTTTGCGATCATTCTATCGTTGTGGTCTGGATATTTGCTGCTATCGAGCGCAAAAAGGATAAGGTCTGCGCCAGCGACTGCGTCTTCGATTTGGTCCTGAATATGAGTTTCAAATTCGTCGTCAGGATCCTTGAGACCTGCAGTATCGACGAGAACGTACTGGTTATTAACCTTGCTTACAACGTTGTCGCGAGTGGTACCAGCTTCGCGCGCAACAATAGCCGTCGACTTGCGGACGAGGCGATTAAAGAGACTAGATTTGCCAGCATTAGTCTGGCCAATGATTGCTACTACCGGTAATTTCATACTACCATTTTAGCAAGATTGACAAAAAATGTAAAGTGTGATATAATCTATATATGGTCGCTTAAGGAATTAAGCGCTTTTTTCTTGAATTACTTCTAGCGCGTTATCTTGCTGAATGTCGATAACTGCCTGAACGGCTGCTTTTTTGGTTTTCCAAATGCGATAGAAGCAGAAGAATGCAATGTATGCTAGAACGCCTGCTAGGCCTGCTAGGGCGTCAATAAGAACGTCAGTGGCGCTGCCATTGCGGCCGGAAACGGTGAGCTGATGAACTTCATCGAGCGCGCCGTAGATGGTTGCGGCGATGATAGGATAGAAAATCTGAGTATACTTTGGGAAAGTAAGTGGATGGAGGCCTTTGATGAAGCTAGTGCAGCTGTAGCCGAGCGCGCCAAAGAGTGCAAAGTGGGCGAGTTTGCGAATTAGGCCTTCGGATATGCCGAGGAAACCTGCAAAGATGCCTGATTCACTTGAAGAAATAGTGCCATTATGGCTAGAGAAGTTCCAGATGACGAGCACGAAAAAGATTGGGAAAATAATACGCCAATATCTCTTGATAATGCTCATGCTTGCATCTGCTCCCTGTTATTGTTTTATATATTATACTATTTTTTGCGCATAAAAGCAAACGCGTCTATAATTAAAACATTATGGAGGCAAACGAATATCAGGATTTGGCGCTTCGCACGCTAAACAAAGACTTAGATAAGGATCAAGTATTACTAAACGGCGCTATGGGTTTGTGTGGCGAATCTGGCGAGGTTATCGATGCATTAAAGAAGCATTTGATGCACGGTCACGAGCTTGATCGCGAGCATATGATTAAAGAGCTTGGTGATGTTTCTTGGTATTTAGCTATCACCGCTTACGCGTTAGATTGTGATTTGTCCGAGGTGTTTGAGCGCAATATTGCGAAGCTTAAGGCTCGTTATCCTGAGGGTTTTTCCGAGGAGCGTTCGAAACATCGCGCCGCTAATGACGATTAGATTTGCAATTAGTGCGATTTTTTGTTAGAATATATTCATATGGTCCCGTCGTCTAGTGGTCCAGGACGTCTGGTTCTCATCCAGAAAATCAAGGGTTCGACTCCCTTCGGGATCACCACAGTGTGAATTTAAGCAAGAAACGCCCGCAAGGGCGGTTCTTTTTTATCTGTAAAATGGTCGGTAATTTAGTGGTTCCAAATTTTTCGCCATCATACATCAAGCCAGCGGGAAAAAAGCCATTTTTGGAACCTGAACCTGATTTCTGGGTCGTCAATTTCCCGGAATGTGTCGGCTAGGTTTGAGAGTTTTTCTGCTCTAAATTCCATTAGGTCTACGGCGTCTTCCGTCGTTTCACAAAAAGAGAGCCGTTGGGGCTCTCTGTTTTTGTGCTATTTACTCAACCCAAACATCTTCGTCGGTTAATGATTTCCAGATTTCTTTTATGATATGTCCATCGTAACTTTTTTCGATGAGTTCATCAACCGTCTTGGCACTTACTTCTGAGTCCGAGTCAGCCTCGTAGAAGTATAGGAGATTCTCTCCTGATACTTGGCTCCAGGTTATCCAGTAGATTTTGTCGTTGTATTTTAGTTTTATTTCTCGCCCCTCGTCTGTGAGTTGCTTTAGGTAGTCTATTGTCATAATATCTCCTTTCCTTCGCCTCTTACTGGGCGACCATTCTTAAATTTTATCTCGTGTTGATGCGGAACGTTAGGGTGAAGCTTTGGGTTTCCGTGGTCGGAATAGTCAATGTCAAGATAAGCCTCTCCTCTTTCATTATAATACCGCTCGGATTCGAGCCTGCCATTTACGTAGTTTTGCGTGACAGAATTAGGCGTAGCGCCTTTCATCGGTGTACTGTGCGCATTTTTCTGCTTATTAATCGTCTTCACTGTACCGACGAGGCTAGATTTGGCTGAATTGTAACTGATTGATTGATTTGCTTTTTGGCCTGTCGTACCGCTAAAGTGTCCACTATTGCCCTTACTCATGGTTCTTGCTCCTTCGTTCGAAGGCGTTGGCGGTTGCGCTTTTGTATTCCACGATTTTTATGCCGTCGGTGCGCAGCTTATCGAAGCATGGGTACTTTGCTGAGCCATAGACGATAATTACTTTTGGTGAAAGACGTCGCACTAGCTTATCTAGTCCCTCTTCGAAGCGAAGACGATCTACGAGTTTGTTTGGGCTGCCACCAACGGTTCCGATTGCTATGGTGCTGTTACTATCGATACCGTCGAAGCAATAATCGAAGGTTTCTTCGGTACCCCAACGAACGCTATTGATGACTTCAAGTCCATTTCTACCACACCAGTAACCAAATGCGCGCATTCGGTAGGTGTTATATAATTTGACTGGGTATGGGAAGTCCTGATATGTCGAAAAGTCCGGAGTAACTATACCCCTGAAATGAGACAGAATTTCGAGCGAGCGATGCGGTTGTGCCCAAATCCCCGCTCGAGTTCCGTCGAACTTCTGATCGTCTATATAGAAACAGACGAATGCGTTGTCTTTGAATGACGGGTCCTTACTAATTTGTTTTTTATATATTGATTTTGCTTCGACCCACGTAATAATACGTGACGGATTTTCAGTTATTATTGTTGGGCAGTGCGGAACATCGTTGGGCGACCATTTGGCGCCTTCGCACATGAACGCATTCCAAGTATCTATGATTCCTGGCCTTGCGGATCTTTTTGTAATCATGCGGATTTCTCCTGATTAAATTTGTTATCTGTCATGATTCTATGGGTTTGAAAACAGATTAAATATCTGATTTTTTCCTAAGTACTTTTACCGAAACGTCATAAGCTCGAAACCGATATATTGTTATGCTTCGGCATAAGTGATATTATCTAATTAGATAAGTATTATCTTGTTCCATATATTAATTTATCTAATTGGAGTTGTGTCTATGGATATTAAAACTAGGCGGAATCAGAAAAAGTTAGTTGGAGAGCGAATTCGTGCGGCTAGAAAGGCGAAGAATTATACTCAGTCAAAACTGCAAGAATTGACCGGAATTCAGGTCTCGTCGATTAGCGAATTTGAGAATGGGCGTAGTCTTCCAAATATTGAATCGGTAGCTAAAATTGCTGAAAAACTCGAAGTATCAATCGACAGCCTGTGGTATGGCGATAAAACAGTTGCTTTTATTGAGAGCGCACCGAACTATGGCGCTAAAATCGTCAACGCATATGCAATGTTGAAGGCGAGCGGCGTGTTAAAAACTTTCGAACGCAATAATAATGGGATGTCATATGTCTCTATTACTAAGCATGGTGGGCCATTAGAGCGTCTTCACACATCATTAGATGAATTTTACGGTAACTATAACACTTATTCCGAGCCATTTGTTTTTGAAAAGCAATTAAAAGAATCTGTTGCTAATAGTATTAATAACGAGATTAAGCAGGCTGAGGCGCGCAGACGCATGGGTCTTTAGTAAACTTGCACTACTTTGATTTCTAAGTTTAAATACTATTACCTTTGCGAAGCGTTGCCGCAAATATCTGATACGAGGTCGTTCCAATTCGATTCTACGCGGTTCACCATATAATGTATTTCAAATAAGCCGCAGGGCTTATTTTTTTATTTTTCGCCAATAAAAATGCCCCCATGGATGTGGGGGCGAGAAATTAATCTATGTTGCCTAGTTGTCTCTTGAGTTCGTTTCTGCGTTGTTGAATTGCAGGTACGGTCCTCTTCAGGATTTTTGAAAGTTCCCTGTCGGTCATTCTATGTTGTAAAACATATTTGTCTTCTACGGGTAACCATTTCTTACGCGCTCTAGCACCTTTATCTCGGCCTTCGCCATAGTAATTGTTATAGCGTTGGCTATTGCGATATTCGTTTGCTAGAAAAGGGTCCGCGTAGTTCTGTAAACTTTTTGGCAATAGATCACCTTCTTTCTGCTTGCAAAGAGCTATGATTCTTATATTATACCATATTTTTGCCAAAAAATAAACCCCCGGCGAATGAGCCGAGGGTCTACATGGGAGGGTGCTCTTTATGGATTAGAGCTTAAAAAATGTGGAACGATGAGAAAATCGGTGCTAACGTATTTGCTACTGTTGACATCAACTTGATAGCGATATCGAGCGCAACGCCAACTACGTCTTTTCTCGTGTCACCAACTGTGTCACCAACAACGGCTGCCTTGTGAGCTGCTGAGCCTTTTCCGTGGCCTACCAAGAGACCGGACTCAATAAACTTCTTGCCGTTATCGAAAGCACCACCAGAGTTGCCCATAAAGATAGCCTTAGGGATAGCTACGATGGTTGCGCCGACGAGAATGCCACCGACAAACTCAGGGCCAAACAAGATTCCACCGATTGCAGGAACAAGCAACGCAAGCAATGAAGGCGCGAGCATCTTCTTGAGAGCCTGACGAGCTGCCATGTCGATACATTTAGCGTAATCAGGTTTTACGGTGCCCTCAATTACACCAGGAATTGACAACTGTCTGTCGCCTTCCTCTGCCATGAGTTTAGCAGACTCAATTGTATTGTCTGTAAGCATAGCTGAGAAGTACTCAATAATTGCGCCACCGAGAATTGCACCAGCAATTACGATGAATCCTGCGATATTAAGCATTGGAGCGCCTTCTGAGTAGCTTCCTACGTAAGCGAAGATGAGCGAAACTGTCGCGAATGCGGCAGATCCGATTGCGAAGCCCTTACCGATAGCTGCTGTAGTGTTACCTACTGCATCGAGCTTATCTGTGATTGCTCTTACGTCTGATGGCAAATGGCAGCTTTCGGCGATTCCGCCCGCATTATCTGCGATAGGACCGAAAGCATCAATTGAAACTGTGGTTCCAACAAAGCTCAACATGCCTAGTGCTGCAAGTGCGATACCATAAATTCCGCAAATTAATCCGGAAATTATGAGTGATGCACAAATCATGCCGATTGGAAGAAGACATGATCTTGAACCGATTGCGTCGCCCTTTGTAATAACAAAGGCATCACCTTCTTTTGCCATTTCGGCAAGCTGCTTAACGGGTTTGAAATCTGTGCCAGTGTAGTACTCAGTGATTTTTCCGATAAGAACGCCGCTAAACATACCTAATGCTGATGCGACAAATGGAGAAGCCCAACCGATTTTAAAACTCTCGGCGAGTTCGCCTTTTCCGAACATTACGATAGATGCGATAAGACTAGCTACGATTACGAATCCTGCGGAAATGTAAGTAGCAATGTCTAATTCCTTGGAAGGATTATCGCTTGCTTTGTGCTCAAGCGCGTAGGCAATTCCGACAATACTACCAAGCAATCCTGCTCCGGCAATAATGATAGGGAAAGTACTTACGGACTTAGCAAAACTTGCTGTGACGCCAGTGAAGGTTGCTGCGATAAGAATGCAGGCTGTGATTGTTGCTACGAAGCTCTCGAGCAAGTCTGAACAGTTGCCTGCGATATCATTGACGTTATCGCCTATGAAGTCGGCAATCGTATTTGGCATACGACTATCGTCCTCTGGCATGTCGTGGCGAACTTTTGCTACGATGTCAGCCGAGATGTCGGCAGCTTTTGTGTAGTTACCTCCGGCAATTCGGTTAAACATAGCAACTAAAGAACAACCAAGGCTATAGGTTGTGAATCTCATGATTGTTGGATTACAAGCAAAAGAGATTATTAAACCCTTACCGGTTGCCTGTGGATCGATACCGCCAGCAACGAGTCTGATTAAGACGAGACCAAGGAGACCAAATGCAGGAACACTTAAACCCGAGATGCTACCACCACGAAGAGCGGTTTGAGTCGTCTTACCAATGTTTAGGCTTGTGCGCGCAGTGTTTGCTGTACGTACGTTTGCGAGTGTTGCGCTACGCATGCCAATGACGCATGCGAAAGAGCTCATCGTGGCGCCTAGGATAAATGTTAGACCACTCGTTTTCTCAATAAAGAATGTGAAAATGAGTGCTACTACCGCAATCGCCGGAATGATTGTACGATACTCGGCACGCATGAAAGTATTTGCGCCGTCTCTGATGATATCGCCGATTTCTTTCATCTCGGCTGTACCTTCTTTCATTTCGCGGAGCTTGCTGTAGTTGTAACTTACGCAGCCAAGAGCTGCGAGGGTGATGAGGATTACGATAACGTATACCATCATTTTGTTTTTCCTCCTTTTAAGGTTCTAGAGAGTTTTTTGTAACAAAAAAGCATACCTCTCTGTATGCAATTGTACTTATAATTATAGCATAAAAAAGCAGTCGACGCAAGTGGTGGCTGCTTTTATTTCGGGCTTATTTGAATAGGTTCTTGAAGAAACTACCGATTCCCTTGCTGATGCCTTTACTGGCTTCTCTACCGGCTACGCCGGCTGCATTTGTGACGAATCTTTCGCCGGCTTTCTCGGCGGTAGATTTGCCGCGCTTTGCTGTGCTTTTCGTTGCTGGCTTACTGGCGGTTTGTTTAACGGTTGTCTGCTTTGGCTCGTCTTTCTTGAATGATGTTCCGATAGAGTACTTTGCGAGAGCTTCTGCTTGGGCCTGACTTGGGTCGAAAGGCTTGCTTGGCGCGCTAATGGTGTTGCTCTGGCCTGGGCGGGCTACGGCGTCATATTTTGTGACGAATGGGCTAGCGGCAATAATGTGGTTACGTTCTTCGGTTGTAATGGTGCCCATGCGGCTCTGTGGTGGCAAGATTGTTGCGCGTTCAACAATTTCTGGAGCACCCTTTTCGTTTTGGAAGGAAATCAATGCTTCGCCGGTACCAAGCTCAAGAATGGCTTGTTCGGTATTGAAGCTTTGATTGGTGCGGAAAGCGTCGGCTGCAGCGCGAACGGTCTTTTGATCGGCTGGCGTGTAGGCACGAAGCGCGTGCTGAACGCGGTTGCCGAGCTGAGCGAGAATGTCGCCCGGAATATCTGTTGGAGCCTGAGAAATAAAGTAGAGGCCGATACCGCGTGAGCGAATAAGCTTCACAATCTGGGTGATCATCTTTAGGCGATAGCTAGGCATGTTATTAAATAGTAAATGAGCCTCGTCAAAGAAGAATACGAGTTTCGGTTTATCGAGATCGCCAACTTCTGGAGACTTATTGAAAAGCTCGTTTAGGATCCAAAGTAGGAAAGCCGCGTAAAGGTCTGAGCTCTGGAATAACTTGACGGAATCGAGAATATTGATGACGCCGCGGCCGTCTTTGGTCTGGAAGAAATCTTCGATTTCGAGCATTGGTTGGCCGAAGAATTTGTCTGCACCCTGATTTTGGAGTTGCAAAAGGCTACGCTGAATTGCGCCGATACTCTGAGGAGTAATTTGGCCGTATTTAGCGTTATAATCGCTACGGTTTTCGGAAATGAACTGTAAGACTGCGCGTAAATCCGCGACAGTATTAAGTGGCAACTCTTCATCCTTAGCAATAGCGAAAGCGATGGCTAGGTTGCCCTCCTGAGCCTCTGAGAGGCCGAGAATGATAGATAGGACATCAGAGCCGACACTTTCTATGGTTGCGCGAAGATGATGGCCTTTCTCGCCGTAGAGATCCCAAAAACGAACTGGGTAGTTCTGGGCTTTGAAATCTTCAATGCCGAGATTATCTAGGCGCTTTTGAATCTTTTCATTAATTTCGCCTGCAAAAGCAGTGCCAGCCAAGTCGCCTTTGACATCGGCAAGAAAAACTGGAACGCCAGCGTCGGCGAAACTTTCGGCCATGACTTTTAGGGTAATGGTTTTACCGGAGCCAGATGCGCCGGTAATAAGGCCATGACGGTTTGCCATTTCTGGCAAGATAAATAGTTCTCTTTTGTCTTCGGTTTTACCGATGAGGATGCGATTATTGACAAACATTACAAGCTATATTCCGCTCCAGCTTCCGAGAATTCACCTTCTGCTTCAGCCTCTTTTTTAGCTGTTTCAATTTTAGCTTTTTCTTCCTCGACGGTAGTGCCGTTTGCTTCTGCAGCTTCAGCGGCCTCCTTAACCTCTTCCTTCTGTTCCTCGGTCATAGAGTTATATTCAGCTTCGGCTTCATGAACGTTTGCGACGGCTTCTGCGGCTTTTTCTTGAGCCTGAGTTGCTACATCGATGGCTTTGCGAACTTCTAGCTCGTCGTCGGAATTGCGCATAGCGGAAGTAATTACTTCGCTAGCAGTGTTAGCTGCCGCTGCTGCACGCTCTTGAATTGCATTAACTTCGCTCATTGCGTTTTCGTCGCCATTTCTGATACCCTCTGCAACTTCTTCGCTTTTTGCAGCTACGGCAACAGCTTGAATCGCGGCAGATTCAGCGAGATCGTGTGGCTGATCGGCAACCTGCTCATGCGCGAAGCCCGCTACTGCGCTTTCCTCGTCATTATGCTGTTCGGTCGAGAAACGCTCGGTGTTTGCCATGTCTGCTTGAGCGTCTGGGTTCATTGCGGACTGTTCGACTGCACCGGAAATATAGTCACGTTCAACGCTTTCTTGAATATCGTCTAGATCTGGGATTTTGTCTTGGTCCCACTGCTCATTGAACTTCTGAGCAATAGCGTTGTCGCTGTCATGCTTTTTAGTTTCTTGAGCAGAAGCTTCCATATCACTATAGCTTTCGCTTTCAGTATCAACTAAAGTATCTTCAATAATGTTACCTACGAGATTGAGGCCCTCTTGTGCGGCAACTCCTGCTGCGACTGAGGTTTCGTCTTCGACGGCGAGTTCGATAGCAGTTTCAGCAAGGCTACCTTCGGTAATGTCGCCAGCAAATGGGACTGCGTCGCCTAGACTTTCGAAGCCTGAAGCTTCTTCTGCGCTGTAGTATGGATTAAAGCTTTCGCCATTAGCGATAGCTTCCTGTTCGCGACGTGCTCTTTCGCGTGCTTCTGCACTTTCTAAACTTTCTCCTGGCATTGGGGTGCTGTTATACATAAATCTCCTTTCTACTCCCAAGTTACCTTATTGTTGCTTGGATAAAGAGTAATCCAGGTTTGCCCACGATTGAGCTGGATGTCATTACCGCTTGCATCGACGAATTTTAATTCTGAATTTTTATCTGCGCGAGACCAGCGAGCCGAAATGACGCCGCCGTTTTGGAAGATTGTCGCGTCGCCAGTGCCGGTGGTCGTGTAATCGGCATACTGAGCTTCGCTAGAACGGGATACGGAATTGACTTTCATAGCAACGACTACGTCTGGCGCGTTCTGTGTTTTGGCGCCGCTTTCACTAACGCTATAGTGTGCGCCGCCCTGAACGTAGCCACGTAGGTATTTATTGGTGTTTGCGTCGTAATTGTAGACTGGGCTATAGAGATTACTGCCTATGCCAATAGTGATTTTGTTAGCTTTTTGAGCTGGAGCGACTGGAGCTACATCTGGTTTTACGCGAGCGAAGCCATTGAATTCGCTAGTACGATAGCCTTTGCTAAAGTTGAGCTCATCAAGCATGCTAAAGCGAGTGTAGACATTATGTGGCGATGCGCGATTGCGAATGCGCCAGTAGGTCTTAGCGTTATAGAACTGATCAATGTCGCGGAACTCAGAATTGCCGCGGATGGTCTTGAGCGCGTTGTCACTGCCGCCAACGTGAGCGATTGAGCAATGATAAGGTTTTGCCATTTCGACGAAAGTTAGACGAACGCTACGAACTGGGCCAATATAATTTGGCTTAGCTTCTTGGAAGATAGCTAGGAAGCGCGTAATGCCGCCTTCGGCAATTGCTTCGTAGATAACGCCAGCTTCGTTGAGGCCGGATTGCGGGCGAGCAGCTGGACTGTTTTCGATCATAATACAAGTTGCGGCCTGGGTCGGAATGTCTTTATTGCTGACTTCTTTGCCGGTTAGATGGGAGTAGTAGATTTCGTCAGCTTTCGTCTGGCTAGCCTCAATGGAATCTAGCTCGGTAGTGCTGGTTTTGTTCTGCAAGAAGAACCATATACCGCAGCCGATTAATGCGACCAAAAAAGCCGTCAAGAATAAGCGACCGAGAGCGGTTTTGATTTTATGTTTTGTCTCTGCTTTATGTTCGGCTTTTTCGCGTCTTTTCTTGGCGGACTTCTTCTCTTTTAATTCGGATTCGTCGATATCGTCGGTGTCTTTTAAGAAATCTTCGACGTCATTGTTTTTGTTGCTATAAAGATTTGCAAGTGTTTCATTTTTTTGCTGAGTACTACGTTTCTTAATGTTGCCGTAGTAATGTTGCTTGCTATTCATATCTTAATTATAGCATAAGCTTTGCGTAGATAACGGTATCGTAAAACTTGTCTTCAAGGACCTGATCTTCGCGTAAAATAGCTTCTTTTTCGTAACCGCAACGTTCGGCGACGGCGCAGGAGGCGGCATTTTCTGGCGCGGCTAAAATTGCGATGCGATGCATGTCTAATTTATCGAAAAGTAGCTCGGTTAAAGCTTTGACGCAGGTGGTCATAATGCCCTTGCCGGTCATTGCGGAATCTAGCCAATAACCGATTTCGCACTTTTTGTTCATTTTTGAAACATGCATTACTTCAATGCTGCCAGCAAACTGATTGTCGTAGAAAATATCGTAGCAATAGTTGGTCTTTTCCTCGAACTCTTTGACTTTGCTGCGCTGGAATTCGGCCATCATTTCGGCGTTTGCTTCTGGAGCGTCGTAATAATGAACCCAAGGTAGCCATGGTAATAATTTGTCGCGACTTTTGATGGCGCTGTTGTATTTTTCTTTTGCCCATTTTTCGTCGGCAATGCGTATTGTAATATTTTCGTTGATTTTTATTTCTTTTTCCATTTTTCCTCCTAATAAATATGCCGCCAATTGCTTGACGGCATTTGTGATTAATCGCGGGCGTATGCAGTGATTACTGCGTTCATGCGAGCGAGGCTACGTTCGCGTCCGAGAACGCTGAGCGTATCGTGTAATGCCGGGCTGAATGGTGCGAAGCTGACAGAAAGACGGATGAGGCCGAATAGTTCTGCTGGTTTGCGACCGGTCTCAGCGAGTAGTTCGTTGAGCGCGTTTTGAAGGTTCTCTGCGGACCAATCTTCTACTGCGCGAAGTTTTTCTACACCAGCGCGAAGAATGTCTTGGATTTCCTGTTCGGAAAGCTTCTTGAGAGCCTTATTGGACTCAATCATAGTCATATCGACAGCTGGATCTGCGAAGAAATAGCTAGTCATACTCTTGAGGTCGCCGAGAGTTTTGAGGCGATCGTAAATGATGCTGAAAATGCGGAATTTGTAATCGTCGTCAGAATTTGCGGCTGCTTCTGGCCAGAAATCTTTGGTACGGTTGTAGAGTGCGCGAGCATCTTCTGTGAAGAGCTTGCGAATCCACTGACCGTTGAGCCAGATAAGTTTTTGCTCGTCGTAGCGAGCGCCAGCGTGCTGAATGCGGTTAATTTCGAATTTCTCAATAAGGTCTTCACGACTATAAATTTCCTCTTCAGTGCCGTCGTTCCAGCCGAGGCATGCGAGGAAGTTTAGCATAGCTTCTGGAAGGATGCCGTCTGCGCGATAATCTACCGCAGACTTTGCACCGTCGCGCTTGCCGAGCTTCTTGTTACCGCTAGGTGCGAGAATGTGTGGCAAGTGAACAAACTTTGGCGTTTCTAGGCCGAGAGCTTCGTAGATTGCGAGGTAGTTGCCCATGCTTGGCAAATATTCCTGACCGCGGAAAATGTGGGTGATACCCATAGTTGCATCGTCGACAATATGTGCAAAGTTATAGGTTGGCAAACCGTCTGCCTTGATGAGAATAATATCGTCCTGCGTTTCTGGAAGCATAACTTTGTCGCCAAAAACCTCGTCATGATAGCTACGCTCTTTTGGCTCTGCCTTGAAGCGAAGTGGCATGCCTGGCTCCCATTCTGGAGTGTTTTCTGGGCGATAGTTGCGATATAGGAAAGCCTGCTTGTTTTTGTTAGCTTCCTCGCGATACTGAGCGATAGTTTCGCTAGGAGTTGGGTCAGCATAAGCGCGACCGGCAGCGATAAGCTTCTTTGCCCATTCGATGTAGATTTCTTGGCGCTGGGTCTGGAAATATGGACCGTGATCGCCGCCTCTTTCTGGGCCCTCGTCCCAGTCGAGACCAATCCACTGAAGAGTGTCTTCGATAAGCTCGGTTGCGCCTTCTACGTAGCGAGCGCGATCGGTATCTTCGATGCGCAAAATATAGGTACCCTGCTCCTTCTTTGCGACGAGGTATGGGTAAATTGCTGAACGTAGGTTGCCGATATGAATGTAGCCGGTCGGCGACGGCGCAAAACGAGTGACGATTTTCATATCTGTTATTATACCATCTTTTTGGTTTTATTGACAAATAATATAAAGTATGCTATAATAAAAAGATGGTAGTTCTTTAAGGTAGTTTTCTTGCCATTCCGTTAAAGGGGGAATTTTGAATGAAGAATGTCGATCAGCAGGTTGCTGATATGATATAAAGATATGGATATGCAGGCAGAGGCAATGAATCAGCAGGTTGCTGAAATCAATGCTAGTATTGCCATTGGAATCGAAAGAATTAAGAAAATCACCGTAAGCGAAGAGTCGCTTGCGAAAATACGTAATAGCGTGCAGGTTGTGCGTGAAGTAACGGATCAGACGAATCGTGCATTAGCAGATGCAAATGCTGCCATAGAAGGCGCGCGTTCGATTAAGGTCGCAATTTAAGTAAGCAGGCCAAAAGAAAACTACCAAAGACATTCATGCCAGGCCCCGCGGTGCGGGGTCATTTTTATTATCTAAAAGCATTAAAAAACCGCCCCTCGAAAGGGACGGTTCTGTGAAGATAATAGCGCCTAGCGGTTAGAACTCGTAATCGTCAGGAATGAATGTGACGTCTGTTCTGCCGACTGATCTAGTGAAAGCATCCCAGTTGTTTTCGTCTGGATTTCCAGTGCTATTGTAGGAAGGATTCTCGTACCAGCCTACAGATATACTGCCGTCAGAGTTCGCTGTTACCTTGAGCATTCTAAGTTCATAGCATGCGTGACCGACATAAGGCCAAACTACTATAGCGTAGCGTGTGTCGCTTGCAATTACTGTTTCGGAATACTCAATGTAGTAGCCCTGACCAGTAATCCATGAATCGAATGCTCCGAGTTCTGCCTCGGCTGCTGCTCTCAAATCTTCCATTGTAACTACGGGAGTAGGTGCCTCTGTTGGAGCCACTGTAGGAGCTGTAGTTGGAGCCTGCGTTGGAGGTGCAGGTGGTGCTTCAGTAGGTGGAGCTGGAGGATTAGTTGGAGCTGTTGTTGGCGCCTGGGTAGGTGGAGGAGGTGCCTGCGTTGTAGCAGGTGGTGCTGTTGGTGCCGTAGTCGCTGTAGGGGCCTGCGTAGTTGTAGGCGCTGTTGTTGACGTAGGCGCTGTTGTCGGTGTTGTTGTTGGCGTAGCCGTTGGTGTTGGAGTTGGCGTAGAAGTTGTAGTTACTTCAATATCCGCTCCGTCATCGATGTCCGCATTAGGCTCATCTGGCATATCCAATTCTTCCATAGTAGAGTTGTCCTCTGCCTGCAAAGCTGCTGGCTTCTCGTCTTCGCCGCATGCTGTAAGCATAGTGAGACAAAGGCTGAGAATGATAGCTATGCTAATTACCTTCATAAGTCTTGAGGTAAGAAGCTTGTTTTTTGTTTCCTTTTTCATACTTTTACCAGTCCTTTCGAGTTTGGTCTTGAAAATTCCGAACACTTCATAAGATTCGCACATAAAGAAAAAAGATTCTCCTTCTCCCTCAATCTTCTAAATGTGCAATTTAATCGATGAATGTGATCTATCGATTAAAACTGTGGTTATTATGCCACATAGTTTAGAATGTTTCAAGCATTAATACTTTGACGTTGACGGAAAAGCGATATTGTGGTTTAATGGGCAAATGTGGTTCTTTTAGGCGGCTTTTTATACAATCTTTCTTTCGAAGTTTGTTAATTGTACATTGCGGTAAAAAAGAGGTTTTTATGAAAGCAAGTTAAATGTAGTTTTAGCTTGCAAAGCCAACGATCGAGATTTGGAATTGCCAAATGGTTAGGATTTTAAAATATGGGCACACGAGGTTCGTGATGCGCCACAAATCCAGAATCGGTCATGATGCTTCTAGTTAGAGTTGTTTACTCTACGGTCATAGAAGTGCTCGCTGGTTGCGAGGTTTTCGAACATTTCGTCCGCCTGAAAGAACCCACCTCTAATATATGCCCCGTCATCTGGCGGGGCTCTTTTTATGCTATAATTCGCTTATGGTTAAACAAAAACAAAAATCAGATTTAAATGTTGTTGCAATTATCTTAGCGATTGTCGCTTTGCTCGCTATTGTCGGAGTGATTTGCTTAGCTTGGTTCTTGGCGATTGCGAACGAAAAAATTGAGCACCTCGAAAAGCAGAATGAAGAATTGAGCGCCGAATGTGACTCTGAGGCGCCGGGTCGGATTGATGATTGGGGTGATTTTGTTGTTAAGAAACCTTTGATTTATTTATACCCTACTGAAGAGACGGAAGTTTCAGTAAAACTTGGCAATGCTGACAAGTTGACGTCTAGCTATCCAAAATACGATAAGGGCTGGAATGTTGTGGCGCAAAAGGATGGTAGTTTGGTTGATAAAAATACGGGTCGCTCTTTGTATGGTTTGTATTGGGAGGGTGCAAATTATCCGGCGAAGCAGAATGAAGAAGGCTTTGTTGTTGCCGGAAAAGATGCTGCAAGCTTCTTGGAAGAAAAGTTAGCGCAGCTTGGTTTGACTGAGCGCGAGGCGAACGAGATGATTATTTATTGGTTGCCTCAGCTAGAGAAAAATGCCTATAACTATATTCGTTTTGATTTGAATGAAGTGATGGATGGATATATGCCGCTAAATATTGCACCGAAACCAGATACGGTAATTCGCGTTTCGATGGTATTTAAGGGGCTTGATGCGCCGATGTCTGTGCGCGAGCAGAAGTTGCCGAAGAAAGAGCGCAAAGGATTTACTGTTGTAGAGTGGGGCGGCAGCGAAATTAAGTAGATATAGAGAAAGCCGTCTCGATGAGACGGCTCTTTTTTAATTGACAGAGTTTTCCTCAGAATGGTTTACCATTCTTTCGGCTATCTTCTCGAACTGGCGAAGATGGTTAGCCATTTCGGCGAAAAGCTCTGGTGCCTGATCGGCGTGCTTTCCGTCGTGCTTATAGCAGGCTAAATGCTCGATGCTAGCCCAGAGATCCATGCCTTTTGTGCGGATTTGAATCTCAACTGGAACGGAACGAGTGATGCCTTGGTATTGAACCTGAACCTTGACGATTAAATGTAAACTGCTGTAGCCATTTTCTTTTGGCTCCTTTACGTAATCTTTCTCGTCAACGAGTTCTAAGCCTGGCTGATGAATTATTGCCTCGCGAATCTTATAAATATCATCCTGGAATAGGGTTACAATTCTGATTCCTGCAACATCTCTGATGCGCTTGCGCACACTCTCCAATGTTAACTCATGGCCTTTTCTTTCGCATTTTTCAACGACTGAATCGTATTCCTTGATTCTTCCCTCGATAGAGTCGTAGATATTACGCTGATCGGAAAATTCCTCCATGATTGTAGAAGCGTTTTCGATTTGCGTCTTAACGATTCTCAGCCCGCACTCGCAGAGTCGAGCATATTTGTTATACTCTTCCTCTGTCAATTTTTTATAAAGTTCTTCCATTATATTTTTCGACCCCCAATGGACTAGATTTTGGCATAAAAAGCCAATATCTTAATTATAGCACAGAATCGCAAAAAAGTCAATGCTGCTTATGCTTTCTTAAGATAAGAGTAGCTATTTTTTCTTCTCTAGCGCGAGCTTAATATCGTCAATTTGGTCGCGTAGTTCTGCGGCACGTTCAAACTCGAGATTTGCCGCGGCAATCTGCATTTGCGAGCTGAGTTCTTTGACGATTTGCGGAAGTTCTTCACGTGGGATTTTACGAAGGTCGAGCTTATTGCTCTTCTCTTTTTCTGGGATAATGGCGCGAAGACCGATGCTGATTTCTTTAGCGACGCCACGCGGCGTAATATTGTGCTTCTTATTGTAAGCTTGCTGAATTTCGCGACGGCGATAAGTTTCTTCGATAGCGCGTTGCATGCTGCCGGTCATATTATCGGCATACATAATAACTTTGCCTTCGACGTGACGAGCGGCGCGACCGATGGTCTGAATAAGGGCCGATTCGCTGCGCAAGAAGCCTTCTTTGTCGGCGTCTAGAATGGCGACGAGCGAGACTTCTGGAAGATCGAGACCCTCACGAAGAAGGTTGATGCCGACGAGAACATCGTAAGTACCATTGCGGAGGTCGCGCAAAATATCGCTACGTTCGAGTGTGTCGACGTCGCTGTGGATGTAGGCGGTCTTAATGTTTAGTTCCTTGAGATGCTCGGAAAGATCTTCGGCCATGCGCTTCGTGAGAGTCGTAACGATGACGCGCTGGTTTTTTGCAATGCGTTGGTCAATTTCTTCGATAAGGTCGTCGATTTGGTTTTCGCTACCACGAACTTCGATTTCTGGATCAAGAAGGCCGGTTGGGCGAATGACTTGCTCTGCCGGTTTTGGACTATGAGTGATTTCATATTCGCCTGGCGTTGCAGAAACGTAAATAATTTTATTGATGTGGCGGTCAAATTCTGCAAAAGTGAGTGGGCGGTTGTCTAGTGCGCTAGGAAGGCGGAAGCCGTAGTCTACGAGGGTTTCTTTGCGTGCGCGGTCGCCATTATACATGCCGCGAATCTGCGGAATAGTCATGTGAGACTCGTCAACGAGACAGAGGAAATCGTCTGGGAAATAATCTAGCAAAGTTGCTGGTGGCTGGCCCATAGCGCGACCATCAATATGACGAGAATAGTTTTCAATGCCCTTTACAAAGCCGGTACTTTCGAGCATTTCCAAGTCGTATTTAATGCGCTGGGAAAGGCGCTGAGCTTCGAGATATTTGCGTTCGTTATTGAAGTATTTTAGGCGGTCTTCGTATTCGGCGCGAATCTTTTTGACAGCCATATCGAGCGACTCTTTTGGTGTAGCGTAATGGCTATTTGGAAAGATGCCGATTTCGTTTGGTTCTGCATAAACTTCGGCCGTGAGTGGATCGATCACCTTAATATTTTCGATTTGGTCGAAACCGAATTCGATGCGATATGCTCTATCGCCGGAAGCTGGAAAGACGTCAATAGTGTCGCCGCGGACGCGGAAATTGCCACGTTCAAAAGCGATATCGTTGCGATTGTACTGGATCTCGTTGAGTGCGCGAATGAAAAGCGACTGATCGCGTTGCTCGCCCTTCGCGACGCGCATAGCCATGGCTTTGTAGTTCTCTGGTGAACCGATACCGTAAATACAGGAAACGGACGCAACGATCAAAGTATCTTTACGTGTTAGGAGCGCCTCGGTTGCGCCGTGACGTAGGCGGTCAATTTCTTCGTTGATTGCGCTATCTTTTTCGATGTAAGTATCAGTGCTCGCAATGTAAGCCTCTGGTTGATAGTAGTCAAAGTAACTAACAAAATAGTGAACTTCGTTTTCTGGGAAGAATTCGCGAAACTCGGAATAAAGCTGAGCGGCGAGGGTTTTATTGTGTGCGAGAACGAGAGTTGGCTTGTTATATTTTTCAATAATGTTTGCCATAGTAAAAGTCTTGCCGGAGCCGGTTACGCCAAGCAAAGTTTGTTCGCGTTCGCCGCGTGTCAAGCCGCGATAAAGCTGCTCGATTGCTTGAGGCTGATCGCCGGTTGGCTGATATTTACTATGGAGTTTGAAATTCATAGGAATATTATACTATTCTTGACCGTTTAGCCATGGATCCTCTGGTTTTTGTGGCGCTACGTAAGGTGCTCGTTGCTGAGGATTATTATGTTTGAGGTTGTCATCTGGCTGAGCTGAGTTTGCTGAATAGTTTTGTTCGTTGAGGGTATACTGAGCTTTGCCGAAGCCTAGGATTGGATAGAAAATATATGGTAGTAGAATGAGACCAATGGCGAAAGCGCCATCTTTATTAAAGGCGGCAGACAATTGTATTGAAACCATAATTAGCCAAATTAAAACGCCGATGCCAGGAAATAGACAAACCGCTAAAAACCATCCATCGAGTCCGCTTATTTTAGTTAGGACATAGGCGTTATAAATTGGAATAAGTATCTCCCACCCTTCATGACCAGCTTTTTTGAATATTTTCCAGAGCGCAATGATGCTGATAATGGAGCCTATGTATAATAATGCCGCAATAGCTAACAATATACTTAGTATTGCGAGATCCCCTTCTGTCATAGTCTAAGTCCTTATGGTTATTTGGTATTATTATAGTTTATTGACAAGCTTTTTAAAATCGTCGCCGCGCTCTTCGAAGTTCTTATAGAAACCGTAGCTCGCAGCTGCTGGCGATAGGAGGCAGCTTTTGTTTGGTGTAGTGAGTTTATAAGCCTGTTCAACTGCTTCGTGCATATCTTTGACTGGAATGAGATTTTGGGAATATTCGCCTTCATCGAAAATGGCTTTGAAGCGCGCATCGGTAGCTGGCAAAAGAATTACATTGCGGATATTGGTCTGGCGAATAAAGTCGACGAGTGGATGATAATCTAGGCCGCGATCCATGCCGCCGAGAATAATCGTGTCGACGTCGCCAAGTGCCTTGATAGCATTCATGACGGCTTCTTGTGCTGTTGCGATAGAGTCGTTATAGAACTTGATGTCGCGGAAAGTGCCGACGTATTCTAGGCGATGAGGAAGTGGCTGGAAACTTGCGATTGCTTGCTTGAAGATTTCGCCATTAATCTTAAATGCGTATGCGATAGCGGCTGCAACTTGAATATTGAGTTGATTATGTTCGCCAATGAGTTTTGTGCGAATTTGGTCGCGTGGGAAGATTTCGGTTTTTGTAATGTCAATTTTCATGACTGGCGCAGCGGCTAACTCTTCCTGAGTTGCGTGCTGGAAAATATCGCCATAAATTAGTAAATCGTCAGCTGTTTGATATTTGAAAATATTCTTTTTTGCGCCGTAATAATCTTCTGGCGTAGTGTAGTGATCGAAGTGCTCTTCATAGATGTTTAGTAGTACGGAAATGTATGGGCTTGCCTGAATATACTCGAGCTGATGTGCGGAAAGTTCATAAACGATGACGGTTTTTTCATTGATTTCGTCGATAATATCAAAGCAAGGTTTGCCGATGTTGCCAACTAAAAATGTGTCGAAATTTGCAGTTTTTAGAACATGATAAATAAGTGAGCTTGTCGTACTCTTGCCCTTTGTGCCGGTAATACCGATGACTTGGCGATGGAAAGCGCGCATAAAGAGATCGGTTTGGCTGGTAATTTTTGCCTTAGTTTCTGCGTCTAGTAAGTCTTTAATAATTACGCCCGGAGCTTTCAAAATAAGGTCGTAATTTTTGCAGGCAGCAAGATAATTTTCGCCACTAATAATTGTTGTATTTTTTACATCATCTTCATCCGTGATAGGGTTTTGATCGGCAATAGCAATGTTTGCTTCCGGAAGGTTTTCGCGAATAAATTTGAGAGTACTGCGACCTTCTCTGCCGAAGCCTAAAATGAGAATGGATTTGTCGCGTAGGAAATCGATTATCTGCTGTTTCATAGTGCGTATAGTGCCTTTAGATATTCTTCTGGAATGTTATGTTGAGAATTATAATATTGCGGAACTGTGTACTGTACGGTTGGATTGTAGCTGTAGCTCTTGTAATACCATTGCAATAATTTTGGTAGCGGTTTTGGCGCATCTTCGCTTTCGATTGCAATCTTGATTGAATAATTAATCTCTTCGCGCGTGCCGACACATTCGAATGGCTTTGTTGTGTCTGGCGCGATGAGGCTATAGAAAATTTGACCCATTGATTCGTCGTCGAGTAAGTCGCGTCCAAATATTTCAATGAGGCGATCTTTTGCGACGAATGGATAAAGCATGATATAGACATACATGCACTTTGCACAGTGGCCGCACCAGCTATTGGTTTTTGTGCCAACATTGCAACTGCGGAATGCTTTTAGGTAGCTTGGGAATTTGATGAATTTTTGGACGATTTGGAATTCGTTCATGCTGCGAAGAAGGCTGAAATAATGAATCTTTTCGCAGAGGTAAGTCTGAAGATAGGTCTCGAAATCTCTCTCAAATTCGTAGCTCTTGGAATATTGATGATTAATGGTTGTTCCGGCAATGTTGCCCTCATTTGCGGATGCTTCGTTGCTGACGACAATGTATTTGATATTGTTTAAGTAGCAAATGATTGCGCAAGCAAATGCAAGCATGCCGGAAAATGGAACATGGCCATTAAAGAATTGACCGGTTTGGTTGAGCTCAAGAATTTGTTCGTCGATAGAAAGATTGAAATTGCAGATACTGTCTAGGCCGTAGCCAGCAAGACTGATGCCGTCGAGCGCTGCGCGATTGACTGGATAAAGGCTGCGATTGAATTGCATGCAGAGATTCTGTTCGCGCATAAAGCCGAGTGCTTCGAGCGAGACAATAGAGTCTTTACCGCCGCCGACTGTGATGAGATTCCCGGCAAAATTATCGTCGAAATAGAACTGCTTTTTCTCGGCCGGTTCTGGTGCGTCAATAGTCATGAAATCCGCATATTGCATTAACATATTGTTGCGATACATTAATTCGCCGAGGCCGTTATAGAAAAGTTTTTTGAAGAATTCTTTTTGGACCACATCAAGCTCACCGCACTTGATTGTAAACTTCGGAGCGAGGCTTAATTTGTAGTAATTAATCGCATTGATGATACCAAAATTAAAGAAGAGATTATCGAGGATTTCGTTTTTTAAGTATTCATTGCGAATGCTTGCGATTGGAATATCTACGGTAGGTTCAAAAGTATATTCGCCGAGCTTGTAAACGAAGCTTGCGTGAATGCCGTTGATATTGCGTTCGAATTGATATGACTCGAAGATAAATTCAGGATATTTATTGCGAATTTCCATGCTTATATTTTAGCACTTCTAATGCTTTTTCTGCCATTTCGGCGTCGCTAGGATTCATATGAATAAAGTTATCGAGTGCATTATGAGTTTTTAGCGCGTAATAGTCGGCTTCGGATTGATTGTCGTCTAACCAAACGAATGGGCGGCTAAAATCGATACTATCGGATTTATAAATTCCGCTTTGGCAGTACTGAATTTCGTTTTGCAGGCGCGCTAACAAATCGCCTTCATATTCCCCAGCTAAAACTTCAGGAATGCGTTGTTCGGAGTAGGAAGTGAGCCAGTAAATATTTCCTGCGAAGTTGTCTAAAATAAAAGTTAGAAGCGCTTCTTTGTCTGCTTTCGGAGAATTGTTAGCGATGAGGGTTCCGTAAATATCCAAGTAGATGTCCATAGGTCTATTATGGCATGATTTTAAGCGTAACTTGGATTGATTTTTTAAGATAAAAATGATAGAATATGCGAGATGAAAAGTACGGATTTTAATGGCGATAAAATCAGTATTCGTGGCGCGCGTGCGAATAACTTGAAAAACATTGATATTGATATTCCGCGCGATAAACTTGTAGTGATTACGGGCCTTTCTGGTTCCGGTAAATCATCTTTGGCTTTCGATACAATTTATGCCGAAGGTCAGCGTCGCTATGTTGAGTCTTTGTCTTCTTATGCGCGCATGTTCTTGGGTGTAATGGACAAACCTGATGTTGATATGATTACTGGTCTTAGTCCAGCAATTTCAATCGATCAGAAATCTACTTCGCGCAACCCTCGTTCTACGGTTGCAACCGTTACTGAAATTTATGACTATTTGCGTTTGCTTTTTGCACGTATTGGTGTACCACATTGTCCAGTTTGTCATAAGGAAGTTGCTCGTCGTACGACGCAGGACATTATCGATCAAGTTATGCAGTGGCCAACTGCTAGCAAGTTGATGGTTTTGGCGCCAATTGTAGTTCAGAAAAAGGGTTCTTTCTCTCATATTGGCGAGCAGTATTTGGCAAAAGGTTTTGCTCGCGCACGTGTAGATGGAATTATTTATGCGCTCGATGAATGGCCGGAATTTGATAAGAATTTGCGTCATGATATTGAGATTATTGTTGACCGCTTTGTAATGGCGCCAGACATGGCGAGCCGTGTCGCTGGCTCCGTTGAGCAGGCTTTGGACCTTGGTGATGGCATTATGAAAGTCCTTTGTATTCGCGATCAGTCTGTTGCGATCGGCCAGAATCACATTAGTACTGACGGCGCGGAAGTTGTAACTTATTCGCAGCGCTATGCTTGTCCAGAGCATCCAGAAGAACTTATTCCAGAGCTTGAGCCACGTCTATTTTCTTTCAATGCTCCGCAGGGTGCTTGTCCTACTTGTACTGGTCTTGGTACACGCATGGAAATCGATCCAAATCTAGTTTTGAATCCAAATCTAACTATCGCCGAAGGTGGTATTCGTCCGTACAATCGCATCAATCAGGATGCGTGGTGGTTGAAGCGTTTGATGGCGGTTGGCGATCGTCATGGCTTTTCCGTTCGCACTCCAATTCGCGAACTTTCCGATGAAGTTATCCAAAAAATTCTTTATGGAACCGGCGACGAGAAATATCATGTAAAGCTTAATAGCGGTTACGATTATGACGCAGTTTATGAGGGCGTTATTCCAAATCTTGAGCGTCGCTATAAAGAAACGGAATCCGATTTTGTGCGCAAAGACATTGAGCGCTTTATGCGCGAGCGTGTTTGCCAGACTTGCCATGGCGCACGTCTGAAGCCGGTTGTTTTGGCGATTACGGTTCATGATTTGAATATTATGGATATGTGCGCAATGGACGTCGATCAGACTTTGGATGTTTTGAATTCCGATCTTGGTTTGACTGAAAACGAGCAGATGATTGCGGGTCCAATTTTGAAAGAAATTAAGTCACGCGTTGGCTTCATGAAAGATGTTGGTTTGAATTATCTCGAACTTGGTCGTTCTGCAGCGACACTTTCTGGTGGTGAGGCGCAACGTATTCGTCTTGCGACGCAGATTGGTTCTGGTCTTCAGGGCGTTCTCTATGTTCTCGACGAGCCTTCTATTGGTCTCCATCAGCGCGATAACGATCGCTTGATTGCGACTTTGAAGCATCTTCGTGATTTGAAGAATACGGTAATTGTAGTTGAGCACGATCACGATACGATTATGGAGGCAGATTATCTGGTTGATATCGGTCCTGGTGCTGGCGTTAATGGCGGTAAAGTAATTGCGGCTGGCACGCCTGATGAAGTAGCGAAGAATCCAGATTCTATTACTGGTCGTTATATTTCTGGCGTTGATAAAATCGCTACACCAAAGAAGCGCCGCAAACTAACTAATCGTTGGCTCGAGGTAATTGGTGCGCGCGAGAATAACTTGAAGAATATTGACGTTAAATTCCCTCTTGGCGTAATGACGGTTGTTTCCGGTGTGTCCGGTTCAGGTAAGTCTACGCTCGTTAATGAGATTGTTGCTAATGAGCTTTCCGCGCGTTTGAATCATGCTCAGTGTGTTCCTGGTGCTCATGAGCGCATTGATGGTATTGAGAACTTGAATAAGGTTATCGTGATTGATCAGTCTCCAATTGGTCGCACGCCTCGTTCGAATGCTGCAACTTATACTGGTATTTTTAATAATATCCGCGATTTGTTTGCTGAGCAGCCTGAAGCTCAGGTTCGTGGCTATAAAGCAGGCCGTTTCTCCTTCAATGTTAAGGGCGGTCGCTGTGAGAAATGTCAGGGCGATGGTGTTCTAAAAATTGAGATGCATTTCTTGCCTGACGTGTTCGTAACTTGTGACGTCTGTCACGGTAAGCGTTATAATCGTGAGGCTTTGGAAGTCAAATTTAAGGACAAAACTATTTCCGATGTTCTCAATATGACGGTTGATGAGGCAGCTGAATTCTTTGAAGCTTTGCCTTTGATCGCAAATAAATTGAAGACTTTGCAGGAAGTTGGTCTTGGCTATATTAAGCTTGGTCAGTCTGCTACGACCTTCTCCGGCGGTGAGGCGCAACGTATTAAGCTTGCAACCGAGTTGAGTCGTCGTTCGACTGGTAAAACTCTTTATATTCTTGATGAGCCGACCACTGGTCTTCATACTGACGACGTAAATAGACTTTTGTCGATTTTGCAGCGTCTAGTTGATGGCGGCAATTCGATGATTATCATTGAGCATAATTTGGATGTTGTTAAGACGGCCGACTGGATTATTGATATGGGCCCTGAAGGTGGTCAAGGTGGCGGTAAAGTCGTTGCGACTGGTACACCGGAAGATGTTGCTCGTAATGAGAAGTCTGAGACTGGTCGTTACTTAAAGAAGCTTCTTTAGTAATAATCCGGATTATTTAGTGGGAAGAAATTTTTAGCTTCATATGTCGGTTCGTCTGGGAACGTGCCGACATATTTTACTTTAATTAGATAGGCGTAATCATATTTAGTTAGGTATGGCATTTCTTTGCTGTCGTATGAGTGGATAAGCTCTTCAATTTGCCAGCCGTTCATTTCTAGATATTTAACTTTTTTAGAGTAATACCATCTGAGCATATTGTCTGTTAGCATATAAAACTCTTTGCCTTCGATTTTTTCTCTGGTTAAATTCTTAGTGAGCTCGGACGTTGAATTTTGATATACATCGAGATTATAAATTGGTGTACCTTCTTCCCTAACCATCGAAGTTAGGAATGAATCGTCGTCGATTACACCCCAAACGCCATCGATATGAATTTTGAAGTTTTTATCTTTGAAAAAGTTTTCAGCGCTGCGTCCATATAAATATCTCTCAACGGTTGGGAGTGGTGTTATGATAGCGATCAATGCTAATGTGATACAGGTAATTTTCTGAGGCAATTTTTTAATTTCCATGAGCGTGCACGCTAATACGGCAAGATACATTATTGGAATTACCATTGCGTAACGCATGTAGCCAGCTAAACCGAAAACCCAAACGATAGTGCAAATTAGTGAAATATAGATTAAGAAGTGAGCATTTTTATTCTTATCTTTTCGCCCAATATTTATGCGCAAAATGACGAGAATTGCAATGTATCCGATTGCCCAAGTGGCGTCGATGATGCCGGAATTATCGCCGTATTTTGGATTAAAAACGCTAGTATATATTGGCCATACAAAGAATGATAAGATTTTTGGTATGTTAAATCTTTCGTCTTGGAAATTTTCATCTGCAAAATATGGCGATTGGAAAATCTTATTGTAATACGGATATAATGGACTACCGGTTTGAATGAAATTATCTATCGCATAAGGCGCTATTGGTACGATAATTGCTGCGAAAGAAATGGCAATAGTCGCGAAGTTTACTTTGATTTTTTTGATGAATTTTGTCGCGATAATTATTGCTAGCGCGAGGAGTAGATTTGTAACTTTGATAGCGCCTGCAATGCCGGCAAGTAACGAAATATAGAGAGTTTTTTTCTTGCTAATTTTTTGTCCGTTTTTAAGCGCAATACATTGAATGACGATTTCGAGGATTAACGGTATCGAGAACGAGTCTATATAGTATGAATGTGTCATTAAAATCAAGATGACTTGCGTGAAGACTATGGCTGCCGAGAAGAACGGAATAAGTTTCTTATTTTTATTCTTCGTATTTAGGCACGAAAGTAATTTTTTGACCTGATAGTAGACACAGATAATTGTGAAGTAGGATAATAAAACGCCTAGTCTATACCCGATTAAGAAGCGAATAATATAGAACATGCGATCGCCGAGTGGGAATAGAAATGCGTTCAAATTCTTGCCGGCAAAATAGTCAAAATTGATTTTGTCGGTGAAGGCGTTTTCTTGGAGATAGATGTGGTAATTTGCCTCGTCATAAGCAGTTAATGGTGCTCCTATTTCGAAGCAGAAAATAATAAGAAATACTAAGAAAAATAGAATGTCGGCTTTCTGGAAATTAAATGAAATATGTTCTTTTAGAAACTTTCGTTTAATGAAAGCGACAATTGCGATTGTTAGAAACGCAGTAGCAAGTGAAAAGCCGTACGGGATTTTAAAAAAGAAAACTAAATAGTCTGTAATTAGTGCGGTTAGTGCGATTGCAATAAAGGCCGCAAAGCTTACGTTAGTTTTCTGCATATGCTAATATTATACAAGATATGAAGAGGATATTTTTCGTAATTTGGTTCCTGATTACGGTGGCTTCTTTCTTCGTGATTGGCAATTATTGCCAGAACTATTATTCTGATAGTTTTTATTCTGAAAAAGTCGATTTTGAGGATAGTATTGCGTATAACTTGCGCGAGAATTCTTTTGAGCAGGACATTGTTGTTGATAACGATAATTTTAGTGGCGTAAATCTATATTTTACGCGTCCAGGCGATGCATTTATTGATGCTGATTATGTTGAAGGCTACGTTAAATTTGAATTATTCGACGAGAAGAATAACCTGGTTGATGGCTATAATATTGAATATTTATTCTATGATAGTGGACGTGATCGAATTAGAATTAAAGTTCCTACGATAAGCGATTCTAAAGGCAAAATTTATCATTTGAAGCTATCATCATATCGCGATTTTGGCAGTTTGTTTTTTACATTAGCTAAGAAAACGAATGATAGCTACGGCGAGACTATAATTAACGACGAAGCGAGTGAATATGGAATTGTCTACGAATCGCTTTATGATGGCGTCGCGTTGAAAACTTTAATGATGGTTATTGCTGGTGTGATTTCTATTATTATTTTCGTTGCTCTTCTATTTATTTTTAAAGTTACGAAGTTGGAAAATATCTATCTTCTAATAGCTATGACTTGTGGCATTGTGTTAATCTTCGTTGCGAATCCGTATTACGGTTTTGATGAAGCGGATCATTTGGCGCATATTTATGGCATTTCTAATGGTCAAATTTTGCCTGAGCGCAGCGAGGAAGGTTGGCCAATTGTTCGTGTTCCCGGCGAATTTACAGACGTCCTAGTGAATAATTATCAAAGGATTTCGCAGCATATTGGAAGCGAGGCGGATTACGAGAATTACTTTGAAAATAATATGGAATATACAGGGGTTTATTCGCCATTATCGTATGTATTTCAAGTTCCTTTAATGTGGATGGCAAGATTAGCTACGAACCGGGCGCTCGTTTGGAGTTATATTGTTCGTTTTGGTCAGTTGCTGATTGGTGTTTTCTTGACAAGAGAAATTATTAAACGCGCGAAGGTTGGTCAGAAAATTTTCTTCGCTGTTGCCTTATTGCCGGCCTATATGTGCGCAATGTCATTTGTGTCGGCCGATTGCATATTTTCGATTGCTAGCCTGGCGCTATTTTCGACTATTTTGAATATTATTAACGGGCATGCAAAATTCAATAAGAAGCACGCCGTACTACTATTTATCTGCGCGCTGTTTGCTGCGGTCGGAAAGCTAATGTTCTTCCCTCTAATCTTTACACTCTTCTTGATTCCTATGACTACAAAAAAGAAGCAAGATTATAAGCGTGTTATTATGATGATTTTGCCGATTCTTGCGATTGTGTTGATTTGGAACCTTATTGCTGCGCCATATATGGTTAGCGCGCAAGGCATTAATTCCGGCCATCAAATTTCTTATTATCTCACAAATCCGATTGAGTTAATTCAGTTGTTAGCTTACTCGTTCTTTAATTCATTTGGTAATCACATGAGCGATTTGTTTGGCGGCAGAAATGCTTGGTATGGTCCTACAATTAATGACGGCTCATTGCTTCCAATTATCTTTGCGGCGATTTTTGCGTTAATCGTTATGAATGAAAAGTTTGAAATTACTAAGCGCCAAAGATATCTAATTCTAGCGATTGTCGGAATTGAGATTGCGTGTATTATGGGCAGTATGTTATTGGTTTGTATGCCGCCATATCATAATGAAATTGTCGGTATTCAAGGCCGTTACTTTACGATGCTTTTACCGCTCATTGCGTTGTTGGTCGTTAGAAAGAAGAATAATCTTCAGTATGATTTTTGGCGCTATGTCCCGGCGACGCTTCTGCTATGCTATTTGATTTATCTACTGCGTTTTATTGTGAGAATGTGTAGCTTTTAAAAATCCACCCTCAGGGGGTGGATTTTTTGGAGAGACAGTAGATACCGACATGTTTGATTGTTGTTGCGAGGTAATTAAGTTCTCTGTGTGTGAAATCTTTACTTCGTACCACATGCCAATACGGTTTATCGCCGTAGAATGAAAGCTTGCAAACGATGTGCTCATGTCCGTCTTTCGTCATGATAATATACGGAACATTAATGCTGCCATTCTCTATGGTATCTTTAACGACTTTTCTGGCAAAGTCAAAATTTGATTCATCGAATAGATCGCGGGTTTCTTTCGAAAAATTACAAACCATTTTGATGCTGATTCGCTTTGAATCGATTGCGTCGTAGTGCGTTTCCCCAATGCTCAGATTCTGCGTGATAGTGAGTAGCTCGGAGAGTGAGACGAGTTTTTCGCCTTGGTTATTGGTTCTCAGAACGAGAAAACCGTTCGGATCAACAGTAAATGTAGTAGTTGCCATAGAGGGCCTCCTTAATGAGCTGCATGTTTCCCATGCCAATCAACTACTAATTATACCACTTTTGGTTAAAAATGTCAATTATTTCTCAGTGAAGCGGTCGAGATGAGTGAGGATAATTATGCCCTCTACGATACCCCAAATAACGCTAGCTGCGAATAGAACAATGCCAGTAATTAAGACTGCGTTGAGTGTATCATCGTAGCCATGAATGTCGTCACAGCCCATGTCGTGTTTGCACTTGTAGATAACCATGAAAGCGTAGGTTAACGGTATAAGGAACATGCCGAAGGCGATTGAGCTAATAACTGCATGAATAAGCCCTCGTTTTATATTGTGGAGGATTATGTCATGCATGCCAAGGCAGCCCATCGGCAAAGCTAAGATGCCGGCAGTAATTGCGCGATTGCGTGTAATGGGCTTTCTGCGATGCGTAGACTTAGCTACAGCCTCGTCTAGATAGGCTTTGCCGTGTTTTTTATGAGTAGGCTTAGTTGGCATTATTTATTAGCCTTTAATGCGTTTGCGTTAGCGATTAAGCGTTCACGGAAGGCGCCACGTGCGATATCTGCGTTATCATTGTTGCCCTGCCATGCTTTGAGTGCTGGGTCCTGAAGAGCGCGTGCGTATGAGAATGTGACGCCCCATGGGAATGGGCCACAGTTAGTGACTTCCTGGAGGTTGTCGGTTGCCTGAGTGACGCTCTGGCCGCCGGATAGGAAGACGACGCCAGCGAGCTCGCGTGGAACATGTTCGCGAAGAACCTGTGCGGTTGCGCGGCCGACTTCTTCTGGAGTGGACTGCTTTTCTTGGCGTTTGCCAGCGAGAACCATGTTAACTTTAAGGATACAACCAGCGAGGTTTACGTTCTTCTTCTTAAGCTCATCAAAGAGGCAATCAAGAATCTTGCCGGTATATTCAATATTCTGTTCAATAGTATAGTCGCCATCATAGACAAGTTCTGGCTCAACAATAGGAACAATGCTTGCAGCTTGGCAATCTACAGCGTAATTAGCAAGGATTTCGCAGTTTTTCTGAATAGCCATTTCGCTTGGGCTGTGATCGGTAACCTCGAAAGCTGCGCGCCATTTTGCGAAGCGTGCGCCCATTTCGTAATACTCTTTAAGGCGATCAGAAAGACCGTCGAGGCCTTGAGTATATTTTTCGTCAGAGTTTTCGAAATTAACTAGACCTTGGTCAACCTTAATACCGGAAATGACACCACGATCTTTGAGGTAATCGATGAAAGTTTTACCGTCGTCTGCAACTTGGCGTGCGGTTTCATCGAAGAGAATAACACCGCTAGCGTACTTTTCGAGGTCTGGGGTTGTAAAGAAGATATTGCGGTAATCACGGCGATGTTGTTCGTCGTCTGGAATGTTCATAGATTCGAACTTTTTATGGATACTGCCGCCGGATTCGTCTGCTGCGAGGATGCCCTTACCTGGTGCTACTAATTGCTTTGCTACTGCTTCGATTTCTAGCATGTTATTTCCTTGTTTACTTGATTTTTCTACGCGGTAATAATCATCAGCAATATCGCGTTCTAGTGTGCTGAGATTCGACGTGCTACTGAGTTTTGAGTTCTGAATATTTGCGCGAGCGAGTAAGAGCGCTTCGCTAGGGTCCTTGCCTAGAATGAGTGCGCCAAGAACGGATGCGCCGATAGTGAGATGAGCAGTAAAGCGCGTGAGCAGATCTCTCTTATTGTCGAGTGTCCAGAATACGCGGCGACCCATGTATTCGATATGGGAGCCACTAATAAGGATATGATTGTCGCGCTTTTGTTCTAATGGAGCGTCGCTAATAATAATACTTGCGCGGTCTAGCAATTCGCGGATATGGTTTGCGTTTTGATTGATGCCTTTGCCGATGAAAAAGGCGAGTTTGGTGTTTTGGCTAAGATTCAAGTAATCGCAAATGGCGGTAGCTGTTTTTGGAGCAATAACAGCGGAGCTATCAATATAAATCCAGTCAGGATTGTTTATTGGAGCTTCCCAAGTGGTATAGGTTGCTTCACTTGGGTTGATATGGCTAGTGTTCTCGTTTTGGCAAAGAATGTAGCGGTAGGTAGTATGAACATCCTTTGCGATGAACTGACCGTCGAGGAAAGTTGCTGGCGTACCAGAGATGCTGGCGTTTAGGCCGAAGCGGCTAAGAACCTCAAGACTGATACTTGCGCCGCCATAAATACTGACGCGATTGTAATAATTGTGGACGCTACCATTAAAGCCGAGATCGAGCCATTTGACTCCGTTTTGGTCGGTTTCAAAATTATTAATACGATTATCTAGTCGTAAGTAAACGTCTTTCGTGACGTTGCCTAAAATGAGAACGCTTTGCATTAAGCTCCCTACCTCCGTTGCGTTATATATCTAAATTATAGCACAAGCGTAATGGGGTGGGGATTATAATTCGCCCCAATTGTGGCCGATTTTTACGTCGACTGCAAGTTTGATTGGGAGTTCTGGCGCGACTTGTTCCATTTTTTCTTTTAGGAGTGCTGCGAGTTGTTCGGCGTCTTGTTCTGGACACTCGATAATTAGAGAGTCATGGATCTGAAGAATAAGCTTGGCATTTTCTGGAAGCGCCTTGTCGACGGCGAGCATAGCTTTCTTCATGAGATCTGCCTCGGTGCCTTGAATCGGCATGTTCGCAGCAGCGCGTTCGGCTGCGGCGCGGACGAGGAAGTTTGGCGCATTTACGTCAGGAGTTGGTCTGCGACGGCCAAATAGCGTTTCGACATAGCCCTGCTCTCTAGCCTGCTTAAGCTGCGCGTCGAGATAGGCGCGAATTGGTGCGCGCAATTCGAAATAGCGATCGATAAATTGCTTCGCTTCGTAAAAACTCATGTCGGCAGCGTCGGAAAGGCCTTTTGGACTCATGCCGTAAAGGACGCCGAAATTGATGACCTTAGCAGCGCGGCGCTGATTCTTGCCGACTTCTTCCATTGGAATATGGAAGGCATCGCTAGCAGTCTTGGTATGAATATCTAGGCCAGCGTTGAAATCGTCGATAAGTGGCTGGTCGTGGCTGAGCGCTGCGGCAAGGCGAAGCTCGAACTGAGCATAGTCGGCGGTAACAAAAATCTTGCCATCGTCCGCAACGAAGCATTCGCGAATTCTCTTGCCATCTTCGCTACGAACTGGAATATTCTGAAGATTTGGATTGAGACTAGATAGACGACCAGTTGCAGTGACGTTCTGAGTGAAAGTTGTATGAATACGATTATCGCCGTCGGCGAGAGCTGGAAGCGGTGTAATGTATGTGCTGAGAAGTTTTGAAACTTCGCGGTAGCGTTCAAGTTTTGCGATGATCGGATGAAGATCGCGGAGCTTGTCGAGCTCTTTTGCGCCAGTCGAATAGCCGCGCGTAGTTTTCTTGATGCCGTTGGTTGGCAAAAGAAGCTTTTCAAAAAGTATTTCGGAAAGCTGGATTGGCGAGTTAATATTGAAGCTCTGGCCGGCGAGCGTATGAATTTCTTTTTCAAGCTCGGCGAGTTCTACTGAGAATTCTTTTGCTAGTGCATCGAAGCGACTTTTGTCGATTTTGATGCCGGCTTTTTCCATTTTATAGAGGACTGGGATGAGCGGAAGGTCGAGTTCAGTTGCTACTTTTTCTAGCTCAGGCATAGCAGCGAGCTGCTGGCGCTGTTTAACGTAATCTGCGTTATTGTCGCTAACGGCGAGCTCGAGCTGCTCTGTTTTACGTGCGAGTGGATCGAGTAAGAAATCGACCTGATCCAAATCCCAATATGGGCGACCACTAATAATTTCGTCGGCTAGCTTGCTGTCATCATGCATATTAGCTTTGACGTCTTTTGAAATAAATAGGTTTGGTTCGATAATAACTTCGATGTTTTTTGGCTCTGGCAAACTGTATTTTGTAGCAGCTTTTGGCGCTTCTTTAACGGGCGCTGGTTTGCTTTCTGGCTGCGCAATTCCCTCCGCTTTTGCATCTGGAAAAATCTTTTTGAATTTTGATACCAAAGTATTGAACTGATATTTTTTGAGAACAGTCAAAACATTATCTGGGTTGAAATCTGCAAGTTTTGTTGCGGCTGAATCAAATTCTAGTGGTGCATCAAATTGGATTTGCGCGAGCTGCTTGCTAATAAATGCGAGCTCCTTGCCGTCTTTCAATTTTTGGCCGGTTGCGCCAGGTATTTCGTCGACGTGCTCGTACAAATTTTCGAGGGTTTCGTACTCCTGAAGAAGTTTGACGGCACCTTTTTCGCCAATGCCGGGAACGCCAGGAATATTATCTGAAGAATCGCCTTTAAGGCTCTTTAGGTCTAGGAACTGAGATTTTTTGAGGCCATATTTATCTTCAACTGCGGGAATATCGAACTTCTGGACGTCGCTAAAGCCACGTTTGAGTTGATACATATGGATATTTTCGTCGACGATTTGGAGCATATCTAGATCGCCGGAGATAATTTCTGCACGAACGCCACTGGCGTCTGCTTTGCGCGCGAGAGTGCCGATAATATCGTCTGCTTCGTAATCGTCGAACTCATAGAGTGGGATATGGAAAGCCTCAAGAAGCTCCATTAAATAAGGGATCTGCGCATAAAAATCAGCTGGTGCGGGCTTGCGATTACCTTTGTAGTCGGCGTAAATTTCGCGGCGGCGGCGAATGTTGGTTTTTGGTTTATCCCATGCGACCGCAATGTATTCTGGTTTTAGCTTTTCGATAATCTCGATAAGCATAGTAGCGAAGCCGAAAACGCCGCCAGTTGGCGTGCCATCTGGGAGTGAGAGGTGTCCCATGGCATAGTAGCCACGATAAAATACGCTTTTGCCGTCGATGATTACGAGATTATCTTTCATATCTTAAATTATAGCGCATGTCTGCCTTAAAAATAAGGGCCGGTATCTGATAGCGTATTGACTTTTTGAGCCAAGTATGGTATAATAGAAAGGTTATATAGCGGAGGTCACGTTCCGCTCGTTTTGTTTTCAAAAGATTTCTTTAAAGGAGGTAAAAAAGAATGATTCTTTCTGGAGACACAATTAAGAAACTAATCGCAAATGGTGAACTTATCAAAACGGAGGGTGTCGCGTACGACCCTAATCAGAAGAGAGACGTTAATGCCAAGGAATTAGTGTTGAGCCATGTCGGGGCTGACAATCTCGATATTCGTCTCGGACACGGTTTTAAGCAGATTGACACATCAAGATGTGACCACTTGGAAATCGGCGGCTCCTATAACTATAAGGAGATGAATGAGATTGATGGTGGTGGAATATATCTGCATCCTGGCGAATTTTGCTTGGGAACTTCGGATGAGTATTTGATGCTTCCTGACGACGTTATGGCTATGGTTGATTCCCGTAGCTCCGTCGGTAGGATGGGTCTCGTGATCCAGACTGCAGCGTTTATTCATGCTGGCTTCAAAGGGCGTATTACTCTTGAACTGAAGAACGAGGCGGCGGTTCCGATTTTGCTTCGACCTTATGACATGGTCGGCCAGTTGATATTCATGCGTCTTGATGCGGGCACTACAACTCCTTATTCTGGCGTATATCAGGGACAGAGCGAAACAACTTCGCCGAATATGGCGAAATGCTGAGATAATTGATAGGTCTTGGCGCTATATCGTGACTCGGTATTAATAAGTGATTAGTTATCATAACAAAAAGGCTGCGTATTTGAAACGCAGCCTCTTTTTTATGTTTTAGTACCTTGAAGGTAATTCGCGAGAGAATGTTGTTGTTGCTTGGTTGTAGCGCGACATCTCGTTGAAGGTCCAGAGATATGTTGCTGCATTAAGCTCAAAGATTTCTGCGCGACGAGCTTGATCTTCCCCGCTACCGGCACCGTATGTACGGTTGAGGATTACCTTGCCCTTTACGATAACCGGAGCCGTGAAGCGGACTGGTTTAGTACAGGTGTTCTTATTTAGGTTTACGCCGTTGCTGCCAGCCTTAATCGTAGCTTGCTTATTATTAAGGAAGTCGTTGTAAGTATTCCACTTACAGGTGTTCAACTCGTTAGTAATGATTATCGCATCGATTTGTGTTGGGTTGCCAGTCAACCAAACGCTATCTGCGATGATGATTGGCATCTTGAAATCGTTGAGACCATGCTTCTGGTCGCTATTAGCAATAATGCTTGAGTTGATTACGACGTTCTTTGCCCTATATACAATAGTTGAGCCTACTGGTGATGTTGTAGCTAAGCCTTCGACGTTACTGTTGGTTTCGATATTGTAGCTACTTAGGTCGAAATCGCTGCCGTTAGTATAGCCAATGAATGCATTTGAATCGACATACTTATAGAGTATTGAGCCTTCATTACCGAACTTGCTAATTGGCGTGCGATTGTTAACTAAATCTACGTAGGTATTAGCGCCGGATGAATAGGTCGTAGCGTTAGTTGTAGTTGTTTTGGATAACTTCGATACGCTGTAGCGATCAAGAATGTTATCGGAGAATACTTCTGCTGCGTCCTCGCCAATTCCGTTAGCGCCAATCGTACCGTCGTCGCAGTTAGTGTTGGCGAAGGTTTGTGTGGAATGGACACAGATGGTTGTGTTCTGGCCCGCTGAGCCTACGGCATTGCCGGCGTTGGCTGTAGGAACATTTGTATAAACGTAAGAGCTTGGAGCGATAGATTTATTCTGTCTGGTCTTTAATTTATACTCATGTGAGCCATCTTCTTTGACCGTATAATCGTATTCGATGTAAGTCTGGGTGGCTGCTGCGCTAATTTTGTTGTAGTGGTAGTTGTGGATGCCGTTATTTGGGCCACCATTATACTTAACGACCAAGAGCGGTTGCGCATTGTAGCCAGTAATCGTTCGGTTATGAGCTGCTCTGTAAGATGTCTGATTATAACCGAGAGAAGCGCCAGATCCGGTCATTAAGGTACTTACGCTATCCTGTGAAGAGCCGGTTAGTACTCTACCAAAGATGCCATATTCTGACCATGAGCCGTAGAGATAGTAGTTATCGCCGTTTTTGCGGGAGATTACGCTAGTTGCGACGCTGGTTGCAGTGTAGAGGTTAGAATCCTCAATACTGATTGTTGGGCGTTTGACGACTGTTGAACAAGATACTGCTGTTGCCGAAGTCTGCTCATATTGCTCGAGACCTTCCATGCCTTCGCGTAGACCCCAGAATACTTTATTTGAATCGTTCCTGTTTTCCGCGGCAGTATAGTTAATACTTGCGCCCATAACTGATGTTTTTGTGGTGTTATGGCTATCTGCAGGAGTGATTGTCATTTCGATACAAATCTTATCGCCTGGTTCTGCGTCATTTGGAACTTCGATAATGTACTGACTATCCATGTTTGGACCACCGGCGTCGAGGTTGCCGGATGAGAAGACGCCGTCTGCCTTAGAGCCGTTTGGATTACTCTTCGTATTTGCTCTGACGATAATGGATTCGTCCTTAATAATATGACTCTTGGAGTTAACGTAAGTGACATATCTGACCGTAGTTGGCTTAGTGACCGTTGCGTAAGTTGCTAGGCTTTCGTCGCCGGCGCACTTATGTTGAGTTAAGAAGTCTTTGGTGAGCGCGCAGTTTTTGCGTGGGAAGACTGCGATGCCTGGCTGAGTAGACATCTTGCCGCCAACCTGAACTGTGCCCTTTGGAAGTGAAAGGTTCTTGATATATGGTTTTGCAGTATAGTTGTATGGAACGCGAACGTATGCAGTAGACGCGTAGTTATCGCGAGTTACAGATGATCCGATGCCGGTAATTCTGATATTGGACCATGTTAATTTTTCGCTTAGCTCGCGGCCGACATCGAGAGATTGAGTGCGGTTGGAATTACAGCCGTCGATGACATAATTGTCGGCATCCCATTTGTTAGTATTATGTTTTACTTTACCGGCAATTTGATAGTAGCCAATAGTATTGATGGCTGTACCGTCGCCGACTGGGCAGCCGTAGTTATCCATGCTGGCGCCTGGAGAAACTTTGTAGCCAATGATACCAGCTAGGCTAGCATCGACATTGAGGTGATTATTCGAGTAAATCGTGAAGTGCATTGGGACTGCGGTAGTCTTAGTGCCATCGTATGATGATACGCTATCGCCGAATAGATAGTTACTGCGTTTGTCTGCGCTAACTTTATTCGTGTCGTTAGTCGTGCGTCCAGCACTATCACCAGACATGATTGCGTCGGTATTACCCGCATGTGTATTAATATTGTCTGCAGTTTGGACTACGTGACCGTAGTTAGCGGCCATACAATATTCGATTCTATATTTAATTAAGTCGCCTGGGCGTGCCCAAATACCAACTGCATTAATGTTGCCCTGGTCGTAGGACCAGTTCGTATAGAGCATACTGTTCATGCCGGTAGTTTTATTCATGACACCAATCTTTGCGACGTTATCGCCTTTTTGATGTGAGAAATGGAATGATTCGGAGTTAGAGCTGACGACGTTGCCACAGTCTGCCTCGTCGCGCGTAATAGTAATACAACCTGCTTCGCCGCCACCATTCGTTTCTACTGCTGAACCATCGTCGGTTTCTTTAACGCGACTACCGTAGTATAGGTTACTGCAGATTTTAACTTTCTGCCCATAATGGAGTGTACCGGTGACAGTTTCGGTTTTTGTGCCAGCTACAGCTGATTTGTTTGCCTGGTTTGACGTGAATTCGCCATAGTCATGTATTGCATTGAATGTACCGTTAACTGCGTATACGTGGTTACTGCCGTCCATAGCGAATGCAGTTTCTTTAGATTTCCAGTAGTTCGTAACTTCAATATTTTCAGCACCTGTATCGTAGGCATTGATTGTATTTGTACGCTTTAGAGAGTAGGTAAACTTAATAGTAAATTTACCATTTGTACTAGACACATTTAAAGTACTGTTATTATCGCGTTTGGTTGTTGCGGTTGGACCTGGATCGGCTTTAATTACAGATTCTTCCTTTTCGAAATTAACGTGACGACGCCAGCGTCTGATAGTCGTACAGCCGGTTTTGCTATTAGAATCAGTCCAACTGCCGTTGCTATAATTGCTGGTTGCTTGCATGGTAGAACATTTTTGGACGTCTACATGCTCATTATTTCCGAGAAGCTTTAGCCTAGCATCGTCGTTTTGATTCCAGTCGGAAGTTTTATATGCATTATCGTATGTATGGAGGTTTGTGCTATCGTTTTCGCATCCTTCGAACCACAGTACCATGTGCGGCTTCCATTCACCGGAAAGACAGTCCCATCTCAAATTGCCTCCAGCCGTTTCGGTGATAGCTCCATTTTTATCTACGGCATGCGTACCATTTCCGCTGCCTACATCTTTCCAGCCATAGGAATTACACTGCCAGTAGTATGTACCGTCGTGATGAAGATTTTTATCACCTGGGTGTCCACCTTCGTCTGGCATATCTGGCGTACCAGTCGATTTTAATGTAAGGCCAGAAGAAGGACCTGGACTTATCTTGTTTTGGTCAGCAGTATAGCTATATGAAGTATATAACCTGTCGGAGTGTATACAGCTTCCGGATACGCCAAAGCCGGATTGTGGAGCGGAGTGTGACCATAGATGCCCACCACCGACTGATGATGCGCCGACATTGATATGTCCGCCGATATTGCCGGTGCTACTATCTACCCAGCCATGGTTAGTAATTGTCCACTCTTTACTGTTCGTGTTTACGGTTTGACCGCACGCGTTAGTACTATTGGATCCAGCATGCCCATAGCAACTAACTTTAGCCGTAAAGGCGGAAGACGTTACTGGTTTTCGGTATACTTTTACGCAGCCTTGCACTGAGGCATTTGCGCCAGGATTACCGTTGCCGTCGATTGAGCCAGTGTAGGTTAATGTAGAGCAATAAGTCTTTGTTTCTCCTGGTGCTGGCGATTGCTTGCTAGTGTTTCGGCCAGTGGCAACAAATTGGTCTCCGGAATTTTTTGTAGGAAAATCTTTTTTTCCACTACCGGAACCAGCATCGCCAGAATAGCTCCATGACGAACTAGCGGACTTATTGTATATATCATCTCCGCGAGCAATGTAATGATCTGCTTTTAGGTCAAACGTGTCGGATGTAACTTCAACTGAATCACCGCCATTATTCTTCCCGTTAGCCGTAACAGTAACTTTGCCACTAAATGTTACTCCACCATTCATGTCCTTTCCCCAACAGAAAGCGTAGAGGCCGGCACCTTCGTTTTCCATACTGCCATTCTCTGGCAGATCTACGCCTCTTGCTGCCTTGTAGGCTTCGCGAAACGCCTTGTACACGTTATCGGTTGTTGTACCTGCCGTGCCGCCCGTGTGGGTTGCATATCTGGCAGCAGAATATAGTTCGACATTGTTTTTATAGAGAATATGGTGCGGTGAATAATAGTAAGTTTTATCTTCTGCTGGATAATAAAAAGAGGTTTGGTTGCGACTGCCTTTGTACCAGCTATATTTATCAGTAATTGTTTTATTGGATGTTGTTGCAAAATGAATATAACTTTTTTTAGTAGATGACCAAAGATAAGATGTTGTTAAAGCCGGAGCGCTTACGGAGCGATAAGAACCATTACTCGTCATCACTATGGACGCATTCCAGAGAGCTCCCTTAGCCATTGCATTTCTGCCAAAGTGCCAAAAACCAGTACCTTCGCCATACGTGGCGCACTTTTGAGAAATCTCTGGTAGGCGACTATCGGACGTAGTAGTGTTTTCTGGAAATCTTATTCCGGCATTGCTGATATTTGCTGCGCCGCCAGTGTATTGGTAAAATATCCAAGATACGCCAGAACATTCGAGGCTTGGGGTTGCTGGTTCACATGTAGTGCTTCCGCCGCCGCCACTTCCGCCGCCGCCTCCGCCGCCGCCTCCGCCGCCGTAGTCGCCACTAATCCAAGCATCATCAGCTTTTACTGCTGTTGGGGTTAGAGCTGCTAGGAGGCAGGTAATGCATATTAGTAAGATGTAGAATATTCTCCTACTCATTATTTATCTCCAGTCTCTCTTTCAAGTTTTCCTTAAACTCACCAGTTTTAATAGTGTATAGTAAATGCTCGTATCTCTCGATTGCTTCCTCGTCGCCTTTTTCTTTGTAGAAGTATATAGCTATGCCACCAAATCTTTCTGCCTGCATTTTTGTGGAATATTTTCCAGCTACGGTATTTAGAATCTCCAATGCGGAGTCGATATCGCGATAAATGCGATAATTGTAATCTGCGTATTGTATGGTCAGCATAACCAATTGAGCATCATTCTCGGCGGCTTCAATAGCATCAATAAAGAGTCGATCACATTGCTGCTGCGATAAGCCTGCACCTTTTGCATTTTCTGCTTCGTTCAGAATCTTGACGGCGAGACTGGAAGCTTCCGTATCGATGTTTGCAAGCATTTCTTTGCGAATGCGCTCTTGTTCAGCGATGCGTTGCTGCTCTAGTTGAGGTTTTAGAATAAAGACATACCCTAGGGTTGTGGAGATTGCGAGAATGAAAATAGTGATTGGGATAATTTTGCGTTTCCCGGTCCAAGTGAGATTTTTGATCTTTTCTAGCCTTTTGTGGCGCCTCTCTTTGTAGGCGGCTAGTTCATGTGCATGCTTTTCAGCGCGTTCAACTTTGCGAGCATGTTTTTCTTCGGCAATGAATTCTTTGTGGATATTTTTTTCTTCGGCGCCTCTATATTTTTCTTCACGAGCGCGTTTTTCGGCTGCTGCTTTTTCGGCGCGTTTTGTTTCTTTTTCCTCGCGGCGAGCAGCGTTGAGCACTTCTTTTTCGTGCGCTGCTTGACGCTTTTCTTCTTCGCGCTTAATCTTTTCTGCGCCTCTAATATTGACGAAGTATTCAGTTTTTTTGCGTTTACGAATATCGTCGGCAGAAAAATTTATCTCTGCTTCTGTTGTTGCAGTAGTATTTGTTGTTTCTTCGTCTGCGTAGACGTCATAATTCACCCCGTCATCGCCGATTGGCTCGTCGAGGTCTCTTATCCGGCTCGATTCTAAAGATTTACCGTCGCCGTTTTCAGGGGCGGTACTCGCTTTTTTCTTCTCCGAATCGAATGTGCCAGGATTCTCCACTTCTCCCACATTCATAAGCATATTTTAGCAGAAGCGTTTAGAAAAACACAAGCATTCTGCTTAAATTGAATGGTCTAAATAACGAGTTGAGCCGAATGGAATTTTGCATTTTACTTGATCAGTGCCGAGGCTGTCGGCGGAATGGATTTTTCGTGAACCGAAACGAAGGTTTATTTTGTCTTCGGCGATACATACGGCATTTATGCGATCTTTTTGCGCCTGATAAAGACAGAGCTGCTGGTCTGGCTGAGCCTGTAGCTTATATAGAGTAATGCCAATTATGCGCGCGGCGTCTGGCAGTTTATTGTAGAGCTGACGGGCGAATCTTGAAATGTCTGCGTCGCTATTGAAAGCTTCTTTTGCTATGGTTTGGCAATGTTTGTAGCCATCTTCAAAGTCATAGGTCCATACATATATGCCGCGAGCATAGAGTTGTTTGCTGCGAAGACGGTAGCCGACATCTTCGGCGAGATGTACGAAGCGTGCTTCAATTTCATTGCGCGAGAGATGCTTGCCGTCTAGGACGAATTGCCTGCCGATGGTTTTTATATCGCTTGTAGTACTGTCGACTTCAATACCGCGAAGCCGGCGATACCATTTACTGCCGTCAATACTTTTGCAGACTAGCTTTACTAATGTCGCTTCGTCGGCGTCCAGAAATTGAAGCGGCGTAAAAATGCCAACCGCATTGAGACGGGCTTCCATGCGGACATTAATCCCGGGCAGATCTGTAAGTTTTAGTGTGGCAAAAACTGCGCGCTGATTCTCTTCTGTTATTTCATCTAGGCCGTCTGGTTTATGCAACTCGCCGGCGAGTTTGGCTAGAAAACGGTTGCTGGCAATACCGACGTTACAGCGCATATAGCAGCCGATTTCGTCTTTGAGGCGTTGTTTTATTTCGAGCCCCAACTCGAAGCGGTCGCGTTCATAGATATGTTTTGGCGCCCGAGTGAGATCGATTACGCCTTCGTCGATAGATTTCATGACAACCGAGGGTGAATAGCTATTCATGATATTGCGGAGCTTTTCGTGTACGAAAATGAACTTGTCTGGCTCGGTTTCAGCGTAGATAAGGTCCGGGCAGATAATTGAAGCTTCGCGACTGCGCATACCGACCTTTACGCCTTGTGCCTTTGCCTCGTAGCTGGCGGCGATAATGCACGAATTTGGAACGAGGCGATTCGTGATGGCGACTGGGCGACCGCGTAGCATTGGGCGGCATTGCTGCTCGATTGTTGCGAAGCAGGAGTTTAGATCGACGTAAAGAATGTCATTTGGCGGGCGGCGTAAAATCTCAGGCATATTGATCTCCTTCGAATTCTAAGAACCAGTTGAGCGATTCGCTATCGAGTGTGATGCGATAATCAGTGGAACCGTCCGTGACGTCAAAAGCGAAGGTTGTTTTTAGGCCGTCATATTTTGGGTGAACTAGGCCAATTTCGCTAATGATGACTTCTCTGCCGGAGTTAGTGCGGAAGCAGATTGGTCGACAATGACCAAGTATGGTGCGCGAAAAAGTTGCGTCTACTTCGATTGGTTCATGGAGTGGTGTTTGATAAGAAGTTCGATTCATAAAAATCCTTAGTTACTAGAGTTTATAGATGTAGGTGACGCAGTTTTGGCGTCGGAAATTTATGAATCAAAGCCAGTGGCCGAAGCATAGCTTGATATTTATATTTTAGCATAAAAAAATAGCTGTCACGAATGAGTGGCAGCTATCTGGGGTGCGCGGTTATGTTACCACCAGCCCTTTTTGGAGCCAGTGTTACAACTGGAACATACGCCGTTAACATTAACCTCTGCCATCTTGCCGCACTTAGTGCAAGTGCCCCACTTTGGGGATGGATTGTTGTTGCCGGGATATGTTGCACAATTATTACATAAATCGTTATGATTTAAGTAAGTAACAGTGCCGCAGTGTGCACATTTTCCGAAAGCCATACTATCACCACCTTTCTGGATCGGAAGAATAATTTGAATGAACGACTGACACGGGGGTGGTGTCAAAAACTTTTTGTATTATAGTACAGTATTTTTCGATTGTCAACTATTAAAATAAAAAATACAGCCGTCGTAAAGACGGCTGTGACTTAATTACCTAGTTACTGAGCGAATAGACTATCTATGAAGTCAATTATTTTACTGTATTCTGAGACATCCTGAAAATCGAGCGCTTTAATTTTCGCGTAGACGATCTTGATGAGCTGCTTAATTTTAATTGCCTCTTCGTCGTCGAAATCTAGTTCGAGCGAGCTAATGTCACCCTTCTCGCCTGGCGCGATGAAGTCGATGCGGCCCTTGGTAACTTTATAGTTCTTGTAATCGCGGCTATCTTCAATAAGGAATTTATAGAAGTAGAGCTGGAGTTTATATTTGAGAACAGAGTTATTTTTGTCGTCCCACTTGTATTTTGGTTTTGCAGTCTTAAAGTCAGCAACAGTAATAGTTTTACTCTCTTCATCGATTTCAATGCGGTCAATTTTGCCGCCAAGTGGAATATCGTCGAGCATGATATTTTCACTAAAGAAACTATGCTCCGAGTCGGCTTTAGTATCGCGAAGCTGGTCACCGCGCGCTTCGAGGAATTTTAGAATTTCGGCATCGCCACGATCGCGCAGGTCGCGTTTTTCATCCTCGGTCATATCAGCATCGTCGATGAGTTTTAAGAAATGCTCGTAAGCGTCTTTGTTGCTAATATTTTCCTTATTAATCTTATCCATGATTTCGTGGACAAAATTACCATAATTCATGAAGAAATTGCTCTCGGTCGGAACGCCGATAATGTACGACTTCAGGAATGCAATTGGGCCGGCATATTCGACGTCTAGGAAGGCATTAAGCTGAGTTGGGAATAGGCGAAGATGCTCGACTTTTGGTTTGTAGAGGTTCTTGCGTACCTCGTCGTCCGGAACGTAATTATCGAACCATAATGAAGGCGAAATATCTCTTGGCTCGAGTTCTGCGCTAGTACTTGGAATAACCTCATTAAATTGTTCTGGAATAGTGCGACTAAAGACTTTATTGTCTTTTTCGTAGGTGTTGAGGAATTTGAGACGATCGACATTTTTGCCGGCAAAATCTGACGTACTAAAGCTCATGAGAAGTTCTGCTTTTGCGCGTGTGATTGCGACGAAGAAGAGCCTGAGTTTTTCGTCGGCCGAGTCTCCAGTATGGCGAACATATTCGAGGTTGCGAGGTAATGTAATCTTGTCGGTATTACCTTTCGCGTCTGACCAGTTATAGTTGTCAACGGCGATTAGGAATACGTATTCATACTCGAGGCCCTTACTGGAGTGAATAGTTTGAATAACTACCGCATCGTCGGACTCATGATATGGTGAATGGTCTTGAATTTGAAGCTCTGCTTTTTCGTAAGCTTCAAGTTTTGTGACGAAATCATGGAGTTGTACTCTGGTTGCCTGTTTTGCGAAGATGCCGTCGCGCAATGTGTTGAGATTGCTATAGAAGTCGTAATCGCTCGTGTCGGAAAATACCTTTGCTACGATTTGAGTGATGATATATTCAGCGGAATATGAGCTGATTTTTGATGCTAATTCGACACACCAGTTAATGGCGTTCTTGACGTTGTCTGAGCGTTCTTCTTTTTGCATTTCGGCGATAATAGTGCTGCGATTCGTGCGAGCGTCACTAATCAAGGAAATGATTTCCTGAGAGCTAATTCCCCATTCTGGCAACGAGAATAGATGGAAGCAGTATTGATTAGCGCGATCGAGATTTTGCTCGGAAATTGCCTGTAGGAATTTACAGAATTCTACTAAGGTTGCGATTTTTGGATTATCCAAAATATTTTCGCGACGTTCGTAAGAAACGCGAATATCGAGAGCATGCAGATAAGGCAAAATTGAAATCAAATGCTTGTGTTTTGGCGCAATGATAGATATTTTGCTGCCGCGAATACCCTTGTCTAATAGAGCTTTAATTTGGCGAGCAACGTGCGAGTATTCCGCCTGATAACTCTTGAATTCGCGATACTCAATGTGGGTTTTTTCTGGCGGATTTTCAGCAGTAATGTTTTTATCGATTGCGACATTTGGTGCCGTACAGAAACGATCTGTGCCCTGTTCGATTACGTTGTGTGCGAGTCCTAGAATTTCTGCGCTAGAACGATAATTTTTACTGAGTAAGATATGTTTTGGATGATATTTTGCATCAAATTCAAAGAAGTTCGAGCTGCTTGCGCCCTGGAAGCCGTAAATAGCCTGATCGTCATCACCGACGGCCATAATATTTGGGCGACCTTCGTTATTTGGATTGTCGGTTAGCTGAGCTACGAGCTGACTTTGAGCGTCATTTGTATCCTGATATTCATCGAGAAGAATATACTGGAAACGCTCTTGGGCGTTAAAACGTTTTTCGGCATCGTTTTTGAGCAAATCGATAGCCATTAAAATCATATCTTCATAATCATATAGTCCGCCCTCTGAAAGAACCTCAGAGTATTGGCGCATAATAATGGCTAGATCGGCGAGCTTTTCGTTTGCGATTGCGTCGCCAAAAACATAACGATTGCTTGCATCTTTTTTAAAATATTTATCGCGCCAGGCGCGTAGTTCTGTAGCGATGCTAGTTTCGCCATCATACTTCAACAAGATGTCTGCGAGGCTGCGATAATAAATATGAGCAAGTGGCTCAACGCGGTCGGTAATGTATTCTGAGGCATCATTAATGAAATCTTTTAAGGCCTCTAGAATACCCTGATAGTGTGGAATATTTGCTGGATATTTCTTGCTAATTTGTTGCAAATCTAGATCGATTGCACTGAGAATTGCAGCATTATCTTCCCTGTTACGATAAATGATTTTATCAATATCATCAGCGCTGATAGCGGCAGATTTTAAATTACCGATTGCCTTAATAATGTCTTTTGTTCGTTTTTCGTCACGGAGCGGAGAGGTAATTTTAAGCTTGCTCTGAATATCGCGAATGAGTTGAAAGCGGCCTATATCATCGATGCTATTTTTAAGGTCTGGACGATGCTCTTGCAGGATATAAGAACCGAAAGAATGATAAGTGTGAATTTGAACTTTATAAGCCTCTGGACCGATGAAATCTGCGAGACGATGACGCATGTTGCTTGCGGCTGCCTCGGTAAAAGTAAGACACAAAATATTTTCCGGAGTAGCGTCAGTTTGTTTTAAAATGTTTGCGACACGGACAGAAAGTAGTTGTGTTTTGCCGGTGCCTGGACCAGCAATAACAAGTAGTGGTCCATCGATATGATCTACAGCTTGGCGCTGTTGTTCGTTGAGGTTATTGTAGGCTTTTTCAAATTCCATACATCTATTTTAACGTAAGAATCGCTAGTGATTCAATGTGTGGTGTATGCGGGAAGAAGTTGTATGGTGTAAGTTTTTCGATTTTGTAATTTTCTGAAAGAAGCGCGATGTCGCGAGCTTGCGTTACCGGGTTGCAGGATAGATAAATAACTGAAGTTGGCTTAACTTCATTAAGTCTATCGATAAGTTTTTGATCGCAGCCAGCGCGTGGCGGATCGAGAATTACGGTGCAATCTGGGGTTACATATTCTGTAACGTCTTCAGATTTTGCAAGTACGCATTTTGCATTTGTTCCGGCTGCATTTTTCTGCATTTCCTCGTAAGCAGCACCGTTAACTTCGACTAAGGTTAAGTCTTTGTCGCGCGCAACGGAAAGGCCAATACTGCCAACGCCAGAATATAAATCTAGGACTTTCGTAGTTGTGATATGTTTCTGGATTTCCTTCAGAACCATCTCGTAAACAGGTAAGTTAATCTGGAAAAATCCGTTTGGTGAATAGCTGTAACTTTGACCGTTTAAAGTATCGGTAAGGTTTGGCATTTGAGGATGAGGCTGACCGTTTACAAAAAGGTCGCCACTAGTATTGCCTTTTTGATCGCAGCGCATAAGCATAGATTGGTAGGTGCGAGCTTCTGCGTGCTCGGCATTTAGTCTGTCGAAAATCTCCATTGCTTTCGCGAAGATTTCTGGGCGTTCAATGCTACTTTGAGTGATAGTCATTTTGCGATGAGAACCGCGCATATGAAATGCGGGATAAATCTTTTCGTCATTATTGTCCCAGTAGAGCGCGTATTCCATTTTGTTGCGGTAAAAATAGTCTTTCCCGTCAGTGACAGTGGCTTCCGGATTAACGTCGATATGCTGCTGAGTGAAGCACTCTTTGACGAGTAGCTGTTTTTGCTCGAGCTCGTAATTGTAATCCATGATTTGCCATGGGCTAGTGGAAAGATAGCAAGCGTCTTTAGGTTCTACACGATATGGGCTAGGATTTTCGATTTTTGTCGCAATGCCCTCGCAGTAGCTGCGCTTGTCCTTGGTGGTTTCAAATTCTACGGTTTCGCCAGGAAGCGCATTCCAGAGAAATGCTTTCTTGCCATCTTCTAGTGTGGCAAGGCCTTGTCCGCCTGGTACTAATTTGTCGATTTTTGCGATCATATTAGTGTCAATTATATCTTATAATAATAGTAATGAAAAACGTTATCGAAGTAAAACATCTAACGAAAAGTTATAAAAATAATAAAGCCGTTGATGATTTGAGTTTCAACGTGCAGGAAGGCGAGATTCTTGGCCTTCTCGGTCCGAATGGTTCTGGCAAATCTACAACCATGAATTGCATCTTATCTCTTCTTAATTTTCAGGATGGTAAAATTAAGATTTTTGGCAAAGAAATGGCGCCTGATGCTTATGATATTAAGTCTAAGATTGGCGTGGTATTTCAGGATGTTGCCGTGTTCGACGAGTTGACTGTCTATGGTAATATCGATTATTTCTGCGGCCTTTATATTGACGATAAAAAGATGCGTGAGCGGTATGTTGATGATGCTTTAAAACTTGTTGGCCTTGAAGACAATAAGAGTCAGTATCCAAAGCAGCTTTCTGGCGGTCTGTTGCGTCGTTTAAACATTGCTTGCGGCATTGCGCACAAACCTTCACTCATCTTTCTTGACGAGCCAACTGTTGCGGTGGACCCTCAGAGCCGCAATAACATTCTCGAAGGCATTAAGAAGCTTCGCGATGATGGTGCGACAATTGTTTATACAACTCACTATATGGAAGAAGTTGAGATTTTGTGCGATCGCGTGATTATTCTCGATCATGGCAAAATTATTGCAAGCGGCACCAACGATGAGCTTAAGGCTCTAGCGAAGATTGAGGAAAAAGTAACGGTTGAGGTTGCTGATTTGGCGCCAAATCAATTGAGCGGTTTTGAGAAAATTAAGAACGTTAGCGAAGTTGAATATGACAATGGGGTTCTCAAAATTTCATACAGCAAAGGCAAGAATAATCTTATCGATATGATTGAATATTTGAAGACGAATAAGATTAACTACAAGAAAATTTTTGCTGAGCGCCCTACTCTAAATGACGTCTTCCTAGAATTAACCGGTAAGGATTTGCGCGACTAATGTTCTGGCATAGTTATAAGTATTCTTTGAAGGCTTTACTAAAGAATCGTATGATGGTTTTTTGGACTGTAGCTTTCCCGTTTATTCTCGCGCTTTTCTTTAATATGGCCTTTGCGCGTCTTCATGATTTTGATGTTTTTGAGCCTTTTGATATTGCGGTCGTGAATGACGAAGAATATAAAAAGGATGAGATTTTTGATACAGCCTTTAAGACTTTAGGCGAAGGCGACGAGCGTTTATTTAATATTGAATTGTCCGATATGGAGCATGCTGAAGAACTATTAAATGACGGCAAAATCGATGGCTACGTTTATGCAAAAGGCGATAAAAAAGAAATCAAAATTAAAGAAAATGGCACTAATCAGACCGTCTTGAAAATGGCTGTCGAGCAGGTTTCGCAGAGTGCAAAAATGATCGATGATATCGCTTTGAGTGAGATTGCGAAAAATGCTGGTCAGATGGTTGATATTTCTGCGATTTATCAGAATGCCGTAAAGATTGTTTCTGAAACTGAGCCAAATATTAAGGATGAATCGCATGTTATGAATATGGTTTCTGTTGAATTCTTCTCGTTGATTGCGATGGCCTGTATGCAAGGTGCGATGTTGAGTTGCGAGATGATGAATCGTTGCATGCCTAACATTACGAATCGTGGCAAACGCGTTGCAGTTGCACCGACTCGTAAAGGCGTAATTGTTTCTAGTAATTTGCTTGCTGGTTATACTCTCTTATTTATTTCGTTGATTGCTTTGATTTTCTTTACTCGCTATATTCTTGGTGTCGAATATGGAGATAATATCCCGTTGATTTGTCTTCTCGCGGCACTCGGAAGCCTAACCGCGACGATGCTTGGTATGTTCTTGTCGGTTATTTTGAAGACGCGTGAATCGGCTAAAAATGTCATTGTTGTTTTGGTAACAATGGTTGGCAGTTTGTTCGCTGGTATGTTTGGTGGCATGAAGCTTTTCTTTGATGAATTGTTGCCATTTGTGAATAAAATTAGCCCAGTTGGTTTAATTACGGATGGTTATTATTCGCTTTATTATTACGAAGATCTAACGCGTTTTTGGATTAATGCTGGCACATTGGTTCTGATTTCGGCAATTCTATTTGTACTTTCAATTAAGAGCTTGAGGAGGCAACGCTATGATAGTATCTAAAGCCTTTTGGAAGATTGTTTTAAAGAATATTAGCTCTATTATCACGCCGACGATTATTCTCTTATTGTTTGGTGCGATTAGCGTTTCGTCGACTTCTTCGACTTCTCAGTTTGAGGCAGCTGAGCCTAGCATTGTGATTTTTAATCACGACGAAAATATTGGTCTGACGAAGAATTTTATCGAGTATATTGATAAGCATGCTGAGATTAAGACTGATTATGAAGATGACGATCGTTTGAAAGATGCGCTCTTCTATGAAAACGTGATTGCGGTCGTAGACATTCCGGAAAATTTCCATTCCGATATGACTTTCAACCATAATCCTGAGGTGAAAATTCGCTCATCTGCTGGTTATTCTGCCGAGCTAGCTAAAACGATGATTAGTCGTTATTTAACTACTGCCTCAGCTTACGCGAAGACTAATATTAGTGAGCAAGAATTGATTAGTAAGATTGATGCGCAGATGGAAAATAGTGTTGAGGTTTCGATCGATAAAGCTGTCGATACTTCGAAATATGCAAAGGCTGAGAGATATTTTAACTTTGCAAGCTATTCAATTCTCTCCTGCTTCATTACGATTATTTGTCTAATTATGTCTGCCTTTAATCGCACGCAGCTTAGAAAACGCAACTTGATTAGTAGCATGGATATCAAGAAGATGAATCGCGTTCTATTGAAGAACTGCTGCCTATATTCTCTTGCGGCTTGGGCCTTCTATTTCGCACTTAGCATTTTCGCAATCGGTGCAGATATTATGTTAACTCAGTACGGCCTGCTATTTGCTCTAAACTCGCTTCTGTTCGCTGGTTGCGCAACATCGATTGCGTATTTCATTAGTACCTTTGCGCTTGATGCTAGTGCTGTAAACGGTGTTCAGATTGTGATTGCGCTTGGTTCTAGTTTCCTTTGCGGCGCATTTGTTCCTGCGCAGTATTTGCCTGATTCTGTGCTTGCTTTCGCGCATGTTTTACCAAGCTACTATTACATTAATGCAAACAGTAAAATTGCCGGGTTAGAGGCGTTCGATTTTGATGCATTATTGCCAATTCTAATCGAGTTCGCGATTGTGATTGGCTTTAGTGTTCTATTCATTTTCTTAACGAATATTGTCGCCAAGAAACGCCAGAAGATAGCGTAAGCATCTTGACTTTTTCACCAAAGTATGCTAAAATAGTAAATGGTACTTTGTAACTAAAAAATCCGGATCGGGGGTGCGCGCTCTATGTTATCGGGTACATGTACATTATTGGCATCAAGCGGTGTTTCATTGTTTGATCCTACTTTGGCTGAATTTCTAAAAAATGCAGGCATAGCGACTTTATTCTTTGTAATTAATTTGCTTGTCTACGAGTTCTTAGTTATAATTGCGGCTGCGATTTTCGTTGCTCCGTTCGTTATGATTAAGAAGGTGCCAGAGAGGATTGCGGACAATGCGATGTATTTCGCAATGAGAGCTTCAATGGTTGTGTTGTTTATTCTCATGGTTTTATGGGTATGCAACGTCTATAGGCTAATACCAATACCGTAATTGTTGCCAGTATCAAAAAAGACCCTCTTACGAGGGTCAATTTTTTATTCGTAACGCAATGCGTCGATTGGGTTTTTCTTGGATGCTCTGCGAGCAGGAAGTGTACCTGCGAGGAATGCAATAAACATAATGATTAATGCGATTGAGATCATTGTCCAAGGCTCAAAGATAGTCAACTGGAAGGTTGGAAAATCTGAGAGGAAGGTTTCGGTTGCAACTTTGTTTGCGATGCCGCCTACGATCATCGAAACGACAATGCCGAATAGTGAGCCCCAGAAGCCAAGCATGATTGCTTCTGCGGTAAAGCTAAGGAAGACCTTGCTGTTGCTCATGCCAAGTGCTTTATCGAGACCGATTTCGCGAGTGCGCTCCTGAACGGCCATAAATAGCGTATTGATGATGCCGATGGAAGCTGCAACGAGTGCAATTGCGCCAAAGATATTAAAGACGATTAGGATAGCGTCAAAGAAGGTCTGGAACATGCCAGCTTCATCCTCGACGGACATAGCGCTGAGACCGATTTCTTCGAGCTGCTTTTTAATTTCGTCTTTCTTTTCTGGGTCAACATTTGCGACTGCTTGATAGCTGTGCTGAGAGCCTTCAGGAAGGCCTTCGGTATTGATTTCGTTGATGCGATTCCAAAGAGCCATGTTGGCGCGGCTACCGGCCATAGAAAGGATGCCTGGAGCCTGTGTGCCGACGACGGTCGCTTCTATAATAGTCTGGCATTCGTTGCGCTTAATGGTCGAGTAACACTTTAGAGTGTTTGGAACTGCGATCTGAATTTTTTCGCCAACGATTTCTGCAATATTTTCATAACCGAGAGCTTTTGCGAGATCTTCATTGATAGCAATTTCGTAATCTGCGTTTTCGTCTGTGTTTGGCGCTTTACCATTCGACATATCAAAGGTAATGCCAGGAACGACGAGATTCATCATCGCGCGATAGCGTTTTTCGGTGCGCTTGCTAGTGACATAGTCAGCGCTTGCACTGGAAAGAAGATAGAAGGATTCGACGCCGTCGAGGTTTTTAGCCTTCTCTACTTCTTCGTCCTTGATATAGCTAGTAGTTTCGCCGTTATCTCTTTCCTCAGTATATTCAATGATGCCATTATTATTTAGCATGCTGGAGATACTATCATAGGTGGATTTTGGCATCATTTCGAGATAGCCTTCGCCGCCCATGTTTTCAATTTGTTTATCGAGGAATTGGTTTACGCCTGCATTGATTGCGGAGTTAAGGATAATTGTGAAACTACCAACGAAAATGGCAAGAATGGTTAGGAAGCTGCGAAGCTTGCTGCGCCAAAGGTTGGAGTTTGCGTCGTGGATAATATCTAGAACCTTCATTATTTTTCCTCCACTTCAATTTCTTTTGTGTGATTTTTGTCGCGCATGCCATCGAGATTTTCATCTTCGATTAGCTTTGGGTCATGTTTTGCGCCACTGACGCCGTCAGCTACGATTTGGCCATCTGCGATGCGAATTTGGCGATCGCACTTCATTGCTAATTCTTCATCGTGGGTGACAACGATAAGGGTGATTCCCTTGTTGCGATTGAGGCTAAAGAGTAATTCTTCAATCTTTGCGCCAGTTGCGGAATCGAGGTTACCGGTTGGCTCATCTGCGAAGATGATTTTTGGGTTATTGACGAGTGCGCGAGCAATACAAACACGCTGTTTCTGGCCACCAGAAAGGTCGTTTGCCTTGTTTTTCGCCTTGTCTTCAAGCTCGACGGTCTTTAGAGCTTCAAGAGCGCGACGGCGACGTTCGCTGCGGCGGATGCCAGCGATCTTTAGCGGAAGAATAACGTTGTTTAGAACGCTATCGTTTGAGTTCATAAAGAAGCTCTGGAAGACGAAGCCGAATTCTTTATTGCGGAGGCGATTAAGCTTGCCCTGTTTGAGTTTGCTGGTATTTTTGCCATTAAGTTTGATGGAGCCTTCAGTAGGCTTATCTAGAAGCGCTAAAAGATGCATCAATGTAGATTTACCGGATCCGGATTTACCAATAATTGCTACGGATTCGCCGCTATGGATATCTAAGTCGATGCCCTTTAGTGCTTCGAATTTTGAGTCGCGTTTGCCATAAATTTTTTTGAGGCCACGCGTAGAAATTAAAGCGCTTTTCATAACCTTTTTATTGTAACATATTACATTCTAATGAAGGATACGCCGATGAAGATCCACATAACTGCGCGCTCAATGATTCTGCTTGCAGTGTAGGCGATTGCTCCGCCAAAGATTTGCGGAATGATTGGGCCGAACATAAAGACGCTGTTTGGATAAATTGCGACGCCGATTGCATAGATTAAGCATGCCGGAATATAAAAGTATCCGAAGCCAGATACGAATTTAATACAGAGTGCGGTTATGATGATTGTTTCGATAACCCAGATAACGATTGCGGCGATGCTGAATGGATAGAGCTGCGGAAAAATGAGCGGCAAAAGGATGAAGTCTAGGACGTATTTTGCGAGATAAATACCAAGTAATGCGAAGAAACTGGCTACTGTGAAGCCTTTTACCTTGGCAGGTTTTTTGTTTGGATTGAACTTTGGCGCCTGGTATTTTGCTGGCGGCACATATGGTTTGTTTGTGTCTATCATTGGCTTTATTATAGCGTATTTTTATGCTAAAATATGTCCATATTGGGCCTTCGCCAAGTGGTAAGGCAACGGGTTTTGGTCCCGTCATTCGCAGGTTCGAATCCTGCAGGCCCAGCCAAGAAAAAATCCGAGCTAGGCTCGGGTTTTTTCTTTATGTTTGATTTTTCGATTAATTATTCGAGATGCTCGGGAATGATATAATATCATCGTAAAATAAGCGATTTTGATAATTTAATGGAAGCGAATAGTACGGCAATTTTGTAGTCGATATGCTTATCTGACACTTATTCAGATTAATAGTAATTTGAAAGGATAGTATTTATGAAAAAAAGAAATTTAATTAATTGGCTATGTTTAAGTGGTGTAATAAGTGTAGTTTTTTATATATTACATGATGTAGTTGGTGGCATGAATTATCCGGGCTATAATTTTATGAGTCAAGCAGTAAGTGATTTAACTGCAACAGATGCGCCTTCTTTTATAACAGCAAGTGGATATGTAACAATTTATAAAATACTTAATTGCTTATGTTGTGCATTAGTATGTATATTAATAAAAAAAGAGACTAAAAAAATATTTAGAATAGGTGTATATCTATTTTCGATAATGAATTTTATATCAGCAATTGGTTATGCATTATTTCCATTATCGAGTAGTGGATTTGATGGTAGTTTTCAAACAATAATGCATGTATATGTAATAACTACAATAGTTGTATTATTATCGATAATATCTTTAATATTTATAGCCATTGGTTCATTTAAAAGTAATAAGAGATTTTTAGGATTACTTGCAATAGCATCTTTAGTTCTAATGTTTATAGGTGCTGTAGGGAGTGCAAATGTTCCAAAAGAGATATTTGGTTTAATAGAAAGATTTAGTACATATAGTGCAGTAATATTTACTGGTATATTAGGAATGTATGGCTTTAATATAGAAAAATAATTAATTACAATTTATCTGAATTATCTCTATTCTGATATGCAGATACAAGAAAAGATCCGAGCTAGGCTCGGGTTTTTCTTGGATGCTATAATGAAAATATGAAGAAAAAATGCCCAAAATGCGGTTGTGAACTTAAGAAAATTATCTACGGTATGCCCACTCTTGAAACGTTTGAAGCCTCAGAGAGAGGTGAAGTTGTTTTGGGCGGTTGCTGTATTATTGACGGCGGTCCCGATTATCGCTGTGACGAATGCCGTCTAGAATATTCGAAAGATTTGAAAGAGACCTTCGAAATTGAAGATTTCGACGAAGACGAATAGAAAAATAAATAACCAGGAGGTTTATATGGAAGAAATGCTAGATACTTACACTAGAGACGGTAAATATTTAGGCATTAAAACGAGAAGCGAGTGTCATGAACCTAACCCTGGTTTTTATCATAAGCCGGCGTGGACTTGGATTTATAACGACAAAAATGAAATTCTAGTCCAGAAAAGATCGATGGCGAAAAGGAAGTATCCTGGTTATTGGGATATGCCTTGCGCTGGTCATGTTGAGGCTGGAGAGTCTACGGTTAATGGCGTTATTCGCGAAGCAAAAGAAGAAATCGGTGTCGATATTGCCGAAAAAGATTGCGAGTTTGTCTTTGAATTCATCGAAGATTCCGCATGGGAAATTGGTCAGGTGTTTTTCGTAAAAATAAATAAGAATGTTGATGAATTTGCTTTGCAAGAAGAGGAAGTTGACTCTGTTTCGTGGTTAAATTTCGACGATTTTAAAGAGTTGCTTTATTCAGATAAATGGATAGACTATGACAAAAAATATAAGGATATGGTCGTAGAAAAATTTGCAGAATTGTTTAAATCTCGCCAATCATCTTAATCGATTCGGCCTGAGGTAATTCTTCAACATCTTTTAGCTTGCGTTCGATTTGGCGCGAAGTGGTTTTCGCGGCGTCGATTTTGTTTGCGGATTCGGTGAGCTTCTTTTGGATTCCCTCTAGTAAATCGCCAAACTTGCCGAACTGAGTTTTGACAGCACCGAGGACTTGCCAGACTTCTGCGGAGCGTTTTTCGATAGCGACAGTCCTGAAGCCCATAAGAAGACCAGACAACATGACCGGCAGCGTAGATGGTGAAGCAATTGCAATGTTGTATTTCTTGCGAATTTCGTCGGACAAGCCAGGAATGCGCAGAATCTCCGCGTATAGGCTTTCGGTTGGTACGAACATCATTGCAAAATCAGTAGTTTTTGGTGGCTCGATATATTTTGTCGAAATCTTTTTTGCCTGTTCTTTTACGTCAGTTGCAAGTGCTTTTTGATACTCTGCAATCTTTGCGGAATCGCCACTGTTGTAGGCAGCAATAAGGCGAGAATAATTCTCTACTGGGAACTTTGAATCGATAGGAAGATAAACATTATCTTCTTTCCCCGGCATTTTAACTGCAAATTCGACGCGGTCATTGGAGCCTGGCTTCGTCGCAATATTTTCTTCATATTGGTTCTTCGTGAGAATATCTTCAATGATTGCTCCGAGCTGAACTTCGCCATAAATACCGCGCGTTTTAACGCCTTCCATGACCTTTTTGAGGTCGCCAACGCCAGTCGCAAGATTCTTCATCTCGCCGAGCCCCTGATAGACCTGCGTGAGCTGCGTGGAGATTGTTCTAAAGCTCTCATTAAAGCGCTTCTCGACGGAAGCTTTGAGCTTTTCGTCGACGGTTTCGCGCATTTCTTCGAGCTTTTTCTCGTTCCCCGCCTGCATAATATGAAGGTTGTCGGAAATCTCTTTGCGGTTTTCGCGGAAATTGCGATCGATAGATGGATTGATTTTGTCGATTTCGCCTTCAATCTTTATCATGCGCTCATTCATGCGTGCAAAATCTCTGCCGAGATCTACCTTTGGTCTTTTAAAAATCAAAACAAGGAGCAGTAAAATATTTGCCACACCTAAAATAACTAACAATGTTTCCATGACTATATTATACCATCAAAATGCTTATGCTTCAAAGATGCGTATATTTTTTGACAAATCCCAGAAATGTTATGTAATTTGACTTTAAATAACGGATATGATATAATTATAAATGTTGCACACAATCCATCCTTACTTAAGAGAAAGGAGTTTTGCATGAGAATGTTCTTTAGAACTTTTGGGGATTTTGAAAATCCACCAAAAAAGCATTTGTATGATTTCTGGCAGGAATCAGAAAAACTACCACACATCGATGGTATACCGGACAATTTGGGAAAAGGTATTATCTTTTCTGATAGTATTAATTTTAATTCCCGTTGTTCAATTCATGGTGACCATTATCGCGAATACAACATGAAGGAGCATGACAATTGGCGCTCGTTCTTCGCAGACACACTTAAATTTATGTGTGAATATCCCGACATTGGAGTCGCAACGTTCCATACTGGTTACGATACGAGTACGTATTACGTTGTTACGGAACATGCTAGCTTAAATGCGTATAAACCTTTCGGGAAAGGTGGTATTAATCCGTTTTTTATTATCTTTAACGCAATGCCTACGAAGAATCGATTTAATAATTATCTGAGAGTTGGCTATGACAGATATGCAATCGACTGCAATCAAAAATCTGTTATTGTCTGGAATCTGGATGATTATAAGGATTTGCCTTGTCTTGAGGATTTTACGATCTGGGGCGTAGAACATGGCGCTAAAGGTGATAGTCAATCTGGTGACGTGCTTGTCGGGTATAAAAACGGTGAGTATATTTACCTGTAATGAAATTATGCAAAAGAGCTCCGGAGTTTATAGGCTTTTGCCTTGGTTACTCCGGATTTTTCTTGCTATTATATTTGTATGGAAAATATCGATGATGATAGTCTAAGAATTCTTGACGAAGAATTGGCTGAATCGGAATTCGATAATGAAGAATTGCTGGCTTGTGGCAATTAAAAAACTCCGTCTGATTGACGGAGTTTTTTGAAGTAGTAAGTTTATTTTTCGTCTACGATTTTTGCGTTGACGGTTTTTGCTGCACTTTTTGCGGATTTCGAAATCATGATGCCGCCAGTTGCGTCGACGATTGCGAAGATGATGAGCATGATGCCGATAACTTGAATCATTAGATCTGGGACGATGATTTTGCCGAATAGACAGAGCGCGCCACAAACAATACCGATGAAGGCGAGAATGAGTGAGTTGTTAAAGTTTTTATTATAGCTCTTGCTATTGAGTGTATCTTGTAAGCGAAGAATGCCTTCGATTAAGAGGAAGATACCGATAACGATGGAAATTAATTCTTTAAGGAAGCCGTTATTGATAATTAGGAAACCACCAGCAATTGCAAAAACGATGGATGTTACGAGTTTTGCATTGTCAGACATATTGCGATTTTCTACGCGATACCATGCGATGAAATCATAGGCTGCAACGACAAGTAGCATGACGCCCATTACGATTGAAATGAGGCTAGTTACTTTGTCTGCCCAGATTACCAAGCAGAGGCCGAGGGCTAGCAAGATAACGTTTAGGCTGATAGGCATTGAGAATTTTTTAATTTTTCTCGCGCCCTTTACTTCTATTTTTTTGACGATTTGGTCGGACATATTTACTCCCTTTATAGTATTAGTTTATAACATTCCGCGTTTTTTGAGCCAAATAGCAAAGATTATTGATAAGATAATTGATGCAGCAAGAATAATGACTGCAGACATATTACTGTCGCCGATAATGCCAAATTCGACGTTCATGCCTAGGAACGACGAAATGATAGTTGGAATAGAAAGGACGATAGTTGCGCCAGCGAGGAACTTCATGATGTCGTTCTGGTTGTTATTGATGACTGCGCTGTAAGTTTCGGAAATAGACTTTAGAATCTTGCGATAAACGCCAGCCATGTCGAGCGCCTGTTCGTTTTCGATCATTGCATCTTCGAGGAGATCTTGGTCGCCTTCGTAGAGCGGCAGGACGTTGCCATTCTTGATGCGTTCTAGAACGAGGCGGTTTTCTTTGAGGGAGCTCTCGAAGTAAACGAGAGTTTTTTCTGCAGTGAGGAGATCGATGAGATCTTCGTTCTTAGTGGATTTCTGCATATTATCCTCTTTTGCGTCGATAGATTTATAGACCTGATCGAGGACCTTGATGTAGCTAGCTGCAGTTCTGGTGATAATCTGGATAAGAAAACGAGTTTTCTTTGCTGTGCGAAAATCATTAACGATTCCCTTGCTGAAATCCGTTAGAGTATTGGTTTCGACTGGAGAAACCGTAATAACATAGTTATTCTCGCAGGCAATAAAACCGAGCGGGTAAGTAACGTAATCATCGTCATCGTCGCCGTCATCTTCTAGAGATGGGACGTCCAAAACGACAAGTGTTGCGTTGCCGGAAACCTCAATGCGTGGAAGCTCGTCGTCATCGCGCATCTTTACGAGAAGGTCGCGGTCTACGCCGGTCTCTTGAACGACTTTTTCGATTTCGGCATCAGTAGGCTGGACAAGATCAATCCAGCAGTCAGCTTCGGCGTTTGTGATACGCTCGAGCTTTTTGGTGTCGTGGTTTGTTTTATAGTATTTAAGCATTATTTATATTATAGCGTATAATTAAAGAGATGAAGAAACGAACCAAATTGGCAGATCGCGAACTTCCAGACTATACGCGCGGCGAAGAGATTTTTAATATGGTTTCCCATATTGTTGCTGCGGCTTTTTCTGTGCCGATTTTGATTCTTTGTATTATTCGCGGCGCGATTGAATATGGCGCAGCTGGTGTTTTGACTGGCTTAGCTTTTACGGTTTCAATGCTGGTGCTCTTCACGATTTCGGCAATTTATCATGGCCTAAATCCAAAGAAGCGCGCCAAGAAAGTTATGCAAATTATCGATCATTGCTCGATTTTCTTGCTGATTGCTGGTTCATATACTCCGATTACACTCATTGCTTTAATGAAGACTGATCCGGCTGCGGCTTGGGTAATGTTTAGTGTGGTTTGGGTAATGTCGATCGTCGGCATTGTTCTGAATGCGATTGATTTGAAGCGCTTTGCTGGCTTTTCGATGGCCTGCTATCTTGGTCTCGGTTGGTGTATTATTCTCTGTTTGCCAAACTTAATGGCGGTTTTGCCTCCAATCGGTACAGTTTTGTTGTTCTTGGGCGGTATTATGTATACGATTGGCGCGATGTTCTTTGGGCTCGAGAAAGAGTTTAAATATATGCACTCGGTTTTTCATCTATTAGTGCTCTGTGGTAGTGTTTGCCATGGCCTTATGATTCTTCTTTGCATATTGTAAATATATTTGATAAGATAGTTAGTATCTTTAAGTGTTTTTAGTAAAGCATTTGGCTCATTAATATTTTTTTATTATCTATGTTAAGGGGGTAAATTGCATGGACAAAGTTCTTATTAAGCAGATGCTTAAAAAATCCGGCGCCGTCCCATTCTATTACGGCAATGGAGATGAATCGTATTTCTGGCTCGCAGCCGAGATCGATGGAGAGATATTTGCACAAAGGGCGTATTACGCGGAAGGAGAAGGTTCGACAGAGGTATTTTACTACTGTCAGGCTCATGACCGCATGAATATCCGTGAGATTTACGATAATATGGTCGTGGATTTTGTGGTTTTCTATAAACCCGTCTTCGTTGGACATCTGGAAAGTAGCGTTTTTGAAGATATTGCTAGCCCAGAAGACGAAGGATTGTGTGAGCTTTTAAGTGTGTTTCATAAGAAATACTCTGATTTTCTCAAGGATGTTATTTATTGGGTCTCAGTAATTGGTAATTTGGAACCCGATGATGGTATATATGAGGTTGCCGTTAATGGTCCGCTTAGTCAGGAAGAACGTATCGTAAAAACTGTCTTGGATCGTTTGATGGTGTTAAGCCCTTTAGTTGTCGAAACCGAAGATTTTACTTACGTTTGGCGTATTGTAAAAGCGAACGGAGATTTATGGTATCAGAAGTCGACCTATCGCCGCTATGATGAGTATAGCTACGCGACCGATGAGTATGGTCACTTCAGTAAGGATGACAATGATGCTTTCAACGCGCTTAGCGATGCCGTACTGGCTTGCTTCTGCGTTGAGGGTTGGAGAATAACAAGCCGCATTGAGGATATCGATGATGTTTTAGCACTCGTAGAATTGACCTACGAGGAAATAACTGAGTAATTGATCAGAGCTGAATGTAAAACTAAAAACATAGGTAATTAAGCTCGGGTAGCGCCTTTTCTTCCATGAAAAGACGTGAACCGGGCTTTTTTCTTGTACTTTTGTTGCACTTTCTGAAAATCTGTGCTATTATAAGAGTCGGAAGTGAGCGCCCCCCCGCTTGCTTCCACCTACTTTACAAATATGGGGCGTTAGCTCAGCTGATTAGAGCGCCTGCTTTGCAAGCAGGAGGTCAAGAGTTTGAATCTCTTACGCTCCACCAAATTTTAAGAAATAAGACCGCGAGGTCTATTTTTTATTTGTTTTAACTCTGGCGTTTTTTCTTTTAGAAAAACTATGATATAATAACTTTATTATTAATTGCGCAAGCGCGCGGAAAGACAATTTAAATATGAAAGACATGAATAGTCTTTTTGTACAGGATTCATTTTCTGTATCTGAAAATAAACCAAAGACACATGGTGCTTTTGGTTTTTGCCACTCATGGGGTAAAAATGTAATTATAGAAAAACCTACGAGATATTCTCAGGCGACGAGAGATTTCTTGAATCAGAGAATTACAAAGAATTTAATCAGAGAGACTATCGATAGTAGTGATATATCTACTAAAAAATCCGTTTTGGAAACATTAGCATATGTTGTTTATCATGATAGTAGATATCTATATTCGATTACCTCAAATATTAGCGATAAAAAATGTATAGTACTTACAAATTATCAGGACACTATAGAGTTCTTTGAAAAAAATACAATTAACGGTGTGTCTAATTATGGAACGACGAAGTGGCGTAATCATCCAGATTGGCCAGAAGTATGGCGTAGGGATGGCGGAAGTAAGCCATTACTTATGAACTTCGAGGCGTATTGCACAAAGTTTAGCCGTTTTCATGAAATACCAGTACATATTGTAGATATACCAAACAATGATAAATGGCTTGCTTTCGAACGTTGTATGCCCTTGGTTTCCGAACTTCATATTTATCCACTTATGGGGACTCTCTTTTCATGTCTTCTTAGGATGCCTGAGTTGATACAGAATATGAGTGAAATAACTAGAATTGAGAAACCAATATTATCTTCAGATAAATATATCAGCCAAATGAGTGAGATTACCGATCAGCTTAATGAGGCCTTGGGTTCTGCTATTCGGGAGGTTGATAACGAATCTTATCTCGACAAAGAGATACTAATGGAAAAAAATAAATTAATTCACGAGTTAGATAAAACTATTAGTTATTACAGAGAGTCTAGTAGGATTCTGGATATTACTAGTGATATCGAAATACTGAGAACGATAGTATCTAAAGTTATGAGAATGCATACTTTAGCCGAAAGCAATTACAAAGAATTTTTTGCGGCAACTAAAGTATCGAAATATGCCGACTGCGCTATAGGCGCAAGAATAAAAAGCGAAAATAGGCTTTATGTAGAAATAAGAGATATGGCGGAATATCGTATTAATGAGAAACTCGCTAACAAATCAAAGGAGCTATAATTTATGCGTACGGATTATAGCATTAAAGTAACCAAACATTATGTGTCTCGTTTTCGCAAGCGGATTGCAAGAAGTAAAAGAATAGAATACTTTGCAAATGAAGCTTATATTTGCGGAGATGCTCCTGAGGGCGTAGATGATACTAGACTAAGAACATTCTTATTAGATAAAGAGAATTTGCACGGGAATGAATGCGTATTGAAAGTTTATAAAGGCTTCGTGCATGTCTTCGATTCCCTAACAAATGTTGCTGTAACGGTATATAAAGTGCCTAAACTTAAGAGTATGTGCGAGTAGCTATGTATATTCCGATTACCAAGCGTTAAAATAGATATGATACTATTTGGAGGTAATTATGGAAGAATCATCAGAAAAGCAACATCGTTCTGCGGAAATTATGCCAATTAACGAGATTGCGGAACAAGACACTAGGGGTGTCGTTGAGAAAAATATGCCAGTAATTATGGGTATTATTGGTAGCGCGATTGTTATCGTGTTAGCTGTAGTTCTTATTGCTAGCAAGATTAAACGCAATAAGTAATTAAAAGATGCAGAGTTTGTTCTGCGTCTTTTTTGAGCTATTTGAAATATAGGATAAAACCCTGTTGTTCGACTAATTCTAGTCCGTGTTCGCGTGCATATTTGATGATTGTATCATGTTGGCTCGTATCAGCCTCTAGAATGAGTCCTGAGCAGTTTTCTGGGTATTGGTCGATTAATTGGTAGATTAAGGCTAAACCGCCCTGCTCTGCGTATAATGCGAGGCTAGGTTCATGGTCGAGCGATTGATGATCGAGCCAATCCCATTCTCTGTCTACGTACGGTAGATTTGCGATGATTAGCGTGCCTGGTCCCGGTTTGTAATCATTGAGCAAATTAGACTTATGAAATTGGACTCTAGCGCCGTGATGAGCGGCGTTTTTCTGCGCAATGCGTAAAGCATCATCTGAGATGTCTACGGCGTTTATGGAGGCTTCTGGAAGCTCTAGGCTTAATGTTATTGCGATGCATCCAGAGCCTGTGCCGACATCCATAATACTTGCTGGACTAATTTGTTTGACGATATCAATAATCGTTTCAGTTTCCGGGCGTGGAATAAGAACATCTGGCGTAACAAAAAAATTGCGACCGTAAAATTCGCGATGACCAAGAATATAAGCGAGTGGCTCGCCGTCTGCGCGGCGATCTACCTGCGCGTCGATTTGAGTGGTATTTGAAAGCTCGTCATCGGCATGCGAAACAAGGTAACTGCGGTCTGAAGCGCCTAAGAAATCTACCAAAATAAGCTCCGCGTCGAGGCGGTCGATTTTGTTACTGCACTGCTTGAGCCATTCGGAAATTATCATGGCTTAATTATACCACCTTCTCACGCCTCTCTTTACTTTTTGGGCAAAATGTGCTATAATATAGATTGGTGCTACTTTTTGCTGTACCTTAAAAATTTGTTTTTGCTAGTTTTGAAAAGAGAGGTGTTTAGTTATTCTATTATCAAAAAAATCATTTGTTATCTTTTTCGTAGCTTCTATTGTTGCGATAGAATCTTTTGGATTTGTTGTTTCCGCAAGCGGCGCAACGAGGGATGAAAATACGATTGAGACTACTACTGATGCGACTACAGAAGTCGTGGAAGCAATTGAAACTGAAATTGAGACTGAAGTTGAAGTTGAGGAAACAACTACAACTACATACGTTACTGTTGCTCCTACGCTTGCTCCTGTCGTTCGCGAGATTAATGTGACTCCGATGACTATCTCTACTCCTATTGAGGAAATAGATGAGCCGGAAGAGTTAGAAGTAAATTTTGATGAGTATTTCACTGAAGCGGATGTGATTATGATGGCTCAGCTAATTCATGCTGAGGCTGGTGGGGTTTTCCCATATAATCGTCGTGCTGCTGTTGCTTGGACTGTCTTGAATCGTCTAGATAATGGACGTTGGGGGCCTACGACAATTAGTGGAATCATTACTCAACCAAGTCAGTACGCATGGTATGCGGGCTGCACTTACACTGATAAGGACTATGAAATTGCCCGAGACGTTTTGGAACGTTGGGCTACTGAGAAAGTTTCTGGTGAGACCGATGACGGCCGTGTATTGGCGCGTAATTTTGAGAGTTTCTATGGGGACGGATCTCAGAACTACTTTTATGACGCGAATGGAGTTTATTGGGATTTCTATGTAAGAAATGATCCATACGCGTGCTAATTAGTTCGAGGAAAGCAAAAACAAATTAATAATTAATCGCCGGCTTCGCGCTGGCGATTTTTTCTTGGTGCTATAATTTTAGTTAATGAATATCTATTTAGTGCGCCATGGCGAAACGGACTGGAATAAGAAGAAAATTTTGATGGGTCGCGCAGATGTTCCGTTAAATGCAGATGGCATTTCGCAGGCCGAGACAACTGCGAAGAAGTTGGCAAATGTGGACTTTGATGTATGTTTCTGTTCCCCGCAACTTCGTGCGCGAAAGACGGCGAAAATAATCTGTGAGGAACGTAAAATCGAGATTATTAAAGACGATCTATTAATGGAAACTGACGCTGGTGATTATAGTGGCAAGAATCTCGATGAAATCGATTGGGATGCTTATGTAAAAGATCCGAGCGTTGAGTCCGGCAAACATGTGATGTCTAGAGCTTTGGCGTTCATGGATAAGCTAGATAATCTTGTTGCGGATAATGTTTTAATTGTGAGTCATAGTGGCTTAATTAAGAATCTTAGCTTTATTTTACGTGGCGGAAAACCGGAGGATTATAGTTGGGATAACCAGCCGAATATTAGCAATGCCGAGATAATAAAAATTGAATGGAAAAAATAGCCCTTTCGGGCTATTTTTTATTTCTTCCACTGTTTGCGTGGTGAGCCAAATAACTTTTTGAAGTTGATTTTTGGCGTAAATTCAATAGCGTTACGGCAGAAGATATGGGTCGCTAACTTCGATGCGAGAAGACCGAAGATTGTGATATCTGCTAAGCCGAGCCAGAATTCCCAGGTTGGCAAGTTGCCGAATAGGCCACGTAGCATGAGTGCGATTGGCGCGCTTGGTGGGAAGTAACTTAGGACGTAAGTTAATGTGCCGATGCCGTTTGGCATGAAAGCGTTTACGAAAAAGATAGGCATAATGACCATGATAATCATAACGCCGGAGTATGAGTTTGCGTCTTTTGCGGTCGGCGAAATGACGCCTACGATTACGCTCATTGCGGTAAATAGGAAGTAGCTCATGATGAGTAGAAGCATGTACATTGCGATGCTTGCTAGATCGAAGCTAATTGCTAAATCTGCCGGTAAAATGTTATTTGCTAGGCCGACTTTATAGAGGACGAGTACCGGCACGATAAGGACGATAAGCTGGACGATACCGACTATCATCAATGAGATAATTTTACCGACGATAAGGTTGATTGGCTTGATGCTGGTTAGGAGCAATTCGCTAATGCGGTTCTCTTTTTCTTCAACCATAGCCGTTGTTAGGCGGTTACCGAGAACAACTAGAAGAATATAGAAACAAACCAATGCGATTACTGGACCGATGATAGCTTTGAGAATTTCGTCTTGATCGATTACGTGATCATCTTCGGCGCTGAAGGCGGTCGTATTGAAGTTGACCGCGCCAGTGACGACCGCTAAATCGATTGGATTAACATTCGCTGCGGCAGTCATGGAAAGTAGCGAGCGAATCGGCATCGAATAATCATCAGTAATGCTTGCTGCTTCTGGCTTGGTGTAGATTTCTACTTTTTGATCTGTAGCGAAATCTTTGCTGATGTAATAGAAGACATCGAGCTCTTTTGCTTTGACTGCATTGACGCCAGCGTCTTTGCTTTCGATGATGGCTACTTCTTGCTCTTTTTCGTCAGCGTTAATGAACTTTGTGCCAGATAGATACTTTGCCTCGTCATAAACACCGAGTTTGAGTTCGGTAGTATTAGTGCCAGCCTCCATGCTTTCGCCGGCATTGTAGCCAACTAGGGCTGCGAAACCAATGTAGAGTGCGAAGCCAATAGGAATGAGAATTGCTGCAATCCAAAAGCTAGGCTTTTTGAGGTTGCGCATTACCTCGAAACGAATTACTTCTAGAGTTTTATTCATGGCTTTCCTCCTGTTCGCCGTAGATGTCTACGAAGATCTGATCTAGAGATTTATTGTCGAACTTAGCGCGAACTTCCTTAACTGGACCTTGCGCGCGTGCGACGCCATCCTTTAGGAGCAAGATGTCGTCGCAAAGACGCTCAACTTCGTCCATATAGTGCGTAATAAGGATGATAGTGCAGCCTTTTTGATGCTGCTCTTCGATGATTTCCATGAGGAGGCGGCGGTTAACTGGATCGAAGCCCTTGGTTGGCTCGTCGAGAATGAGAAGCTCTGGGTTGTTCATGACGGTAATGCCGAGCTGAACTTTCTGCTGCATGCCCTGCGAAAGCTTGTTGACTTTCGTTTTTGCGAATTCTTCCAAGCCGACGCGCTTTAGGTAATTCATGATCCATTCTTTTGGATTTTCGAGGTCTTTTAGACGCGCGAAATACATCATTACGTCAAAGACGCTCTCTTTTTTGTAGAGGCCGCGTTCTTCTGGAAGATAGCCGATGCGAACTTTGTCGCCTGGCTCAAACTTCTTTCCATTAATGAGGAGTTTGCCTTTATCTTCGCGATAGAGGCCGAGAAGTGTGCGAATGGTTGTGGTTTTACCGGAACCATTGCTGCCGAGCAAGCCAAAAATTTCTCCGCGTTTGACACTAAAGGAAAGGTCTTTAATGACGGTCTTCTGAGCAAAAGAAATCTTGAAATGCTGAACTTCAATAATGTTGTCAGTAGATTTTGTTGTCATGTAAATATTTTACCATAACAGAGAGAATGTTGTGCTTATGCTTCACTTTTTCTTGGGTCGGAAAAATAATTCGTGGCATGAAAATATTCAAAAAAATATTAGCAATTATGATTCTGAATTTGTGCGCCGTTTCTATTTGTTTTGCGGCTGACGGTTCTGACGATTTGTTTTATTGGCCGTGCTATGATTTGGAGATTATTTTCGCGAGAGGCTCTGGTGGCAGGCTGTATGAAACGAATGAGTTTAAAACCTTAGTCGAGTCGGCACAGAAAATTACTAATAGTCATGGTCTTTCTGTGATGGTTCATGATTTGGACTATCCTGCAATTGATGTTGAGACGCCTGCACATTTAATTGGCGCTTTTGTTTCTGCCGGTAAGGCGTTTGAGTTTGGTGATAGCGTTAAGGATGGCGTCGCGAAATTGAAGGAGCATTATCGCGTTCAGAGTGTGAACTGTCCGGATATGGATTTCGCTTTTGTGGGTTACTCGCAGGGCGCGATGGTTGTTTCTCAGTCGGCAGATTACTTTGATTCTAAGCGAGTGAAATTTATTATGTTGGCTGGCGATCCAAATACTTATTTGCCGGAAGGTGAAGGTTTGTTCCCGGCTGCCTGCGATGGTGGTGCCTTGTCGCCGTGGCGAACTTATGCGCCGAATTGTAGGACTTATGAAGGCGTGTTTGGTGCGCGAAAGCCGTACGAATTGAGTGCGCTTACTGGCAAGTATTCGCTTTGGTGTAATCGCGAAGATTATATTTGCGGTAGCTCTAAAAATCCTTTGAAAAATTCCGGTCACGTTACGTATGCAGAGAGTGCTTTTTCTTGGGGCGTGACGCGTTTGGCGCAGATGTATCTGGAAGCGAATGTTGGAAATGATACGCGTCCGGTTTTTAGAAGTATGCGCAGTAATTCGATAATGTATGATGAGTCGCTTATTGATGACGGAAGATTTGGTGCCGAAATTGAGGCGCCAGAGAATATTTCTGTTTGGCGTGATGGTGATAAGTTGCGATTATATTGGACGCAGAGTGCTGGAAAGTATTTGTTGATTAAGTTTAATGGTTTTGACTTAGGCTATATTGACGCAGATTTGGGTGAGTTTGAAATACGTGATGTAGATTTCAATTCTGACTATTCTCTAAGTTTGGCCTGGATGGATTCGACTGGCGAATTGGGTAATTTTATCGAACGGAAATCGGAAGATGTTTCCGATGAAGCGCCTGTAATTGAGGTGCAAAATTCGGAAACTATTGAGGATATTTTAAAGCCGGAATTTCCTAAGATTTCAACGATGAATGTGGTTAATTCTGCGTCGAATTTTGGCGCTGCTGCGGTGCAGAATGTCAGTGAAAATATGGCAGACAATATTGATCATTCCGGAGTCGTTTTAAGACCTAAAAGCAGTGGGAGTAGTCTTAGCTTTGCTAATAAATCTGAAATTGTTGGGATTATTTTGAGCATGATTGGCGCGGGTGGCTTACTGATAATTTTCGTTATTCAGAAGCGGCGTGGATGATAACAAAAATAGTCCCGTGAAGGACTATTCTTGAAGAAAAGTGCGAGGTTCACTCGATTTAGGCGAGTTAGCCTTCGATAAGCGTCCAAGCTAGGGACGCAGTATCGAACTCGAGCTGGCAACTTAGTTTTCCAACTACGCACTGAAAAATGTGCTTAGCTGAGTTGCCGACGAATTTGATGCGACTACTGATTGTCTCAGTGATCTCGACTTCGCCCTCCCCCGCTTTGCGGAAGTATAGAGGCTGGCATGGAATACGATTGTAGTTAAACAATGCCATGACTTCTACTTTCTCGCCTTGGTTTGCTTGGTTGTTAATAATATTCATAAATTACTCCTTGAAATTGATTTAAATTTTTTGGAGTCATTTATGTGAGCCATGGTTTTCGGCTCGGTGCCGCCCGCACAATGACAAGATGCTGGCGACGATGCGCATTACGACTGCAGTGACCGAAGTGTGCTGTCGTGATTAAATTATAGCGCGAAGAATTATGCTTATGCTAGTCTTGAAATCTGTAATTTTTAGCAGAATAATAGCGTGTAAAAATGTAGCTTTACGTGTGGAGTAGTAGTGGATAATGTTTTGAAGAAATCCCCAGAAAACGGAAATGCATCGCTTGGTAGCGATGCATCTGCGTGTGGTTAACCTAATACTTATAATATAGCACACTTTTGACAAAAAGTCAATAGTTTTTCATAATTTTAGGTTAAAGTTCTTTAATTTTAGGGATATAAACGTAAAAATCCTGATCGTAAGCAAGGTTTTTATCGATTGCAGCCTGAGCGATTTTACATATTTTATTAATGCGTTCGCCGTTTACGAGTGGCGTAATATAGCGAACTTTACCTGGGTGATGAATATTGTAATGCTCTTTTGGTTCTTCTTTGCTTGCCTGAACGCGAGTAGCTTTAGTCCAAATATCCCAGCTTTTTGCGAAGCGTGAGTTTTTAATAATATCGATGCATTCGCTTTCCTTGAGGCGATAGAAATCGTCGCGACTAATCAAGCCGTCGTCATTCAACCCTTTTACAATGTCTGCGATTAGTTGCATGGAATAGCGGCAGGCGTGATTGCGGTAATAGATGGAAAGTTTACTTGTTTGTGAAACGAATTTGCGTGCACATTTCTTAGTCTTGAATGAGATTTCGTCATTCCCCTGCTCATCTTTTTGAACCTCTAAATCGTTATAGAGTTCCTCAACTACTGCGAGATCGAAAACGCCGTATGTAATTGCGCCATTGCTCATGGAATATTCTAGGCGGTCGGCGCTTAGTTGAGGCGTATCGTTGTCGGCGATTGGGTACTTATGATAATCGTCGACGTCGGCCGTCGTAAAGCCGTCACGTTTGAGCAATGCCTGGATCTCTTTAGAGTTTGCGATAATTTCACTAGTTAAATCTTCGGTTGACTCTTGTGTTTCGTAATCGCCATTTAGAAAATCGATGCAATGTTTGAAAACTGGCGTTGCGATATCATGAAAAAGACCAGCGAGAGTCTGTTTCTTGTCGTGCGTAAAGTGCCAAACAATTAGTGCGACACCGATTGAGTGGTCGAGGCTGGAATACCATTCGCGGCAATTAAAAAGTTTTGTGTAGTAAACGCCGCAAGTCATAGAAATATGCTGCTGCTTGAGCATGGCTGGCGTTTCGATATATTCCTCGAGCCATTCAGGAAAATCCGGTTCGAGAATTTTGAAGTAGTCCTTAATGTATTGAGGAATTGTTTGTAGATATGACATTACCAGTTAATCTCCTGTTTGTTCCATTTTTTCAGTTGTTCGTTACACTTAACAAAGTGGTTATTGCCGAAGAATCCGTTATGAGCTGAAAGCGGTGACGGGTGGGCGGATTCGAGAACTAAGTGCTTGTTAGAATCAATGAATGCTTTTTTGTCTCGCGCATCGCGTCCCCATAATAGGAAAACGAGATGATCGCAGTGCTCGTTTAGATATTTGATGATATGCTCCGTGAAAGTTTCCCAGCCCTTGCCACGATGACTGCCGGCCATATGAGCTTCGACGGTTAGAACATTGTTTAGTAGTAAAACGCCCTGCTCTGACCAGCGTCGTAGGTTGCCGGAATTTGGAATTTCTGTGCCAGTCTCGGCATTTATTTCTTTAAAAATATTGCGAAGCGATGGTGGTAATTGGATGCCGTCGCGGACAGAAAATGCGAGGCCGTGTGCCTGCCCTGGTCCATGGTATGGATCTTGGCCGATGATGACGACTTTTACTTCGTTCAAATCTGTTGTGAAGGCGGAAAATACCTGTTGTTTTGGCGGATAAATTGTCTTCTCGGAATATGATTTGCTCAAAAAGGCGGATAACTGCTTGAAGTAATCCTGCTCGAATTCGTTTTGCAGAATTGGTTTCCAGGATTCATGCATAATTTATAGGCCAAAAAGTTTTACTAATGATTCGTGAATCTCTTCAATTGAAGGGCTTGCATCTACGGTTGGAATATTGAAATCTTTTGCAATGTGAACGTAGGCATTGTCGACTTTGTGTTGGAAGTCCATTGATTTAGATTCGAAAGTGTCATTTTTGGAGTTATCGTCGCGACCACTTTGACGTGCGAGGCGAGTCTG
>JAKSSX010000010.1 GCA_024402895.1 Candidatus Saccharimonadota bacterium
ATAAAATAAGCCCAATCCGGGCTAATATTCCAATAATATTAACGATCAATAAAGCAGCTACGCCTCTGTAATACCTAGCCCATAGGCTACATAGTATACATTCTTTAGCGCTTTCTCATATTTTTCAGGGTTTCGAATTACGTCCTGAAGTTCCAGCCATGAAAAAGACATCACGAAAGTGGTGTCTTTTTCTATGTCGTCAGCTGTGACATTGAACAGTATATGAGGAGTATTCTTTTACTAAACGTAGAAATTATGTTATAATAAGTTCTAACAATAGGAGATTTAATATGGGTCAAATTAGAATCTCAAAAGAAATACTTGAACAGATAAATAACACTCAAGTGAATAAGGACTCTTATCATGAAGAGAGCGGTAAAGGAGCGTCTAGAAAATCTTTAGCTCATGAACTTCACGAATTAAGAGTGCAGTTTAATTTGCAGCCTAGAAGTAAAAAGAGTGTTAAGCGAAGAGAGGCGAGAAGAAGGTCTAATAGAAGATATCATGAAAGAGTAGTGGCGAGTATCGAGCGAGATAAAAAAGATCTCGAGCGTGTAAGGAAGAATTCCGAACTAGCCAAGCCAACTGCTTATAGGGGTATAAATATGCCTACAGAGGCAACTCGAAGAACTTCGGCGCAGGTAAAAGAAATGCGAAATATATCATCGGTAATAAATTTACAACGAGAGTTGGAGAACTTGCGATTAATAAAAAACGAAGATCCGAATAGCTTTGATAGAGCGGCAATGAAGTAGACGTCCAAAGTTTCAAATAGGCCTTATAAGGTCTTGACATTTATGTCGAGCCATATTATAATACTCTCCGTTCTTCCATAAGGAGGGAATGAACTTTAGTACTTACCGGCAGATTCCAGGGTTTCAAATCACTGGAAAAATCGTAAAAGGAGCAGAGAATACGATGAGTGAATTCACTACTGCAAAAAAGACAATTGAATACGAACTAAGCCGCCAAAATAAATCAGTTATTCGTGAGTGGTACGCCTTCTCGCTTAAGGGTTATACTAGCCCGGATGAGTGTGAGGATATGATGAACGCGTTTTGCGATGTAGTCGAGAGGAATAAGATTGAAAGTATCGAGTTTCCTGGCGCCGCATACTTGAGTGGAAAGGTTTACAATCACGGAAGATTTCCCGAAGGATCAGATATTAGTACTTCTCACATTGTTAAGCTTGAAAGGGTGAATATTCCTGAAGAGTTCGAGTCGCTCGATGATGCTGAACGCATAATGGAGCTTCTTGTGGATAATGAATGTGAATTGCTTTGCGCAACGACTGCGACGGGAAGTAGATATTACCTTTTGAAAGGACAGATGTCTTGTAAGATGAGAGAAAGGATTGATAAATTTCTTAAAGACGGAACTGTCGATTGGCACCATTTATGGCGTCATAACCTCCGTTAAGACGAGGTACGCCCTGGCTATGCCGGGGCATTTTTTATTGCCGCAGAAATATTACCGCCTCTGTTAGCCTATTGACTTTTGAAAGTATTTATGCTATAATGAAAGAATCATATAAAAGGAGCGCCTTTTTGGGCGGGAGTGGTGTTATGAAAAAAGTCTTTTTGACTCTTTTTATTTTTTTATCTCTAGCAGCTGTTACGGCAAACATGGCCGTTACTGTTGATGCAGGACGAGAAGCTCAAATTAACCAAGCGGCCGTCGCGCAAAACAAGAAAAAGGCTAAAAATCCTGTTCAAGAAGAACAGCTAGTTGAAACCCAAGCCGTCCAAGAACAGCCAAAGCCAGTAGCCACTACCCCTGTTCAGAAGCCAGCAGTCCAAACTCAGGTCACCCAGAAGCCAAAAACTACGCCGACTCCAGCTAGGGCTCCTCAGAATATCTTGACCGTTCCAGGTATTGGCAAAGCTATCAATGGCGCAAACAATACCGATCTCAGTAAACTAAACACTCAGCTCAATAGAGTTAACAGTAATCTACTTAGTCGTTTTACTAGCTCTGGCTGGTCCGTATATGTAACTGGCGAAAATATCGCTCAGACGCATTTCGGCGGAAAATATTCTAGCGTCCAGGGTGTTACCGACTATAATCATCGTGCAATTTATATCGAGAAGCGCGATGTTGCAATTCGCGAGTCGACCATTCATGAGTTTGGCCATTTTCTTGATTACAGCAACAGATTTATTAGTAATAAAGCTGAATTTATGGCTATTTATAACGAGGAAGTTGCCCAGTTCAAGAGAAATATCTCCAATCCGGGCTGCGTTCGCGATCCGCAGGAATTCTTTGCTGAAACTTTCTACTACATGCATGTCAATCCAAGCAAATGTACGCCAAAAGCTAAAGCTTTCATCTCTAAGCTATATTAGTTCGCTGATATAATTTACTTATGGCTAAACCAAAACGCAAAATAACAAAAAGCGAATCTATCGCTATGGCAGCGATGATAATTATTTTCATCTTGTCTATGATAGTTCCGAGCGTTATCGATAAAAGAATCTCCCAACCGGGCGGCTATATTCTGATGGGTGTCTCGATCAGTATTCCGATGATTATGGTCTTCGTTCAATCGATCAAAAAGCTCAAAGAACTAAAAGGTGATAAAGACGAACAAAGTAAGCGCGTCCGGAGAATCCAGAAAATCACCCTCGTAATTGTTTCAATTTTCTTTGCGATATTCTTAATAACTCCAACTATGGGTATTGTAGCGCTAATTCAAGGTCCTAAAACAATCACTGTCATGAATCCAGTTCTAACTTCTAGCGTTTCGGGTGGCCGACACAGAGTTCGCAGATATTATATTGAAGGTCGCAAGAAATTCGGTTCGCAAAGAGAAAAGATTGGACTCGGCAGTGGTCATGATATTGCCGAAATTAAGAAGCTATTAGAAGAATATAATGAAATTGAAATCGAATATTACGAAGCAATTGAATCTAGCTGTAGTATAAAAGGAATCAAATAAAAAAATATCCCTCATGATGAGGGATATTTTAATAGGTTATTTTATTTCTTGTCCTTCTTAGTGAAGATCATCGATGCGCCTTCGGAAGTCAAGGTTAGCTTGTCGCCGTCGAGCTTGTATTCGAACGAACTCGTTTCGCCGTCTGTAGTTGATGAGATCTTGCTACCATCGTACTCGCATGGAGATGACTGATTCTGACCCATTGTAGAGACTCTCATTTCGCACTTGCCGTCACCTTTAGCCTCGAACTCAATAGATGCGCCGAAAGCCTTTAGTAAAGCGAAGCCGGCTGCTGCGCTCTGTGCATCCTCATCGGAACCTTCTGGGGCGTCGATATCGGTAAGAGTGTAAGTACCCTCAAGCTTTGGCTGGCTGAGAATAATAATTAGTGCAACTACTGCGCCTGCGATCAAAACAGCTACGCCAGCGATAATACCGATAATAAGACCGGTCTTCTTCTTTGCTGGAGCTGGTGCTGGTGCGTATGGCATTGCAGGCTGAGCTGGCATTGCTGGCTGTGCAGGCATGCCTGGCTGTGGCTGTGGTTGCATTACTGGTGCCTGTGGAGCTGGAGCTGGTGCTGGAGCGACAGGTGCCATTGGTTGTTGATTATCCATCGATAATACTCCTAAGTTAATTGGTTATTTAGCTTAATTATAACCAAAATATACTCAAAATGATATAAAAATAAGCGTAATAATCTTAAAGCAAGAAAAAGCCCCTGGTTTAATCCAGGAGCTCGAGGTCGTCATCATGGGTGCCACGCGTGCGGACGCTAACAAAGTAGCCTTTGAGTTTCTTGTTATAAGACCTGCAGACGAAAATTAATACGATTGTCTGAATAAGAAAGTAAACAGCTGCTGCGAGAGCTACAGATATCAGAACAATATTGTTTGAGAAAACATTCAATAAGTTCAGTATCAACGTACTCACAATGTTCAGTAGTGCTGATAAAATAGAGTTATGTTTATAGGAAAATCAATTAATTATAGTACTGAAGTAACAGCGACAAAAGGTGAGCAAATCGTCATCTGGACCATAGTAATAGTAGGCTTTGGCATGATTTTTTCTTCACTTTTCTTTGATTGGCCAACCTGGGTTAGGATCGTTTCGATTGTTGGCACTATTTTTGGCACTTTGGGAACTATGATTTTTATGGTTTTTCGCCCAAAGCATAGAGAAGAGAGAAAGAAGAACGCCAGAATTAACGGCGTCTTAGTTAGTGAGAGGAAACAGCTCGAAGGAAAGGCTAAAGAGGAATAATTACCACTCTTGTTGGAAGTTTTCGCGGTAAAAATCCATCAAAGTCTTTAATATCCAGCGTATAGACTCAGCAATGGCTGGGCTAGTAATTATTGTTGCCATCATCGATTCGCCGAAGGAAATAAATGCAACTTTATCGCCGTAAACATCAATTTCGACTGGCGATTCGTAGGCATTTTCTGGCATCCAGGTACGATGAAAGTTAATAGAGCGGTCGCGTCCGTTTTTCTGATTTTGGATCGCTAACTTAAGCACTGGCGTTAGACCGTAAGTGTGAATACCTAGGAGCGGCCTTCTGTCGCGATAACGACGGATGAAACTATCTTGTATACCATCGTGGCCAAGCGCCTTGTCGGCTTTTGTGCGAATAAAATACACGTCTTCTTTAACGCGAAGCATATCATTGTAGACTTCTTTGATACCTTCTATGCCTTCGAGCGTTCTCGAGCCCGGCATTTCATTATTAGAATAAAAGACAGAAAGAAGTGAGGAGATATTGTCTTTGATTGCTTTTTCATTCTTCGCCATAAGCTTGCGACGCTTCTCGGCTAAAACCTCAAGGTTACTAGGGTTCAGCGCGCGATAGGTTGTTTTCTTGCTGGGGAGCTGCTCGACGAGCTCGAGCTCAGCAAGGCGTTTTAGGATCGCGTAGCAGTTCTCGCGTGACTCCTTAATATTTTCGGATAATTCTAGTGGTGTCTGAGCGCCATTTTCTAGTAAACAATAGTAGGCTTTTGCTTGTTTTTCGTTTAGCCCGGCCTTTTGAAGAAGTTGGATATTTTCCATAATTACCCACAATTATATCACGAAAATTGCCATTTGTAAAACTGGTTTTTACAAAAATCAGACCATCTCCACCCCTGTTATTTTGAAAAATATTACAACATGGATTTAACAAAACGCAAAAATATGACATAATATGAACATCGCAAGCGCAACAGCAAGCGATGAACGTAATCAAGTCAAATTTAAATAGACGAGCGTACCAAGGCTAACGCCGGGGAAGTATCGCCATGACTCTATGAAGGTCGTAAGAAATAAATGAACGATTCATGAAATGGCGACTTCCGTTACGCCGCGAATTTGACACGAATGTGCATTAAAAAACGGAACGATTCAATATTATGGGGGATTCGATATGAAGAATATTAGAAGAATTGTAGTAGTGCATAATAACGGATGCAATGGCTGGTCTGAGAGCGAGAATACAACTTTCTCTGTAGAGATTATGGGGGATATCTTGAGAGTGAGAAAGATCTCTGGCAGAGACATGTTTCCAAGCGAGATCAATACTGCAGTTGGCAGAATCCTCGCAATGGTTGGACCTGTAAAGAGATATTGCAGATCTTATCGATACAGATTCTGCTACAGAACTGGCATGTCCGGCTGTCAGGACACATTCATCGAAATCGACAGAGTAACTGGCTATCCGGACAGAAAGCTTATGTTTCATGAGTCTTGCTACGGAAAGTGCAGTGGATTCAGCTGCTTCGTGTACGACTTCTTGGACCTTTGTCTTTCTGTAGGTTTTCTCGATGATGTCAATGGGGAGTATTTTTACGACCCAGACGAGGATGGAGGTTCTGGAGTGAACATGAGAATCCTTAGACCGAGAGATACTTCCAGGGAGGAGGGCTGGAACGGCACGAAGCATGGTGAGATTCATGCGCCAGTTTACCTCAGAACTGTTCTTGTAGAGGATGGCTATGGGGAGGAGCCGTCAACTAGTTGCGAAGGCGACGACAGTGATGAGGGCGACATAGTAGATCTCTGTTGATTCTAGGTCGAATAATATTGAAAGGAGCGTTTTGTCGAGTCCCGGTCTAAAAGCCGGGATTTTTTATTGGTAAATTTTATATATGAGCAGTAATCTCAGCCTGCAAGCTACTAAATAAAAAAACTGGTCCGATGAGACCAGTTTTTTGATGCCTATTTTTTCTTTGATTTAACGATTTTGACGATAATCATTCCGATTAGAATAGCTCCGCAAGCGCCTCCGACGGCAACCCAAATTGCAAAATCATCAAAAGTTTTTGGTGAAGGCGGGATAGCTTCTGGCTTTGGCCAGTCACCTACTTTTTCATCATGAACGAGCTTTGGCAGGTTGAAATCAGTAGTATCATATTCGCCGTTACGCTTCTTTTCATAAAGAGTAGCGAAATTGTTCGTATTTAACTCTTCGCCACCAAGGCACTTTGTGAGCTCAAGGGTATAATTAAATTCGACATTTTCATATTCCTGTACGGCACGATTAATGGTCCAGATTAGATGCTCTTTGGCGTTACTAGAATCATCGAAGTATTCTACCTCGTATTCATAGCCGTTCTCGAGCTTCTCGCCAAAGCCGATTTTGGTCGGACTAATGATGGTCTTCTCGAGCTCTTTGCTGCTCTGATTTACGGAGTAATATTCAGGAGAGTTCAAAGTATCGAAGTTATAAGTGTCACCGTAACCAATTTCATCGTAGATGTAGCTTTCGGAACGGATAAGTTCTAGGAAGTCATCACGCAAGTTGTCGAGGCTGCCAGGGTTGCGCTCAGCGAGATAATCCATGAAATCGTCATTCCAAGGGAAATCGCCATGTTCTGAGCCGAGCTTAAGGGTATAGATATCATACTTATCGGCTAGCTCTTTATGGAATTTATTAGATTGGTATAGTGAAGCGTCGATATTCTTTACGACATAGTCGGTACCTTCGAGCGGTTTGGTAGGGAGAACTAAAGGAATGTTATCCTTCGGAATCATATTCTTAACGGTGATAGGAATGCGGCCGAGGAGCATATAAACGTAGTCGCCATCGTGGTAGTTATAGGAGTAGTTATTTACGTATGGGTCGATATTTGCGCCAATGCGATCGAAATAGGCGCTCCAAGTTTCGCCGTCTCTTAGGACTGTGCCTTTTTTATTATCGTAAAGGCCGCGCTGCGTACCGGTGGACATATCGTAGGCGTTTTTGTAATCATCGCCTCTAGTGAAGAGATAAGTGACGCCGTCACTTAGGAAGAAGATAGTTTTCTTGTTATCAGGAGTAGAAGTTTCTGCTTCGAGAATCTGTTTTGCAGCAAGGAGGCCGGCTGGAATATTAGTGCCGGTTGGTTTTAGGCCTGCAGTCATGAGTGTATAGCTACCGACCATGTTATCCGTGGAGACGCCATTAATGCGAGAAATGTCGTATTTACTAATCTCGGTCCAGTTATCGTAGCGGTAAGCGTTGCCACTAAACAAAACCGTAGAAACGTAGACCTTCTCGTTTGTGCCGGCAACCTCTTTCTTGATATCTTCAAAGAGGCCTGCGACCTGTGTCTTTACGATCTGAGAGCAGTCTGACGCATCTAGCACTAGCAAAATATCGCGACGAACAGCTTCGCTCGTAGCTGGCATCTTTAGGGTTACTTTTGTCCGCAAATCAGCATCAAGTTCGCTGGCGGTTTTAGCTATTTCGATCGCTGCGCTCGTACTCGATAAAAATTGAGTACAAATAAACGCGCTACAAGCGAAAATAGCGCCTAAGCGTTTAATTTTCTCCACACTATACTCCTTTTGCTTAAAATTATATTATAATCAAAGCATGAGCACAACGATTTACGATCTAAACATTAATGAGATGCGCAAATTAATGCGCGATTTCCATAAGTCATTGTATGGACGCACGATATTCTTGTTTGCGTATTTTATTCCATTTACATTATTTATAACCTCTGCAATTATGTTACTTATGGGCGAAATGATGATGGATGCTGGTTTAGTAACTTTGTCTTGTGGTATCTTCTGTGGATTCGTTGTTACTTTTATTCTCGGTAATATTTATTTCTACTCTGAACTTCGCAAGTTCGCTGCAGTGAAAAATAAAAAATAGCCCCGTAAGGCCATCAATAATATAATTATAGCACAAAACGGCTAAAAAGTCAATGGAGGTGCTATAATATAAAACTATGAAAGCCGAGCATTTGGTTTTAAATTTTGGCGTTAATAAAATCTACGACGATTGTAGCTTTCATTTTGACGCACAAGATAAAGTTGGCGTTGTTGGCGTGAACGGCGCAGGCAAGTCCACGCTTATAAAAGTCTTGCTCGGTGAGCAAAAGCTCGATGACGGCGAGATTAAACTTCCAAGTCTTCGCATCGGATACCTTCCTCAGGAAATTCGCATTGAATCCGAGCATGATGACGTTACGGTCTGGGATTATATTGCCGCTGGCCGCCCCGTCGATGATTTGCAGGAGAAGCTTAATCTAGAGTACGAGAAACTTGCTAAATATCCTGAATCGAATGCGATTATGGACCGTATTATGAAGCTTCAGGATTTGATTGATTCTTATGACGTAGCAAACTTTGATTATGAGTTGCTTAAAATCGTCGAAAAGATGCAACTCCAAGATCTTGTTGACTCAAAAATGAGCCAGCTATCTGGCGGCCAGAAGTCCAAGGTGGCCTTCGCTAAGGTATTGTTCGAAAATGCCGGTCTATTATTATTAGATGAGCCAACCAACCACCTCGACGTCGAGACGAAAGATTTTGTCGCGAATTATTTGCGCAATTATCGTGGTATGGTGCTAGTTATTAGCCATGATACGGCTTTTCTTGATGTCGTCACGAACAAGATTCTCTTCGTAAATAAGACGACTCATAAGATGAAGACTTATGACGGTAACTATTCTAACTTCCGCCGTCGCTATGCGGAAGAAATGGCCGAGCAGGACCGTCGCGTTACAGAGCAAGAGCGCGAGATTAAGCGTATTCGCGAGTTCGTTGAGCGTGCACGCAATGCGAAGCGTAGTAATTATGCCTTAATTCGCCAGGGCCATGTCCGCGAGAAGATGCTTGATCGCAAGATGGAAGAACTCGAAACGCGCGAGAGGGAATACCAGAAAGTTGCAGTTAATATTTCGCCATCTAAACAGTCCGGCAAGACACCGCTCGAGCTACAAAATATTAGCTTCCACTACGATGATAAGCCTCAGCTCTACGACAAGCTTTCCGTTCAGCTTACGCGCGGCGAAAAATTTCTTATCGTTGGCGAGAATGGTATTGGTAAGTCTACGCTTTTGAAACTAATCGTCGGCCAACTTCAGCCCGATGAGGGCTCGGTAATCTTTAGTCAAAACACGACAGTCGCTTACTATGCTCAGGAGCTTGAAATTCTAGACGAGCACCGCACGATTCTCGAAAATGTTCGTAGCTATGATTTTACGGATACAGACATGCGCGGTATTTTGAGCAACTTCCTCTTTAATGGCGAAGACGTCAACAAGCAAGTAAAGGTTTTGTCGCCGGGCGAGAAAGCTCGCGTCGCTCTCTGTAAGATTCTAACGCAGCGCGCAAATCTCGTGATTCTTGATGAGCCGACCAACCATTTTGACCCTGAAACTCAGAAAATTATCGGTGAGAACTTCCGTGATTATGATGGTACGGTTATTATGGTTAGCCATAGTCCATCGTTTGTTGAGCAGGTTGGCATTACTCGCATGCTTATTTTGCCAAGCCACGAGCCGGATAAACCAGCGATTCCGCTCATCAAAAACTATTCTCGTGAGCTTCTTGAGTATTATTACTACCTCAACTCTGACTTAATCTAGCCAGCGTTTCTCGGCATTCTTCTGATATAGCTTCGCCGTGCGCGGGCAATGTCTGGAGAGATATCTATAAATTGGCTTCTCGTAAGAGTCGAATTCCTCATCTTCATGCGAAAGACTGTGGGCATAGAAACGATTACGAATAATCATAGCGCGATGATTGTCGGACATTCCTTTTTCGGGATGAAGACGAATGTAATACTGGACTGCAGTGTCAGGATAGCCGAGTAGTTTGCCGATTTCGGTATGAATTTCGGCAGAAGCGCCCTTATCGTGAAGATTTTCGAAGGCTTTCTTGATTAATTCTGCGCGCTTATGGGACTTTGCAACATAAAAGACCTTAAAGCTGCTCTCATTTTCGCCAAAAATTACTACTAACTTGAGCGACTCGAGTTTTTGCTTGAGCAGCCAGAGAGTTTTGATGTCGGATTTAAGTAAAGGCCAATCGCACTGCGCACTAGGTTTCACATCAATCAAAACGCCAATAATATTCGATAAAAGATAAGCCGAACTTTCAGTATATCCGAGATGCTTATAAATGAAGCGCTCGAGTGAACTAATACTTTTATTTCGGTTAAACATAAGCAAATTATAGCATTAAAAAGCCCCAGGCGTTTGCCCGGGGTCTAGTTTAGCTCTGTGGGAGCTTTAATGAATGGCTAGGTTCCTTAATAGCAGGAGTTTCCTTCATCTGCTTAATAATGTCATCAGCTCGACTGTAAATGTCGTGCGAATTTGCAAGATGAGAACATAAAACTTTGATAATCTGCCGGTAGGTATTAATGTAATCATACATCTCTGGCCATCTGTCTTTTGCTTGTTTCAAGTTAGGAAGTAATAGGTATTCCGTCTCAACCACGTTTCGTTCGATTGATTCTAGCGGCATCTGATTCATCGTGGAAAGATTATCATAACGGTCTGCTGCCTTGCAGATAATTGCTCCGGGATGATGCAACAAGCTGTTAAAATAACGCTCTTTGCATTGCCACTTACTTTCTTTCGGGAAAGGCTGAACCGTCATCAGGTCTACTATCATACGTACTTCGTCGTCAACGGGAAGACTCGATAATGGCGTACCTGTATCCTCGGGAACGTCGTGAAGAAGCATAGCGGCGAGTATCTTATCGTCGCGAATACCAATGCCTGCCGCAAAGCAGGTCATATTGAGTGGATGAACAATAAAAGGCTGCCCATTTACTTTTCTAGTGTAACCTTCGTGCTTTTCTCTAGCAAAGCCAAGGGCTGCCATGCTCTGATGCATATTTGCGCCTCTAAAGAAACCGCGTAAATATGTAAACATTTTGTCTGGATTGCGATCATTTAAGATAATATCGCCCATACATATCACCGTCCTTTCAAGAACTATAGCTATAAAAAATACAACAACGAGTGTCTGGCTAGATTCTAGCATATTTGCTGTGATAGAATAAGCTTAAGGAGAATTATTTTTATATGGACGAGAATAACAACGGACCAGTACCGGGCATCATTGGTCAGGATATTTCATCCGAACCGGCTGTTTCATCTATAAATAATAGCAGTGATGAAGGCAAGATTTTTGATAGTAGCTCTTTTACTGGCACTGAGCCGGAAAGCCTAGTTTTGAACGGCGATCAGGCTAATGGCGGACAAAAGAAGCCAAAAGGTGAGAATATTTTCACTAAATGGCAGTTATGGGCAATCACTAGCGGTGTTATTGCAGTTGCTGCAGTTGTCGCAGTTTTTGTTACGATGGGCGTCTATGAAGGTAAGCTTGCTAACGCAAACGCTGTTGCTAGCTTCGATTCGGCGGCATCGGATCTAGAAAAGGAAAAAATCACCTTCGACGAGCAGTTCGCTAAAATGACCTATGAGGCTTATGATACTAGCTCAACATATAAAAGCTCGACTGTTATTTTTCCTACAGAAGACCAGATTCAAAGCGCAAAGATGAATTGTTTGGGCAAATTTGGCATTAGTGAAGATGATTATAATTACGTAAACAACCTAAAAACAGGTGACGAGCTGCTTAAATCTGGTCAAAATGTGGTTGAAGCAAAGGAAAGAATGGCTAGAATCGTGTCTAACTATAATTCCGCGAACACGACAATGTCTAACTGCCACGAGACTATTCTTGAGCCGATCATGAACCAGATTGTAATTAAAATGGGTAAAATTACGTCTAATCCATATAACGATACGTATGTAGAATTCTCTCAACCTATTACGATTACGTATAAAGGTGACAGGGAAATTGAAACTCTTGAGCTAGAATATGATCTTCTTGATCGCAATGGTGTTTCAGTTAAATCTCGCAGCGCAACGTATAGGTATACGAAGAACGATAACCAAAGAATTAAAAAAGGCGACACAGTAACAATTGACCTCTATAAGGACTCTAGCTATCAATATCGCGTAAAGAGTGATTCGGCTAACGAGGAGATGAAATACAAACCAGTCCTCAAGTCGATAAGTGGCTATTATAAATACGAATATAAATAATAGAAACAGGGCAAGCGTCTAATAAACATAGGCGCTTGTTTTTTTGTGCGAAATCTGATAAAATAACTGGCAAGAGTTTCGTTAGTGTTATTTGCTATGCTGGGCATTTAACACTTTACAGCAATATTAATCAATAAATAAAGGATTTTTTGTGCCTACAATCAATCAGTTAGTGCGTAAGCCACGCCAGACCGCTGCAAAGAAGAGCAAAGCTCCAGCACTCGGTTCTATCGTCAATACGCTCAAGACCCGCTATTACAAGCAGGCTGCTCCACTTAAGCGTGGTGTATGTATCAAAGTTACTACCAAGACTCCAAAGAAACCTAACTCCGCTCTCCGCAAGGTCGCTCGTGTTCGTTTGACCAACGGTCAGGAAGTTTGGGCATACATTGGCGGTGAAGGTCACAACCTCCAGGAGCACGCAGTTGTTCTCGTACGTGGTGGTCGTGTTCCAGATCTTCCAGGTGTTCGCTATCATATCGTCCGCGGTACCCTCGATCTTCAGGGTGTTAACGGTCGCAAGCAGGGTCGTTCTAAGTACGGCGCTAAGAAGGAGAGTAAGTAATTATGTCACGTAAAGTTACCGCAAGCCTACAGCGCAAAGTTTCTCCAGATCGCAAATATCAGAGCGTTCTAGTTCAGCGCCTTATCAACCGTTCTATGCTTGATGGCAAGAAGCAGGTTGCAGAACGCGCAGTTTATGCAGCTATCGAAGGTGCTGCAAAGAAGCTTAAGAGCGAAAACCCAGTAGAGGTTCTCGAACAGGCTATCAAGAACATTAGCCCAGATTTCGAAGTTAAGTCCCGCCGTGTCGGTGGTGCTAACTACCAGATTCCATTCCCTATCTCTGGCCATCGCCAGCTCCACTTTGCAATGATGTGGCTCGTAGCTGCATCTCGCGCACGCTCCGGCATGCCATATGCAAAGCGCCTCGAGGCAGAAATTGTCGAAGCTTACAACGAAGCAGGTGCTGCCTTCAAGAAGAAGGAAGACTGCCATCGTATGGCTGAAGCAAACCGTGCATTCGCACACTTTGCTCGCGGCTAATCGATCGCGTTTATATAGAAATATTCCGGACCAAAATCCGGAATATTTTTTATTGTAAAAATCTAAATAAAAGCACTTGCGTTATGGACTTAAAACGCTTATACTAGATACGTAGAGTGTTTGGAAAATAAAAATCTAATATCGAAAAATACTGCGCGAGAAAGATTTTGTAGTAAATGACACACAAGAGAGCTTCTCATTTTGAGAAGATGTGCCGAACTTATGGAATTATCTTGATGTTCCTGATTGTTGGCGCAGTAACAATCTATAATATTAACCTCAGCAGCTCTGCTGTTCGTACTTCTGATGGCGTCGCCGAAATCGTCGATTGCGACAACATTATTAAGAAAATCCCTGCATACAACACTAATAATAACCTTGGCTCTCTTGGGGTATTTAGCACTGTTGCATTTAATAATATTAAAGGCGGCTCCTACAAAGGCGGTTTCGCAGCTAACAATATTAGCGAGACCATTGGCTTTGGTGAACAGAATAAGGTTTCTATTAACTACGCAAAGGCTACTAGCGTCAGCCCATTCAACGGATGGAATTCAAACGTAGCTACAAGTGGCTCTATGCTTGTTCTTGGCAGTGGTTTTACGACTAGCGCAAATAGTAACTGGGATCAGTGGAATAATCATGACTATAATATTTCCGGCTCTTCACTACCAGCACAGAATGTTGGCTCTGGCGATATGTCTTCACCAAGTAACTTCACGACTAATATTTATAAAGAAGATAGCCAGGCTTTCGTCGATCTCGATAATCTAAAAACTATTGCAACCGAACTCAACCAGGGCCTAGCTGGTCTTAGTGATGCAAATGCAAGCAAGGGCAGCGCAAACTCATGGGAAGCTGTAAATATCAGCGTATCTGGCAGTGGTCTAGCGGTTCTTAATGTTTCTGCTCGCGACGGTAACTGGGATGCTGGTTATAACATTAATAATCTCGGCAATGGTCAGACTTTGGTTATTAACTTCGATATGAAGAACTACAACAGTACTCAGATTGCTGGCTTTAATGTAAATCATAGCGGCAACTCAAACGTTATCGTTAACGTAATTGATACTTCTAAAACGGATAAGCAGTACACTGGTAACATTACTATTCAGAACGCAAAAGCATTCATTCTAGCTCCATCCGCAAACATCACTGTAAATAACAGTGAAGGTATCGTAATCGGTAAGGATGTTAAGATTGATAATGCTAACTATCGCGCATTCTTCGGCGACTTCCCAGTAGAAGCAACTACTAAAGAAAGCTTTGGCGCATGTGACACTGGTGGCGAAACTCCAGTTGGCAAGCATAAACTTACCGTAAATCACTATATCAAGGGCGAAAGCGAACCATTTGATAAGACTTTCGCAGACGTCGAGGATGGCGGTTCTTATGACGCAGAAGTAGTTACTGTCGATTACCTCACTTACTCTGGCGTCCGCAACGGTTCCGCTCCAATTCATGGCGAGAATGTTACGGAGGATGTAACCGTAGAACTCGACTACACCGTAAACAAGATTCAGATTGATATTAAGTATGTCAGTACCGAAGGCGATGAAATTAAGACGGTAAAGAGCCCATTGCTCGGCGCACTTGATACTTATACTGTCACTCCTGAAAAATTCGAAAATTACAAATACGATCATCCAAGCGCAGCTCTTTCTCAGAGAATGAAGGACTTCGGTGGTAGTATTACTCTCTACTTCAAGCCATGGAAGGACCCAGCAGAGGTTGTCACTGAAGAAATGACCTATGAGAAGACTCCATATTACGTTGAAAGTAACTTGAGTACACTTGGTGGCTTCCATATGATTGCCTTCGATAGAGTAGACGCAAACGTCCGTGCATACGGCAATATTCTAACCAACAGAGTAGATAACATGAGCGAGTTTAGCCTTGTTCACTTCCCACTAGTTAGTTACGCAAAGGTTATCGGCGACAATATCAAGAATCCAAAGTTCGCACCAAACGATCAAGTTCAGACCGTCTTGGTGGTCGGCAAAGACGTAGATGTCGATCAGCTCGATAACGGTAATCGTTGGTCAATCAATGGTCAGAAGATTGATAGCCCAGCTGTTCGCAAAGACAGTGAGCACACTAACCTCTGGCGTGAAAAGGACATTAAGTTTATCGACCTCGAGCAGCTTGAATCTGATTCTATTGCATTTAGCCAGCTCCTCGGCAGCTATGATGATATTACAACTGAAATTGACTTCAGCGATGTGAATAATAAGAAGATCATTGTCGGCAACCAGGAAGGTTTGAATGTAGTTAATCTTACCTATGAAGACTTTGATGATTCTCGCGACCTCTTCGTAGAAGGCTTCGACAAGGAAAAGAAATCTACCCTCGTTATCAATGTCGATATGGCAGGCTTTACTGGTGACGTATTCAACTTCGCGGGCACTCGCCTCCGCTGGGAAGATGGCGTCTATCAGGAAGGTTCGTCCGCAAGCAGCGCGAACCTTGATGAGGTACGTCTAAACAATACCATCACTTTGAACTTTATCGACTCTTCGAGCGAAGATGGCCTCTTCCATGGCACTGCAAAGTCTAGCCGTCCAATGCTAGCCTTCTCATTGATGCCAGCTGGTCGCTTCATTATTGAATCTTCTAGCTATGCGGGCGCTATCGTCGCAAAGCAGATTTCCGGCAACGGCAACTCCTACATGGTACTCTTCGATCATGCGTTCTATCAGCTCATTCCTGATGAGCCAGAACCAGAACCAATTCCAGAGTCTCCAAAGACTGACGATAATATTATGACATTCGTCCTATTCGGAATTATCTGTAGCGCTCTTGCAGCACTATCCGTAACTGAATACCTTATTAGCTTAAGAAAGCGCTAATAATATGGCGAAGCATCGCCTAATCTATCAAATCTATCCTAGCGCGATTGGGGATTTACGTGATATAGCGGCTAAAATCCCCTTAATCGCTGCAAAAATTCAGCCAGATTATATCTGGCTGAGTCCTATTTTCGAGAGTCCTTGGATAGATGGCGGCTATGATGTTAGCGATTATTGTAAAATCGATCGCCGTTTCGGCACGATGAATGATTTTCGCCACCTAGTAGCTGTGGCAAAGAAATATAAAATCGGCATCTTGCTAGATTTGGTTATCAATCATACTTCGATTGACCATACCTGGTTTAAAAAATCTGAACTCCACGATAGCTGGTATAAGGATTACTACGTCTGGCTCGAAAAACCTCTAAACTGGAAATCCTTCTTTGGCGGCCCAGCTTTTGATTATTCTGCTTTGCGCGACAAATATTATCTACATCTGTACGATCGCGCGCAACCTGACCTAAACTTCAAGAATCCACGCGTCATTAAAGAGTTTAAGAATATTATCGATTTCTGGAAGAAAGAGGGAATCGCTGGTTTTCGCGTAGATTCAGCTAATATCCTTGCTGAAAATAATTTTAGGATGGGTCGTATTCCAGGCTTGCCTGGCTTCTTTAGCTATTATCAGACTAAAGATACGGTCGCTATTCTCGAGAAGCTACTTGCAAACAAAGGCTTATTTACGATAGCGGAGCCAGTTGGTGGCGAACTATATAGCAAACGTAAATTCCATGAGCTCACCAACAAGGCTTTCGATGCTAGCTTCAATGTCGGTACGCTCGATGTTGCAGACTCGCTATTTTCGATTAAAGACCGCGTCTATCCGGTAAACTATCGCCGTTGGTTCAAGAAACTGTCCAAGTGGGCGCCAGAGCCGGCATTCTCGATGGCAATCGAATCTCATGATGCACCACGTGCGCCAAGTCGCTTCGACGTAAATCCACGTGTGTTAGCCATGCTTCAGTTCTTGCTTCCAAGCTATAATCCATGTATTTATCAAGGTCAGGAGCTCGGTACGCTTAATGCTGATCTCAGCATGAATATTAACGACTATCCGGGCGTTCAGTCGCGCCAAGTTTATCGCAGGTTGCGCCGTGAAGGTAAGACTAAACGTCAGGCCATGTCTGTCGTTCGTCGCACTTCGCGCGATAACGCTCGCCAGCCTATCGATTGGGGTGAATACATTTTGCAACACCGCCACCATGACTCAGTCTTGAATTTCTATTCAGAGATCATTCAGCTCTGGCGCAGTGATCCGGTTATTAAAGACGGCTCGCTAAAAGTTGTACGTATTAAGAAAAATGGCGTCTTTGATTTCTATCGCAAGCTTGGTAAAAAGAAATACTTCGTTCATCTAGATTTCTCGGGTAAAACTCATTCTTATCTTAAAGATGACCATGGTGATATTGTAATTATTGTAAAATAATGTTATAATTATAAGGTAGCTTGTTTACAAAATTCTTTTCAAGGGGGATTAGAAAGATGGAAGAAAGAACAAACAAACTCGCTCCTGAAAACACTTCGCAGAATGATCCATACGGCTACGATGTGGACTATGATGGTCACATGCCGCCAGAAATCATCGATTCGGTTACGCGCGGTCCTGCAATCGTGCTTGCTATTCTGTTCAGCATGATCATCGGCGTCATTGCCGCTGGTTTTGTCTTGATAAAAGGAATCCTCTGGATTCTCGAACTAGTACGATGAAAGGAGGAAATGCCATGGCTAATGTAGTAGATGACGCAATCCGCGAAACGCCGCCGTTTGCCGACGAGGATGATTTCGTGGATTACGGCGACCCTTTCTGGGATGAAGACGATGAATGCTGCTATTACGATGAGGAGTCATATTTCAAGTCATTCCTTATATTCTGGGCAATCGTGATAGGCGCAGTTATCGCCATTACATCTGTCATTGCGGTCAAGAAGGCGAAGTAAAGCTCCGGCGCTCTGGACAAAAACCAGGGCGCTTTTTCTTTTCATACGCTAGAAAATATGTTAAGATATAAACAAAGCACTAACTGGGCTATTATTACTAATGGCCCAAAATATTAACTAATAAGGAAATATATGGCAAACGAAAAAGTCACTGACTTGTCCAAGTACCGCAATATCGGTATTATTGCTCACATCGATGCTGGTAAGACTACCACTTCTGAGGCAATTCTTTACCGTACCGGTCTTAAACACAAAATCGATCTAGTTAAGGGCGACACCGGTGGTGCAACGACCGACTGGATGGAACAGGAAAAGGAACGTGGTATTACTATTACTTCCGCAGCTGTTACCGCTTACTGGAAGGGTCATAAGATTAACATTATCGATACCCCAGGCCACATCGACTTTACCGCTGAGGTTGAGCGCTCTCTTCGCGTTCTCGACGGTGCTGTCGTTGTCTTCGATGGTAAGATGGGTGTTGAGGCTCAGTCCGAAACTGTTTGGCGCCAGGCTGATAAGTATGGCGTTCCACGCATCTGCTTCGTAAACAAAATCAACCAGATTGGTGGTGATTTCTACAAATCCCTCGAATCTATTCACAAGCGCCTAAGCAAGAATGCTTACGCAATCCATCTCCCAATTGGTTTTGAGAAGGATATCTGTGGTGTTGTCGACCTTCTCGACATGAAGGCTTACACCTACAAAGATTACGCTGATCATGAGCTCGTTCAGGGCGAAATCCCAGCAGACATGGTAGAGAAAGCAAAGCATTACCGCTCTATGCTTATCGAGGAAGCTGTTCAGGCTGATGAAGCTCTCATGAACAAGTTCTTCGAAGAAGGTGAAGAAGCTATCTCTGTTGACGAACTCAAGGCAGCTCTCCGCAAGCGCATTATCGATGGCCAGTTCTTCCTAGTAACTGGTGGTGATGGTCGCGGTGTTATCGTAGAAAAAGTGCTTGATCTTGTTACTGATTTCTTGCCAGCTCCAACTGACATTCCAGCAATTCTTGGTAAGAATCCTAAGACCGGTGAAGATATCGTTCGCCACAGCGACGAAAAAGAACCTCTCACCGCTCTCGCATTTAAGATCGCAACCGATCCATTCGTCGGTAAGTTGATCTTCATCCGCGTCTACTCTGGTCGCCTAGCATCTGGTAGCTATATTCTTAACGCTACTACCGGTGACAAGGAACGCGTTGGTCGTCTAGTTCGTATGTTCGCAGATAAGCGCGAAGATATCGATTCTATCGGCGCAGGTGATATCGCAGCTGTCGTAGGCCTCAAGGATACTACTACTGGTACCACTATCTGTGATCCAGCACATCCAATCCTTCTCGAGTCTATCGACTTCCCAGATCCACCAGTATCTATCGCTGTTGAGCCAAAGTCTAAGGCTGATCAGGAAAAGATGGGTATCGGTCTTGGTAAGCTCGCAGAAGAGGATCCAACCTTCCGCGTACGCTCCGATGAAGAATCCGGCCAGACCATTATTTCCGGTATGGGCGAGCTTCACCTTGATATTATTATCGACCGCCTAAAGCGCGAATTTAACGTTGAATGTAATACTGGTGAGCCTCAGGTTGCTTATCGCGAAACCATCCGTGGTACTGCAGAAGCACAGGGTAAGCACATCAAGCAGTCCGGTGGTCGTGGTCAGTACGGTGACGTTTGGGTCAAGTTTGAGCCAAATGAACCAGGCAAGGGCTTCGAATTCATCGATCAGATTAAGGGTGGTGTCGTTCCTCTAGAATACCGCAAGCCAGCAATGGAAGGTATCAAGGAAACCCTCGAAGGTGGTGTTATCGCTGGTTACCCAGTTCTCGATGTTAAGGCAACCCTCTATGATGGTAGCTACCACGATGTCGACTCCTCCGAGCTCGCATTCCACCTTGCAGGTGTTCTCGCAACTCGCGAAGGTATCAAGAAAGCACGTCCAGTACTTCTTGAGCCAGTTATGAAGATTGAAATTACTACCCCAGAAGACTTCATGGGTGACGTAATTGGCGATTTGAACTCTCGCCGCGGCCGCATCGACTCTATGGAAGATCGCGACAACGGTGTTAAGATCATCACTGGTTTCGTACCTCTAGCAAACATGTTTGGTTACACCTCTGATCTTCGTGGTATGTCTCAGGGTCGTGCAGCTTCTACTATGGAAATCCATGGTTACGAAGAAGTTCCACCAAACATTGCTCAAGAGATTATCGAAAAGCGCAATTCTAAGTAATAGCGAAACTCGAAACAATCTCGCAATAAAGCGAATAAACTCACACACAAAAAGAACCACCGGCTGGAAAACCGGTGGTTTTTTATTTAAATGAGGGAAAGACGATTAATCGTCGAATGCTCCAGAAGACGAACCTTTGCGGACGCTCCCTTGGATAGTCTTAGCAATATACTTTGAACGATAATCGAGATACTGAGACAAGTAATTAATGCCTCTATCGTCAACGTACTCTATTAATCCAAGCTTCTTTGTCGACGTTTTACATTCACACTGGAACGTATCGTCGTTATTAATCGTAATGGAATGGTGATTATATGACACGAGATAACTGGAGTAGCTAGTTCCAATCGTAAGCCAGATTTCGGAATTTCTACCAGCAGGATGAACCATATCGGCAAATAACAATCTACCTTCATTACCGTAGAAGATTATTATTGAAACTTCCTCATCGGCGTCATTATTTTCATTCAACATTCTGACACAGACGCAGAAGTAATCATTCGCATTTACGATATCAGCTAAAATTGGCGGCAGATACTTAGCTCCGTCGCTAATAATAACAGTCCTGTAACCATCACCTTCATTAAACTCCACGTCGAAATAATACTCTTCGCGAATTTTGAGATGCTCTCTCTTAATTCTTACGTAGAATTCTGAATTATCGAAAGGAAGGAAGGGTGCAAGATTATCGATATCGATAGCTGGCGCCTCCTCGTCCTTTAGACAGCGATTCTTTGTTTCCTCATCAACGTAATATTCAAGTTTCTTTTTCATAAAGGTCATCACCTCCGTATAAGAAATTTTGCCGAAGCAATCGAAAAAGAGAACTATCTTATAATTATAGCACAAAAAACCTCCCTAGTCAATAGAGAGGATTCTTTGTGTCTATTGTTTACCTTCGATGTACGGAAGAAGCTCATAAGTCGAAGTAGATGTCTCGATATAATAACGCTTCCATTTTCGGTAACAGCGACGAATTGTGCTGGTATTTCCACCCGTGAAGCCGGGTTTATTAGTGGCGCCGAGATAGAGTCCATCGCCGATATCGATAAGTCCGCCGTAATTATTCCTTTTGAGTCTGCCGGACATAATTTGGCCAGTACCGACGGCTGAGGCTTTACCGTTGCCAACTTGACGCTTTAGGAGAGTCATGAGACTGCCTTCGCCAATATGATACCTTTTAAGGAAATCGCTAGGATCAACATCAATTTCGGGCGCTTCTCCGTTTCCGCTCACTTCCATCTTAATAACAGTTCTGGCAGCATCATCAATTAATAAGAAGAAGGTATTCTTAATACGTCCATTAATTTTTTCCTGCTTAATACGAACATCAGTTATGTTACCTAAAGACCTTACTTGAGCATTCTTTAGTACCGGATCACCAGTCATACCTACTTTCAGCTCGCTATTATTGCGTAAACTATCCATAAGATAGCAATCGAGTTTTTCTTGTTTTGGCTTACCAAAGGTAGTAGTAGCTACCAATGAGACATGTTTGCCGGCATGAAAATCCAAGAATGGCACGAGCTCGTCACCAATCTTACGAGTTTCGCCATGTGTATTAGTTTCCACGCGACCTTTTTTCTTTTCGCCGCTCTTAGAATCGTAAAAGAATCTATCATAGTGGCGCATAATATAATGCATCGCAAAATCATCGGCGAACGTTTCAGAATGAGTGGTTCGATAAGATTTATTATGGGCAACATTGCGCTCGGTGGCAGTTTTAAGATCAAGGTCTTCAAGTCTCGAGGCAAGAATATCTTTTCTTAAGCTAGACGTCTCAAAATCAATTGAACCATCAAGTACGGCTGTCATGTCGCGCGCACGAGCCTCTCTACTTTTCGACTGAGCTTCCGTAAGCGCAATATCTGTAACATCTCTTCTGTATGGATATAACTGTCTTGCTTTCCTGATAGATGGCTGAAGATAGTTATTGTCAAAATCCATTGCGTGACCAAATTCGTGGGCAAGAATAAATGAAGCGACAAGGGCGCGATTTTTTGAAATATCTTCGGGTTTAGCGCCAGTTCTTAGCGCTATCTCAGTCAAAACGGTATAAAAACCCTTAAGGTCGCCTTTTTCATTAAACCTAGAGCTGAGATAAATGTCCGGATTTCTAAAATTAAATTTGATAAGACGCTTCATCTTAGTTCCATTCGGAGTAGAAACGGGGCATGCGTTCGCAGAAAATGCGTTCTGCTCATTGTAGTTATCAATAGCAATCGATCTAAGTTGAGGAAATTCCGACATTAGTTCATCATATGTTTGTCTGATAGCCGGATCAGTATGAAACCTATCTAGAGCTTCATGATTTGCCCTGAATTGATCATCGAAATAACCGGCCACTTCGCCAGGAGTGAAAACCTTCTTCTCTGAGGAATTATAGCCGTTAGCCTTAATTTCATCTGCGTCACCAACGTTTTCTCGCTTGTTAGCTTTCTGAACGTCAGCTACGCGGACGGAAGCGTTACCGATTTTAATGACTCGAGCAAGAACGTCCTCAATACTTTTTGGGGATTTTGCTTCTGCTGGGGCCCTCAGTGAATCCCAAGGACTTTCGGATGGATTTCGATTACCATTAACGGTTTCCATACCAATATTATATAGCAAAAATATAGATTAGTTTACGCTTTACATGATGCGAAAAATCGTATAAAATAATAGTTATATATAGCTTTGGGCTGGTTAATATTAGTGCCCAAAATTATTAATAATATAAAGGAGAAATCAAACACTATGGCAGATTTTGACCGTAGCAAACCGCACATTAACGTCGGTACCATGGGTCACGTTGACCACGGTAAAACTACTTTGACTGCTGCTATTACTGCTGTTCTCGCAAAGAAGCTTCCTTCCGAGATCAACAAGCCAGTCGCTTACGACCAGATCGATAACGCTCCAGAGGAAAAGGCACGTGGTATTACCATCGCAACTTCCCACCAGGAGTACGAATCTGAGGCTCGCCACTACGCACACGTAGATATGCCAGGCCACGCAGATTACATTAAGAACATGATTACCGGTGCTGCACAGGTTGATGGTGCTATCCTCGTAGTCGCTGCTAACGATGGTGCTTTGCCACAGACTCGTGAGCACGTTCTCTTGGCTCACCAGGTTAACGTTCCAAAGATCATCGTCTTCTTGAACAAGATGGATCTTGCTGATCCAGATCTAGTCGAGCTCGTCGAGGAAGATATCCGCGACCTTCTCGAGAAGAATGGCTTCGATCGTAACTGCCCAATCATCAAGGGTTCCGCAACCAAGGCTCTCGAAGGTGATGCAGCAAACGAAGACGCAGTCATGGAACTCGTCAAGGCTATGGACGAATACTTCGACATTCCAGAGCATGATCTCGACAAACCATTCTTGATGCCAGTTGAGGACGTCTTCTCCATCAAGGGTCGTGGTACTGTTGCTACTGGTCGTATCGAGCAGGGTACTGTCCACATCAACGACGAAATCGAAATCGTTGGTCTTAAAGACACTCAGAAATCTGTCGTTACCGGTATCGAGGCTTTCCATAAGACTCTCGATCAGGGTCAGGCAGGTGACAACGCAGGTCTTCTCCTCCGCGGTATTGAACGCGAACAGATCGAGCGTGGTCAGGTTATTGCTAAGCCAGGCACCATCACTCCACATACCGAGTTTGAAGGCCAGGTTTACATCTTGAAGAAGGAAGAAGGCGGTCGCCATACTCCATTCTCCAACGGTTACAAGCCACAGTTCTACTTCCGCACCACCGATGTTACTGGTGAGGTTGAACTTCCAAAGGACAAAGAGATTGTTATGCCTGGTGATACCGTCACCTTCAGCGTAAAGCTCAATGCTCCTATCGCTATGAACGACAATGACCGCTTCGCTATCCGCGAAGGTGGCCGCACCGTCGGTTCTGGTGTTGTTACTAAGATCGTAAAATAATCTATCGTAACTAACCTTAAATACTCCTCGGAAACGGGGAGTATTTTTTGCGGAACGCTACTCTTGCAAATTAAATAAATGTATGATATAATATATATGTTCCGGTTTGGAATCATTTTTTTGTTTCAAAAATTCGGAATGTAACTTAAAAGCTGTTTTTTGTTTATTCAACCATAAATAGGGAGGGCTATTTTTATGGACAACACAAAGATATATTTAGCAATAATTGCAGGCGGACAGGGCACTCGCCTTTTTCCGCTCAGTCACGACGGCAGACCTAAGCAGTTCTGTCAGCTGAACAAAGAAGAGACGTTCATTCAGGCGTCGATTAAGAGATT
>JAKSSX010000011.1 GCA_024402895.1 Candidatus Saccharimonadota bacterium
TTGAAGAAGTCTCTACGAGTTTCAATTTGGGAGGTAGTTGGATCGTCGACGGTTTCTGGAGTTTTTACGACGATACCAACGGTTAGTTCGCAGCCGGCCTGAACATTTTCGGCAGCGAAGGAGACGATGCCGGTAGTTTTGTTGTAATGTAGACCATGATAGGTAAATTCGGAGTTATCCGCATTCCAAACACCGTCAGTTTCAGTGTCATCGATGACTTTGCCGGCACAAGCAATATTGCTATCGCTACGAGATGCAGCACCAATCGTACCATCAGAGGTTTTTATGAAGCCCTGGAATACTAGACCATCTGGAATTTTATCTGTAACTTCGATGCGACCGCTCTTAACCTGAGCTCTAGTCGTATCGCTAGATTCCTTGCCGCTCGCATCGACGCCATCCTCTTTGACCGTGAGGAAGTACTTTAATTCTGCGTTCGTATCTACGCGAACGTCATTTTCTAGCGTTGCTGCGAAAGTTGCCACAACAGCACCCAAACCCAAAAAAGCGACGAGCGCAAAAAGCGACGTCCTTAGCTTCTTTGCGGCTAGTTCATTGCGAGTTCTCCTTCCTCGCGCCATGAATAATTTTGCCATTATTCCCCTTTTATGTCGCCTGCCACAAAAAACAAGCGAATTAAATTATGAATAATTGCTACCTCCCAATAGCATTAGCATTATTATAGCACGCGACTGCTAGTCAATATACCAAATTGCGTCCACTTTGCCGTTTTTTCTTGTGGCATATTGGACTTTGACTTTGTCTCCGACCTTACTCTTTTTATGAACGTCTTCCTTGAAGACATGCTCTATACTTAGTTCGTCCAAGAATTTAATTTTCGTGTAGCCGCCAGTTTTGTCGCTCGAAATTTCAATAATTTCGCCGGTCGCAAATTTGCTATTTTTATTGAAGCGTCTTTCCTGGAAAAATGCGCCAAAGGTCATAAGAAATATTTCAGTAGCAACGAGAAGAACGATACTTCCAATGAGTCCAATTATGAAGTTTAAATCTTCTTGCTCTGGGTTTGCTGGCGCAAGTAAACCGTACGCAAGCGCTGAGCCTCCGCCAATAATTAGAGTGACACTGGAGTAGAATAATCCTGATACTACAGACATTTTAAATCCTTATAAAAGTTAAGCTTATTATAACCTAGTTCGCGAAGTTGCGCTCTATTAAAGCTAGCGTGATAAAATTAAAGCATAATTAATATAGGACTATTTCATGCAGAATTGCCAGCCAGCTTCCATTCAGGAAATAAAGAATTATTCAAATTTATTACCTGTGCGTGAATATGTTGATGATTTAGTTAAGAATTGCTTTGCGCTTTATGATTCGTTCAGCAAAACCATCCAGGAAGATGAAGCTCGTAATGAACAATTGAAGTTTGATTATCGTGAATATAATTTTCATCATAGCTACGCTGCTGATTGTAGCGTGCATGTCTATAGGAAGGCTGGCGGTAGCAATGATTATAAGACTTACGACGCCTTTTCTATGGCGCTAAATAGTGGCAATATTCGGGCCGTCAGGACTTTTACTTTGCGCCTAAATATGAGTTTTCGCCGTGGCAAAAATAATGCCCTAGACGACCATGATCATGTTTTTGAAATTAAGATGACGCCTGATGGCAGTACGTTCTCGTACGAGGCAAATTATAATGATCCAGTCATGAATGATATTCGCGATAAGTTAATAGAAAAGATTGAAGGCTTCCCTGCAACGACTACAATCTTCTCGGAGCTTAACTAATGGGAATGGCCTATGTTGCACGCGATAGAACTATCAGCGTGGAACCGATTTTACATTACTTAGAGTATGTTGAGTTATATCTCAATCATATTCGTTCTGTTGAGGCGGCTGAGAAAGTTAAAAACGAGCCTTTGCTACATAGCTATCAAACTTGGACTTGCTATAACCCATACATTTATACGAGCTATATGGTCGTGCGTGTTGATGGCGCGAATGTGAATTACAAGAGTATTTCTGAGTTTAAGTCGGCGTTAAAATATCAGATTTCTTCGATTAAACGTGTGTATGCAAATGTGACTTTGAAATATGGCACGATGACTGAAGGTAAAAGTAGTGGCCGTGATCATAGTAATGAGTTTAGTCTAACATTCGGCGAGAATGGTTTTAAATTCGAATATGATATTGACCAGAATGATAAGCAGCTATTCGATGCGACAAATACTTTTGTTTCGAAGATTGATTCGATGCCATTGAAGTTGGATCGCATTATTCGCCAAAAAGAGCTCGTTATTATGAAGGTTGGTTTTGGCATGGGTCTTGTTCCAGCAATTGCGCTTGGAATTATTAGTACATTCATTCCTGCGCTCCATAATTTTTATCAGCAGTATTTTGTCGCGTTTCCTTTCTTAGTCTTAGCTTGTGGCTTTATATTCGGTATTTTTCTTGGTGGTTTTAGGCTTAGCAACGCTTACTCGAAACTTATTCCAACTAAGTATGGCGGCTATAACGCAAAAACTAGGTCTTCATACCGTGTAGACGATATGGATGCGTTCTGCGAAGAAGTCGACGTACTTATGGGCAAGAAGAGTGAATATGGTAAGGTTCGAGAATATATTTCTAGTAACGAGAAGAAGTTTGGCAAGCTAATATTACCGGAGTTGGCGGTAGTATTAATTGCTAGTGCGATTGCTTTTGCGATTGTAAATATTTTTTAACATGAAAAAGCGCGCCGTTTCCAGCGCGCATGGTGGTTTGCGGTCATTAAATCGTGAAGTTCTCTATGAACCACGCTTTAATTTCGCCCCAAAGCGTTCTCTTTTCGCGTTCCTTCTTCTCATCAAGATAAACGATAGATGTATCTATTGTTCCGTCTGAACGAATATGCTCTATTTTCTTTGTGAGAGGAGTTTCTGCGATTGGAGTATTGACGCGTTCGATGGCTGCGGAGTTGCCGGTATTTCTTCCTCTACCGAAGAACGGAAAGAAGAAAAATCCTCGACCTGGTCCAAAATGACCGTGATGACCATAAGGTCCGCCGTGGAAACCGTAAGGTCCCATGTGACCATGAGGGCCATAAGGTCCGCCGGGTCCAATATGACCATGAGGGCCGTGAGGTCCGCCAGGCCCCATATGACCGTAAGGTCCATGCCCCATGTGTCCATGTGGTCCATGTCCCATAGGGCCGCCATGAGGTCCTCCATGAGGCCCGCCATGAGGTCCCCCGTGAGGTCCGCCTGGACCTGGTCCTCCGAATCCGCCTCCAAAACCGCCAGGGCCGCCGCCCATAGGTCCCATTCCTGGCATAAGATCACCTCCTTGTATTTTTCTGTCTCTATTCGAGTAATCACCTAGGAATCTTATCTATTATAGCACAAAATGGCTAAAAAGTCAATGTACGCTTATGTTTATCTTATACCTCGCCGCGTGATAAAATAGAGCAAAGGGAGAATTTAGAATTCTTATGGATGAAAAAATTTTTGAAATAATTGCCGATGAAGAAAAACGTCAGAGCGAAGGTCTAGAGCTTATCCCTAGTGAAAACTATGTATCTGCTCAGGTTTTAAAGGCTATGGGCTCTGTTCTAACGAACAAGTATTCCGAAGGCTATCCAAACTTCGAAGGTCTAGATGGCACTGACGCTAAGGCCTTGAAAGAAACTAATACTGAGAATTTCCGCTATTATGGTGGTCAGGAAAATACCGATCGTATCGAGCGTCTTGCGATTTCTCGTGCGCGCAGGCTATTCCACGCTGACCACGCAAACGTTCAGCCACACTCTGGCGCTCAGGCAAACAATGCTGTCTATAATGCATGGTTGAAGCCTGGTGATACTGTTCTTGGTATGGATTTGGGTCACGGTGGCCACCTTACCCATGGTGCAGCTGTTACTCAGAGTGCAAAGATTTATAACTTCGTTGGTTATGGCACTAATCCAGAGACTGGCGATTTGGACTATGACGAGATTGAGCGCCTTGCGAAGGAGCATAAACCAAAGATTATCTTGGTTGGTTATTCTGCCTTCATGAAGATTCCTGATTTTGATAGAATTGCGGCGATTGGCGCAAAGATTCCTGGCTGTTTGTTGATGGCCGATATGGCACACGTTGCTGGTTTGATTGCTGGTGGCGTCCATCCAAATCCTCTTGACCATGGTTTCCATGTTATGACTACTACCACCCATAAGACTCTTCGCGGCCCTCGTGGCGGTTTGATTTTGAGTAAAGGTATTGTAAGTAATCCGCTCAAGAAGGTTGGCCATTCTCTCGAGAATATTCCTACTCTTATTGATCGTTCCGTCTTCCCTGGCACTCAGGGCGGTCCACTAATGCATGTTATTGCTGCTAAGGCTGTTTGTTTCTATGAGGCTCTTCGCCCAGAGTTTAAACAATATGCAAAGCAGGTTGTTAAGAATGCAAAGACGCTCGCTCAGGAACTTAAGGATTGTGGCTTTGTCTTGATTGGTGACGGCACTGATAATCACTTGATTCTCATTGATACGATTAAGACTTGCGGCATCGACGGCAAGACCTTCGAGAAGCTTTGTGATCGTTGCGGCCTTACTTTGAATGCGAATGCGATTCCAAATGATACTCGTAAGCGCTTCTCGCCATCTGGCGTTCGTCTTGGTACTCCAGCTATTACTTCTCGCGGCATGAGCGAGAATGAAATGAAGATGATTGCTACTTGTTTGAATGCGATTGCTGATTTCTGTCCTGCACGCAACAATGGTGAATGGCAGAACATGGAGATTATGGGCAAGGTTATCGTTGAGTTGCGCGAAGCTGTTCGCTATCTCGGCAAGAAATTCCCTGTTCCGTCCATGGAAAAATAAGATAAAAAAATGTCCCCCAGCTAGGCTGGGGGATTTTTGTTTGAGCCTCAAATTGCTTTTTGCTATGGTTCGTCCGTGGCGCCATCATCTGCGTCATGATTTGGGCCTCCCATGAAGTCACCGAACGCGTCCGATCCAGAGAAATCTGGGAAGTAATCGCCGTCCTCTGGGACGCCTGCAATTACTTCTTCTGGATTATCTGACGGAGTTGTTGCTGTCGTGCTCTCTCCCCAATCCTCGGGTGTACCTGCGCTTCCGAAACCATCATCGGCTGGAGCGGTAGTAGACTCTGTAGTTGTCGGAGCTACTGTTGGCGTGGCTGTTGGTGTAGCGGTTGGCGCTTCAGTAGGAGCGGCTGTTGGTGCTGCGGTCGGCGCCTGAGTAGGTGTTGCCGTAGGAGCAGATGTCGGTGTGGCAGTAGGCTCTTCGGTCGGAGCTACCGTTGAATCTGGCACTACTTCTGTTGGTGTTGCTGTTGGCGCAGTTGTTGGTTGTTGTGCGGGCTTTGTTGGTGTTGGAGTAGCTGTTGGAGCTTCGGTTGTTTCCGCTTCCGTCGTGCTCTCTTCCGTGCTTTCCGTAGTCGCTGCTTCGACGTCGGGTCTAATGTCATCCTTCGTCAAGAAATATATGCCAACGACGAACAATATCGCAATCAGCAATGGGAACAGTAAAGAAACTATTCTCCTCATGTATTTTAATGCTTGCCGGTCACAAGCTTTCCTCCATTTTTCAGTATAGTTTTTTGGAGACCGGAAGTGACTCTAGCTAGCAAAAAATGCTCAAACTAGCAAAGAGCCATAGTTTTATAACCTATCTCTATAATTATAGCACAAAACGGCTAAAAAGTCAATCTGCTAGAGCTTTGTGCGGTTGTTGAGTGCCGAGGTCAATGTGATTTGGTCGGCATATTCAAGAGAGACGCCAAGCGGCAAGCCGCGAGCGAGTCTAGTTATCTGTAAATCAGGGTATTTTTCGTGGAGAAGCTTATCTAGAAGTACCGCAGTAGATTCGCCTTCAACTGATGGGTTGGTGGCGATAATGATTTCTTTTACTTCGTCGGTTTCGACGCGCGAAATTAACTCCTTGATATGGAGCTGGTCGGCCGTGATGCCGTCCATAGGAGAAATAGCGCCTCCGAGTACATGATAAGTGCCCGTGAAAGCTTTAGTGTGCTCTATTGCGTAAATATCGAGCGGTTCTTCTACGACTAGGACGACAGATTTGTCGCGTGTAGGGTCATTATAAAGCGGAGAAACGTCTTCGCTTGCGTCCATGATAGCAAATGTGACTGGGCAGTTTTTGACGCCGCTATGGAGCTCTGAGAGTGATTTGGCGATATTCTGCGCTACGCTTTCATTGGATTTAAGCAAAAAGTAGGCGTAGCGTTCAGCAGTACGCGAACCTACGCCTGGTAAGCGCCCGAGCGCGTCAATGACGTCGTTGAGTGCGCTAGGAAGCATAATTACATTCCGAAGTTGCCGAGGGAGCCCATAAGTGGCTTCATCTTCTCGGTTGCGATTTCTTGTGCTTTTGCGAAGCCATCACGCATACAGTTTTCAATCCAGCGTTCTAGCTCATGGATATCGTCGAGATCGATCTTTTCTGGATCGATGGTAACTTTCTTAACCTTCAATTCGCCAGTAATCTGAACAACAACAGCTTCATCACCAGCTTCAACTTCGACGATTTCGTTCTTTAGCTCTTTCTGAGCCTTGCGAAGTTCATTAAGCATTTTCATTTGGTCCATAGTGGCACCCATATTATTCTTCTCCCTTTTCTACTGTAACTTTAGAGTATATATATAGTCTATCAGAATTTCTACTCTTTGGCGAAGTGATTATCTGTTTAATTGTGAAATTCTCGTTTTTCTGCGCACCAAATGTAACGAATTCATTGCTGCTTTCTATGCTGTCGATAATTGTATAGCCGTCATATTTACCGAGTAAACGATAGAATCTGCTATTTTCGGTTTCGTCTGTAATGAGGATAGGCGTTTCTTTCTTAATATTATCCGTGACGAGAATGAGATCTTTATTGAAGTTATTTGCAACGCTTGGTGCGTAGTGATAGCCGAAGATGAAGTGCGTTAGACCGGAGCCAATAATCATAGCAAGAATCGTCACGATAGGCACGATGCCGAACAAATGCGCGTATGGGTTTTCTGGGAATAGCGAGTACCATTTTTCGATGATGGATTCGATACCAGCTGCGCTAAGGACTGCGATTGGAATGATGATTGAGATTGCGACGTCACCGTTGAGGCCTGCAATGATAATGCCGTAGATTGCGAGGAGACTCACGACAGTATTGCGTGAAGTATACATTTTGCCAATAGAAGCTAGGATGCCGATAATTACGAGAACGACCGTTGCGAGACCGAAGAGCGGTGCTAGGAAGATGCTATTGTAAACCATGCTGAAGCTGAAGAAAGGCGCAAAGGCATCTGAAATGTTATGAGCGAAGATGCTGAGGTTGAATTTTGGCATGAATAGTAGGGTTTGAATATTTTCGGATTTTGTAATACAGCCAATGATGAGTGGTGTGATAGAAAGCGCAAAAATGCTGAAGCAAATGGCAAGCTGCCAGAAATTGAGCTGCTTGAGTGCGAAGCGAAGATGCGGATGAAGCATGCCAGCAACTGCGATTGCGATTGAAACGTAAAGCAAATGTGGCGTGTAGGCCGAGAGACCGATGCTTAAGAAGAATAGGATGACAAGCAGTGGATGAACTCGGTTGTTGCCGACGATTTTTGCGCCGAGCCAAAGGATAAATGCGAGCCAGAATACATACATGATTAGTGGTGTGCCGTTACCTGCTAGGAATAGAAATGCGGTCGAAAGTGTGGTCAGGATTGAGCTAACTACGGCAACGTCATTCTTGAACCAGCGGTTTAGGAGAAGAATGATAAAGAAACCGGCTAAGACGGCAATAATAATCGATGGCAATTTAATTGAGAAAAGACTGAGGCCTAGAAAATGAATGCTTAACTTTTGTAGCAAATGATATGGAAGATTGATAATGTCGCCCTTTGAAATGAAATTGCGATCTAACTCGCTAGCGGCGATAGTGGAATCCATTTCACCCTGACTTAAGCCGCCAGGTGCAATGTTAGGCAAGAAGCAAAGAAGCGCGAAAAAGATAATCGCTAACAAAATGTAACCAATGCCTAAGCGGTGACGGTACAAAAAGAATTGAGTTGTGTGTTTTTTCACTAAATCTATTATAGCACTAGTGCTTTATAAAGCGAAATTTTACTGCTCGTGTTTAGTGTCGAGTGACATGAAGCGGACGCGTTCTTTGTCGAAGTAGAATTCGACTTTGCCGGTTGCGCCGCGGCGGTGCTTGGCGAGAATGAGATCGGCGATATTCTGACGATCGGTTTCTTCGTTATAGTAATCTTCGCGATAAAGGAACATGACGATATCGGCATCCTGCTCGATAGAACCAGATTCGCGAAGGTCGGAGAGCATTGGAATCTTAACATCGCGTTGCTCGACGGTACGGGATAGCTGTGATAAAGAAATGACTGGAACGTTGAGCTCGCGAGCAATCATTTTGAGACCGCGAGAAATCTCGGAAATTTCCTGAACGCGGTTGCCCTGCGCCTGTTTGCTAGTGCCGGACATGAGCTGCAAATAGTCAACGATAATCATGCCAAGATCATGATCGTGAGCGATACGACGTGCCTTAGTACGCATTTCCATAATGGAAAGACCAGGCTTATCATCGATGAAGATTTGCTCTTGCTCGAGCTCACTCATAGCTTCAGAGATTTTTGCGAAATCCTCAGAGTTGAAATTACCGGTTTCGAGGTTGAATGAGCTAACGCCGGACGCGTCTGCGAGCATACGGTTAATGAGCTGTTCTTTGCCCATCTCCAAAGAGAAAATGAGGACGGCTTTTTTATTAATTGCGGCAACGTTGCGAGCAAAGTTTAGCGCCAATGCGGTCTTACCCATAGCAGGACGAGCCGCGAGAATGATAAGGTCGGATTTATGGAAACCCGCAGTCTTTTTATCAAGATCTGGGAAGCCGGTTTTGTAGCCAGCGATCGAGCCTTTATTTTCGTAAAGTTGTTCGAGGCGGTCGAAAGTACTAGAAAGCAAATCGCCGATAAATTCTGCGTCGGTACGGGTGTTTTGGTCGGAGACATTGAAGACTAACTTCTCTGCTTCACTAAGAACTTCCTGGGTTTCGGTGCTTTCGTTGTAGGCTGCTTCGTTGATTTTTGCGGCAGCGTTAATTAGGTTGCGGCGAATCGCAGCCTTCTTAACTAAATCTGCATATGCAGTTGCGTGAGCAGCGGTTGGAACGTAACTAGAAAGTTCAGCAAGATAGCTTGCGCCGCCGGCTTTCTTAGTAAGATTCTTCTCCTTTAATTCGGTCTTAACGGTGAGAAGATCGACTGGGCGATGATGTTCGTAAAGATTCCACATTGCGTTAAAAATATGCTGGTTTCGTTCGTCATAGAAGTCCTGTGGTTTTACGATTTCGGTAACGTCCGGCAAGGAATTTTCGGAAATCAAAATAGCACCAAGAAGAGACTTCTCTGCATCTAGGTTTTGAGGCGTAATGCGCTCTACTGGTTTTTCGTTAGGCATCGATTTGAATCTCCTCTCCTCCACCCATTATTGCTGCTATGTTTGCGACGTCCGGATTGTCGACTAGTGTTTCCTTAGTAATTTCTACTGAAATTTCGTTTGGTAATACTTCGGTAATAAAGTTGCGTCGTTTGTCGATATTTTTGGCTTTAATGTAGCTGCCGGTATAAATCTTTAGAACCCCGTCTTTTAATGTGTATTTTGCGGCTACAATGTCGCTAGTTAAAAGTGGTGATTTTTGCGCGATGTTATTGACGACTGCTTGCCAAATTTCTTCTGCGCCGGCGTCATTGCTGACTTTTTCGACTTTTGGCGCTTCCGGCTCTGGCGCTACTGGCGCTGGTTTTGGTTCTTCTTGCGGAGCCGTTGGAGCTGGCGCTGGGGTTACTGGAGTGACTGGCTTTACTGGTGCCGGGGCTGGAGCTACTGCTCTTTGAATGATCGGCTGAGGTACTGTTTGAACTACAGTATTTTGTGCTGCGCAGAGAGCGACAAGTAATTTTGCGGACTTAACGTTAGGTGTATCGCTTGGGCTGATTTGAGTAAGTTTGTCGAGCAAAATAATGCGATTCGGTTGAGGATTGCTAATGATCGCATCGATAAGTTCGTTGGCGATTACATCGGTCTTAACGCCAGTTTCGGTAAGGCTAGTAAGAAGCTCGCGAATGGCATTGGTATTTGCGCTGTCGTAGGCAGTAAGCAACTCTTCGACGATAGTTTCTTGCGGTAGACCGAGTGCATGGTTGAGCATTTCTTCGGTAATTTTACTATCGCTGAGAGTGGAAACCTGATCGAGTAATGATAATGAATCGCGATATGAACCGCCGCCACGCTTGACGACAATTTTGAGCGCTGCATCATCGATATCGATTTTCTCTGCTTTGCAGATATTTTTGAGATGCTCAAACATCGTGCTAGGATTGGCTAGTTTGAAAGTGTGAACCTGACTGCGACTAGTAATAGTGATAGGAACTTTCTGAACATCCGTTGTGGCCATGATGAAAATGACGTGCTCTGGTGGTTCCTCGAGCGTTTTAAGAAGCGCATTGAAAGCTTCTTTGGTGAGCATGTGAACTTCGTCGATAATGTAGATTTTATACTTGCCTTTAGTAGGCGCAATGCTGGCGCGTTCGCGAATTTCGCGAATATTTTCAATACCACGATTGCTTGCGGCGTCCATTTCAATAATATCGAGATAATCATCCTCGAGTTCGTAGTCGAAATGGTTAATTTCGTGAGCTAAAATACGAGCAACGGACGTTTTGCCAGTGCCACGTGGGCCAATAAAAAGATAGGCGTGTGCAATTTTGCCGTTTTTGAGCGAGTTTGCGAGCACGCTAGTAATTTGCTCTTGTCCGACAACCTCGGACAAGGCTTTCGGGCGATACCTCCGATATAATGCCTTCATACTTTTATTATAACTCAAAAAACCGCGTATCTTATCGGTACGCGGTGATTTTTTGAGCTAGATTACTTCTTTGAAGCTTTCTTTGCCTTAACTGGCTCTTCGATTGGCATATCGAGAAGCTTGTAGGTACAAGCTGCAGCTGCGGAACCAACGAGTGGAGCTACGATAAATACCCAAACCTGGCTGAGTGCTTCACCACCAAGCAATACTGCTGGAGCGAGAGAGCGTGCAGGGTTTACGGAAGTACCGGTTAGATTAATGCCGATTACATGAACTGCAGTAAGAGTTAGTGCAATAACTAGACCTGCGATCTTTGCGTTTTCTTTCTTCGCGGTGATTGCGAGGATTACGAAAACGAATACGAAGGTTAGAATAATTTCGACTAGGATTGCGCCTGCGAGCGTGATGCCGGTCGCGCTGAGAGTATCGTAGCCGTTTGCGCCGAGGTTATCGGTGCCGAGCTTTGTGCAGGAAAGGATAGCGTAAAGAAGGCCTGAGCCTGCAAATGCGCCGGCGATTTGAGCTGCGACATAGCCAAAGAATTCCTTAATCTTCATCTTGCCGCTAATGAGCATAGCAAGTGAAACTGCTGGGTTAATGTGGCAACCTGAAGCAGTTGCGATGCCATAAGCGCCAATAATGATTGCTAAGCCAAAGGTTAGCGCAATAGTTAGTAGGTTGCCGGTTAGAACAGCCGAACCGCAACCAAACAAAACTAATACTGCTGTGCCGATAAACTCAGCGATGTATTTTTTAGTATTTTGCATAGTTTCCCTTTCGGTTAATATGCCTTTATTTTAACATAAGTACTTTGAAAAATGATTACGCTTATGATAAGATAGAAATAAGTTTTATGACAAAAATAAAAATATCAATTCGTAAAAAGCGCTTTATTTTAAAGGTCTTAAGCCTATGCTTAAGTACTGTTGCATTTTTGCTTGTATTTTTTGAGTCGACTTTGACTTTGCATGGCGGCTGGGATGATATAAATTACGATATTATTTTCACTTGCCCACTTATTGCCGCTATCTCGATGATCTTTGCGATTATTAATAATGTGAAATTCCGTTCTAAGAGCTACGAAATTGTGCCCGCTTTATCAATGGTGGCCATCTCGGCTCTCTTCTTCTGCTACGTAATGGTCTATACGACTACTTCACTACTAGCGAGTTCATAGAAAAAACTGGCTCTGAGGCCAGTTTTTTGTTGTTGCGAGATTAATTATAGGCTTGCTTCGACTGCTGCCCAAGTTGCATCGGAGTTGTCTGATGGAATGATGACGGTTACCTGATCGCCAACCTTGATGCGGAAGTAAGTAACGGAAGCGTAAAGAATTTTGTATTCTTTGCCGTTTACTTCTACGAAATACTGATCATCATGGCTAGTGAGAGTGCCGATAACGGTCTTGCGCTCAACTGGACCAATCTGCTTGTATAGGAATTTGCCATTGTCGCCAATAGTAAGCTTCAAAATGTCGCCCTCAACAAGCTTTGATTTGGAAGCATAGTTAGCTGGAACTGGATAATTCTTGCCGTCTGGGCCGATCATAATCTGACCATCGAAGACGCCTTCGATAATCTTGCCCTCTGGGCTCTCGGTTACGGTGCTTGAAGGCGCAGTAATGATATCTCCATCGCCAAGCATTGAAGTTAATAATTCTTTAGCAGCAGAAAGATTGGTTTCTGCTTCGGTCAAAAGGCTTCGTAGTCTTTTTATTTGTTTTTCTGGTAATTCAGACATACCTCGCATCCTGTCTGTTAGTTTTATTAATTCTATAATATATTTTCTGCTGTCTAGTGTCAATGAGATATTTTTTGGCTTTTCCACATAAATAACGGAGGTAGCGTGAAAATCGTTGTATTTTTTACCATTGACATTTTGCTTGTGTTTTAATTTTTTGGTACAAAAAGAAGCCCCGAAGGGCTCCAATTTGTAACATTTTCTGACTTGAATAGTTTTTAAGAAACTTAAGCGAGTTCTACAGTTGCGCCAGCTTCTTCGAGAGCTTTCTTCAAAGCTTCTGCTTCGTCCTTAGCAACTTTCTCTTTAACTACGCCGCCAGCGTCGACGATTGCCTTAGCATCGCCAAGACCGAGACCGGTAGCTTCCTTAACTGCCTTGATGACAGCGATCTTCTGTGCACCTGCATCCTTAAGAACGACATCAAATTCGCTCTTTTCATCAGCAGCAGCACCACCTTCAGCTGGAGCAGCAGCTACAGCAACAGCAGCAGCAGCTGGCTCAATGCCATATTCGTCCTTAAGGACGTTCTTTAGCTCGTTAACTTCGAGGACGGTGAGCTTAACCAATTCCTCTGCGATTTTCTTAACATCAGCAGCCATGATTGACTCCTTTATATATTATTGGTTGATAAAAAATAGATTGCAAACTTAGGCGTTTGCCTTGTCGGCAACACCATCGAGCAAGGCGTGCAAATTGCCTGAAAGGCCATTTGTAACGTCGTTGACTGGGCTGAGGAGCATATCCACAACCTGGCCAATGAGTTGCTCTTTGCTTGGAAGCTTGGAAAGATCCTGAACTTCCTGTTCGGATAAGGTCTTACCGTCAGCGGAGAAAGCACCTTTAAGCTCGAGCATAGTGTGGTCTTTTGCAAACTTTGCAAGGACCTGTGCTGGTGCAACTTCGTCTTCGCTAGAAATAGCGTAAAGAAGCTGACCTTCGAGGCTTGTAGTATCGGTGTCTTTGTAAGCTGCGATCTCGCCCATAGCAACACGGACGAGGCGGTTCTTGACGACCTTGATTTGTACGCCGCTTTCACGTGCTAGAGCACGAAGTTCCTGCAATTCCTGAACACTGAGGCCCTGGTATTTTGCAAAAACGGTCATCTTAGCATCGGAAAGAATCTCGTTTAAGTCGGCAACCAATTGTTGTTTCTTATCTTTGCTAATTGCCATAGATAGAAATCTCCTTTTGGTATTAATTTTGTAAGCCAGAAAATGTTAAGGTTTCGTCACCAATAATCTAGACAAGTTGGAAGAATATTTCCTCGGTGGCATAATTAAGTTTCGGAAATATATCCCAAACCGCCACTGTCTCTGGTAACTTCCCCTATTATACCAAAAATGTTAAAATATTGCAAGATGATTAAAGTAATTGCCGGTGGCAAGAAGCATGCAGCTTGGTTAGCTGAAGCTTGTGCCGAGTATGAGAAACGTTTGCGTAAGCCTTTCGTTATGGAATGGCAGTTTGTTGATGAAGAAAAATTGCCAGAGCGCGTTTCTAGACTTAAGTCTGATGATTTTATGATTCTTTTGGACGAAAATGGCAAGATATTGACTTCGCCTGAGCTTTCAAAAACATTACAAAAACCGCTCGAAAGCGGCCATGATGTCGTTTTAGTGATTGGCGGTGCTTTTGGACACTTCTCTCAAGAAATTCTCGATCGCGCAAATGTCGTATGGAGCCTTTCTGCTCTCGTCTTCCCTCATCAGATTTGCAGATTAATTATTTCTGAACAAATATACCGAGCACAAGAGATTGCGCTCGGTCATCCGTATCATCACGCTTAGAGTTTATTCTACGTGGCGACAGTTCTTGAACTGGAATAGAATACCAATTACTGCGCAGCCGGCTAGAATCAAGATGAAATATGGGAAATGTTCTAGCGATAGGCCTGCGACGGCATATTTCGCAATGAGCTTTGCGCCAGATAAGGCGGTTGTAATAATGCCGAGCGGTTTGATGAATGATACGGCAATACAACCTACTACTACACCTGCGCCAATTGCGAGGGCAATCATGAGAAGCTCAGTTAATTGGAGGGTTTCAATAAGAGTAGTCGCTACAGTAAAGGCTGCGATTGCGAAGATGCAGAACTTTTCAATACTGAAACCGAGCATACCGGTTACGAGACCGACGCCGACAGGAATGAGTTTGCTCCAGGTTGGATCATTAGTAATATGTGGTACGGTTAGATTTGCCAAGTAGTAACCAATAATGAACCAAATAACAATAAAGGCTACTTTTTTAATGCGATAACCGAATAGGCACATGACGATACCGATAATAATCGCGATGGCTGCTTCGTACTTGAGTAGTTCTTCCATAACGCTATTGTATAATAATGATTCCTACTACGCAAAGCACGATAGCGACTGCGTGCGCAATGATTAGATGCTTGTGTAGTTTTTCGCGACCAAAGTTTGGCCAAATAATAGATAGGATGATGCCGAGAATGAAGGTTAGGATTAATTCGGCTGCATTTGTGACCGCGCTACCGAGTGCAGCGACGCCAATAACTAGCCCGTAGCGATAAATGAAATCTGCTGCAGCGGATAGACATTGGTTAATTGCGACTACACCAATGTAGGTCTTTTTATTATGTTTCATGATATATTTGTGACGCTTACGGAACTTTGGAATTAGACCTAATAAGCAGTCGGAAATACCGCGACCGATAAGATAAATGACGAATACGGCTTTGTAATCTACGTTAGATGTACTGCGAACTGCGATTTCTGCGGAGACGGTTGCGATTATTACATATAAAACGAGTAATGCTGCGGCATTGAGCGCCATGCGGCGACTCTTTGCGCGTTTGCGTGCGAAAACTACTAGTACTGGCGCGAGCAGAATTACTGCGAAGCCGATGATCTGTCGTAGCGAGATTGTTTCGCCAAAAAGAATGAAATCGATGATGAGGAATAGGACTGGCTGTAACTGATAGAAAATCGCTGCGCCGGTTGCTTCCTCGTTTTTGAGCGCTTGATAATATGCGAGCGAGCTAACTGAACTGAGCGCACCAGAAATGAGGAGTAAAACAATCTGTGAAACTTCTGGGAATTGTATTTTACAAATAATACCAACAATTGTGGCGATGATTAAGTAGAACGGACCATTAAGAGCCTTCATGCCTTGAGGGGTTTTACCCTTAAAAATAACATCCGTAATGTAATTATCGATAAATGCGCCCACGCTCCAAATGAGCGCCGCAGTAATACATAAAATCAGCCAAAGCATTAGCACTATTATAGCATTTCGTTAATGTTTTTATGCTACAATAAATTTATGTTAGTGAGGAATACTTTATGAGCATTTTTGGCGACCTATTCAAAAAGCCAAAAATCGATGCAGTTTATGAAGTAAAATCCCCAAATAATCGGGTGGTTGCTTCTTTCATGGTCGATAAAGGCCAGATTTCGTATTTCGTTACGAAAGATGAAAAAATTATTTTGCGCAAATCTCGCATGGGTTTGATGCTAAAAGATGCAGAGCCATTGGCTGATGGATTCTCTGTTGTTCGCGCATACTCTCGTTCTACTGATGAGACCTGGAAGGCTTATTGGGGCGAGCAACATGTTATTCGCAATAACTATAATGAGACTGCTATTTACCTTGAGGAGACCGTTAAGCCAAATCGCCTTATGACGATTCGTTTCCGTGTTTATGATGATGGCGTAGCATTCCGCTATGAAGTCCCTGCTCAGCCAGAGATGGAAAATATGGTAATTGCCGATGAGTTGACTGAGTTCTCTGTTGACTCTAACTCTAAATCTTGGAGTATCCCGGCATACCAGCCAGATCGTTATGAGTATGATTATGTTGAACATCCGGTTTATTCCCTCACTGAATCGGTTCATACTCCAATTACTATTCAAACTCCAGTTGGATACTGCATTTCTATTCATGAAGCTGCGCTTTATAATTATGGTTCCATGACTTTGAAGCTCAATAATTCTTCGCTTAAATCTGACATTACGCCACTTTCCGATGGTATGCGTGCTTATGTCGAGTTGCCTTTCTCGACTCCTTGGCGCACGATTACAATTGCTCAGGATGTTCTAGACCTTACGACTTCTCGCATGATCTTAAATTTGAATGAGGCTCCACGCGACGACTTTTCTTGGGTTGAACCAACCAAGTTCCTAGGTATTTGGTGGGCAATGTATGTCGGCGAATGGACTTGGGCTCCAGGTGAGCGTCACGGCGCAACTACGGAACATGCCTTCCAATATATTGACTGTTGCAAGAAACTCAGTATTCCTTCTCTCTTGATTGAAGGTTGGAATGATGGCTGGGAAGGCGATTGGCTTGAGAATGGTGCTAATAACAAGTTCATGGTATCAACTCCAGATTTCGATATTGATGCTATTACTGAGTATGGTCGCCAGAATCATGTTGAAATTATTGGTCACCACGAAACAGTTGGCTTTATTGATAACTACGAGAGTCAGCTCGAGGAATCTTATAAGTATCTTGCATCTCGTGGCATTCGCTATATCAAGTCCGGTTATGCTGGTTCCAAGATGACGATTAATGGTCATCGCGAATATCATCATTCCCAGCTTGGTGTTTTACATTATCAGCGCGCACTTGAATTGGCAGCAAAGTATCATATTATGCTCGATGTTCATGAGCCAATTAAGGGTACCGGCATTGAGCGTACTTGGCCAAACTTGATGACGCGTGAAGGTGCTCGTGGTCAGGAATATGAAGGTGGCGCTTTGACTCCATCGCATGCATGTTTCTTGCCATATACCCGTTTGCTTTCTGGTGGCATGGATTATACTCCTGGTATTCTTGATGTTACCAATTTCTCGAAGCGTATTGCTTCTACGGTTTCTCGTCAGCTAGCTTACTACGTTACGATTTATTCGTCTATGCAGATGGCCGCTGATCGTCCACAGATTTATCTAGATTCTTATCCAGATTTGTTCCAGTTTATTAAGGATGTACCAACTCGTTTTGAGCGCACGATTCCGCTTCTTGGCGAAATTGGTAAGAGTTATGTTGTTGCTCGTCAGGAATGGGAATCTCCAAACTGGTATATTGGTGGCGTTACGAACGAAGAAGGTCGCAAGGTTGAGTTGTATCTCGACTTCTTGGAGCCGGAAGTTAACTATGTAGCAACGCTTTATCGCGACTCCGATGATGCTCACTATCGCGATCATCAGACTGGCTATGTCATTGAAGAGAAAGTTCTTCGTCGTGGTGACAAGATTGAAATCTACATGGCTCCTGGTGGCGGCTTTGCAATGAAGCTACAAAAGCAATAGTAGACATTAAAAAATACGGAGGCGAAACTCCGTATTTTTGTTTGGTTCTAGATAGTTAATGAAATGATTGTATCGTAACCGAAGCGTGCGCGAACTTCGAAACCGTCTGCGCGTAGTTTTGCGATAGTATTAGCGTCTAGAGTTTCTTTTGATGAATTCTTTACGCTGAAGCGGTTGCCGTTTTGCGCGAGCGTAATTTTGTCGCCGGTTTCACACATTTTGAAGGCTCTGCGGATTTCGGTCGTGAAGAATTTTTCGACACGTTCAACATCGTCGATGCGCATAGTTAAATCTTGAAAATCCAAATTAATGCTAACCTTGCGTCTTTCGCATTTTTTGAGCAGATCCTGATAGATAGGAGAAATAATATCAATAAGCTTAGTCATAAGCATATTATACACCAGGCGAGAAATGTTTGAGCTGCTCGCGGTGGCGCTTATAGTTTGGATCATGCTGGCCGACTTCGGCCCAAAATTCACTAGAATGATCCATATGATTAATGTGGGCTAACTCATGCAGGATGACGTAGTCTCTGAGCGGTTCAGGAACGTTCATGAGGCCAATATTGAGTGAAATAGTGCCAGAAGATGAACGGCTGCCCCAGCGCGTATTTGCGTGGGACAGACGAAGACTGGAGTACTGGTAACCATATTTGGTTGCCCAAAAATCTAGGCGATATGGTAGATATTCGCGCGCCTTTTTCATGAGAATTTTCTTCTGCGCATCGCGTGCGCGCTGAGTGCTAGGATCTTTGATGGGCAGCTTTTTCTTGATGTCTTCGCGCATATTATTTAAAAAGCGTTTGGCAAGAAAATCAGAGGTTCCGGTTGGGACGGAAATGGTGAGTTTGCCCGAAGTTGCAACTGAAACTTTGACTTGTGTCGACCAGGCATTGCGGCGAACAACTACTTCGCCGAAATCTTTATCGATAAAACTAGACATTAATGAAGGTCAGCTAATCTATTAATAACATTGCGGCATTGCGTTGGATAAGTATGCTTGCCGGAAATGACGATGGTTTTTTCTTTGTCGGATGGAGCTTCGATGCCTTTGTACGAATCGGCGAGCGCGACTTTTGCTTCTGCGAGAGTTTTGTAAGCTTGGCGCATACGCTGCTTAATAGCATTCATATCGGTCTGAACCCAGATAATAATTGGCATATAGCCAGCTTTCGTAAGAAGCGTGCGGATTTCGTCTCGATCTGCTTCGGTATTAATCATGCCTTCAATAATAAGGGTATTGTGACTTTTTGCAACCTGTTTAATAATCTCGATTCCGAGCGGGCGAGTAATCTGATAATCCTTAACTAACTGAGAAAGATTTAAATATGGGGCGTTGATAGATTTACTGAAACGGTTTGCGAAGGTAGTTTTACCACTCATTGGAGCGCCAAAAACAAGAATTGCGTACGGTTTTCTTTTCCCAACATTCATAAAACTATTTTAGTTGGTAGCTTTGGATTTTGCAACTTTGCGGCGTGGAGAGGAAGGCTCCATGGTGCTCGAGTTTGCGACTAAGACTTGGCTTGGATAATAGAAAACCCAAACTAGGAATGAAACGGTTGGTAGAATTTGTGGCGATAGCGAGCCGTTGAGCGCTAAGAAACGCAAGGCTACGCAGAAGTCGCAGCATAGGAATGCCATAAAGCCATAGAACGCGCAGCGCGTGCGGAAATGCTTGCTGTTTGCGCGCCAGTTGTTGATAGACATAACGAAGTTGCAGAGTAGCTCGAGTGCGTAAACGGTAGCGATTGCGTAGATTGGCTCTAGGCCATTTGCGATTGCGATTGCGAAGAAGAAACTAAACGCGCCAGTATAAATACCTAGTGAGACTTGCGGAAGCTTTGTGAGGCGAATTAAATGCATAAACTGTGCGAAGCAGAATACATATACGCCAGCCAAAGCGAATGGTGTCCAAACGAGAATAGTGTCGGCTAGGAAGGTGAACAATAATGCGAGCTGTAACGTGTAATCGTCGCGATACTTTTGATTTGCGTAGACAATACAGAGGAAAATGCCGACGTATTTAATAAGCGCAGAACCCCAAAAATTCGGGAAGAAAATATCAAGACTCAAAAAGCAGATATAAATTGCAATCCAGATGATTAGCCAGTGCGGATCGATATAAGATAGGCGCTGATAATCCTTCCACCATGTAGGAACACGCATATGTTTTTATTGTACTATCTTAAGAGGATTTTGGACAAGTACGGAATCGAGTTCGTAGAACTCGTAGAATTTGCGGAGTTTCTTTTGTGCTTTTGCAATTTCACTAAAGTCGCGAACACGATGAGTGTCGGTGCCGAAGCAAAAGATTAGTTTATCTTTCGCCATTTTCTTTACGGTCTTTTTTGCATGTTTGCCGTATTGACCGACGACGCTGCCGAGATTGCATTGCAATAGAATGCCCTGCATGTAGAGCTCGCGAATCTTGTTATAGTTTTTCTGGAAGCTATGATAGCGTTCTGGATGAGCAAGGATTACTTTCCATTTTTTCTGGACGAGGCTAAGTAGAATATCTTCGTATTGCTCAAATTCGCCGCTCATTGGGAGCTCGACGAGGATGTATTTATTCTTTGATAACGGTGAAATTTTTTTAGTACGCAATAGTTTTGCGATGCTTTTGTCGATATAGATTTCGTTGCCGAGATATAGCTTGATTTTTAGGCCTTTTTTCTCTGCGTTTTCTTGTAATTTTTTAAAGATTCCTAGGTTTTCGCTATGTGGGCTAACTTGGTTTGTTTCTGGAATGTAATGTGGGGTGCAAATTAAATCCGTAATGCCCTGTTCTTCTAGGCCCTGCAAAATCTCTAGGCTCTCTTTTATGGTTTTTGAGCCATCATCTACTCCCGGTAATACGTGAGAGTGGATGTCAATCATTACTTATCTCCGTAATAGCTATAGTATTTAGCGACTTTGCGGTTTACGCCATTTAGGATAATGCCAGTAATATGGGCATTAACTTTCTGGAGACTTTCGCGGGTTGCATCGAGAGTTGCTTTTGAAGTCTTTGCGTCTTTAACCACAATAAGAGTTTCGTCGACGAGCGTAGACATAACTACAGAATCGGTTACGCCGTTGCATGGTGCGCCATCGAAGATGATAATGTCATATTTAGCCTTAAGAAGCTCGAGGAGATCTTTACACTTCTGAGAACCTAGAAGTTCGCTTGGGTTTGGTGGATAGACGCCACGAGTAATGACGTCCAAATTCTTGATATGAGTTTTCTGGATGTATTTCTTGTAGTTGATAGCTTCGTCGGTAAGAAGGGTTGAAAAACCATTAAGGTTTGGAATATTGAAGAGCTTATGTAGGCGACCTTTGCGAAGATCGCAGTCAACTAAGAGAACTTTCTTATTTGCCTGAGCAAAGCTAATTGCGAGATTGGAAGAAATAAAGCTCTTGCCTTCGCTAGCATTTGCGCTGGTTATGAGGATAGTCTTGAAGCCATCGTCAACGTTACTGAATTGCAAGTTGGTGCGGAGAGATTTGATGCTTTCGCTAACGATAGATTTTGGATATTTGTCTACAAGAAGTTCATCACCAATGGTGCGCTTTTCGATTTCAGACTTAATGATTTTGCCGGCAACAGGAAGATTGACCTTTCTTTCGAGGTCCTCGCTGTATTTGACGGTATCATCGAAGTAATAAATTACGAATGCGATTGCGCTAATGCCGAAGACGGAGATAAGGAATGCGATTACGGCATCACGAGCGGTGGTGTTGTTGCTCTGCTTGTCAGTTACCTGCGCGACATCAATTACGCTGACATTGTTGAGCTGGTAAATATTAACGATTTTCTTGGTGAAAACGTCTGCGATTTTGTTTGCAATCTGTGCTGCGGCGATGCGATTGGTATCTTCGACGGAAATTCTGATAATTTCAGTATCTTCGACTGCGCTAACTGCGACGCGCTTGCTGAGTTGTTCGACGGAAGTTTCGAGATTAAGGTCTACGATAACCTGTTCGAGGACGAGTTTACTTTTTACGATTTCCGAATAGGTTGTGACGAGTTTTTGGCTAACGCTAATATCATTCAAAGTGATGGCAGTGGCTTTGTCTTCTGATTTCTGTGCAAGAACAACGGTCGTGCTGGTCTTGTACATAGGTGTTTTGATTGCAAGATTATAAAAAATACTAGCGCCAGTAGCTAGAATTGCTACTACGATCATAGGAATGATGAATTTCTTGAGGTAGCTCATGAAATCCTTGATGTCGATCTCTTCCATTAAAAAATCGCTCCCTTATAACATTTTTTGAGTATTATTACTACCATTATAGCACAAAATGCCTTAAAAATCAATAGTAACAGGGGTTATTTGAGGTATTCAGCTATCTTATTTTTAGCATTGTCGATGGTGCTCTGAGTTGGCAGCATGACGTAGAGTTTTTGCGAGCCCATTGAGTAAGTTGGGAGCATTGCGCCAGTACCATCAAGCGAAATAGACTCAACGGTCCAATGCTTTAATTCGGCGAGTTGATAGCGTGCAAAATCGGTAATCTCATCATAGCTAAGGCTAGTCTCGAAGCTACCTTCCGCTGCTGCTAGAATGTCCGCCCAGCGAACAAGATAGTGTGGGTTAGTGACTTTCTCAATAAGTTTAGTGATGACCTGCTGCTGATTCTGTCCACGATGACGGTCACCGCTTGCGTATGCGTAGCGTTCGCGAGCAAATGCGAGCGCACAGACGCTATCTACATGCTGGACGCCTTTTTCGAATTTACAAGATTTATTTGCCCAAGCAGTGAATTTTTGATCGGAATTAATATCGATACCGCCAACTTTGTCGACAACGCTAATAACCGTGCTGAAGCCTACTTTAAGGGTGTAGTTAATATCGATATTAAGAAGATCGGCGATGGTATTTTTGCTCATTTCGGTACCATATAGGCCGGCATGGGTTAGTTTGTCTTTGGTGCCAGTGGTGCCATGGAGCTGAACATAATAATCGCGCGGAATTGA
>JAKSSX010000012.1 GCA_024402895.1 Candidatus Saccharimonadota bacterium
CTGCGATCTTTCGTGGCGTTATGGATTAAGACAAAGATTAGAATTACGATAGCAATGACAGTAGCTACGGCAGATGCTATAAAAATGAGTTTGCTACGATTGCATCTTTTTCTCGATGATTTTTCGGCTTCAGAAAGCGTCATTTTTACCTCACTTATTATCTTTTTAGTTTAACATGAGCAGTGATTTTTTAACACTTTACTTGGAGCGCGTAATCTGATATAATTAGTCGTAATTATGAAAAAATCAATTCAACCTAAAGATTATGGCTTTGTAGTGTTTGCCGATGAGCAGGCAAAGTTTTCTTTTCTAACTCGCTCCACTGCTAAGTCCGACGAAACCATCAAGTGGACGGATGGCAACGAGTACCCACTCGTAAAGATGCAGATTTCTAGTGCATCTCACCCATTCTTCACGGGCGAAGAAAAGATTATCGATACCGAGGGTCGTGTCGATCGCTTCAAGGCTCGCGCTATGAAGGCAGAGGCTCTCAAGGCTACCCGCGGCAACAAAGTTGCTAAGGCAAAGAAAGAAGCCGAGAAAAAAGCAGCTAAGGCTGACAAATAATTTCGGAGGTAAATAATTATGGCACGCAAGACCAAAGGTAAAGCTGTCCCAACTGCAAAGTTGAACCGCAACAATAACCACAAACATAGCGAAAAGCGCAAACACGTAAACTTGCGCGACGGTCGCTAAAAACTGCAAAAATATCTCTATCGAAACCGGTAGAGATATTTTTTATTTGCTCACATTTTTAAAATGCTTATGCTATAATTATTAAAAGGTCAAAAAACAGGAGAAAGGTGTCATGCCTAAAAACATAAACAAAACAAAGAGAGGTGTTTTGTATTTTGCTGCATTTTTTGCGGCTATTTTTACTTCAGCAATTATTAATAGCGGATCGGCTTTCGCTGCGAACGCAAATGGTATTATTACCGGCGACGACGGCGTACGTTGGGAATATAACGTCAATGACCAAAACAGCGATAAAGCCATTTTGAGGATTGCATTCTACGATAAGCCAGCCACGCTAAAGACCGTCACGGTCCCTTCCCTAGACAAGCTCAAATCGCTAATCTCTGGCGTTAATTCTGTTACGACCTATTTCTTAGAAGACGCTAATATTGAAACGCAAGACGCAAACTATACCTCTTATGAGCGTCGTACTGCAACTGAGAGCACTACGAAGCTCGATATGGCAAATACCTCCAAGATTCAAATTCGTGGCGTCAAGCCGATCATTGATCCTGCTGTTGAGACCGAACTCGTCTTTGGTAGCAATATGGTTATCGGCGATCGTTCCGAAAAAGCCTTGACCGCTTATCAGCTCTGTACAAATTGGGTATATACCGCAAATAACTGGGGTGGTTACTGGAACTGCCCTACTATGCAGCGCGGAGATATAGTTATCTACAGCGAGAGCCTCAGAAACGCTTACCCAAATTATGACTATATGACCTTCGATGAGAAGGAAGCTATTAAGGCTACTCTCGATGATTTTAACGCTATCGAAAAAACCTATTTCAATTCTGGCGAAAGCGCTATTCCTGGCAAAAACTACGTTGGCGGCGCCACGATTAAAACCGTTTTCGTTGGCGGTGCGTTCTCTGGCTATAAGCTCAAACTCACTAATTTCAAGTCTAGCAACTTCAATTACGTCGGTTACCAAGCCTTCAAGGATTCTACCTTCAATGATGCAAATACGACCATCACTGTTGACGGCAATAGTTTGATGGGTGGCCAAATCTTCGCTGGCACAAACGTAAAGAATATTACTATTAATACCGACAAATATGGCCATGACATGTTTGATGGCTGTACCGGTATCGAAAAGATTTCTTTCGGCAGCAATGCTTCAATCATTCAGCCTGGTACTTTCACGAACACGAATCTTACTTCTCTAGATCTTTCTAATACCACTATTAAAACTATTAGAGAAAGAGCTTTCCAGAAGGCTAAGCTAACATCCGTTAATTTTGGCAATATCGAGCGCATCGAATGGCAGGCCTTCCAATACAACAGCCTATCCGAAATTAGTCTTCCAAAATCTATCAGATATCTCCAATCCGATATTTTCTTCGGTAACAATATTAAGAAAGTAACTATCGCTTATGATACATTAACGAGCGGTACAACTCTACCATTCTACGTAGTAATGGATGGCTATGTCCGTGGAACTAGCAATAAAGAGGCTCAGGTAAACACGGTTGAAGAGATAACTATATTAGCACCATACGCGGAAAATGAAGCGGTAATTCCAACACACGTTTCATATTTCGATTACATCATGCATTACGATAGAGGCGCTAAAGGTGATGACGCTTTTAAGTATGTTGAAGACACTGGTTACAATAAATACGTAGGTTATGGTTGGGCAGACTGGAATAGTTGGTACACAAAGTACAACCGCAATGCTAGCATAGAATCGGAAAAAGCTTACGCAAAGCTAGACGAAAAGAAGAATATTATTGCTCCAGATTACTTCTCATGGTTCGCATCTATTAAGAAGATTACAATCGGCGACGGTATGGAATATATCGGTAGCGCCGCATTCTATGACAATAATCACAATGATTTCGGCAGCATTTGGCCTGACAGGGCGCTAAACTGCGAGTCCGACAAACCATGTAGCAACACTAATAGCCGTTGGATGGACGAAATCAATATCCCTGAAAGCGTTAAGGGCATCGGCACCGTAGCATTTGATGGTGGTCTTTGGAATTCCAACATGAAAATTTCTATTCCAAAGAACATCGAGTTTATCGGCATCGCTGCATTTAGGCGCGCATATACTATGAATCTCGATATTAACTTCCCTGAACTAGAGTTCCTTGGCGATTATGCTTTCGAGTCTACCTTCGTTCACGATGTTTATCTTCACGATAAAATTAAGTATTACGGCACTCACGTCTTCTCTAACTGTCCAAACTTAAATGACATTACGTTTGACTTTGATGTCTTTAGTCCTGACATTCCTACTCCATTCTCTTCGATCGAAGTAGCCGGTGGCACTTATGGCGATATGAAACACTTCAAGAAGGAATTCGGCGAATGGTACGGTTGGTACTACGGCAGATCAGAAGATGCCATGAAGAGATGGGGCATGAAGTATGATAAATTCCCTATTCACTACTCTGGTAACTTCCAGAAATTCGGTAATATCACCTTCACTGAAAAGGCTGTCCATCAAATGCCTTTCACGAAAATAAATACCTACGTAGAAACGAGTGATGTCTTCTTTGGCCAGGTTATCGCAGATAAGGTAGACCTCAGTAAGACTAACTGGACAGTAATTGGTCCAAACACCTTCTCTAACTCCATGATTGGCGAGGTCTTACTTCCTGACACTGTTGAAGTTATCGGTAACCAGGCGTTCAATCACTTCATTACTCAAGAAGAACTCGTACTTCCAGACTCCGTCCGTATGATTGGCGATCGCGCATTCGAGTGCCATAATCTCAGCCACTATGGCCAGACAATTCCAACCGCTAAGATCACCAAGCTTCCTAGCTCATTGGAGTATGTTGGCGTTGAGGCGTTTGCGTATGACTACAATCTAACTGGCGACCTTGAAGCTCCAAACCTAAAGTATATCGGTATTGGCGCATTTAGAGGCACCAATGTACGTGACGTATTAATTCCAAACGGCGTCAAATCTCTTCGCGAAGGTACTTTCGCCGAAGCTCCTTCCCTCCGCAACATTACTTTCGATAGCGACTTTGGCTCCATCGTAAAGACAAGCAACGTAATTGATTCTATTGATTACATGCCACAGTCTCTCCTCGACTGGACCGGCGGCGACACTAACTATGCTTATCGTGCGCTAAAGAACTCCAAGATTGAGACTCAGACATCCTACGATAGCGTATTAAAGAAAATGGTTCCATTTAGCTTTGACGGTGGAAACTTCTTAACTTTCTATACTATCTTTAATCATAAACTCGTTGATACTGTTACAGAAAATAACGTCACTAAGTTTGGTCAAACTGAGGCAGACGAACATTACGGCATCATCAAGTTTACCGAGAACGCAAAGACCGATGTCGGTGGTTCCGCTGGCGTATTCTCCGCTATGACTTTTGAAGAGTTCGATATGAGCGAATCCGGCTGGAAGAGGCCTGGTTCTATCGCATTCGCATTCGATAGCGCAAAGATTGGCACTTTGAAGCTTCCTAACGGTCTAGAAACCGTTACTACTGGCGCATTCGAAAATGCTGTCGTAGATAACTCAGTTACCCTTCCGGACAGTTTAAAAACTCTCGAAGCATTCGCTTTCCAGTGGTCCAAAATTCCAATTGAGAACGCAATCCCAGAAGGCGTAGAGACTATCCAATATGCAGCATTTTACGGTGCAGATATTACTGATAATCTAGTTATCCCTGGTTCCGTAACAGCCATTCAGCCAAGCGCATTTAACGCGGGTGACAGAGACATTCATTACGATACTATCACCATTAAGCCAGCTGAATTTGGACCAAATCAGACAAGCGGACAAATGATTCATCAGATGTTCTGGAACGCAGATGTCGACAAGATGACGATCGAGTCCTCTAGCCTACCTGCATACCTCATGGGCGAAGGCGTAGGCCATGAAGAGTTCTATAACATGGCTATCACCGAAATCACTCTCACGAACGCTCCAAAGATTACTGCAAACGCATTCGCTAAGTGCTCTAAGCTCGAGAAGGTCGATGCTGGCAAGAATACTGCGCTCAGATCTATCGGCACAGAAGCATTTAAGGGTGCCGAGAAACTACACATCTTCAACTTTGCTCCAGGCCTCAAAGACGAAACTGTTACTATTGGTAGCAACGCATTTGAAGGAACCGCATTCAATTCTATTGGCAAGGCTGACGCAGAATTCAATCTTTATGCAGCACACTTCGACGGTTCCGATACTCATGCATTTGCAAACATGCCAAAGGTAAAGACGGTCGATGTTCCTGGAACCTTCAGCAACGGTACGATTCCTGAAGCTACATTCGCTAATGAAACCGAGCTTGAAGAAGCTACTGTCGATTATAGAATCAAGAAGATTGATAACGCAGCATTCGCAAACGATAACAAGCTTGCTCGCATCTTCATCTGGGGTAACGCAGTAGTATTCGATGAGAATCTTCCTGGCTATACTGCACCAGTTGATGGCGGTATGGGCGCAGAAGGCGATGAGAATCCAGAAACCTTTGGCCCAACAATTCCAGAAGGTACCGATATTTACGCTTACTCCACTTCCCCAACCGAGAAGTATGCAGCATCTGATAGTCGTAGCGACTTTGATGGCGTATTTTATCCACTCGATGAGGTTATCTATCTTGCAGCAAACAAGACTCACGTTAAAGTCGAAGAAGATGACTTCGATAAGTCCGGCTTGATCCTTTACGGTCTCCGTCGCGATGGTATCGTTCTTGAATCTGACAACTGGAACGAGTTTAGCGGTAACGCATTCGCTCGTAGCGACAAAGATATTCACTTCGAGAAGATGCTACAGACTATCGCTACCGATCCTGACTTTGGTACGATTTGGGATACTCCAGTTCCACTAGCTGAGCTCAGCCTTGCTAACGAGAACTTCGAGAACGTAAAGTACACAATGCTTAAGGATGAAGCAACTGAGGGCGTATCTGGCGTCGACGTTGAATATAACGATAAGTATACCAACTATCTATCTAGCGTAAACTTACTCCCGCTCAGCGAAGACGAACCAATCATTCCGTTCATTCCACTTTCGCCAAAGACACTTGATAGCATCATGAAGTTCGTAATGATTTTCATGGCATCCGCGGCAGTAATGATGTTTGTATCATTCGTGAAGCATAAGACTCGCCACCGCAGATAGCGACACAAAAATATCTCCGCTTAATCACGGAGATATTTTTTATAGTTTTTCTTTAAGTGCGGTTGGATTAATAATGTTATCTACTTTATTCGCTTCGATAATTTTACGAACATTTGCGTTGGTTGGTGAAATATCTTGCTTCTTGAGTTTCTTCGCAATCTCTCTACCAATACCAGATTCCTCTTCTGAGTAGACGCAACCGCAATATTTCTGCATATAGAGACCAGCTTCGCGCGCTTCGTCTTGCCCTTCGCGCCAACCTTCGCGGAAATCACGATATAAGAATTCTATACCGTATTCTTTTGCAAGTTGCTGCATGAGCTCGGCGATTTTGTCGTGTTTTTGATAGATACTATATAGCAGCGTCGTCGTAATAGTGTCGTAGCCGTTCGCTTTTGCATATTCGAAGGCTTTGCGGAAACGCTTTGGATAGCAATATTCTTCACAACGAGTATCAAGGCGATTTTTATTTACCTGGCAAATAAACTCATCTAGGCCATAGGCATCTTCAAGAACGAGCTCGACTTGTTTTTGCTCTGCGTAATTAATCAAACAATCGCGACGAGCTTTATATTCGGAATATGGGTGAATGTTTGGGTTATACCAAAAAAGAGTCGGTTCAATATTCTCGGCGCGCAGCGATTTAATACAATAAACGCTGCATGGAGCACAACATGTATGAAGAAGTAGTTTCATTACTCTAATTATATATTAATCTGACGTATAATTATTAGTATGAATAAACACAACGTGGAGCGTGCGAGTTTACCGAAGATTCTGCTTTTTTCGCTCACTTTAATTACAACTATCGTTTATATTATTTATCGTCTCATTTTTACGATTCCCTTTGATCTGCGTTTAATCGATATAGTTTTCGGTATTATCGTTGTCGTAATTGAACTTATCGAGATTTTTGAATTCTGCGTATATTTTGAAAATACCTTAATTCATAAGAAATCTTCGCCAAAAACGCCAAAGGCTAGCGAGAAAGATTTCCCTGATGTTGACGTGTTTATTGCAACTTTCAATGAAGAATCTGAGTTACTAGAAAAGACAATTTCCGCCTGTAAAAATATGAAATATCCTGACGCAAAGAAGCTTCACATTTATCTCTGCGACGATGGAAACCGTAAAGAAATTAAGCAGCTCGCGAAGAAAAATAAAATCGAATATATTACGCGCGACAATAATAATTTTGCGAAGGCCGGAAATTATAATAATGCGATTAAGAAGAGTGGGTCGCCACTTATTGCCGTCTTCGATGCAGACATGCAGCCAAGCAAAAACTTCCTTATGAAGACCGTTCCGTTCTTTGTGGCCGAAGAAAAAATCGGCTTCGTTCAGACGCCACAAAGTTTTAAGAATCCGGATATTTTCCAGGCAAGACTTAGCAAACATCTTCCATTTGAACAGGACTATTTTTACCACTACATTCAGCTTGCGCGCAACAATAATAACTCTACCATTCTCTGTGGCACGAACTGTGTAATTTCGCGTGAGGCGCTGAAGTCTGTCGGCGGTTTCTCTACTGCAACGATCGCTGAAGATATTGCGACTGGCATGCTCATTGAATCAAAGGGCTACCGCGCGATTGCGATCTCTGACGTGCTTGCTTATGGCGAAGCAACGAATAATTTGAACAACTTCCTCAAGCAGCGTTCACGCTGGGGTCGTGGCTGCATTCAGACTGCGAAGGCGTACGAAATGTTTAGACTAAAAGGTCTCAGCTTGCGCCAGAAGCTCGATTACTTCGTCGCGATTAATTATTGGTGCTTCGGTTTACGTCGTATGCTTTATATGATTCTTCCGTTGCTCTTCGCTTTCTTTGGTATTATCGCAATTCAGGGCGATTTAGTGGTCTTCTTACCTATTTTCTTGGTACAGTTCGTTTTGCGCCGTTTCCTTATCGATACGCTCGAAGGCAGTTACAGCTCATCCACTTGGACGAAGATTTTCGAAATCATTCAGGCGCCATTTATGTCGCTTGTCGTGCTTAAAGAAATTATGGGATTCTCGAGCAAGAAATTCACTGTTACGCCAAAAGGTAAAAGCGCAAAGAAAGGACATGCTGACGCTATTCTATTCATCGTTCATGCTATTTTAATTGCTGCCAATATTACCGGTATCGTTTTGTCGATTCAGCGCATTCAAAATGAAAATCTAGCCGTCTTTATTATTCCGTTAATTTGGATGGTTATTAATGCTATTTACCTATCAGTTGCACTTATTTTCGATTTGCGCAAAAACAAGAATTACGCAAACTTTAAGCCTAACACCGAAACGAAATACCACGCTAAAAGCTACCTTGGAATTATTGCGAGGGGCAAATGAAAATAGTTCGAATCGCAATTATTCTAGCTATCACAATGATAATAGTCGGAATAATCGACAGCCAAAATACAACAGCAGATAGGAATCGCCACGTGAACACTTATATTGATAAAAATTCGGTCAGTTATAACGGAAAACTCAGAGTTGAAGACGAAAAGATTCTGAACGCAAAAGGTGAAGAAATCCAGTTAACTGGCATTAGCTCGCATGGCATTCAATGGTTTGGCGATTTGTACACTAAGGACAATATCGCTCAGCTAAAGAATGAGCTAGACATTAATATCTTTCGCGTCGCCATGTATACTGATCCAAAAGCGAATGGCTATATCGCGGATACTTCTTTGAAACAGAAGGTTTACGAGCTCGTCGATGCAAGTATTGCACTAGATATTTATGTCATTATCGACTGGCATATTCTCGGCGATAACAATCCGCAGACTTATCAGCAACAAGCTAAAGAATTCTTCGCCGAAGTTTCAGCTAAATACGCCGACAAGCCAAATGTTATTTACGAGATTTGTAATGAACCAAATGGCAATAATGTTACGTGGGAGAACAATATTTACCCATACGCAAAAGACATCGTCGCGACGATCCGCGAGAAAACCGATGCACTCGTAATTGTCGGCTCAGGAGATTGGAGCAAAGAGCTCGGAGATGTTTCAAAGAAGCCACTTGAAGAAAAAAATATCGCCTATGCCCTACATTTTTATGCTGGTTCGCACAACAAAACCTTGCGCGACAAAATTGACGATTTCCGCGAGAAGAAGTTGGCCGTCTTCGTTTCGGAATGTGGCGCAACCGACATGACTGGCGATGGTAAGATTTACGATGAAGCATTTATGCGCTGGGTGGATTACATGCACGAGAAAAACATCAGTTGGCTATTCTGGTCTTACTCGAACAAGAAAGAAGGCTCGTCAATTTTGGAGCCCGGCTATGTTCCAGATTTTTCGTCAGGAATTATGGACGATTCTTTGCTTGATTCACACTTAAGCGAAAGTGGTAAACTAGTTAAAAAGGCGATAATTAAATACAAGGAAAAAGATAGCGATTATGCGGAAGCTACAAATTAACCGTGTTTATCAGCACTTTAAGGGTGACCATTATCTAGTTTTAGATATCGTTAAACATTCTGAAACGCAGGAAGAGATGGTTTTATATCGTCAACTTTACGGAAATGGAGAGCTTTACGTGAGACCGCTCGAGATGTTCCTTAGTGAAGTAGACCACGAAAAATATCCAGAAGTTAAGCAAAAATATAGATTTGAATTAAAAGAAATAGAAAGTGTAGCAAAATGAAAATTGTCGAGAAAAAATGTCCAAACTGTGGCGCAAACCTAGATTTTAAGGTTGGCGAGAGCGACGTAACTTGTAGCGGTTGCCGCCGTAAATTTGCAGTCGAATACGATCATACTAATTTCGAAAGCTTGAGCCACGAAGCAGTCGAAAAGTTGAATGAGCTTAATGTTCAACTTATGCCGGTTCATAAAATTGTTTCTACGATGTCTATCGTTATTTTCGCGATTGTCTTTGTTACGATAGCCATTTCGATGATTATGTTCACGATTAATTTCACAAAGACCTCCAACTCAATCAATGAGACCATTGATAATAGTAGGTCCGTAATTAATAGATAATATGAGTCTAGAAAATCAGAAAACCCTAGAAACATATAGTACAATCGGCGCACAGAAGTATTTGGAAAATAATACTAAACGCGACCCGAAACATGCTAGCGAGAAGCGAAAAATACTCGCAAAGAATATCGGTGATGCATTTAGTAGTTTGCCTACGGGCGCAAAGGTGCTTGAAGTCGGTGCCGCCGACGGTGACAATTCTAAGATTCTAGAATCGCTCGGTTTTGACGTGACGGCTTCTGATATCGCGCCGGCGTTTTTAGAGGCCTGCAAGAAAAACGGTTTAAAGACAATTAAATTTAATCTACTTGAGGATGAATTCCCTGCCGATTTGAGCGGACTTTTTGCGTGGCGCGTATTTGTTCATTTTACGCACGAAGATGTACTTCTAGCGCTTTCTAGAGCCTATAATGCCCTACTGCCGGGTGGTAGATTCATGTTCAATGTAATTGATCGAGCAACACACAATGTTACTGAAGAGATTGTAGACTTCTCTGGCGATTATAATATAGGTGCCGGACGCTACTATGCCTACTATGACCGCGACGAAATAGTTGAAATGGCCGCTAAGGCGGGTTTTAGAATCATTAAGGACTGGCACGAACACGGCGGTCACAATGATTGGTTCTGCTTCGTTCTTGAAAAATAGCAACCAAAAATCCCCCGTCGCTTGGCGGGGGTATTTTTTATTTCTTCAAGACGTTCGTCTGATATGTCTCGAAGTCGATTTTTGGTTCGGCAACTACCTGTCCATCGCGCAAGATGCTCGTTATGAAGAGCCAAGGCCCTGACGCGTGTGGATGCTTCGTTTCAACAAGGTTTACCACCCAACGATAATCGTCATCCTGGAATATCGCCTCAATACTTATGCGCTTCTTTTTGAAAAATTTGTTTGCTCTGTCCATTGCGATTGCCTCGCATCGAAAAGAACTCATCATCTTCCATGCTTCGTAGCTGCTTTCGGTAATCAATACGTACGAATGCCCTTCCATGCCCGCAATCAACTCTTCGAGCGTCTCGGTTATCGTAGTATCAAGAAAAAAGTTCATTTTCCCATTATCCAAGTTGCATCACCTCCATGCTTTGATTTTCTCGAGAAAATTACTTTATATCATACAACTTTTTTATGGATTAGTCAATTTGGACTGACGGGAATGTATTGATCTTACACTATCCCCCAGTTACATAACCTGTCAAATATTAATCTAATATCTTAAGTCGTTTTAATCTGAGCCATAATATCAATGAATGATTTTCCGTCAAAACATTCGACATTTAGGATATCAGTAGCATCTTTAGAAAATGCTATTACGGAGCCACTATTCGCACCTTCTTTAAATCTCCATACTTCAAACCCACGACCGTCCGTACAATATATATTGTCGCCCGTTTTTTCATGCGTAGCATCAATAGAATACGTGTCTCCGTCATAAATAAACTCAATAGCATACGCCATCTCGAGCTGCTCAATGTATTGTGTAATTTTTTTATCTTTCAAAAACTGATTATTCATAAATCTAAGCCCTTCAGAAACTTTTTATATTTATTATATAACTTCTCGTCAATAATGCCCTCTTCGTTAGAAGCGATAACGGTAGTAGTCTCTCTTCCATTTTCATCATATTCATGAACATGAAATGACTTTTTGCCACCATGCATGCCATAATCTAGACGAAGCTTCATTTTCTGGTTTTCGCCATATTCAGCATAATGTTTAAAGTTACCATCCTTATCAAGCATCACATATGCACTACCGGGCGTCGCAGACTTAGGTGGCAAGCTTATACTTTCTTTGTCATTTTTCTTTTTAATAATCTCAATGCCGCAAAGGGTAGAACCAGTATACTCCCATTCGAATTTCCGAAGAGTCCTACCAGTTTCCGGATCATATGAGCCATTACTTCCCATCCTTAATCCTCCTATGCATTCTTTGCGAGAAATTATCGTAAGCTACAATATTTTTAAACTCTAATATATCTTCAGGAATATTATTCCCGCAGATAATAAGATGCGATGGCTTTAGTCTTCTCTGAACTTCACGCACGCCTTCAATAAATACATTGCGACTTAAGAAGTTTCTCGCACAGCCATTAGTGGAGATAGCGACTGACGACCCAATCGGAAGCCCATCGAGACACCACTCAAAATCTTCGATATATGCCCATGAAACCGTAGGAATAACATCAATTCCATGCTGCTGTAAATAATAATCAATTGAACGATTCTTACCAACATTATTCTTGCGCTGCCACTTGTACATATTCCTATATGCAGAAAAGTCGGTTCCTATAACTCCAAGAGCTTGTCGATAGCGACTAATATAACGATCGCAATTGTTATATACTCGCTCAAATTGCGAGTCCGCAATAAAGTGATCTATCCAATTATTGCTAATGTCGCGATATTTTCCGGACTCATTAAATGATATTACATTTCTAGGCAGTGATTGCGTTGGAGCTATTTTTGGATAACCCTCAGAGCCAACAATATCAGCTCCAGATAAGTAACCACGTCTAAACGGGTCGCGTTCATTGTCTTTTGCCATTTTTTCCTCCTTTACAATGGCGTTAGATTTAGTATAATCCGCTCGCGTTTGCTAGATGGTTTTGCTTATAGTAATATAATTAAGTACCTAGCAAAAAGCTGCGGTATAGTCGTTGCGCATTCTCTCACAGCGAAATGAACTGAATGCGCATTTTTAGTGCAAGCTCGTAGAGCCATGTAGTTTTTATACACTAAATAATCCTGAATGTCAGACGCAGGTTTTAGGCAATTCGTTTAGTATTTTAGTTTTCTATTTTTCGATCATAATAATCCGAAAAACGAATGGCCCAAATCCCTTTTACGTCCCACACTCCGTATCCCGAACATTATGCTCTTTGGATACGATTTTAGTATAAACCTACACTTGACTATTTGTAAATATATTTTATAACGCTTATGTTTAAACTTCACCTCTGTTGCTATCGGGGGTGAAAGTTTTTTACAAGAATTTATTGCATAGGTGTTTTCCTACACATCGCCACCTATACTATAACATGCAACCGGTTATGTCGCAAAGGCAATTTTCCTCAATAGCATTGAATTTTGAAACAAAAAAATAAGCCCGAAGGCTTATTTCAACTAGCAAATTATGGTGAGCCGGGTGGGACTTGAACCCACGACACCAAGCTTAAGAGGCTCGTGCTCTAACCAACTGAGCTACCGGCCCATACTCACCGATTTGTTAATACCTATTTATTTTAGCACTTTTGATTCGTTTTCGCAAGAGAACTAAAATAAATATCCCCACAAGATGAGGATATTTATATTGTATCACAGATTATTATTTTTGTCAACCACGCTTCTTAACGATGAGCTTGTCGAGAGTTGCGAGAAGCGCCGGCAAAAGAACGAGAATAATGACCGTTGCGCAGAAGGTTCCGAGCGAGATCGACTGGCAAATCTTACCCGCGATGGCCGAGGTAAAGTTACCAACGATTGCCGTAACGATAATAAGAATCGACGCGGAAGTAAGAATCGCGTTAATGGACTTATTGTAAGTATTAATCAAGGCATCCTTAACGCTGAGTTTGAAGTAGTTGCGGTTTTCGAGATAGTAGGACGTGAATAGAATTGCGTAATCGATCGTTGCGCCCATGAGAATTGCCTGAACAATAATGAGAGCAATAAAGTAAATGCTGGAGCCCGTGAGCGACAAGTAAGCCATAACAATGTAGACTGCGCACTGAATCACGAAGACTAGGAGTAACGAGATGAATACAGACTTGAAAGTACATACAACAACCGCGAAGATTGCGAGCATCGTAATGATCGTAATGAAGTCCATTTCCCCGCCAAAAGTCTGAGACATTTCGTAAGCCATTGGCGAATCGCCGAGCACGAAATAATCTTTGCCATATTTGTCGCCGAGCGTTTCTTTGATATCGCGAATGAAACTAAAGGTTTCGTTACCTTCTGCTGGAAGCTCGGTCTCGATGAGGGCGCGGTAATGATTTGGTCCGACGAGCATGTCTTTTGCATCGTTGATCATTTTGCGGCCGTCAATAACGGTCTGCTTTTTGTCGTCGTCAATGAGGTTTGCGAAATGAGAATCTGGAACGATTTTATCTGCAACATAGTTGATGAAAGTTTCGATCGTGAGCGTCCAATTTTCGTCATAGTCATAGAGCGAACCATGATAGAGATAGGCGAGATAAAGCGTATTCTTGTCGAAGTCACCTGCGAGTGGCGAAATTGCGCGATAGAGCGAATTCTGATTATATAGAACGCCAGCCTGCGCGGAACGCATGAGAACTGCGAGAGCGGCTAGCTTGCTCTGCTCTGACTCGCCGAGATGGCTTGCGTAGGTTGGATTTGGCAGAACTTTTTCGTCGATAAAGTTGACGAGATTTTTAAGCGAAATCGTTGGCTCGACGCTTGCGTGGCGATACTCATAAAATGCGTAGACAAGCTTAACAAGATTTGCGTCGAGATTGAATGAGTTTGCGAGCGCACCGTAAGAATATGCGACGGACTGATTATTAATGATGAATTGCGCAAGCTTGAGCTGCTGGAAAACGCTTGGATTCATAGCAGATTTAATTTCCGCATCGCCAGCATGCGCAACTAGGAAATTAACCAATTCTTTTGCGGAAAGCTTCGTAGCGTTTGCAGTTTTCTCTGCCTGATAAAGCCTGTAAATACTCTGCAATTTTTCGAGCTTATCTGCCATATTAATATTGGTCTGAACGTCAGAAATTTTTGCAGAAATTGCGCTCGTAGCATTCGTGATTTGAGCCTTAGTTTCTGGATCAAGATTTGCGACGAGGTCAGAATTTTCGATATTTTTAATTGCTTCGGAAGCCTTAGTCAGCATCGAATTGATGTTCGTCGCGACACTTGCGATTTCGGAATATGAATAGCTCTTCGCGAGGGTTGCCTTGATTTTCTGAATCTCAGGCAAAAGATTTTGCTGAATTTCTGCAGCGAGTTCTGGGTTGGTTTCGGCAAGATTTGCAAGCTGCTTATTTAGCTCCGTTTCGGCAACGGAAATATTACTTTTTGCGTTAGTAATTTGCTGCTTAATGGTTGCGGCCTGCTCTTTCGTGAGACCCATTTGCGCGAGCACTTCTTCGTTAGTTAGCGCAAAATTGACGAGTTCTTCAACTGAAGCACTGACGGTCGGAGTGGTAGTTGTCGTGAAGTTGTAATATAGGAAAACTTTCTCAACGAGAGCCTGATCGATGCCAAAAAGCTTCGACAATTCTGCGGCAGTTTTTGACGTATTAGTAATGTTGCTATTACTGAAAGTTAGGAGCTTTGCGAGGTCCGCTTTTTGCGACGCACCAATCATGGAAGCATATTCCGGATTAGTGAGAATATCATTAATAGCGAATGACGCGAACTGATAAGTCGTGAGCTTTGTAGTGATTTCCTGCTCTGAGAAATATAGAACAAAGAGGCTATCGAGCTTAGCAGGATCGACGCCGAGAATCTTTGCAATTTCCGCTTTCGTGCGTGGCTGATTTACTTTTTTCTGGTCAGTAAAATACGAGAACTGGTCGACTTTTACTACGATATCGTCGGTAATTAAATCCGAGAAATGATCACTTGGAAAGACATCGCGCTGGAGGAAGTTCACAAAGTCGCCAAGCGAAATCATGTGCGCATCAACATCTTTGTAATAGCGATAATAGAGCGCCTTCATTAAGTAATCATCAAGATTTACGTCTTTATTGCTGAGTTTGCGAACGGCAGGAATTAGCTCGTTATATTTTTCCGGCTCGTTAATTGTGTTGCCATAGCAAAGGACACGAGTGGTTTCTTTTTGCTTGTCGAGTTTCTTACAAAGCTCCGTAACCTGCTCGTCCATGCGAGAATCGTAAACCAATGCGATTTGATTCGTTTCACTAAAGACATCTTTGATTTTGTTGTTTTGGGCACTAGTAAAATCGATAGTCGTGCTACCCTTTAACATGAAAGCGCCAGCGAAAATAATTAGGAAAGCCGGAACTGCAATTTTGCGGAAACAGAAGGCGTTTTTGCCGAACCAATCCATCTTGAAAGTGAGGGTTTTCTTTGCGGTTTTTTCGACCCATTTATCGAAGAATAGAAGCAAAGCTGGGAGCGTAGTAAAGATAGAAACGAGGCTCAAAATCACGCCTTTACTTAGAACGAGACCCATATCGCGACCGATAGTGAAGCTCATAAAGATAAGCATGAGAAGACCAACAACGGTCGTGACGGAGCTAGACGTGATGGCGCCAAATGAGTAGCGCATTGCGCGACGCATGGCAGTATATTTGTCTGGATGATCAGGCTTTGCTTTTTCCTGGCGATAGCGAGTAGAAAGCATAATGACGTAATCCATTGAAAGCGCCATTTGGAGAATTGCGCAGATTGCGTCAGTAATGTGCGAGACGCTTGGGAAGATAATATTGGTTCCCTTGTTTACGATGACGGCGAGAAGAATACAGAATAGGAATAGGATTGGCTCGAACCAGGATTTGCTCATCGCAAATAGAATGACCATGGCACAGAAAACGGAAAGCAAAGCGACTGGGAGTTTTAGGACAGCGCCATTGAAAGTATAGACCTGGCCGGACTCTGCGATTTCGTATTGAGCGACATATTTATCGTGGATCTCGGAATAAACACGCTCTGCGGTTTTTGAGTCTGCAGCGTCATTAATCGTAATCATGTAACGCGTATATTGGTCGCGATTGTATTCTTCGGTCTCGTCGTAATCAACACTCTTAACGCCGTCGATAGACTCGATGTATTCTTTGATTGCCTGCTTTTCTTCTGCTGAAACGTCAGCAAGCATCATTTCATAGCTACTAGTTGCACTATAGTCGAACTCGTCGTTCATGATTGCGAGGCCGCGAGAAGTTTCGGAATCGGCTGGCATGTAGGAGTAGATGTCTTTGTTGATGTTTACTTGAGTTGCAAGAAAACCGCAAAGACCGGTAAGCGCCAAAAATACAGCGAAGATAACATAGCAGTGATTTACGATAAAGTCTGATATTTTGCGCATAACTTATGTATTATAACCGTTCCCTACCCCTGTTGGAAGGACAAAGAATGCTGACTGTGTTCAATTTTAGACACTTTATTGACTTTTTGTTCAAAGTATGATATAATAGAAGGATGAATAAGTCCACTTATAGTCGCGCAACAGCGAAGAAACGCCGCAAGATTCAAGAGGCCTTTGCGGAGCTTGTTGCCGAGCGCGGCTCGATGCAGAATGTGACCGTTACAGACTTGGCCGAGCGTGCTGAGATTACGCGCGGAACTTTTTATAACTACTACGACAATATCCATCAGATTGCTGCCGAATTGCAGAGCGAAATTGAGAAGCAGCTTTTTAGCCCGTACGATAATCTCGATTCACTCGAGGCGATCGAAGCTTACATTGATGATGTTTTTGAATTCTTTAAAAGTCAGGAAGATATTTATAGTGAGCTGTTAACTAGCGCATCGTCAGCGGAGTTTTTGAATCAGCTTGAAGATAGCATCTGCGAGCGCGTTTTTGCAGTGCTTCATAAATACGGAATTACCGACAAGACTGTTGAGACTGAGTTGCTCTTCACAACGCATGGCGCATTGTCGATCGTACGCAAATATTATCGCGATGAAATCGATTTGAGCCTCGACGATATTCGCGATTATTTGAAGGCTAAAATCGCCTGGATGTTCAGAGAATTTGTTGCCGAGTAGTTGCCAGTCATTATAAAATGGCCTCATGAAGATAGAATGGTTTGGGCACTCGTGCTTTCGTATTAATGATTCATTAGTTATTGATCCTTTTAAGGCCGGGAGCGTGCCTGGTTATGGTACGTTAGATTTGGCTGCCGACAAGGTGATTTGTACACATGAACATGCCGACCATTCTGGACGCGAATGCGTTAAACTTTCTGGCGCTGAATGCGCACTGACGGTTACTGAAATCGCGAGCTGGCACGATGATCAGCAAGGTGCTTTGCGCGGCGCGAATACGATTTTTGTCGTCGAGTCTGATGGCGAAAAATTAGTGCATTTGGGCGACCTTGGCCACTTCCCTAATGAGGAGCAGTTAGCGGCGATTTCTGGCGGCGATTATTTGTTGATTCCGGTTGGTGGACATTACACGATTGATGGCGTGATGGCTGCTAAAATTTGCGAGGCTGCGAAGCCGAAAACAATTATTCCGATGCATTACCGCTGGGGCGAACATGGCTATTCTGAAATTAGTACGCTCGACGGCTTTTTGGATGCAATAAAAACAACCACACTCGCGGAGAATGTGGCTGTTCTTGATTTGTCCGAGTAGTATCTTTAATGATACCAGCTTGGGCGAGTAACAGAGCTTGGAATACCATTAAATATACTGGTCATACTCGTAACTTTAGATGTATCCCATTTTTCTAGACCGGCTAGTGAAGTAAGCGAGGAGTCGCCGGAGAACATATAGCTCATATTCGTAACGCTAGATGTATTCCAGTTTTCTAGTGGCTGGAGTGAAGTGAGAGAGGAGTTGTAAGAGAACATATCGCTCATATTCGTGACACTAGATGTATCCCAGTTTTCTAGTGGATGGAGTGAAGTGAGCGAGAAGTTGTAGGCGAACATACTGCTCATATTCGTGACGCTAGATGTATCCCAGTTTTCTAGTGGCTGGAGCGAAGTGAGAGAGGAGTCGCCGTGGAACATATAG
>JAKSSX010000013.1 GCA_024402895.1 Candidatus Saccharimonadota bacterium
ACCGCAAGAAAATTACCGGTTCAATAACTCTTCACGCGCTACGGCGCCACGTAATAGCTTTTCTCGAAAGAATATTCCAGAATTCCCGACAGATAAACGCAATGCGATTCTATTCGCTCGCGTATCGACAGCTCGCCAGGAAAAGGAAGGTTTATCTCTCGACGAGATCCAGCTCCCTAAAATGCGCGAATATGCAGCCAGAAAAGGCTTAAATATCGTCAAAGAATATAAGGTCGGCGAAACTGGCGGCCAATACAAAGAACGCAAGAAATTCAAAGAAATGATAGATTTCTTACGCGATCACGACGAGATTACGGACCTAATTGCTTTCCGCGTAGACCGTATCTCGAGAAACTTCCGAGACGCAGTTTTAGTCGATGAACTAATTCGCTTGCATAACAAGCATATTCACTGCGTAGACGAGAATCTAGAATTGCATAAGGATAGTCGAGCTTCCGAGCTTACTGGTTGGAATGTAAAAATCTTCGTGGGTCAGGAATATATCAACCGCATCCGCGAAGATGGAACCAATACGAAATATAGCAAACTTGAACATGGCGAATTACCTTGGAGCGCTCCATTTGGCTACGAGCATACAGTTATTCAGCAAAGACCGAAGATTAAGACGGTTCTTCCGGTCGAGCCAAAAGCTACGATTGTAAAACAAGCATTTAAGCTTTACGCGAGCGGCACTTATTCTATTAAGACTCTTACAAAATACATTAATAAGCGCTATGGCCTAAAGATTGCGCAAAGCAATGTTCAGGTATGGCTCAGAAATAGATTCTATATTGGCTATATTTACGACCGAAAGAAAGATAATTATTATCCCCATAACTACGAGCAATTAGTCGATGTGGACCTATTTAACGAAGTACAGGATATGCTAGACGGTCAGCGAACAGACCGCAGAAGACTGGACGGCTCGACCGACGCAGCTTATCGTGGACTAATACTATGCGCAGACTGCGGTTGCACTTATACGCCAGATTTTAAGACTAAAAGATACAAATCCGGTAAAGTAAGTCATTTCAAATATTATCACTGCTCAAATGGCAAACATCAGCACGGCAAAATCACGTGCATCAAGGAAGAAGATATCGACGAAGCAATTCGCTCGCTTTTGAAGTCTTTGAAGCTCCCAGAAGATAAGCTCGAAGATTTACGCAAAGAATTAGCAGAAGCTCATAAACAAAAGGTAAATCTATATAATTCCGAGCGAAAAGACTTAGTCCGAAGACGCAAGCAACTTCAAGAACGCCAAAAGAATGCTTATGACGCATTGATGGATCGTAGTATTACTCTTGAGGTTTATAACGAAAACAACAGAAGATACAAAGATGAGCTCATGGAAATCGAAAGAAAAGAAAAGCGACTCGATGGAGCCGATTCTAACTACTACGACACTGTCGGCACTCTGTTAGACATATTTGAACGAGCCGACCAAATCTTCGAAGCTGCAAGTACTGAAGACAAAAAGAAACTCGCAGGCTTTCTGGTTTCGAACCTACGAGTTTCTAATAAAATTGTCGAATTAACACCGAGAGAACCATTCAGAACTCTCGTTTCGGATGTTAATCATCCTTTATGGCTGGGGATGAGGGATTCGAACCCCCGAATGTCGGGACCAGAACCCGATGCCTTACCACTTGGCGAATCCCCAATCTGGTGAAGCTTATTATAGCACGCATGGAATTTTTTTGCAAAATATTGTATAATACGAAAATTATTGCATAGTAGCATTCCGCTCTATGCCGGACCTTAAGAAAGAGAGTTGAATACTATTGAAAGCAAATACTGTATCAATAGAGTATATCGGAGAGCTCGATTCGAAGACAATCACTAACGATTTGCGCTCTGCGAAATACTCCATCATTGAGAGTTTTGGTTTCCATCAAATGAAGAAAGAGATGTCGAAGATTGGCACCGCTTGTCGACTCGTTCTGTGGTACTCGGAAAAGACCGCAAAGAAGAAAGGCAACAGAGGTCATAATCTACGTAAGGCGATGAGCAGACTTCTTGATTGGGGCGCTCCCAGCAAGGTTCGCGGCTTCTTCCCTCACGTAAGGACTGGCTTCGTATTCGGTTTTAATCATCCTACACTCGGCGAAATCCTTCGCTTAGTTTCGATTTGTTTTACCGAATATCCTGACCGCAAATATCTTTTCCCTGTCAATATTGCATGGTACGAGGAGCTTGCGCCTGTCGCCGAGCGCCTTGAGGCTTTTGGGCTCTACATTACGCCAATCGTAACGCCGAGCGCTAAAGAAAAGCTCTCTGAGGGCTTAGGCGAAGAATCAATGCACATCATCGACAATCTCGCCCGAAAGTTCAACAACGATTACCTCGCCTTATGTGATGCGTTTATTGCCAATAACGATATCGTTATGGTTGCTCCGACTGCCGGCAGACAATCTACCGTCTTTAAGAGCTATGCACATTACTTAGCGAAGGAGAAGATTGAACCCGCGACAATGACATTAGTCGCAATGAGCCTAATCAGATTAGGCAATTTCAATTTCCACTTTATTCCGCTGGCTATTCTGCCACCGAAACGCCACAGCCCTGGCTTGAATCTATTTAAGGTCTATACTATCTTACCGGGTATATGGATCTCCCCGTCTTCCGTTCGGGAACTCTGCAAAAAGAAGAATAAGATTACTAATCAGCGTGCCTTTGAGCATTATTTTCTTCACGCTATAGCGGACGATATGCTCCGACTCGGCGGACGTAAAATGGTCTACCCTCTAAACAACTCAAAAGAGTAAAAAAGTTTAAATGGCCGCACGTTTTTCTGCGGCCCCTTTTTTATGCTACAATAGAAAGAGTTATAAGCATAAGAGATAAGGATATAGGGTGGATAACCAAGATATAAAGCCAACTTCCAGCTATCAGCCTATTGATAGCGTAGAGGATGTCGAGGAATTTTACGCAGCGATTCGTCGCGAAAAACTAACACATAAACTTTCTCCAGAGCGCCCATACTGCTACTGGACAATTGAAACGTACGATAAAGCCAATGGCATCCGCGGTGGTGGTGGTCTCGGTGTGCTCGCAGCAGATATGCGCCGTGTCGCAGAACAGCTTCAGGTTCCTTTTGTTCTCGTAACACCTTTCTATCCGTGGGAATCGCATCAGAAGATGCAGAACATGGAGCAGATTGACTTCCATACCGAGAAAAACTACAAAGATTTTGGCTTTAACTTTGTAGACACGGTTCGTATTAAGACTAGCACCTCAACCGTCGCTCTCGATGTCGTCGAGAAAAAGATGGGTTCCTCTCGTTTCTTATGCATCACCGAACCTAACTTTGGCGAGCTTTATTCCGGCGAATCTGGCTCTGATCATCGCCTTTATCAGGAAGTTTCTCTTGGTTTTGGCGGCTATCAGGCGCTCAAGCTTGTCGGTCTTCGCCCAGCGGTCATTCAGCTTAACGAGGTTGCAACTTTCTTCGCAGCCGTCGCTCGTCTTGATGAGCTCGTAAGCTCCGGCATGGATTTCTACGAAGCAGTTGTTTACACTCGCAAGCACACCCTTTACACTAACCATACGCTCGTTCAGGCAGCTGAGGCTACTTTCCACTACTCACAGTTCGAGAAGTATGTCTTCCCTAACATTAAGAGCGTCGCAGTAAAGCGCTGGCTTTCTGATAAGTTCACTAACGGCACCATTCGTCTATCTACTCCAACCGTAGAAATCGCAGAGCTTCGCAGTGGCGTCAGTAAGCTTCATGCTCGCGTTGCAAACTATCATGATATTAATGGCGCAAAGATTAAGTTCAAATCCGTCACTAACGGTATCCATATGCGTACCTGGACTTTGCCAGAAATCATGAATTTCTACTATGATCGCAACATTCTCGATCGCTTCGACCTTCCAGTTGAACATGATTTTGAGGATAACGTTAATAAGATTACCGCAGACGAAATTCGCGACCTCAAGAAGACTGGTCGTGCTCGCCTAAATGAGATTCTTTCTCATCGCACCGATCAGTACGGCAATACTATTCAGATTCCAGAAGATGCAATGTTATTCGACTTCAAGCGCCGCTTCGTAGATTACAAGCGTCCTTGGCTTCCATTTAGTAATCCAGAACGCCTTGCTGAAATTCTAGAAAAGCACAACGCTCACTACATCTTGGCCGGTCGCGTCCACATGGGCGATACTGTCATGTTTAATAAGCTCATGGATCTACTTCGCGTTATTGATAGTAATCCTATTCTTAAGGAACGCGTCCATTACTTGCCAGATTACGACGAAGAGCTCGGTCTAGGTCTTAGCCTTGGCGCAAACAGCTCTATCAATACACCTATTGTTGGTCTTGAGGCTTGTGGTACGAGCTGGATGAAGGATATCGCTAATATGGGTCTCCTCATTTCTACCCACGATGGCGGCGTCGCAGATATGCCTTCCGATAATTACCTCACCGTCTCCGGCAAGACCGAAGCTGAGGAATGTGAAGAGCTTTATCGCCAGATGGAGATTGCGGCTGCAGCCTGGGGTAATGATTTTGATCTAGAATATTGGGTACATAAACAGCTTATCGCTTATCTCGATGTCATTTCTGGCTCACGCATGATGCGCGACTACTTGAACTACTTGTTCTAAAATACTTGCGTCCTGCTTGCGGATTTGTTATACTATTGACAAGTCCGAAGCAGGACTATTTTTAATGGAGTAAATATGGCAACGAAAGTTACACGCATTTCAGCCAAGGATAATGGCTCGAAAACTCGCGAAGAAAAAGACGATGTCGTAACGCGCAAAGTTAGCGTTAAGGCTAAAGGTAGCGAGAGCAAAAAAGCCGTAGCGGAAAAGAAAGCTAAGGCTAAAGAAATCAAAAAAGCCGAGAAAAAGGCAGACAAGAAAGAAAAGAAAGTTGGCTACTTCCGTGGTTCCGCTCAGGAGCTTCGTCAGGTACGCTGGCCAAATCGTAAAGAAACCTGGAAGATGACCTTCTCAGTAATTATTTATGTCGTAATTCTAGCAACTGCTATTATGTTGCTCGATGCCCTGCTTCAATTAATCTTTAATAAACTCTTGGGAGGAAACTAATTTATGGCAGTTAACCGTTATGATGGTAGCCGCGCTTGGTATGCAGTTAGCACTTATTCTGGCTACGAAGACAAGGTTGCAGATTCTATCCGCCAGCGCCTAGACGGCGTCGACTTCGCAGATAAGATCTTCGACGTTATGGTTCCAAAAGAAAAGCAGATCGAAATCAAGAACGGCAAGCGCCGCATCACTGATAAGAAGATCTTCCAGGGCTATGTTCTCGTTGAGATGAAGCTTTCCGATGCTACTTGGTACATCATCCGCAACACCCCAGGTGTTACTGGCTTCGTAGGTACCGGCACTCAGCCAACCCCAGTTTCCAAGAAGGAAATTGAAAAGATCAAGAAGCGCATGGGCGTTGAAGATCCAAAGTTCACCGTCAACTACTCAACTGGCGAAGTTGTCTCCGTTGTCGACGGTCCATTCAAGGGCTTCGAAGGTACCATTTCCGAAATCGATACCAACAAGGGTAAGCTCAAAGTTCTCGTTTCCATGTTTGGTCGCGAAACTGCAGTCGAGCTTGACGCTCTTCAGGTCAAGAAGATTGACGACTAATCTCTAAAGGCTCCCTCCGGGGAGTCTTTTTGTGCGCTTCTTTTATTGACTTTTTTATAGTTTTATGCTATACTATAAGATGTGCTTAAATGCATAGTTCTTTAACGTAATGTGCCCCACAAAAGTAGAATTTGATGTTCGGCTTCAGAGTTACTGAGTCAGCAGCTCTAAAGCCGAATAGGCAAATATTATACTTAGGGGGATCCCATAAATGAAGAATTTCTTCGATATCATTAACTATGTCTGTCACAATTATCCTAGAACACGTATCAGAGTTCATACTGATGCTAAGGATGAGAATCTCTTGGACGTGTCACCTTACATGTACGATGACGTACTGGAAGCCATGTCCGAGTGTTTCAGTTTCACTGGTACACCCGATTTCATTGACTTGTTCGCAGAACATAAAGGTAGAATCAGGGTTGTGCTCGATAAGGACGACATGTCATTCAAGCTCAAGATCTCTAATTACAAGTTCCGTGGCTCAGAAGAGACAAGAACTTATAATTACTCAGAATTGGCTGATGGTATAGAGTTCATCGGAGCATTCCTTTCCGCACCGAAGCTTTCATACGACTTGTGGAACGACAACGTACTCGATGTACTGGAGCAGTTGGCGAAGTATTATTACCAGATTAATCTCTGCAAGGTAACTCTTGCGACTGGCTACGAAATGAGCAGTAATGACGGTAATGTTCGCGACCTACTGAAGAATGTAGCTGATAGAGAAATCAAGTCGATCGTCTTTGAGACCAAAAATGGCTTCACTGTTAAGTACATGGTACGCGATTCGGAGTATACCTCCGACGGCTTGATTGAGATTCAGGAGTCTTTCATTCAGCTCTTGATTTCAGGTCTTGGCATCATTTAAGGTTCATCGCATTACGGCCAGAGGCGCGACCAAGTGTTGCGTCTCTTTTTCTTGTCATTATCTATTGACTTTTTCTTACTTTTATGCTATACTAGTTTTTATGCGCCGAGGTGCAAGATCTTTTACGTAACGTAGACCACGGATAATTAATTGACGTCCGGCTTCAGAGTTACTGAGTCAGCAGCTCTAAAGCCTGACGGCAAAAATCTATTATTCGGAGGCGAGCACATGCTCCTAGTTATCTTGTTCTACGTCGCTTGCATGTTTCCAGAAACAGCAATCGACGTCTGCACTAGAATGCAGAATGGTAAGTTCGGAAATGTTTCATTCATCCCTGATTCAATTAAAGGTTCAATGGAGGCATACGTTGCTAAGAATGCTAACGTTTTGCTCGGTAAACCTGTTCATGTCATGCTTAATGGCACGAACGGCGCAAAGATCAAAGTCTTCTTTCGCGACGATGACTTCGAACAGTCTATATCTATCATGGTAGAAGGCTATGAATTGCTTAATACGCTCAGAACTTTCTCTTATGCCGGAATATACTTGGCATTACCATTTATTGAGAATACTCTGCGCGCACCAAAGCCGGTTTACCAGCTCCATAGAGAAGACATTCCTCTTCTCATGCCAGTTTTCAAACGTTTCTACGACCAGATCGCAAATTGCTCAGCCACACAGCTAACACGGTGTGAAGACGTGACTATTACTATTCGTAATAAGAACGAGCATGATCTTGCGTGTGTTCTTTGGAACATCGAAACTTCTGGTATTACCAAGAGCTTCTCTATTCGTACTCGCAACGGATTCCATATCAAATTCGTAGTATGTGACGACAGGAAGGAGACTGATGATGTTTTAAAGATCATCCCTTCTCTTGTTAGCTCATTCTTGAATTCAGAGATGGGTTCTTTGTAGTAGAAGACTGACCATTTTCCCTGATTACTATGTCCAGGACTAGGTATCATGTAGTAGGAGGCTACGCTACGTCGGGGGCGCAATTCGCGATTGCGCCTCTTTTTTATTGCTTTCGCCATCTTGCAAAATCAAGCGAAATAAGGTATAATTTAAGACGTTACGCACACTATTAGTGTTAATGTGTCGGTGAAGCGCTTCATAAAACCGACAGAAGGAAAATTAATAAAATGGCAAAAAAGGTAATCGGCAACCTCAAGTTGCGTATTCCTGGCGGCAAGGCAACAGCTGGACCTCCAGTAGGTAGCACCCTCGGTCAGTGGGGTCTTAACATGATGGATTTCATCAACCCATTCAACGAAGCTACTAAAGAATACATGGGCAAGAACGTTATCGTTCACATCGCTGTCTACGAAGATCGCACTTTCACTTGGAAGTGTCTCGGTCAGCCAGTAGATGATTTGATCCGCGAAAAGATCAAACTCGAAAAAGGCAGCGGTCGTCCAAATACCGAAAAAGTTGGCAAGATCACTATGGATCAGATCAAAGAGATCGCAGCCATCAAGAAAGATCAGCTCAACGCTATCGACGAAGCTGGTGCTTGCAAGATCATTGCTGGTACTGCTCGCTCTATGGGCGTCGAAGTTGAGGCTTAATAGCCTTTCAGAAAGAATCTCCGGTAAAACGGGGATTCTTTTTTGTGCTAAAATAAACGTAAGTTATATAGGAGTTTTTATGGAGACTATTGATCAGGATCCAAATGATATTGTTTTACAGGGTCCAGCTAAGTCAAATTCCGGCATGATTTTCAAGATTACGACCGGCATTTTCGCCGTCACGACTGTCGTTTTTGCGATTATGGCCTTTACTGGTGGTAATAAGTCTACCGAGCCTGAGGCCGCGAAAGACAATAATACTTCTACTTCGCAGAACACTAGCAGCGAGCCTAGCGAAGCAACTCCCGATTTAGCGCTCAAGAACTTCGACGTAAAAATCGGCAAGATGGTTGGCGGCGCTGGCTTTAATAGCGGCTCCATTCTAAACATCAAGACGAATGCGGACGGCACTTACATTACTGGTGAAATTAAGTCTGGCGATGCTTACGGCTACACTTATCGTTCCCTTCCTAGCGGCGAATGGCAGAAGACTCCTATTTCTTCCGACGGCAAGACTTATTGTAATGAGATTAGCGAAGAGATCATGAAGGCCTTCGCTGGAATTACCTTTGCTGGTCCTGGCAACGCCGAGCTTAGCTGTATCGTCGACGAAACCGGCGAAGATGAAGAAGATGAAGAACCGGCAGATCCAGTTTCATACAAGTTTACCGAAGCAATAAAAGAAGAACTCTACAAATAGTTAATAAAGATAGCGCTCATTGACAAAATGGGCGCTTTTTGGTGTAATACCATCAACTTAATCGTCTACAAAATTCATATGAAAGGGGTGATTTTCATGAAAAGTAGACTGATTGGCGCACTTTGGATATTGGGAGCTATCGGGTTTTTCTACTTTGCTTTCAATGGCGAATATTTCTCATCATTTTTCTTCTTTTGCCTGATTCTTTGTCTGGCAGAAATATTGGCCATTTCCGAGCTTAGACCTTACCAGATGGAGCCGCTCGCTTGCAGGCCTCTTGGCGCTTGGCAGATAGAAATCTGCATCCTCGTATTGGCAATTTTCTTTTGCCTGGCTTTTACGAAGGAGCAGATCCTACTGGTCATAGCTATTTGCTCTGCTTGCGACGTCGGAGCCTTTACCTGCGGTAAATTGTTTGGGAAGCATAAGGCTAGGTTCTCAGAAAGCATCTCGCCAAACAAGACCATTGAGGGTTATATTGGCGGAATCGTAGCGTCAGCTTTAGGAATTCCCGTCTGCATGATTTTAGGGTTCGAATTTACACCTAGCATGATCGTATTCTTGTGCTTATGCGGCCTCGTAGCAGAGCTGGGCGACTTACTCGGCTCAGCCACGAAGAGACAGTTGGCCATCAAGGATTCTGGTGATGGAATTAGGAACTTCCCTGGTTTAAATTTACTGGAATATCCGCTCAAGGGTCACGGCGGCTATCTCGACAGACTCGACTCAATATCAATGGTTGCAGTGCTATACGCACTCGTTGCAGCGCCACAGTTTTAAGCTGTGGCGTTTTTCTTGCGCAGATTGACAACAGGGGTAATTTTTGATATAATTAGAAGATAGAATTAATTTAATGTCGGGAGAGTCAAAAACTCGTTTGTACCGCGAAAGGATTCAACATGGCAGAAGAAGCCAAAAATCTTGAGACTCCTGTAGAAGCAGTAGTCGAAGAAACCCCAGTTGTTGAGGACGAAAAGTTCGCAAAAGCTGGTAAAAAATCTAAGAAGCACGTAGAGGAAGTTAAGGCCGAAGAAGAGCGCCAGGCTCGCAAAGCTGAAGCTGCTGCTGAAGGCGAAAAGAAGGCTGGTCCTAAGCCAGTTACCCGCAGCCGCCTCGAACGCCGTGGCAAGAACTATCGCAAAGCTTTCGAAAAGGTCGAGAAAGGCAAAACTTACAGCCTTACCGATGCTATCAAGCTTGCTATTGAGACTAGCCCAGTTAAGTTTGACGCAACTGTTGAAATGCATTTCCGCCTCGGTGTAGATCCACGTCAGGCAGACCAGAACATCCGCGCTACTGTTACCCTACCTGCAGGTACCGGTAAAGATGTACGCGTAGCTGTCTTTGCTCCACTTGATGCTGCTAAAGCTGCAAAAGCTGCTGGTGCAGATATCGCTGAAGACGAAGACTTCACTAAGCGCCTCGACAAAGAACAGCTCGATTTCGACGTTCTTATCTCAACTCCACAGTACATGCCAAAACTTGGTAAGTACGCTCGTCTCCTCGGTCCTAAAGGTCTCATGCCAAATCCAAAGGCTGGCACCGTTACTACCGATATCGAGAAGGCAGTTAAGGAAGCTAAGGCTGGTAAGATTGAATACCGTGTCGACAAACAGGCTATCATTCACGTTGGCCTCGGCAAGGTAAGCTTTGGCGCAGACAAGATCGCAGAGAACATCAATGCGTTCGTCGAAAGCCTCAAGGCTCAGAAACCTGCATCCATCAAGGGTCAGTACGTCAAGAGCGTATTCATCTCAACCACTATGGGTCCAAGCATCCAGGTCGAGAATCTCTACAACTAATTAGAGACATCAAAAAAGTTCCGGTTAATCCGGAACTTTTTTATTGCTTTAACTATTGTTTAACTTTGTCTGGGTAAGCTTCGCCGTTTTCATCCCAGCATCCGATATGAATATTTGGGAATTCGTCGTCGATGTATTTGTAGCTTTCCATAAACTTCTTGTTTTCAGCGTTAATCTCGCTACATACAGGAAGAGTCTGGCCGGCCTGAATAGTCTTCCATGCAGCGCCGCTCTTTGCTTCACGTGCATATAGAGCATAGAAACCACCGCTTTCAACCTCTAGCTCATCTACTACGCCAAATACATAATAGTATTTACCATCCTTAGTAATATCAACCTTGTTTGGAATTAGGGTTTCCTTCTTAGCGGCTAGCTGCTCAACGAGACTCTTATAGTCAACTTTCTGCTCGTCAAAGTTGAACTTAGGCGTTTCTTCTACTGGAGTTTCAGGCGTATTGTTTGTAGCTGGCTTATTATTCTTGCTGTTCTTGTCCGCTGAAGTAACTACGCGGCCTGCGAGCTCAATCTTTGTATCAGTAAGCAATACGTAAGCTGCAAAACAACCGAGCGCTAATGCAATAATAGCGAAGATGATAGTTGCGATCTTCCAACCGGAGCCGCCACTCTTCTTAGCTGATTTTTCAGGTGCAGTTTCGACGTTTTCCGTCTTTCTGTTTTCGAGCTTCCAGCCATTTATTGGTTCGCTCTTAGTAGTGATAGTTACTGGCTTTTCTTCGTCTTTTTCAACTTCTTCGATGGCCTCTTCGATATCATCTACTAGATCGTCTGGAATTTCCTTAACCTCAATTGGAGTAGTCTTTTCAGGCTCAATTGGCTTGTTTTCAGCTGCTTCGATTGGGTCGATATTAATAGTATCCTCGAGCTTTGGTTCTTCTTTGATTTCTTCAACCTTTGGTTGATCGAAAGCAAGAGATTCTTCCTTAGTTGGCTCAGATGCCTTGAAACCATCCACGAATGCATTTCCGTTGTCTGATTTCATATCTTTTTCGATATCTACGAGATTTTCGGTTTCTTCGGAATCATTGAGAGCTTCGATTGCTTCTTCTAGATTCTCGCGTTCCGTTTTCTGTTCTGCGGGAGCAACAATCCCACCGTGACGGTGCAAGTCATTAGCACTGTGGCCAACCTGACTGCGCCTAAATACTTCATCGCTCATTAAAAAATTTCTCCTTGATACCATTTTATCATAAGCATCATGATTTTTGAGAATAAAAAATACGCCCCGCAGGGCGGTAGCGTATTTTTAGCGTTTCTTTTCCTTAACTTCGTTGCGGCCGAGGTTCTTCTTGGTCTCGGTGAAGACAACGTGCTTGCGGAGTACTGGATCGTACTTGCGAAGGCTAAGTTTGTCAGGAGTGTTCATAGTATTCTTCTTTGTATAGTAAAGACGAATGCCAGATTCTTCAGAAACTAAACCGACAAGCTTGCGCTTGGTATTATTTTTCTTTGCCATATTACATACTATTTTAGCACAAATTTTATTTTCCTGCAATATCAGGGGTTTGCTATAATGTTTACAAAGGAGAAATATGAAAATTATCGAGGGAACAAGCGAAAATTTCGAAAAAGTAGTCCTAAAATCCAAGATTCCAGTCTTGGTGGATTTTAATGCCGTTTGGTGCCCTCCTTGCCAGGCTCTCCATCCTACGCTAGAGGAAATGTCCGAGGATTCCGATGAGTATCAGATCGTCACTGTCGATGTCGATGAAGAGCAGATGCTCGCCGGTTCTTACGGCGTAAGCTCTATTCCTTGCCTGATTGTCTTTAAAGATGGCGAAGAAGTTGATCGTCGCGTTGGTCTCCAACCACGCAAACGCCTTGAAAAGATATTAGGAGTTCGCTAATGTACGATTTAATTATTGTCGGTGGCGGCCCCGCTGGTCTTACGTCCGCTATTTATGCTTGCCGCGCAGGCCTAAAAACACTCGTTCTCGAAGCCAACGCTTGCGGCGGTCAGATTATTGTCGCGGCTGACATCGAGAATTACCCTGCCGCTATGCATATTTCCGGCCTAGACTTTGCTAAGCGTCTCGAGGAGCAAGCCGAAGAGTTGGGCGCAGAGATTGAGTTCGATAAGGTTATCGCGATCGAAGACAAAGGCGAAACGAAGCTCGTTAGGGGCGAGGATAACGAGTATGAAGCTAAAACAGTTATCATTGCAACTGGCACAGAGCCGCGTAAATTGGCGCTCGAAAACGAAGAAGAACTCATTGGACACGGCGTTTCCTACTGTGCTACTTGCGACGGCCCTCTCTATAAAGATAAAATCGTCGCGGTTTATGGTGGCGGCTACTCTGCCGTTGGCGAAGCTAATTATCTCTCGAACATCGCTAAGAGGGTTTATATTATTCATCGCCGTGATGAATTCCGCGCTTCCGCAAAAATGATTGAGAAGCTCAAGGCGAAAGACAATGTTGAGTTGATCCTAAATTCTACTATTACTTCCCTTAATGCCGATAAGAATCTTAAATCTATCACAATTGAAAGTAATGGCGAGACTAAAGAAATTGAAGTCGATGCGCTATTTGTTTCGATCGGCAGAACCCCGTCAACTAGCGCTTTTAAGGATATTCGAACTACCGAAGATGGCTATATCGAAGGCGACCAATGTCGCACTAATATCCCTGGCGTATTTGTAGCTGGTGATTGCCGCGTAAAAGACGTCAGGCAACTCGTAACCGCTACAGCTGATGGCGCAATAGCCGTAAACGAAGTTCAGAAATATCTTCAGAAATAAAATAAAACGGCCGTTAAGGCCGTTTTTTAGCTTTTTTATAAAGCATTGCAAGATGCTTTTCCCACTCACCATAAGTATAGTAGTTGTTCGAACTGTCGCTATCGCACTGAAACCTGATTTTTAATCCACCAAATCTATCTAAATAGTATACCTTCACCGTATACTGCGTAACAAAGATGCGCATTTTATTGTCGCTATAATGACGCTCGCAATTCTCGGCGGTTCTACCCAGAACAATAGCCACGAACTCAGCTCTTTTTCTTGCTTGCTTTATTTTAAGGTACTTTTTAACGCTAAACATAGCCCCACCTCCGTCAAAAATGATAATATAATAGTATCACACTGTATTGTCCTATTTGAAAAGAAGGAGGTAAAATGCGTTCAAAAGACACAATCGCGGTTATTCTTATTATCGTCGTACTTATCGGCGGCTTAGTTTTCGGCTCTTATTTCACTCAACAATCCACTAAGTTGCCAGATCTTCCAACTCCAGAACTTAGCGAAGGTCAACGTGGTCAGCTTGGCATCGATAAGAATGTTAACGAGTCTACTATCGACAATTATCTCGGTCGCGAAGATAGCGTTTATTACGACGTACGCATGCTCGAGGATCCTGCAAATTATGAAGAAATTGGTGGTGATCGTTACTTGTCTGGCCTAGTTGCCGGCTTCCAGGTCGTACCATATCCTTTCTTAACTAACGTAGAAGGTCTTCCTGAAGCCGTTGGCGCAACTTATAGCGGCAACACTCTCTATACCCACAAAGATAACAAGTACGTCGCAAATTACAAAGAATCTGAACAGATTTTGAACGACCTATTTCCTAAAAGCAAAAACATCTTCTTGATGTGTGGCGGTGGTGGTTATTCCGGCATGCTCAAGAATATGCTCGTTGATCTTGGTTGGGATAAGAATAAGATCTACGTCGTTGGCGGCTATTGGTACTACGAGGGCGATTATAATGTTCAGATTAAACAGGATGACGGTACTTATGCATTCTGGAGAATCGCTTATCACGATATCGACTTCGATAAGCTCACTAAGGTCGAGAAATAACCATGTCAAAGAAGAAGGCTCTCATAATTGGCTCTGCTAGCGTCGCCGTTGCGGCGATTGCTGGCACTGCAGTCCTTTTCGCTATCAATAGCACTCCGTCTACTTTTCGCCTAGATGACGAATATTACGCACAGAGCGAATCTATGGATATTAAAAAGGACGAATACGAGAATCTAATCTCTCAAAACAAGACCTTCGTCGTCATGATTGATAAGCCTGGCTGCGTAACGACTAAGGCTATGCGCGAAAACATGGTAAACTTTCCCGAAGATACTCAATTTAAGTATTATCGTATGATGTGGGAAGAGGTAAAAGAATCTAGCCTTCATGAATACGTTAAATATACGCCTTCTGTAGCTATTATTTACCAAGGCAAAGTCAAAGCCTACTTGCAGGCCGACAGCGATGAGGATGCCGTCTATTTCAATGATGGCGAGGCATTAAAAAATTGGATTAGAAAGTATATTATCTTCTAATCCAATTCTTAAATCTTAGTTTTGTTCGCTAACGCGATTTTCTAGCTTTTCGTTTACTTCGATGAGGTACGTATGTTCTTCGATTACGCTACCATCATTAAAGCTTCCGTAGCGGAAAGTAATCTTTGTCTTACCTGGCTTCTTACCTTCGATTACATATAGATCAATTGGCGTGCCGCCATCATCTTGCTCGTTTTCGTATTCAATATTGCCAGATTTATCAGTTACCACCGCAATAGTAGTATCTTCAATAGTATAACTCCATTCATAAATACCACCAGCTGCCGGTAACTTTATGGTGCTATACTTGCTGCCGTCGGTAAACTGAGGAACGCTACTTCTGCTGATTGCAGAGAAGATTCCGTAACCAACTAATGCCAATACGGCGACAGCTAGAACTATCGTTAGAACTTTGCGACTTTTCAAGGCTGTCGTTTTTGGCATATTATTCTTCTTCCTTTACAACTTTAACATCAATTGCTTTTGGCTGAATATTGCGAACCTTTACGAAGACGACCTGACCGTTCTTAGCGCCAGTTTCTTCAGCAGATAATGCTTCAGTAGCATCAATCTGCAAGTTGTAATCAGCGTCGCGAGTTACGGTTTTAACCTGGAAATCGTTTAGCTTTTCGCCTTCACGAACAACCATAATAATTGAGCTGGCATTAAAGAAGTTTTCTTCAACTTCGTAGCTAATAGATTCGCTTCCAGCAGCAACCCTAATTGCACTAAGAGCATCATCGAGAGCATCATTACTGTTTAGGACGACATAGTTGCGATCGGTTGACTCTTTGCTGATTTTATTGATGAGATAGTTGCTATCGTATTCACCATTCTCATTTTTAGGAACAGTATATGCGAAGTTAGTAGTATCAAAGTCTACACTATTAATAGTAATAACTTCGTCAGCTTTCTTGCGCTCCTCCTCGCGCGCGTTGATATTATTCTGAACACGCATGCCGAAAAGAATGAGTGCCATAATAAACGCAGCGCCGAGACATACGCTCATAATTGCAGTGATAGCAATCTTCGTATTATTCGATTCGTATTTCTTATCTTCTTCAGACATTTTGCCTCCCTTTTATATTGCTTTATTAAATCTTCATAATCTCAGACTCTTTTTCGGAAAAGAGCTTATCGATTTGAGTATTGAAGTCTTTAATCATGTCATCAACGGCTTTTTCTGCGCGTTTCTTGTCGTCATCAGGAAGCTCAAGATTCTTGATTTCCTTGCGAGCATCATCACGAGCCTGGCGGAGAGAAATCTTAGCCTCTTCTACCTTGCTGCTTGCAGTCTTTACGATTTCCTTGCGGCGTTCCTCGGTAAGAGCTGGGATTGGAACGCGAATTACGCGACCGTCATCGGATGGGTTTAGGCCAAGAGCCTGATCTGCGCGGATTGCGCTAGAAATCTTATCGATATTAGAAATATCATAAGGCATAACTAGGAGCATGGTTGCGCCAGAAACGGTAATATTTGCAATCTGGTTTAGTGGAGTAAACTGGCCATAAACCTCTGCTTTAACATTTGCGAGCATGTCAGGATGTGCACGACCAGTGCGAACCTTTTTCATCTCTTCCTTGAAGCGCTCTACGCTTGCGGTCATTTTAGCTTTTACGCTGTCAGTATCGAACATATTTTTTCTAGCTCCTCTTTATTCTTAAATTTTAACACGATTTCACCGGTGCCGCGAGCGCTGGTCTTGATTGAGGCCTTTACGCCGAGACGGCTACGGATTTTCTCTACAAGTTCATCGTTTTCGTCGGTTGCCTGAGAACCTGGCTTTTCAGTATCAGCCTTCTTTGGCTTGCCGAGGCTAACCTTATATTGCTCAACCTTACGAGCCGACCAGCCTTCATTGATAATCTTCGGCAAAACCTCTTCGATTTGCTCCGGCTTCAAAGTAACGAGTGGGCGCATCTGGCCTTCCGACAACTTATGCTCAACCATTGCGTGCTTTGCGCTATCTGGAAGATTTAGGAGACGACTCGTATTGATGATCGCCGATTCGCTCTTGCCTACGCGCTTAGCAATTTCAGCGTTAGATAAATTGAATTGATCGCGGAATTTAGCGTAAACCGTAGCAATTTCGATTGGGTTCAAGTCTACGCGCTGTACGTTCTCGATGAGTGCGATTTCCATACGTTTCTGAGCATCGAGAGTACGAATAATTGCCGGAATCTTGTCTAAACCAGCAATTTTGCTTGCACGCCAGCGACGCTCGCCGGCGACAATCTTATATTTGTCACCTTCTTCGATAACGACGATTGGCTGAATGACGCCATTTTCTTTAATGGATTCGGCGAGAGCATTCAATTGCTCGTCGTCGAATTCACGGCGAGGCTGGTCGCTATCGCGAACGATCTTATCAATTTCAATATCGCGAAGCTTGCTTTCCTTTTTATCTTCTTCCGCAGTTGGATCAAAAACTTCATTTGGATCCGTTGGGATTAATACGCCAAGCCCACGGCCTAAGCCACGCTTCATTGCGCTCATTTTACGCGCTCCATGACTTCGTCGGCGAGAGTTTTGTAGGCCTTTGCACCCTTAGAGAAGCGATCGTACTGGCCGATTGCAACACCATGGCTTGGAGCCTCTGCGAGACGAACGTTACGTGGAATAGTGATATCGAATACCTTATCTTTAAAGTAGCGCTTAACTTCTGCGAGCACCTGAGAACTGAGCGACGTGCGCTTGTCATACATGGTCGCAAGAACACCAAGAAGCTTGAGCTTCGGATTAATACCTTTCTTGATATCATTAACAGTCTTTAGGAGATCTGCGACACCCTCGAGAGCGTAATACTCAGTCTGAACTGGAAGAAGTAGGTAATTTGCAGCAGCCATACCGTTAACCGTCAAAAGAGACAAGCTTGGCTGACTATCGATGATAATGAAATCGTAATCTTTAGCGACTGAAGCGATAGCCTCTTTGAGAATGAAGAACTTTTCTGGGCTAGGCTTAATGTTCATATTAACCTCAGCATCAGCAAGCTCAACATTCGTTGGAGCGAGATAGAGATTCTTACATTTCTTCTTGTCAGGCTGAACAATAATATCTTTTAGCTCAACCTTAGCTGGAGCTTCTTCGCCCTCTTCTAATTCAATACCTTCCATTGCGCCGCTAAGCATGACAGCACTAATGGTTTTACTAGCGTCTTTTTCCTTAATACCGAGCCCGGAGCTAGCATTTCCCTGCGGGTCAAAATCAATCAGCAAGGTCTTTTTGCCTGCTTTTGCAAGATAGAAAGCTAGATTGACAGACGTAGTCGTCTTGCCAACACCTCCTTTTTGATTGGTAATCGTAATCACCTTTGCCATAATACTATTCTACCACAAGTAAGATTCAATAATCTCTGGAAGTGGAATTTCGAGTAGTACTAAGCAATTTTCATCAAGGCGACCGCCAAGATGCTCAATTAAATCTATCTCTTCCGAGAAGAATCTAACCTTCTTATTTACGTCAGCCGTTGGAGCTTG
>JAKSSX010000014.1 GCA_024402895.1 Candidatus Saccharimonadota bacterium
CCAGAAGTCTTATAGAGATCTACTAATGCAATGTGAGGGATGCAAACCTTCTGGTAGCCATTGCGAAGACGATAGCTCTGAGCAAAATTATTCAAAATATCACGCAAAATCGTACCACGAGGAGTGAACATTGGAAGACCAGAGCCAACCAAGTCTGAGAAGCAGAACAAATCTAGCTCTTTACCAAGCTTGCGGTGATCGCGAGCCTTTGCCTCTTCCTGCTTTTTCTGGTACTCTGCTAATTCTTCTTCAGTTTCGAAAGCAAGGCCATAAATACGAGTGAGCATTTCGCGCTTCTCATCACCGCGCCAATAAGCACCAGCAACCTTCTCAATCTTGAAAGCGCCAACCATGCCGGTATTCTCTACATGAGGGCCCTTGCAAAGATCAGTGAAATCGCCAAGCGTATAGAATGAAATCGTCTCATCCTCTGGCAAATCATTAATAATCTCGGTCTTATACTTCTGACCGTTCTCTTCTGCCCAAGCCAAAGCCTCTGCGCGAGATTTTTCCTCACGGATCATTGGAAGCTTCTGAGCAATAATTTTACGCATCTCTTTTTCGATCTTGCCGAAGTTTTCTTCGGAAATCTTCATATCGCCGAAATCGATATCGTAATAAAAGCCATTATCAATAGCTGGGCCAATACCAAACTGGATTGTTGTTGTGCCAGAATACAAATTCTTAATCGCCGCGGCCATAATATGGCTGAGCGTGTGACGCATTTTCATAACATTTGATTCTTCCGACATCGCTGCCCTTTCTATTAATTTTTACCCATTTATTTTACCACTCTCTACCCCCGTTGGCAAACGGTAACGCTTAACTTGATTTTCGCAGAATTTTGTGCTATAATTAAAAGATGCTCACCTGGTGAGCTATTTATTTTTATTAGTCGCAAAAATCCCATTATTGCGGCTACGAACCTTAACAACTTGAAAGGAGCTATTTATGCAGTACGAAGGTTATTTTGATTACGCTAATCTAGCCGAGATTATGCTAACAATCAGTCCCACCAATATTGTCGGCGCCACAAATGTAGCTAAAGAAAAGGATCGGTGGATTAGAGCCGCTAGAAACGGTTTCTTTTTCCAACCAAATTTCTCTTACGATCGCAAATATCTTAAGAGAATCGCAAGTCAGCGCGAAGAACTCGAAAAAGCCAAAGAAGTCATTAAACGCAATCTCATTCCGGAAATACCAATCGAGGAAGCTATTAAAGACATTTTGCTAAATCGAATCTATACCGCTATCACATTCACAGAAATCGCCGCCAGTATTCTACTCGGAGACGACGAACACACATGCAGACTTAATTGCCTTATCTACGTTGGTCCAAATAGTAATCAAGCTATCAGAGCCTACAATATCGTAGATCACGAAATTGAGCTACCACTAATTAAAAGCAGATTCAGCAGTAAAGAATGCAAAAGACTCAGTCGCCGCAAATTCCACGCGGACGATATTAAATACTGGTTCGAAAAAGCAATCGAATACTACGGAATTACAGGCTGGACAGTCGAAATAGGAGATCATCACGCCGTCATTAACGTTAGCGACAAAAATTCAACCGGAACGCCTATCGTTGGCATCCCTACGGACAGAGTCGTTGACGGCATGAAATTACTTGAATTAATCGGTCACGAAATCGAAACTCACCTTGTAGGTAACGAAAACTGCAAGGCGCTAATTGCCGAAATAATCGGACCCGATTCCCCGCTCATGCCACTCTGCAGAATCATTGCAAAAAGCGACGACAAGCAATTTAGCGAAGGTGTCGCAAAAATCAGCGATGTTTCAATCAGAGGAACTGACGGCTTACCAAAGCCTTATGCGACCATAGCCTGCGATCTTGCGCGTAGAGGCGCATCATTCAAAGAAGTTGCCCAAGTACTCTACCATCAAATGATCGGAATGGGTCAGAACGAAAAAACAGCCGTCATAGACGCCTGGACCACGACCTACCGCATCATTCGAGGATGTACCGACCCCTCAAAAGGCGGATATTATTTTGCAAAAGATTTCGCCTATATGCGTGGATATGAAGTCGCACAGACCGTGAATCCTAACTGGCATAACTTTAGTTGCTTAGCAATCGAAGATCTCTCAGCTATCGCCAGCGCATGCGAATTAAATCCGAAATACGCAAAACTTGATGCAGTCGGCTACATCAAAGAGCAGCTCCTTTCAGATTAAAAACCACGATTTTCAAATCGTATAGAGCTCGGGCTTCCATCCGAGCTCTTTTTATGCTATAATGTCTTTATTGGGTTGTTAGCTCAGCTGGCTAGAGCACCTCGTTTACACCGAGGGGGTCGGGGGTTCGAATCCCTCACAACCCACCATATAAAAGCCTTCACGGGCTTTATTTTTTTACTAAAACACCCTTTACTGTCTTATAAACGCGCTTTTCATTGATCGCCATTTTCTTGCGAATCTCATCCCCCAAGTTATATCCATTCATCTCTGCAAGACCAAGCAGATAAATCGCCACATCAGCAAGTTCAGAACCTAAATCGTCCTTCTTTTTGAGCCAAGCATCATAAGCCTCAGCAACCTCGCCATAAAGCAAGCAGAATTCAAAGTTGATATCCGTCGTATTAAAACCATGTTTAACTTTATTCGCAATTACACGTTCCTGTAATTCTTTAGTCATAGTAATACTCCCTTCTCTGTCGTCATTATACTCCTCATTGACTAAAAGAGGTAAAAATGTTAAAATATACGCCTATAAGGAGGGTGGCTTATGATCTTTACGAAAATTATTTTTAGCGATTTCGATAACACTATGTTCGAACATTCGAGTCCGGACGACACTGCAAAAAATCTCACAGCAATCAAACGCTGGCGTGAAGCCGGCAATTTATTTGTCATCACGACAGGCCGAGGCGAAGAAAGCCTTCGTGCAATCATGCCAAACTACGAAGAGTACGCCGATTATTGCGTTCTTTGCGACGGTAATATGATTAATTACCCAAGCGGCACTCTATACAACATTAGTAGTTTTGGCGAAGAGCTCGCAAAGAAACTCAACGACACTTTCGCGAATTGCAATTTCGCACACGGACGCGCAATGATTTGCTTCGAACCTGGCTCCGAAAAGAGTCGCGTTACCGCAGATACGTGTAAAGTACGCCTCTGGTTCACCAGTGCGCTCGACTGCACGATGTCAGAGAGAATTCTCATGGAGCGTTTTGGTGATGAGTTAGAGTTTCTTACTTACTACTACGCCAGCTTCAATGATGATATACGTCTCGATTGGATTGAACCTACAATGTTCCATATCATCGAAGTAACCAAGCGCGGCATCAACAAAAGCGCCGGCATTCGCGAATTACTTAGTAGATTAGGTATCCACAATCCTAACCGCATCATCACAATCGGAGACGGCAAAAACGATATCGGCATGGTAGAAGATTTCAACGGTTACGCCGTTGGGCACGCTGCTCCAGAATTATACGAAAGAGTTCCCGAAGACAAGATCGTCAGACACTTGCATGAATTAATCGCTAAAAAACTCTCGCCTTAAAAAGCGGGAGTTTTTTCTAGGCTGAAAGTACGTAGGCGTAATACGCAGCAAACAGCATCACCATAAAGATTCCCTCTTTGCGCGTAAGCTTCTTATTACTGCGCCCAAACACATAGTAAGCAAGCGCAGCAACCAACACTACCATCGTGTCAATAATGCCGAATGAAGCCGATTCAAAACCGCCATAAATCAAAGTTGGCAAACCGAGCACGATACAAATATTGAAGATATTCGTACCAATAATATTACCGACCGCCAAGTCGAATTCGCCTTTCCTTGACGCACCGACTGTCATCGTCAACTCAGGCAAAGACGTGCCAATCACAATCGCCGTCATCGCTACAATCTTCTGAGAAATGCCGAATGCGTTTGCAATAACTACTGCGTTATCTACTACAATATCTGCCGCAAAAGCAATCGTCGCTAAGCTCAAAATAATGTACAAAATCGCAAAGCCCATCGTATATTTCGTCTTCGGCAAACGACCACGTTTGGTTTTATGCGCATGAACCGTGAAGAAAATATAGGCCATAAAAATACCAAACAAAATCATCAAAATCGCCGCATCGATACGACTAAGGCCATTCGCTTTTCCGCCAAACAAAGTATCATTCAAAACCACAAAGAACGTGCCAGTTACGAGCACTAACAACGGCAGCTCGCGCTTCACTGTACGCTCTTTAACCTCGATCGGCTTCACAATTGTTGCAATACCTACAATTAGCAAAATATTAACAATGCACGAACCAATCACGTTCGCCAAAGTCATATCGACGTTATGGCTAGAGATCGAATTGAACGAAATCGCAAGCTCAGGCGCACATGTGCCAAACGCCGCAATCGTCAAAGCAACCAACATCTTCGGCACGCGCAAACGCGTAGCGAGCGATGAGGCTGCATCAACAAAAACATCCGACGCTTTCACGAGCGCAACTAAACCAATAATCAAAAGCGCAACACTAACCGTTATCATCTTTTACCTATTCGCAGTATGCCACTTTTTAATGCCCACCAATGCCGCCGCCAAAGCCGCAAATACAACAACGTAAAAAGCAATCATATCAACAGTCTTCGGATTCTCGAGCTTCTTGTAGACACGCGTTACAATACCCTCTTCTTCCTCGAACATATACTCAGCGTCATCATAAATCGCCGTATAACCATTAATATCCTTTGGCTTTGCATCATACTTGTCGCCGACAATTCCATTAACTATATCCGCGTCAGCGATTTCGTTTCCAAATTCATCAACATATTCGACACGAATTACGCTCGGCGTCATAACATTCGTGACGGCCGCATGATCAGCATTTTCATCGCCAGTCTGCAACTCTGTTGCGCTTGCAATTTCTACCTTCAAAGCGTCGCGCGCCAAAGCACCGTCATACACTAACGAGATATTAAATTCGCGCTCAATTTTCTCCACACCATCATCTTCCAAATAGCTGTTCAAATCAGCTTCAGTAATCATCCAGCTAATCGTCTTCTCGTTCGCATCATAAACGCCACCATCAAGCATCGAATCTTCCGCGACAATTTCATAAGGCAATTTGCTTACGAGTTTCATCGTTGCACTACCAGCATATTTCTTGATATTTGCCGAGTATTTAATCACATAATCAACTGCCGCATTCTTCGAATCGACTTTATCTGGCGCAGAAATCTCAATATTCGTTTCTAGTGCAGTTTTATTCTCAACCAAACCAACATTATAAGTCGCTTCGTTTTCATTACGTGAAGGTGAAACTGGATTAATATAGCCCAAGCTATGTACTGGATTTGTCATATTATCGCCCGAAACCTGGTTTTCCGAATTAAAGTTGCCCACAACGCTAGCCTCGCCTTTCTTCGTAAACAAATAGCCTCCATCAGCGCCATAAGTAATCGGATGTTTGTTAGCAATATGCATGTAATATCCATCTATAACATCTAGAACTTCAATGAACTCATACTTACCATTCGCGTCAGTTTCAGTCGTCTGAACTAGTCTATTCGAAGCACGGTCGTAAAGTTCAACTTTCCAGCCAGCTTCTTTCAGAGCACTCTCGTCAGTATCAAACTTACCATTTTCATTCGCGTCCACGAAAAGCTGGCCGCTAATTTTGCCATCCGCCAAACGAATAGAAATATAGCTCGCACCATACCAACCAGCAAACGAGTCGCCGCTGCTATTCGTCAACTTCTGATAATAAATTGGTCTCCAAGTATCCGTTGCGCCATCGCTGACATTTGTCGTATCGACAACTCTGACATGATAAGCAAAATCGTATCCACCGCTTGGAGCTTCCGCAGGAATATTGCGCGCAATAATCTTCACGCTGTTTACTTCTTTCCAATCAGCCTCAGTCCAATTCGAAACATCTTTCGTAAATGAAGCGGAGGCATTTTCCAAAGCTGTACCGTCATCAGAAGGCGTTACATTTTTGCCGTAGAAAATTTCAAAAACATTCGCGTCCGGATTACCAACTTCGCTCGTAAGCGCAGCCGAGAACTCAAAATCCTTCTCGTCATAATTCAATCCACCCCAGTTCTCTCCCCTCTTTGGAATTGGCATATAAATCGTTGTCGGACCAGGAACACTAACGCCAGAATTATTCAAAACTTGCATGTTCATATTTAGCGCAGAACTTTCAGAAGTACCAATCGCGATTGGATTAGAGTCCTCAGACCACTTCGACCAAATCGATGAGCTGCTATGTTTCGCGGCATTATCAACCGTAATCGACTGCGAACCACGCACCTGATAATAATTACTACCAACTGCATAAATCGTTGCGCCACTCAATCCACGCGTCACACCGAATGGATCGCCATTATAATGGTGCGAAGACATAGCAGTTACACCAGGGTTCTGAACGAAAACCATATCGCGAATATTATGTGTCTGATCTGGCGTCGACAAGCTTGTTTCGACCGTATAAGAAATATTCAAATATGTATAACTTAGTGCGCCAGACTTATTTAAGAAACCTGTAGAAATATTCGCCGAACCGTCCTTTACGTTGCGGCCATCGATCGCATAAACTCTCGCCGTATCAGTATCGAAAGAAGTAATCTGCCCAAACTTCGCCGTAATATCTTCATTGCCACGTGAGCTACCATTCAAAATCTTCAAGTTGGAAATCGGCAAAAACTCGCCGTCGGCACCACGCAATTCCTGACGAATATAAATAATTGGATTCAAAATCGCATGCGTATAAATAATCGATGTCGCATACGGAGTCGCATTAATACTAAACTTCAATGTATTCCCCGCTTCTACGACCTGAGTTGCCATAGTCGACAAATCCAAAGATGCTGCCGCACCAAAACGAGTCGTAACTTGCGAAACACCGGTAGTATTCGCGCGGTTATCAGTATCGTAAACCTCAAAAGTCGAAACACCGCTGTCAGAATCCGTGAAACGAACACCATAATAAGCCAACGACCAGTTACAGTCATCCGTCATCGAACGGCGCAATTTCGTAACCGCAGGAATAACGCCCGCGTCATAAATAACTTCCGTCAGATAATCCGTGCGCTCAATACCAAGATCAGCATAAGTCAAATCTGCCGCCCAACCATACGCATTACAGGTCTTATTAATCGTTACATCCTTATCAACGCCAGAAATAGTCTTGATATAAACCTTAGAAATCGTACCACCAGGCGTACAAGAAACACGGAAACCCATCACGCCCATAACGGTCGTATCGAAGTTCATTTTTACAGTTTTTGGTGCCGAATCAACTGAGCCGCGGTTCGCAATATAGTTATAACCAAGCACACCAGTCATTACGTCATGCTCAGCAGGATAAACGCGTGTAGCTGCCGTTAAATTCTTCGCAGTCGCAGTATCAGTTGGGTTCAAATCATTGATACCAATTGAGACTCTTTCACTATTTGGCGCAACTTTCAAAGTTAGCTTAAAAGTATTTGCATAATTCAAAGTCTTAGTACTGCCATCAGTCTGCCAAAAATCCGTCTCGCCACGACCGGTTACAATAACTTCCGAGCCGCCCGCGACATCTTCCGGAATAGAGACCGACCAAGGCGCATAAAACGACATATTCGAAGCCTCAGTTGGCTTATAAATGACAACGTAATCGCCATTATCTGCGCCAGATTCATCTAGCGAATAGCGCGGATCGGTCGTAGTAAGTTTGATCTTAGCTTTCGGATTATCGACATGATAATAAAGCCTTGTTTCTAGCGCCAAACGCTTCACGTCGTAGACGCCGCCCGCATAGCTAGCACGAATCAACTTATTGTAGCCCTCATTGCCGTCGTATACGGAGCCAGGAGTGACATAGTAGGTATACGTTGGAGTATAGAACCTACCATTAGCGCTCTCGTTCGTAGGCGCATTTACATCAATTTTAATTGACTCACTATAGTTATCTAGGCTAAGCTTCGCGACAATCGCATCGGTAATATATTTCAAATCAACTGCCGTATCGAGACGAACCTTAAAATTAACCGCCATAGATTCGGTTCCAGCTAGCATATAATAGCTGCGCTCACCAGAATCGGCAAACTTGTAACCCATTACTGGGGCCTGATCGACGGACTTCTTTTCAATTCCATTCGCACCCTTCGAGGTATCAAGCTGAGTCTTCAAATTCTTATCTGCCGACGCGTCATCAACCCAAGCCATACCTACAGGCAAAGAAATCGTTAGCTTCTTTTCGCTAACTCCCGATGCCGGCAAATCTGAAACTCTAATTTTCGCATCATAAATCTTCGACGTAGCACCAAAAGAACCCGAACGCACATAGCTAAACTCGGCAGCCGAGTTTCCCTCGGCAGCAAATAAGGCCTCTCCGTTATCGTCGTATACGACACCCGATAGATAGAGCGCTTCTGCGCCTGCGAACATTGATTTAAAAATAAGACCATACAAAAAAGCAAGGCTTAAGACAGTTACGAACGCTGCTTTAAAAACTTTTTTACCCCTCATAATCCTCGCTTAATACGCTTATGTCTAATTATATCATGACTCGCAAAATTCCCCTATTTTTCGTGCTATAATTATTTCAGTTTTGGGGCGTTAGCTCAGCTGATAGAGCGCGGCATTCGCATTGCCGAGGTCGCGGGTTTGATTCCCGCACGCTCCACCAAAAAAAAGATGACCGCAAGGTCTATTTTTATTTATAATAAAGATATAACTAATAACTCAAAAGAGACCGTATGGAAAAAGATATAAAACTAAACGCCAAAATTGACGGAAAAGAAGTAGAACTACATATTTATCCAGACGATCTCGAGGATTTTCTTGCTCAATGTAACGAAATTAAGCAAAAACAAGAACGCGAGCGTGCGACTGAAATCACAAGAACTGCAGCGGAAATTGCTATTAAGACTGGGTATATTAGTACTGGCCTCCTTCAACGCAAGATGTGCATTGGCTATGGTCGTGCTGCCGTAATTCTTGACGAACTCGTTTCTATGGGTATTATCGGCGAAGCTAAAGGTGGAAATGCGCCTAGAGAAATCTTAGTCAATAATACCGAAGAACTCGACAAAATCTTCAAGCAATCACAGGCAACACATCATGAATCGTGACCGTAACACCAACAATTTTGTCTCCGCAAATTCCGACAATAGAAAATTTTGTCTCTTCATTCAACGGCAGAAATTCTGTTACGAAACCTACGAAAAAGCCCAAAAAGCCTGCGAATACTCAAATAATCCGCAACGAATCTACTACTGTAAATCCTGTTGCGCTTACCATACGACTCATTATTTAAATAAGGAGCACGTTCACGCTGGACGCCTATTAGCTCGCGAAAAAAGTCTCAGAAGAGCCCGTTCCGGCAGCGATAAAGTCCTTTTCATAAAGCGCTTCTCGACCATGACTCCGGCAATGAAACGAGTTCTCGCAAAACAGTATAATCCAGTTGTCAGGAAATACTTAGTCGAATATTTATACGAAAGCAGAGACGACGTCGCTCTTTCTGACGCGGAGCTTAAATCTTCATTACTAAACACATTAAAGGATAAAAAAGATGATATCTTTAATGAAACAATTAAGTGGCCTTTTTGTGAATTAGGGCCAGCCTTAGTATTCTACGCGCTTTATTATATTCAGGAGATAAAATTCTACTACGGACATCACGCCGACGATATAGTCGAACAATTATTTAACGAAAGTGACGGAGCAAGCTTTGCCCGCCTAAAACTCAGAGAACTACAAAATTTTGGACAAATAATAGTCGTAAACGAAGACAGTAGCGGGAAAAGATTCAAGTTCGACACGTTCATTATTAAAACCGAAAAAGAACAAATACCTTTCTCGCCTTCCGACGAAGAACCATTGGAAGTAGACGATGAACCGACTATCGCGGCTGCGCTTAACGCAAAATACAATCCTATAGTTAAAAATTACTTAGTTCAACATTTACGTAAAAATCGCTTCAACGACGAAATGCTTCAAGGCGACGGGCTAAAAGAAGTCGTAAACGAAAAAATTCTTTTAGATCCAACGGACGAAAAAATGCAACAAGCATTAAGCGAGACTCAAAAGTGGCGCTTTAAGACTGAAAAGAATGCTTGGAAATTCTTATTGCTCTATTATTTAGAAATCACAGGCGGAATTTATGCATCAGGCCTCAGAGACATAACCAACAAAATATTCTTCCAAGGCGCCCATACGAACGGCTTCATGAGTAGCGTCAGAAGCATTATTTATAAGGAATATACCGAAGGCGGAATCATAATTACTAGCATGAAAAACGGAGAAGGCAAATATTCCCTAAAAGCCTAGTTAAACTAGGCTTTTCTTTTCACGACTACAGCTAGCACAATAATTGACGCCACAAATCCGCCCACATAACCGACAACACCGTCATCAGTCTTCGGATTAGAAGGAATATCCTCAGGAATATCGTCATCAACATCAATCACGCGCGTAAACTTATCAAGCTTCGGGAACATCGCATTATACATTGCAACGCCCTGCTCGCGGATTGCCGCGTCGGAAACACCAGCCGAATTCTCGCCCCAAATACAAACCATGCCGCCCATAATTCCGTCATGATTTTCTAACGTGCTCGGAAAATTGTAATTCCAGCTCTCAAGCTCCCAAACATTTTCGATATCGCTAATCGTACGCGCATTATTCTCTGGCGTTACATTCGCAACCGAAGGCACAAAGAACAAATAGAAACGGTTCGTCAAAATCAACTTAAAACCTTCGCGCTGAAAATCTGGCACGGTCGCATAGTCATATTTCTCGACATCATCCCACCATCCCCAATAAACAATCTCAATATTCTTGTTTAAATCAGAAATATTCGACTTCGTAACCATGTCGCTCCACATACGAACCGTGAAGCCCTTGCCCGCCAAATAACTATACATTTCATTTGCAAAATCTACCTTCTCATCAATACGGAAAGTATATTCATCAAAGCCCATATGGAAGTATTTGCGACTCTTGAAGAACTCGGTATATTCATCATAAATTCCCATCAAGAATTTCTTCGCTTCCGGACGAACAATATCTAGGTTTCCAGCCTCATCGCCAGTTCCCCATGCGATGCCATTATCACGATCGCGCACGTAAGCCTCGCCAAACTTAATCTTCGCAAGGTCAAAGAAGCCAGTCATATGAGCAGGCATATCAATTTCAGGAATGAACACAACATTTTTCGCATCTGCATAATCCATTAGGTCCTGAACCTGCGCATAGGTCAAAAATTTGCGACCGGTTGCCGGATTCGTATAGACATCGCCATCCTTCGTCGCATTCGCTTCAGTCTGGTCCAGATACTTACATTCAATACCAACATTCTCGTCATCAGTAAAATGCAACTGAATCGAAGACTTATCATTCGCAGACAAAGCATCAATATACTGCTTAATCTCTGAAACAGGATAATAACGACGCGCTACGTCGAGCAAAATCGTGCTCTCAGAGTTCTCTTCAATCGTAATTTGTTTTGCGAATGTTGTTGCCGGCTGCATTACCACAAAGGCAATCGCCAAAACTAAAAGAATAATTTTTTTCATTTTTTGACCTTTTACACCTTAAATTATAGCATAAGCAGAATAATCAAACCAACAAAAAATCCCCTGACAGGGATAATTGTTCCAGAAATGGAGCCGTTGACTGGGATCGAACCAGCGACCTGCTCGTTACGAATGAGCTGCTCTGCCAGCTGAGCTACAACGGCATGAACTTATTATAGCATAAAAGCCCTTGATTTTATCTCGCAATTCATATATACTAATTCTTGTAAGGGCTCGTAGCTCAGTTGGTTAGAGCGCCTCCCTGTCACGGAGGAGGTCGCGCGTTCGAGTCGCGTCGGGCCCGCCATTTACGAAAAAAATACGCCAATCGGCGTAATTTTTTTATTCTAAATTTTATTCAGGAAGATCGAAGAGCTCAACTTCACTAATATCGTACTCTGCGATTCTCGTACGGCGAAGCTGTGAGCAATATGCACCGCAACCTAAAGCCTTACCGATATCTTCCGCAAGCGTACGGATATAAGTACCACTGCTAACATGCGTCCTAATCTTCAATTCCGGCTCAGTATAATCCACTAAATCAAGACTATAAATCTCAACCGTCCTAGTAGGCATCTCAACTTCTTTGCCGGCGCGCGCCAACTTATAGGCTCGCTGGCCATTAATCTTTATCGCCGAAAAAATCGGAGGTTGCTGCTCAATCTGACCAGTAAACTTCTTCAAAACTTCAACAATTTCTTCTTTGCTAGGCAAAACAGCGCCAACATTTGTAATCTCGCCTTCGGGATCACCGGTCGTCGAAGTTTCACCGAGGCGAATCGTCGCCTCGTAAATCTTATCTTTCTTCGTAAGTTCTGGCGCTTTTTTCGTTGCCTTGCCAGCCAGCAAAATCAAAAGCCCAGTCGCAAAAGGATCAAGCGTGCCAGTATGGCCAACTTTAACCTTATGCCCTTCGCGCTGCGACAAAATTCTACGCACACGCGCAACCGCGCCGAAACTTGTCATTCCGGCGGGTTTATCAACGTAAATAATTTCTTCCATCTACTCTTCAGTATCTACGCTTGGGAGATATTTTTCAAGGAAGATTGCCAAATTAATGTCATCTTTTACGGCATCAAGTCTGTCATAAACGATACCATTCTTAATATAGAGGAAGCTTGGAGTATCATCTACGCCAAGAATAGACTCTGCGCGAAAATCATCAGTATCTTCGTCAGCCTTAATGTTATAGCGATAAATGCCAGTATCGCCCTCAACATAGCTAGCTACGCGACGAGCAAAAGCATCACAAGCAATATCGTTTTCTTCACAGACGATCAAGAAACCTTCTTTATTCTTAGTCATATCAATGGCAGCACCAGCAGAAATAACTTCTAGGCCATTCTCGTCTCTCTTACCCTCAGCAATTTCCTTGTCGAACTTGCCGTTATAAATATAAGTATCTGGGCGGAAAATATCACGAACAGAAATATTAAAGCCAACAGAGATTACTAAAACAGTAAAAGTCGTAACTAACATTGCAAGCAATAGGTAAAATGGTACCTGGCTTGCCTGATTGCATGAATTACAATCACATTTTTTGCCACACTTGCACTTTGGGGCTGCTTTTGTGACCTTGTTCTCTTTTTTATCTGCTGGCATAAAAAATCTCCATAATTCTTATGCTTATTTTATCACTTTTACCGATTATCTCCAAATCACCCACCTTGACTTTTGATCCCAAATCGCTTATCTTTAAATTAGATTAAAAAGGACAAACATGAAAAATAAAAAAGCCCTTATCGCTATCTTGGCAGTCGCAATCTTCGCGGCTATTGGCGGCACTTTTGCATATTTCCGCTATTCTCAAACTTTCTCTAACCAATTCCGCCTTGGCGCTCAAGAAGTAAAATATGTCGAAACCTTCAACAGCCCTTCCAGCTGGACTCCATGTACCGAAACTCCAAAAACTCTCGTCATCACCAACAATAGCACTTCCGCTATCAATGCTCGCGTAAAAATCACCGAGAGCTGGACTAAGACCGAAGGTAATGGCTCCCTTCCTCTCAAGGTCAACAACCAGAACATGGCAGTCATCAACTTCCAGAACACTAGTGACTGGACTCTTAAGAGCGACGGATATTACTACTACAAAAACGCTATTAATTCAAAAAGCTCCAGCAACAGCTTTATCAAATCCGTCACCTTCAACTGTAACGCAGAATCCGACTACAGCTCCGCTCGCTATCAGTTAAGCCTCCATGTCGAAACTATCGAGTCAAGCGCAGAAGCTCGCGCCCGCGAAGGCTGGCAGCTTTAAAATCGAAATTGACCGCCGCTCGGCAACAAAAAAATACCCCCGTTAGGGGGATATTTTTTAGACTTTGTTGATTACTGGAATCACAATTGGCGTATGGCCAGTTGCGTCGTAAAGGATGTGCGTTACATCTTCCTTGATTTCTTCCTTCAGCGCCTTAATGTCGGCATCAGAGTTTACAGTATGATCAGTCTTCGCACGTAGATAGTGACGAATCTTGCCGATCAACTCTTCGGAATTATCAAGATAAATGAATGCGCGAGATACAATATCAGGAGTCTTAATCAAGCGACCAGTCTTCTTGCTAATCGTAAGAACGACTACAAAGATACCTTCACGAGAAATATGAATACGATCCTTAACAACCGCTTCATTAACCTGCTGGTCAGCATCGTCATAAAGCTTGTTACCAACCTGAATGCGGCCATTCTTGCGAATCGTCTGATCTGGCATCAATTCTACAATATCGCCATCATCAGCAACGAGAATGCGATCGGCCGGAATGCCAACTACGTTCTCTGCCATCTCTGCGCTGTGCTCTAGCATGTAGAATTCGCCGTGATATGGCATGTAGTTCTTTGGATGCAAATCAGTTACATACTTTACGTGATCCTCGTAGTAGGCGTGGCCAGAAAGATGTAATGGGCCAATGTTCGTAAGGTGAGTCTTATTGTGCTGAATAACCTGAGCGCCCTCACGCAAAAGACCGTCAACCGTACCCATAACCTTTGGTTCGTTGCCTGGAATTGGGCTAGAACAGAATACGATTGTATCGCTTGCCTTAACCTTGATATGGCGATGAGCGCCAGTAACCATACGGTTAAGAACTGCGTTCATTTCGCCCTGAGAACCAGTACAGACAATCGTAATCTTCTCATCTGGAAGCTTAACGATATCTTCCATCTTCATAATGGTATCCTTAGGGACCTTAATTGCCTTAGCGCGAAGTGCGACCTCAACGTTGTTAATCATCGAGAAACCAGCGAAGGCAACTTTGCGACCGCGCATAGAAGCCTCCTGCAAGACACACTCGATACGCTTTACCTGGCTTGAGAAACAGCTAATAATGATACGGCCAGTAGCGTAATTGTCCATTACCTTACCAATATTGTCGCCAACATCAAACTCGCTGTGTGGATGCGTGCCAGGAACATCAATGTTCGTAGACTCGTTCAAAAGAAGCGCAATTCCCTCTTTGTCTGCAATTTCACGCAAGCGATCATAATCTGCAGGAGTATCCATTGGATTATCTTCAAAGCGCCAGTCGCCAGAAAGCACAATCGTACCATTTGGCGTGCGAACTGCAATCGAAGTGTTGCCAGGAATTGAGTGAAGCATATGAATAAATTCAGCGGAAAGATGCTGAGAAAGCTGGATGTTCTTGTGCTCCAAAGGATTTACTGCCTGATAATTCATTTCAGGAACATCAGTAAGCTCAGACATCTGCTTCTTAATCATGCCAATCGTGAATGCAGAACCATAGATTGGAACCAATGGGCCGAAATATGGCAAAAGATGCTTACATGCGCCGATATGATCCAAGTGAGCATGCGTGAACAAAATTGCCTTAACCTTGTCGCGATTATCATCCAACCATTTGCTATCTGGAACCATGTAATTAACACCAGGATAATCGGAGTTAGCAAACAAAGTGCCCATATCAATCAAGATAATCTCGCCCTGATACTCAATAGCGGTCATGTTCTTACCAATACCAAACTCGCCAAGACCGCCGATAGGAATAATGCGAACAGCGTCTTTAGCTGGGCGTGCGGTACGAATCTGAGCCAAACTCAACTGGCTACCCTTATAGCCATTATAGCGAGATTTGTTTACTGGAATACCAACAATATGCTGCGTAGCCTGAGCGTTAACATCCTGGCTAAGCATGCGCTGATGATGAACCATCTCACCCTTGCGGGTGCTGACTAGCAATTTAACATCACTGCGCTTGTCTGCTGGAGCAGCTGCAGTCTGCTTTTTATTTGCAGTCTTCTTGCCTGCTGCTTTTTTAGCTGGAGCAGCTTTCTTTGCTGGCTTTGCGACAGCAGCACGCTTACCGCGTACAAGCTTCTCATCCTTGCCACCAGGTGCAAAATTAGCATTAAAATTGCGCTTCTGGTTCTCTTCAAACTGTTTCTTAATGTCCGGCAAGCGTTCAGCGCGCGATTTCAAGAGCTTTGCGCGGCGTTCTGCTTCTGCCTTACTTTTATCGTTCATTTTTTCCTTTTTTTAAAAAATAATATTCGTTTCCCACACTAATAAGCGCTCTTCTAACTAGAGCTAGAATCAAGATTGTTGCGCTAAAAGTAATAATTAGTACCTTTATTATATCAATAATCGCCCCAGATGGCAAGCAAGCATTAAAAAGGGGCTCCACGTTTCCGCGGTGCCCCGTAAAATGGTATGATTGCTTACTTCTTATTGCGACGCTTAAGAACCAACTTTTCGTATCGATCCAGCATATCTCGCATGTTATAGAATGCAGACTCCTTGCCTTTTCGTTCCTTGGCGAGCTCGGCTCTTGCCCAATCTCGCACCTTAGCACGGAAATCGCAAGATTCATTGATCCTAGTGAGCTGCTGATAGAATGTCTTTGCGTCCTCTTTATCATAGGCGCCAGCATTCTCCAAGAACTCCTTAAGAGCTAGCCACTCTTTGTTACATCTGTGGCTAGTTCGCTTATACGATAAACTCAGATTTTCAACACTGCCCTCGTAGTACTTCGCCAAAGTCTTGATAGAAGCAGGTGATGGTGGCTTACCATCCTTGATGTCATAGTAAAGCTCACGCTTACAGACATACTCACCTACAGCTGCACATAAATTTAGCAAACAATCGTAGTAAAGAACATTATTCGACACATAACCACCTCCCTTACAGTCGAATACTAATCTATACCTTTATTATAGCACAAATTAGCCAAAAAGTCAATCAAGACCCACTATCTATGAATGCTAAAGATCAGCCACACTCGCGGAGAATGTGGCTGTTTTAGAGCTATCCGAGTAGTATCTTTACTGATACCAGCTTGGGCGAGCAATAGCGGCAGGTACGGAAGTAAACATAGCGTTCATATTAGTGACCTTAGCTGTATTCCATTTTTCTAGTGGCTGGAGTGAAGTGAGCGAGGAGTTACCGTAGAACATATAAGACATATTCGTAACTTTAGATGTATCCCATTTTTCTAGACCGGCGAGTGAAGTGAGCGAAGAGTCGCCTTGGAACATACTACTCATACTTGTAACGCTAGACGTGTTCCAGTTTTCTAGTGACTGGAGCGAAGTGAGCAAGAAGTTGTTGTAGAACATATAGCTCATATTTGTAACTTTAGATGTATCCCATTTTTCTAGACCGGCGAGTGAAGTGAGTGAGGAGTTGCCATAGAACATATAGCTCATATTCGTAACGCTAGATGTATCCCATTTTTCTAGTGGCTGAAGTGAAGTGAGCTTGGAGTCGTATGAGACCATATGGGCCATATTCGTAACTTTAGATGTATCCCAGTTTTCTAGTGGCTGAAGTGAAGTGAGTGAAGAGTTGCCATAGAACATACGGTTCATACTTGTAACTTTAGATGTATCCCATTTTTCTAGGCCGGCGAGCGAAGTGAGCTTGGAGTCGTTGAAGAACATATAGTCCATATTCGTAACTTTAGATGTATCCCAATTTTCTAGTGGCTGAAGTGAAGTGAGTGAAGAGTTGCCATAGAACATATTGCTCATGCTCGTAACGCTAGATGTATTCCATTTTTCTAGGACGGCGAGCGAAGTGAGCTTGGAGTCGCCGGAGAATACACTGCTCATATCCGTAACGCTAGATGTATCCCATTTTTCTAGACCGGCGAGTGAAGTGAGCGAGGAGTTACCGTAGAACATAGCGCTCATATTCGTAACTTTAGATGTATCCCATTTTTCTAGTGGCTGGAGCGAAGTGAGCGAGGAGTTACCGTAGAACATAGCGCTCATATTCGTAGCTTTAGATGTATTCCATTTTTCTAGCGGCTGGAGCGAAGTGAGCGAGGAGTTATTCCT
>JAKSSX010000015.1 GCA_024402895.1 Candidatus Saccharimonadota bacterium
AAGTTCAAACCGGCCGTATTAACAGCCTTTCCGTTCTCGCTAATAGATAGCGTAATATGCGGACGCGGAATCTTACTGTAAGCCTCCATCAATTCGGGCGAAGTTGGGCAAATCGTCACTGCGACACCCTCATTTTCACCATCAATGCCATACCCAGTAATAGTAATCGTAACTCTCTCGCCGAACAGTTCAGGATGAATCTCATCCTTCTTAGGTCTGTACTTCGTCGTCACGTGTGGTGCGACGATTAACTTACTAAGTCTAGGCGAAAAGAGTGAATAAATATCGCTCTGGCTCACAAAAAATCCTACATATACTATATCCATATAATAAATCCTCCATGGATGCGAAATTCTCATCTTTGAGAATGGCTTAAAACGGACGTGGGCTTCGGGCCCGAAAAACTCCTTTCAATCTAAAGGTACAATTTAATTGCTCATCCTATTATTATAGCACAGAATAAAGTTTTTGTCAATATAAGCTCGTTTTTATCCTCTCAAGACTTGCGCCTTACTGCCATCAATAACGATAGCATCATTGTCATCTAGGAGAACCGCCTTGCCGCCAATCTCCATAATTTTACGCCTATACATTTCCGTCTTTGCAGCATGATCTTCGCGGAATGCGTGACAAACTGGATAAAAACTAATCAGACCAAGAGCCTCGAGTGGTGCTCTTTTGCCATACATTTCCTTTGTAATCTCAGGATTCCTTCCCTCGTCGCGCATATACGGAGTCAAGTTCTTTGTCGCAACCAAGGTGCCAGCGCTTTCGCCGGCGTAAACAATCGCATCATTCAAAAGCGCATGATGAATTATCTTATCTAGGCCGCTCAAATGCATAGCTGCGTTCAAATAGAATGGATTGCCGCCAAGACAGTAAATAATGCCAGGGTCATATTGCTCCAAATAGCCCTCAAGCTCTTCGGCGCGACCGAAAAAGAGCTGCAAATCAAGAACTTGTGGATCAAAACCGGCATTTCTAAATAATGCCATTTTGTCGCCAAGAACATTTGCAGCATAATCTTCAGCGCGGTAGTCGCGCGCATTACGCACAATCAAGACACGGCGATTGCTCCCAGCAAGACTGCGGAGCCTTTTAGCGTAATTACCAAGCCCACTACTTGCTAGAAACAACCTCATAATACTTCTATTCTAGATACAAGTATAGCCGCCGTCAACTGGCAAAATTGCACCAGTTACGTAGCTAGATTCGTCGGAAGCCAAGAATACGGCAGCGGCATCCAATTCGCCAGGTTTGCCGTAGCGCTGCATAGGAACATGGGTCTTTGCGAACTCCTGGAAATGCTCAGTATCGAGGACTGCTTTCGTGAGCTCGGTCTCGAAATAGCCCGGACAAATCGCATTACAAGTAATGCCATCAGTTGCGAGCTCGGCAGCTACGGCGCGGGTAAAGTTAACGACGCCGCCTTTGGACGCATGGTATGCAACAGTGTGAATTTCAGTATTACCAACTAATCCATACATGGATGCGATATTAATAATGCGGCCGAAATGATTCTTCTGCATGATTTTCGCAAAAGCTCTAGTGACGCGAAAGACGGAAGTCAGATCGGTATCAATCGTGAAGTCCCATTCTTCGTCAGTCATTTCAATAACGCCTTTGTCCTTGGAGGCGCCAGCGCAGTTCAAAAGAATATCTACGTGACCGAATTCTTCTTCAGCAAGTTTCGCTGCATTGTCTACGTCTTCCGTTTTCGTGACATCGCACTTAATCGGAAGAACCTTGATGCCGAAATCGCCGCGAAGCTGCTCAGCAAATTCCTCGAGACGCTCGATGCGACGAGCCATAATTACTAGATCGGTCCCCTGAGCCGCAAACGCCTTCGCTATCTGGACACCTAGGCCAGAACTTGCGCCAGTTACGACCGCGACTTTCCCTGTAAGGTCAAACATTGTTAGCTCCTCTGCGCTTCTTTATTATCGTCTTCGATTTTCTGAAGCTTCTGTTTTTCTTTTCCACTAATGCCGTCAATTTTAACACTCTTATCTGCCTTGCAGGATGAGCGATCGGTGAGACCATAGGTAATTCTATAACCAGAGAAGGTAAAGAAATCGTTTCTAAAATCTAGAGCGCCGCAAACGCCGGAATCATCCCAGAAATATAGGCTTTTTGTTCCGTTAGATTCTTCCGAGCCAGCCAAAATTTCCTGCGAATCGCAGTAGCTAGCAGTCATGAAATCTAGATTTGCTTTTCTAGCGATATCTCTAATATTCTGACATTCACTCTTAGTAATAGTCTTGTCTTCTTTTGAATCGCTGATAGCATTGTAAACATTTTCTACTGAGTCGCGCTGCTCAACATCGAGAACATAGGCGCTCTCAAGAAAACTCGACAAATGCTCGTCAGCCCATTCGGTGAATTTATCGAAGTTAACGGAAATAAAAATTAGAAGAATAATAAGCAAAACTATTGGTAAGCCAAAAATTATCGCCAATACAATTGCGAGAACTTTTAGGCCAGAATTATCTTTATGCGGAGCTGGCTGTCCCGCTTTGATTGGGTCTTTCTGAATATCGTTCATGATTATATTTTACTATATTTTCTGATACATCTTGATGTGCGCTGCCGCATAGCTCTTGTCGCTAAATAGGCTCAAACCGCGGAATTCATACGGCGCCGGTGTCTCTGGGTGAGATAAGACGAGAATACCGCCATGCTTTAGGTGTTTGACGATTTCCTCAACATAATCATACTGAGGATTATCATAAGGCGGATCAGCAAAAATGAAGTCATATTCGTCGCGCAATTTTCTGACTATTTTACCTTTGTCTTCGAGCTTAAACTTTGCGATATTTTCATGAATCGTCTGCGCAGCTTTGCGGTTATTCTCAAGAAAATCTACCTCTGCAGCACCAATCGAGAGCGCCTCGATACCAATTGCGCCACTGCCAGCAAAAGCGTCTAGCACAACTTTGTCTACGATTTCATCACGTAGGCGATTAAAGATTGCCGAACGCTCACGATCGCCCATTGGGTGAGTTTTGTCGGTTTTTGGCGTATCAATTAAGCGGCCGCCAAACTTGCCGGAAATGATACGGATTTGATTATTTTTTCTTGGCATTTTTGCCTCCCTTACGATTCATTTTTGCAAGTTTCGCCTGTTCCAAGCTGGATGCCCAGCCTAGCGTAATGGCGCGAACGATTTCCGGAATCAATGTTTCCCTAGTCTCGATAGCCAGCTGCGTAGTCCAGCCAGTTTGTAAGAAGTTATCATACATTTTTAGCGCATCAACTCTCTTTAGGGATTCATAGAATGCAGCCTCGATATCGATGTTTTTAAAGTTTTCTTTCTTTAGATTTTTCGGCATCATACGTTTAATGCCCATAGGTGCCAAAATGTAAGCTACGCCGTACTCAAAAGCAATATGCTTCGTCATGACGCCGCCGGCACCCCAATATAGCCAGTTATTGCGAGCTGCCTGCGCAATACTATCGCCGCGCATAATGCCCTTAATTTCGTGGCCAAAAATGCGCTTGTAGTCCTTGTCGGTCATCAATTCGTCGACTATTTCGCGGAATGGGTAGTGATGAGCTGGCGTCAAACCATCGGTGATTGCGTGAGCCATCCAGGCCGCCTCAAATGCTGCGCGCTCGTGATTATTATTAATGAGAGCTTGGGTCAGATTGTATTGATGATTCAAAATATACTGGCGCAAAACACCGTCATCTTTTTCGGGTTGAATAAAATGCTCTGGCTCATCAACGCCAGGAGATTTCGCCTTAATTCCATCAGGTCCACGCGTGCCTTCAAAATACAGAATCTTCTCTATGCTAGGAAAAATACGAGCATCGCGCCCCATCTCGCGACCAATTAATTGGCGAGCAGCTTTATCTAGCTTCTGATGAACGCCAATCAATTTACCGGAGTGCTTCGACCCCTTAATAATGTCTAGAGTTGCATACATATTAGTTTAAAGTCGTTAAGCGTTGATATTTACGAACAGAATCGCTTAGCTCTTTATATTCTAACATATTATACTTTTGCTTAATGAAGTCCTTCACGAGCTGATCGGCGCGATGCACGAGTTTCATATCTGTAATAGAAGCGATACGAAGATCCATTGCGCCGTGTTGTAGAGAACCATAAATTTCGCCTGGTCCGCGAAGCTTAAGATCTACTTCTGCCAAATAGAAACCGTCCTGAGAGTTCTCAATTTCGCGCAGGCGACGAGATGGCGTATCGGTCGAGGAATTAACTAAATAACAATAGCTAGCAGCACTGCCACGCCCTACACGACCACGGAGCTGATGAAGCTGGCTTAGGCCATACTGGTCCGCATCGGCGATGACCATTACGGTTGCATTCGGAACGTTAACGCCAACCTCGACCACGGTCGTTGAGACCAAAATATCTATCTCGCCCTTCGCGAGCATATTCATAATTTCATCTTTTTCGGCCGGCTTCATTTTGCCATGCAAGTACGCAACGTTATAATCCGGAAAACGCTTAGCAATCTTCTTTACTTCCGCCTCGACGGACTTTAATTCGCTCTGGCCCTTATCGTCAATTTTCTTACAAATATAGTAGACCTGATGCTTTGCCTGAAGCTGCTCTTCCACAGCATCCCACATTTGCGCCGTACTGACTGGCGAGATAATTTTCGTCTTAATTGGCTGGCGGCCGGCCGGCAATTCATCGAGCACGGAAACCGTCAAATCGCCAAAAATCGTGAGCTGAAGCGAGCGAGGAATTGGCGTTGCCGTCATAGACAATAAATGTGGCATCGTATGTGCTTTTGCGAGCAATTTCTGACGTTGCGCTACGCCGAAACGATGTTGCTCGTCGATAATTGCGAGTCCAAGATTCTTGAATTCCGTATCGTCAGTAATTAACGCATGCGTGCCAATAACAAGATCAACTTCGCCGGATTTAATATGCTTTTTGAGCTCTGGTTTATGTTTAGTAGAACCGGTTAGAAGCGCGATGTTAATTTCGTTACCAAAAAGTTTGCTGAGCGATTCGGCATGCTGAGCCGCCAAAACTTCCGTTGGCGCCATTAAGGCCGTCTGGAAACCGGCTTTCGCCGCCACAAAGCTACTCAAGGCAGCAACCATTGTTTTGCCGGAACCAACGTCACCCTGCAAAAGACGATTCATCGGAATCTCATTATTCATATCCTGAATAATTTCCCAAGTCGCTAGACGCTGAGCATTGGTAAGTTTGAATGGTAGCTTGGCAACGAATTCTTTAAAAGCCTCCATGCCCGCAACAATTGGCGCAGTATGAAGCTTTTTATTCTCCTCACGATTCAATCTAGCTGCCAATAACAACGAGAAAAGTTCTTCGACTGCCAAATACTCGCGCCCCTTCTTCGCCTGCTCGACGCTCTCCGGAAAATGCACATCCAAAAGCGCATCGGCACGACCGCCGTGGTTTGGAATCATATCTTTTACGAGCGCAATATTATTCTGTAAAGTCTTAATGAACTTCTTAAATTCTGGCGATTTTATCGAGCCACGCGCAGGATAAATTGGCTGCGTTTTGCCGGTATCAGGGACATCATACTCATCACTTTTAATCGCGGAAGGACCTTGCAGCTGATAGCGGCCGTAGCTTAGTTGCATATTGCCACTAAAATAATATTCAGCCTGCTCACTAAACTGCTTCGCACGGTATGGCTGATTAAACCAAATCGCCTTAATAGCGCCGGTTTTATCACGCAAGGTCGCTTCAGTTAAAGTCATACGCCCGCGCACTCTGCGAGTCGTAATTGATTCTACGCGCGCCTTTACCGTAACATTGCCAGGCTTCAAGTCGGCAATATTTTGAGCCTGCTGGTAGTTTTCATAGTCACGAGGCAAATGATAAATAAGATCTTTGAGCGTAAAAAAGCCAGCCTTATGTAAGACTTCGGCGGTCTTAGGACCGATGCCTTTCACCTCCTCTATTGGCGCTGCCAAATCCATATCTATTATTATATCAGTCAGCAGCTTTGGTCGGGGCGTTTTCGGCGCGCCATTTTGCAATCTCGCCATGATTGCCATTTAGGAGAACTTCCGGAACTTTCATGCCACGAAATTCTGCTGGGCGAGTATATTGAGGATATTCGTAATTATCACCGTCAGAGAAACTCTCGATCTCTGCGCTAGTTTCGCCACCAAGAACGCCAGGAATGAGACGAACAATAGAATCAATAACAGTCATTGCTGGCAATTCTCCGCCCGTAAGAATGAACTTACCAATAGAAACCTGATAATCCACCAAAGTCAAAATACGCTCATCATAACCTTCATAGTGTGGGCAGATAAAAATGTAGTTATCGCCAGAACTTGCAAGTTCGGAAGCGCGAGCCTGGTCCCAAATACGACCTTTAGGCGTCATAAGAACAACTTTTGCGCCAGGATTGCGAGTCTGCGCGTCTTCAACTGCAGCAAAAATTGGCTCCGGCTTTAGAAGCATGCCATCACCACCACCGTAAGGTGTATCATCCACCTGACGACGAGGACCGAGACCAAATTGGCGAAGATCAATAATCTCAAATTCTACGAGATTTTTATCCTGCGCTTTCCATAGCATCGACTGGTTAAATACCTTGTCGAACATCTCTGGAAATAATGTGATTACTGAGATTTTCATTGTTTTTCTACTTTTACTAATGCTGGGCGAATCAATTCGCCTTCGTAGCGATAACCAGCGCGAAGAGTTTCTGCAACAACTTCCTTATCGCCATCACCTTCTACCATTACTGCGTCATGAAGATCTGGGTCAAATGCGGTACCAGCTTTGCTTTCTACGCGCTCTAATTTTAGTTCTTTCAGTGCCTTCGCTAGGGATTTCTCTAGTGGTTTGAGATTTTCATTAACAGCAATAGCGCGATCAATATCATCAAGAAGTGGAAGAATCTTTGCCACTGTTGTATTTTTTACAACATTTCCGTACTGGATTTTCTGAGCTTCTGCTTGGCGGCGGAAGTTCTCAAAATCTGCACGCGTACGCTGAAGGTCTGCAGTCAATTCAGTAACCTTATCATCAGTAGCCTGCGTTGCCACCTGAGCTGCATGAATAGCCGCTTCGCCACGCTCTTCATTAGACTGCTCGTCATGCAAATCATTATTATTCATGCCGGTTTTCTCCTCCTCTACTACTTCTGTTTGTACTGTTTCATCAAAATCATTATCTTCATTCATCGTAAATAATATCCTCTAACATTAATCCCGCATGACGTACGAGCGACATAACGCGTTTGTATGACTGGCGAGTTGGACCCAAGACGCCGATATAGCTACGATCTGAATACGGCGAACGGAAGCGAGAGACAATTAGAGAAACATCCGATGCTTTGCCAACTGGATTCTCGGAGCCAATATAGACATTAATTGCTTCATTTGGCTGAACTTCCTGTAGCCATGGCTTAATATTGTCTAGCAATTTACCAACTGCCTGAACGCGTGCATTCTGAATAAATTCTGGCTGGGAGAAAAGATCGCCAAAACCGGAAATATAAACCTGGTCGCCGATAGTTGCTAGGCCAAGATTACCAGTAAGCTCAACGAGGCTATCTACTGCACTACGAATTGCGTAGTCCGCACGAGTCTGAGCCTGAATACGAGTAGTGAGCGCTTTTGTAGTGCGGTCAGTCTTTGCTTCGACTTCATATTCACTAGATTCTTCAGCTTCACGACCGAAGTTTTCTTGCAAAGAGTTAACATAAAGACGATATCCGGCATCTGTAGGAATACGGCCAGCAGACGTGTGAGGCTGCATAATGTAGCCCATCTGTTCAAGCTTGCCCATTTCTGCACGAATAGTCGCGGAAGAACAATCAAAAAGCTTAGCGAGCGTGACTGAACCAACTGGGGTTGCTAGCTCTGCATACTCTTCAATAATAGCGTATAAAATTTCTCTTTGACGGTCTGTCATATAGCTTATATTTTACGCTTTTTAGCACTCTTTGGCAAGGTCTGCTAATTGTTCGCAGCAATATGATAGAAAGTTTTATCGTTCAAAATAGTATTAATACGAGTTTTGGAATTAATCTTATTAATTGCCTTGATAATATCGATATTCGTCGCCTTTTTACCGGTCGAGTCGTACGCAGTTGCCGTAGCTTTATTATTCAAGATAATCACATAGCCACCCTTCGTAAAGACATAGTCGGTCGCCGCCGCCACAGCAAACTGAGCGCCAAGGCTATCGTAGATATGAATAGTACCATCATTTTCGTAGCCAAAGTAGTAGTTATCATGAGTAAACACCTTCTTTGCGGCGCGAACCTTTTCTTGACCAGAACTCAAGTCGATTAGGCGCTGAGAGCTACCATTGCGCGCAATAATGTAGGAACTATCAATTGAGCGCATTTCTTTATAGGTATCAGATTTTATATCAGTATAGAAATCATCGTACGCAAATTCAGTAATCTGGCGGTTAGTCGTAATGCTATATAGCGCAGATTGGCCAGATTCTGGATCTAGGATTGCGAGATGGCTTCCACCCCACTTGAAAGGCTTGATTTCATGATATTCATTTGGTGGAATCGTTGTAAGAGATTTAGTTTTCGTATCAGTTTTGAAGGTATAGAACTTATCAGAATCGCGAATAAGAATAGTCTTGCTATCAATATCAGCCATCTTTTCACACTTCGTAGTCGTACATTTATAACCTTGAATAACCTCTTTCTTTGCTTCCTCTTCTGGCTTTGCGATTTCTTCAGGAGTGACGGTCTGTCTGCCAGCCATCATTGCGTTAAATACTAGCCATCCGCCAGTACCAATAATCGCAATGAAGATAATAGCAACAAAAATATACAAACCGGTTTTTTCGACCTTAGTAGTTTCCTCTGCGAGCTTCTGCTGGCGCATATATTCAGCATTTTGCGCATTAATTGCAGCTAGTTGCTGATCCGCCTCCTCGCGAGTAGACATGACAACACTTTGAGTTTGAACGTTCTGATAATTCTCCGGCCCCATCTTAACGAAAGGGTTATTTTGGATGATTTTATCTAGCATTGGAACATTATCTTGTTCGTTCTGCTCTGGCGAATTTTGATTATCAAGATTATTGTTGTCCATGCTACAATATTAGCATAATTTAGATTAAAATACTTAAGCTTTCTACGGAGTAAACATGGAAGAAAAAATTGCAAAAATTAGAGCCTGGCTTGGAACTGGTAGTATTAATGTCTTTGGTCTACCTTTTTCCGGCAAGGATACCGTCGGCTTACGCCTAGCAGAAACAATCGGCGCAAAATTCTTGAGCTCCGGTTTGATTTTGCGCGCTGCTGAAGCAGAAGATAAAGAACTCGCGAAGGAATTGGCTGCTGGCAATCTCGCACCAACCGATACTTTCCGTCGTATCATCATGCCATATTTCGGTCGTGCTGATTTGGCTGAATTTCCGCTCGTTCTCAGTAGTGTCGGCCGCTGGGAAGGCGAAGAGTACGACATTATCGACTCCGCAGCTAAAGGTGGTCACGATATTAAAGCCGTTCTTCTTCTAAATGTTTCTGAAGATGAAGCAAAGAAGCGTTGGGAAGTTTCTCGTACTATCGGCGACCGCGGTACTCGCAGCGACGATAAAGAACAGCGCATCATCGATAATCGCATTAACGAGTTTATTACAAAGACTATGCCGGTTATCGAAACCTATCGCAAACGCGATCTTCTCATTCCTATTCATGCAACCGGCGAGCGCGATGCAGTCTTCATGACCGTCATCGACGAACTTTGCAAATTCATCGACAAACACTAAAAAGAGGGACTTTAATTAGTCCCTCTTTAGCATTACGGTAAATGCATCGCTTGGAATATCTACTTTTCCAAAACGTTTCAAGCGAGCTTTACCTCTTTTTTGTTTCTCCATCAATTTCGCTTTACGATCGCGGTCGCCAGTATGAATCTTGACCGTAACATCTTTGCGATATGCGCCCAAAGTCTCACGAGAGATAATGCGAGCGCCAATTGCGGCCTGCAATGCAACCTCAAAGTTCTGGCGAGGAATAACTTCCTTCAACTTCTTCGTAACCGTACGGCCAATACCATCAGCTTCGCTGCGATGAGCCATAACACTAAGCGCATCAATACGTTCGCCGGCAACCAAGAAATCAATACGAACGAGATCTTCAGCGCGATAGCCACCAAGCTCATAGTTGAATGATGCATAGCCGCTAGTTGCAGACTTGAGCTGGTCATAGAAATCGGTGAGCAAGTTTGCCATCGGAGCATCAAAGCTGATTAATGCGCGCGTGTCGATATAGGAAATGTTATTCTGAATGCCACGCTTACTGACAATGAGTTCCAAAATTGCGCCGATATATTCTTTTGGCGTAATAATTTCACCCTTCGCCCACGGCTCGCGAATTTCTGCAACACGGCTAACGTCAGGAAGATCGGAAGCGGAACGAATATCTAGCTCTTCCCCATCCGTCAAAGTGACATGATAGTCTGTGGATGGATTTGTAACGATCAAATCGAGCTTGAACTCGCGCTCGAGACGCTCGCGGATAATATCCATATGAAGAAGACCTAAGAAACCGATGCGAAGACCAAAGCCCAGAACTGGAGAGTTCTCTGGCTCGAACTGAAGCGCAGAGTCGCTAAGCGCTAATTTTTCGAGCGCTTCCTTAAGATCCTTGTATTGATCGTTACTGACTGGAAAGAAGCCGGCGTAAACAAACGGGCGAACGTTCTTGTAACCAGGCAAAGCCTCTTTAGCTGGAGCCTTTGCGAGCGTTACAGTATCGCCAACTTTTGCCTCGCGAGTGGCTTTCAAATTCGTAACAATGTAGCCAATTTCGCCAGTCGTAAGTTCCGAGCGTGGATTCATTTTTGGATTCAAAACACCAACTTCTAGCGCAATATCATTGGAACCAGTTGCCATCATGCGAATGTTCGAATTCTTTGGCAAATTGCCTTCAAAAATACGAACATAAAGCACAACACCACGATAATCATCAAAGTAAGAGTCGAAGATAAGTGCCTTCAATTCATTAGATTCGCTCTTTGTTGGAGCTGGGACGCGTTCGATAATTGCGTCGAGAACTTTATCGACATTCTCGCCAGTCTTTGCAGAAACCTTAATAATCTCTGATTCGTCACAACCAAGCAAATTAATAATCTCTGCAGAAACGCGAGGAACGTCGCTAGCCGGCAAATCGATTTTGTTAATAACTGGAATAATTTTTAGGTCCTGTTCGAGCGCAAGATAGACGTTTGCGAGAGTCTGCGCCTGAATACCCTGCGTCGCATCAACAACAAGAATTGCGCCTTCGACAGCCTGAAGACTACGAGAAACTTCATAGGAAAAGTCGACATGACCCGGCGTATCAATAAGATTCAAAATATAGCCCTTATACTGCATGTGGGCAGGAGTTAATTTAATCGTAATGCCTTTTTCACGCTCGAGTTCCATCGAGTCTAGCAATTGCGATTTCATTTCGCGTTTTTCGACCGTGCCGGTCATTTCGAGCATGCGATCTGCAAGCGTCGATTTACCGTGATCGATATGTGCAATGATACAAAAATTACGAATCTTATCTATATTCACAACAATATTTTACCACAATGTCAATAGCGTGCGCTAGCGTAGAAGCTCAAAAACAACGATAATTAGCGCTAAAACAATACGATAAATGCCGAATGGACGAAGCGAGTTCTTCTTGCGTAGATATTTCATAACGAAATAGATCGCAATCAAACCAGAAATGAAGGCGACAATATTCGACAATGCAAGCATTGGCAAGTTAGCTGCGATATACTCACGAGAAGAGCTAGAAATTAAGCTCTTTGCCATAACGCCGAGCATGATAGGAATGCTAGCAATGAAAGAATAGTCCGCAGCAGATTTGCTATCTAAGCCGACCATGCGACCAGCGACAATCGTCGAACCGGAACGCGAAGTTCCAGGAATAAGTGCTACACATTGCGCGAGGCCAATCATTAAGGCACGCGGCTTAGTGAGCTTATTCTCATCTTTCAGCTTCGACATCTTTGGCAAGCGATCAATTGCAAGCATCGCGATACCAATTAACGCCATCGCACAAGCAATTACAATCATGTTCGAGAAGAACCAGTTACTCTCAATAAGGTCGGATAATAGTAAGCCAGCAATTACTGCAGGAATAGTCGTGATAATAACGTTGATCGCAAGTTTGAGATTGTGATTTTTGAAAATATCGACAAGAATCTGCCAAATGCGTTTGCGATAGAAAATCAAAAGCGCAAGAAGCGTGCCGAGATTAATAAATTCCAAAAATAGATGAAAGTCTGCGCTGCGTCCGCCGAGAACCTGCTGCATAACTTCTAGATGCCCAGAGCTAGAAACGGGAATGAATTCCGTAACACCCTGAGTTAGACCGAGCCAAAATGACTGATACCACTCCATTAATCATTCTCCTTATATAAACCAGTATGTTTCTTACCATTATATATCATCGTAGGGATGCCCTTGGCATGAATGTTATTTACGACAATATCGTTATTATTGGAAATCTTTTTCTCAACTTCTTCTGAGCGGGATTTTTCGGCAATTTCTTTGATCTGTTCGTCATTGTAGCCGAATTCTTTTAGCCAAGCCTGCAATTCCTCTTCGGCCTGTTCTTTAGAATAATAATCGTTAAACAAAGTCTGATAGTTCTTGCCCTCGTCATTCTTTTCCGTGAAAATGCGGTCGATAATTGCAATAGATGGATCGAGTTCCAGCTTATAATTTTCCGGTTTTTCTATGTCTCTTGTCGCAAAAATGTAGCCGACAATCATCTTGGAATTTGCGAACTTGAACTTACCCTCTGCGTCCTGAATTGGGAATGGTACAAGAAGAACTTTATTCTTTTCGAAGAAACCAGATTCTTTCTGAGCGCGATAAGACTGCAAACATACAGAACAGCCTGGATCGAAGATATCGATTGCGCGCTTGCCTTCAATGTCCTTAACTAGCAAGCCATCAAAATTTAATTCTTCATTATCCCAGTCGCGGAATTTGTCTGGAATTGCACCGAAAATCTCACCCCAATCGGAGAACCAATAGCCGATAGCTTCGATTGGATTTTGCGGACCCGAATCGCCATCAATACTGCAAACTTCTGCGCCGAGCGAACAAGCCTCTGGGCGCTGAACATTACAGGTGCCAAGTGACCAAAGTGCAAGGCCAGCTTTTGCACCCTCTACGAGCGACCAAACGGTAATCAAAACAATCAAAACCGACGCAACTTCAATGCCGACGGAAATTGGTTTTACGAGTTTTGGTTTCTTTACAATGACCTTACTAAGAATCGAGTTTTTAATATCGTCTTTAAAGCCGGTCTCACATTTCTGCAAAGTAACACGCTTACCGACGCAGCCCCATGATTTCTTGAAAGTCTTCCACCAGCGCTTGCCGATATCGCGGCGAAAAATCGACAAAAAGCCGACAATTACCGACATTAAGCATAAAATAATGAACGCTGCTATACAGACCATTAACCAAGAATCCTTTCGAGAGTTTTAATTGTTTTATCAATGTCCGCCGGGCGGATGTGATAGCCGAATGAGAAACGAATGAGTGGCGGATAATGCATGACATGATCGAGATAATAATGAACACAGAAATAACCAGTGCGCGCCATAATGCCTTCATTGCTGAGCGCCGCGCCAATCATGTGCGAATCGAGCCCCTCGATATAAAACGACATAGTCGGATTTACCTCTTCGTTGATTAGATGGATTTTTGGCTGACTCTTTAGGAAGTTAAACAAGCGTTGAGCACACTCGTCGAGATTCTTTTTGTCCGCCTTCGTGCGCTTATTGAGCCACTTAATTGCCTCGCCAAACGCAACAATTTCGCCCCAAGCCTGCAAGCCGGATTCAAACTTCGTATACGCATGATTCGGCGACTCACTCGAAAGTTTGTAGCTATTCTCTTCTACGTCGTCCACCATACCGCCGCCAATGAAGCTAGTCTCAATCTTGCTAAATAGATCGCGACGAACAATCATTACGCCGAGCGAAGGACCATATACCTTGTGCGCCGAGCTGCAAATCGCATCGGCTTCGGTTTTTTCGAGAATATCAGAAGAATGCGCGAGCGCCTGAGCAGCATCAATAATAATTACACCGCCCTGTTTGTGAACTTTTTTAACTACGTCTTTGATATTGAGCAATTTGCGGCCATCAATGTTGGATGCTGAGTTTAGAACAACCAAAGCCTTTGTAAAATCACACTTGCTCAAATCAATCGAGCCATCACGCTCACGAACAATCACCTCGCGAGGAACATTATGGCGCTTCGCAAAAGACATCGTCGCCAAGAATGGAGAGTTATGTTCAATATCAGAAGTTACAACCTTCTCGAAAATCCCCTCTTTAAACTGCTGCAAGAGCAAGTTGATGCCGTAAGTTGTATTTAGGGTAAAGGATACGGAATAATCGCGACTTTTGAGCTTTAGATATTTCAGAACCTCAGCACGAGTTTCCTCGACGAGCTCATCAGTTTTGCGGCCCCAAGCGTATTTTACGCGCTCGCCGCAAGAATTATGCTCAGTATAATAGCGATTTAAAGCATCAATGACTGGCTGCGGACGCAAAGATTGGCAGGCAGAATCAAGATAAACATCGCCGTCGCCCAAATAAGAAAAATCGTCCATTCATTCCTCCACTAATAACTTTATATATTTTAGCATGAAAAAAGCTCCCGCTAAAGTGCGGGAGCTGATGGTGGAATGGTAGTACTTAATCGTCAACGCCAAAAATGCTTAACAGTCTGAGAAACAGATTGAAGCCGTCAATAAACAAATCGACGCAAGCGTCGATCGCTCCATCTGTGGTCATCTCCGAATACTGCGCTCTCGCCATATCGTAACCAATGAATAAGGCAAATATCGCTGCGACAATGAAGTTCATCCAAGACCATGTCGCAAAACCTGCGATTACAGAGATTAATTCAATGACTATTACGGCAAGCAGACTGATGCTTAATGCTCTTCCCATTTTCAGGAATAGCTTAGGCTCAAACTGAGATGCAATAATCATCGCAAGTGCAACCAATACTGTCACGATCAATGCGTGCATAATCGCACTAGCAGCAAATGCAGGAAGTATTACGCTCAGTACTGCTCCAGCAGGAGCAACCACCATATTGAAGCCAATCAGGCTCATGATAGGTTTATCGCTCTTGCGAGCAATAGCAGTTCCGATAAGGGATACGACAAGATATGCAATGAGCAATACCAGCCAATTCCACTTAGCGAAAAAAGCCGTACAAGTCTTCGCAATCAAAGCAGCAAGGAGGAAACCCTCCATTAACACTGCTCCAATTACAGAGTTAAACTGTGAATGAGTTAAGCGCCTATTTGTTAGTAGTTTTTCCATATAAACCACCGTCCTTTCAATGTACTCCCCCTGGTGGGCTCAGAACCAGGATTACTTACATTATACCACAAGCACGTTAAAAAGTCAAGTATCGTACCATATTTCCAACAAAAAGCACCCCCGTTACGGGAGTGCTTTTGGGCTAGAATCGATTAGATATTTTCGATAGCTTCTTCGATTTCAGCTTCGGTAGGCTCGTCTTCTTCGCCAGTATACTGAGCGAGAGATTCGACGCCGGTACCTACAGGGATCTTGCGACCGATAATGACGTTCTCCTTGAGACCACGGAGGTGATCGACGCGACCAGAGATGGCGCTAGAGATAAGAACGCGGGTCGTATCCTGGAAGGATGCTGCAGATAGGAAGGAGTCGGAGTAGATAGAGACCTTAGAGATACCGAGGAGCATCTGCTCGTAGGTAGCTGGTTCTTTACCTTCTGCGATTGCCTGTGCGTTAGCTTCTGCAACAGCAGCGCGAGAAACGATATCGCCAGTGATAAATTCAGTATCACCTGCTTCCTCGATCATGACGCGAGAGAACATCTGGCGGATGATGATTTCGAGGTGCTTTGCGGAGATTTCGTGACCCTGAGCAGCGTAGATAGCGAGAATATCGTTAAGAATATAGCGCTCGGTTTCTTCGATGCCCTTGTAGCGCATGAGATCCTGAAGATTCAAGGAACCTTCGGAGAGGCGATCGCCTGGTTCTACATGGTCGCCATCCTTGACTGCGAGAGCGTAGTCCTGAGGGACGGATACCTTAACTGGAGAACCTGCGTTTGCTACTAGAACGATTTCGTCGTTAGTAAGCTCTGCAATACCATCAAATGGAGCAACGATTGGCTCTGCACCCTTAGCCTTGCTTGCAATAACTGCGCCAGTCTTTACGCTTGCGCCGTCTTTGACCTTAGCTTTGCGGCCGTCGAGAGCGAAGTGCTCTACCTTGCCAGCTTCAGGGGTGACCTGAACGATATTGTAGCGGCCTTCTTCCCAAGTGGAAACGAGACCAGCGATAGTAGCGATGAATGCCTGACCCTTTGGATTGCGGGCTTCAAGAAGCTCTTCAACGCGTGGAAGACCACGGGAGATAGCACCGGAACCTGCCTGACCAGAAGAGTGCTTGGTATCGAGGGTAAGCTGAGTACCAGGCTCACCGACAGACTGAGCTGCGATAACGCCAACTGGTTCATGGTAAGCAACTGGCTGACGAGTAGACATATCGATACCGTAAGCCTTGCGTGGAACACCATCAGCACATTCAGTAGTGAGGATGCTCTGGATTTTGATGCTGTCGATTTCTTCGTCTGCACCGAGCTGATCTGCCATTTCACGAGAGATGAGCTGATCTGCTTCGAGGCCATACTTCTCTACAGCTTCTGCGCTGTAACGACCGTAGATACGATCTGCGAAGCTAATACCAGTAGCCTCTGCTTCGCTCTTGTAGATGCGGAAGCCTGGATCTGGAGCTTCAGTTTCGACAGTAAAGACGTCCTGGGAAACATCGACGAGACGGCGGGTTAGATAACCGGAGTCTGCAGTACGAAGTGCGGTAGAAACCTGACCCTGACGTGCACCGCGGGTTGCGATGAAGGATTCGAGGGTGTTAAGACCCTTCTTG
>JAKSSX010000016.1 GCA_024402895.1 Candidatus Saccharimonadota bacterium
CATCTAACGATCGTCGACTTGGTGAGCCATTACCTCACCAACTATCTAATCGTACGCAGGCCAGTCCCAAACCGGATAAATCCTTTAATCCGAAGATCACATGCGGTATTAGCCACTCTTTCGAGTAGTTATCCCTCAGTTTGGGGTCCGTTCCCACGCGTTACTCAGCCGTCCGCCGCTCGACATCAAATAGCAAGCTATTCATGTTTCCGCTCGACTTGCATGTATTAGGCATGCCGCCAGCATTCATCCTGAGCCAGGATCAAACTCTCCATAAAATTTTGAATTTGAAAACTCAATATAAAAGACTGACGATGATAATTAATTGCACACTGAATTGTTAAATAACTTTTTTAAAACTTAAAAGCTCAGCTGATAAGATGTCTTATCTTTTGGATGACCTCTCGCAGTTGAACTATCTCTAATCTTACACGTTTCAGAAGGCCGCGTCAAGCACTTTTTTGGACTTTTTTTGACTTTTTTGGACTTTTTTTCATTTTTAAGCCAAAAATGCCCTCCCTACCCCTGTTAAGTTATTTTTAACAACACGCAAAAATCGGTCATATTTATATACAAAAACCACCCTTTATATATATAAATTCAAAAAACCGGCCATTTTTACGACCGGTTTTGAATATTTTATTAGAAACAGCAGGACATTATGAAGCCAATTGCTAAACCTAAAATAGCACCAACAGCGACTTGTGGAACGGTATGACCTTCAACTACTTTAACTTTCTTTTTCTTATAGTTGCGGTCCATGATCATAATATTAATCATCTTTCCCTGCTCGCCAACCGCATAACGTACATTAACTGCATCATAAACCACAATAATAGTAGTACAAATTGCTAAGATACTAATTGGCGCGAATAAACCAAATTGAAAGACAAAGAACGTCGATAAGCCAGTAAAGCTTGCCGTGTGGCCGCTCGGCATACCGCCGCTACGGAAGAAACAATCAATTATTTCTTGGCCGCTCATCTTGCCATTACGTATTAAATCCCCTATAAGTTTGCCGGCCTGCGCTACAAACCATCCGATAACGAATGCTAGTAATCCACCGAGCCCAGATAATTCATTCATATTATATATTCTATCACAACAACAAAAATATCCCCTTTTACGGGGATATTTTTTATAGAAGATTATTATTTCTTCTTTGGAGCTTCTTCAGTAGCCTCTTCTTCCGGCTCTTCCTTAGGAAGAATACCAATTGAAGCAACCGTGTCGCCCTCATTTAGACGCATTACGCGTACACCCTGAGTTGCACGACCAAGCGTTGGAATATCCTTGACTGCTACGCGAATAGCCTGACCATTCGTAGACATCATGATAATTTCCTCTGCTTCTGGATCGAGCGTATGAACAGCTGCGATTGGACCAGTCTTAGAAGTGATAGCTGCAACCTTTACGCCTACGCCACCGCGCTTATGTGGTGGGAAGTTCATAGCAGCAGTCATCTTACCGTAGCCCTTGGTAGAAATAACGATCAATTTCTGATTCTTTGGATCAGCGACTACATCCATACCGACAACTGTATCGTTTGGACGGAGGCGAACACCACGAACACCGCGAGCCGCGCGACCCATTGGGCGAACTTCGCTCTCGTTGAAACGTACTGCCTGACCAGCTGAGGTAGAGGTGATAATATCATTCTCACCAGTAGTGCTGCGTACCCAGCGCAATTCATCACCGTCATCGAGCTTAATAGTAATCAAGCCGTTCGTGCGAATATTTGCGTAATCCTTCAAAGAGGTCTTCTTGATAGTGCCCTTCGTGGTTGCCATGAATAGGTAACCATTCTCATTAGTCTCAGTATGCTTAATTACAGAAGTAATCTTCTCTTCTGGATGCAAGCTGAGCAAGTTTACAGATGCGGTACCCTTAGCAATCAATGAAGACTGTGGGATTTCGTAAGCCTTAATGCGGAAGATACGACCCTGGTTCGTGAAGAACAAGAGATAATCATGTGAGTTTGCCAAGATAATAGTATCAATAACATCCTCTTCCTTAGTAGTCATACCACGACGACCCTTACCACCTCTGTTCTGCTTCTTGAAATCGTTCTGGAGTACGCGCTTGACGTAACCCTGAGCCGTAAGAAGAACTACACTCTCCTCATCTGGAATCAAATCTTCTTCAGCAAACTTACCGAGCTCATGATTGAAGATCTTACTGCGACGTGGGTCACCGTACTTCTCTTTCATAGCGAGGAGTTCTTCCTTGATAACATTGAGGATTGCCTGTTCGGAGGCCAAGATAGCCTCGAGCTTAGCAATGAGTTCATGAAGTTCTTTCAACTCGTTCTCAATCTTATCGCGTTCTAGACCTTGGAGACGGCGAAGCTGCATTGCCAAGATAGCAGCAGCCTGAACCTCAGATAGGCCGAAGCGTTCCATGAGGCGCTTATCTGCGTCATCATAGGATTCGCGAATAGTCTTAATAACTTCGTCGATATGATCGAGCGCAATCTTCAAACCTTCCAAGATATGTGCGCGTTCTTTCGCCTTGTTGAGTTCAAACTCGGTGCGGCGGCGAACAACTTTCTGGCGGTGCTTAATGAATTCGGAAAGAATTTCCTTAAGACCCATAACCTTTGGCTGAATACCGTCTACGAGCGCAAGAACGTTGTAGTGGAAGCTAGTCTGGAGACCGGTTAGCTTGTAGAGCTGGTTCAAGATCTTCTTTGGGAAGGCATCTTTCTTGAGCTCAACTACGACACGGACCTTACCGCGAGCAGATTCATCACGTGCATCAGCGATATGATCAAGTTTCTTAGCAAGAACGAGCTCGCGAACCTTCTCTACGAAAGCTTCTTTGCTCATACCGTAAGGAACTTCGGTAATTACAATAGCGAAACGGCCATTCTTCTTCTCTTCAATGTTTGCGACAGCGCGAATAGTAACAGAGCCACGACCAGTTTCGTAAGCCTGCTTCATTGGTGCGCCACCATAAACCTCTGCGCCAGTTGGGAAATCTGGACCCTTAACATGCTTCATAAGCTCATCAAGAGTAATATCAGGATTATCAATCTGAGCAATCGTTGCGTCAACAACTTCACCAAGGTTATGAGGAGGAATATTTGTAGCCATACCGACCGCAATACCCATCTGACCATTCAAAAGAATGTTAGGCAATGCTGCCGGCAATACTACTGGCTCCTGCTCGGTACCATCGAAGTTATCGCGGAAATCAACAGTATTTTTCTCAATATCAGTAAGGAGCTCTGCGCCAACCTTGTCCATACGAGCCTCAGTATAGCGTGATGCAGCTGCTTCATCACCATCCATGGAACCGAAGTTACCCTGACCTTCAACGAGCGTATAACGCATTTTCCAAGGCTGAGCAAGGTTAACCATAGAATCATAAATTGATGAATCGCCGTGTGGGTGATATTTACCCATAACTTCACCGACGATACGTGCGGACTTAACAGTCGCATGTGGAGCCTTCCAGCCATTCTTGTTCATTGCGTAAAGAATACGGCGGTTAACTGGCTTCAAACCATCGCGTACATCTGGCAAAGCACGGTCGATCAAGACTGACATAGAGTAACGAAGGAAGCTGTCTTCCATAACGTTCTCAACGGTCAACTCTTCGATACCATCTTCAGCAACTTTAACTTCGCTTTCCTCAACTTTTTCAGTTTCGTAATCGCCCAAAGTTTCGTCTACACCTTTATCATCGGCGCTATCAGGAACGTTGCCTACTTTGCTTTCGTCGCGTTCATCTTCTGGTTGTTCAATTTGTTTTTTCTTATCTGCCATAATTCATTCCCTCCTTAGAAGTCCAAATCATCCAAGTCAACAGTTGCTGCTCTTGACTGAATAAAGTTTTTACGGAGTTCTGCTTCGTCGCCCATCAACTTAGTAAAGATTGCATCAGCTTTCTCAGCATCTTCAATATTTACACGAATAAGCGTACGGTTTTCTGGATTCATAGTAGTTTCCCAGAGCTGAGCTGCGTCCATCTCACCAAGACCCTTAAAGCGCTGCTGTGCGGTGTAGCCAGCCTGCTTAAAGCGTTCATCTTCTGGATTAATCTTAGTACCAGCCGCTTTGCGCTCTTCAATACGCTTAGTAAGCGTGCGCTCAAGAGCATCCTCGTTATAGATATATTCAATCTTACGAGAGCTACCAGTACCCTTAATGAGGCCAAATAGAGGCGGCTTTGCCAAATAGACGTGACCAGCCTTAATAACCTCAGGCATATAACGGAAGAAGAAAGTCAAAAGTAGAGTTGAAATATGCGCACCATCGACATCGGCATCCGTCATGAACACAATCTTGTAATAGCGGAGACCATTAATATCAAAGGTGTCACCGATACCTACGCCAAGCGCCTTGATAAGAGATACGATCTCGGCGTTAGCAAACATTTTATCCAAACGAGCGCGCTCAGTATTAAGAACCTTACCACGAAGTGGCAAGATTGCCTGAATCTTCGAATCGCGACCTTCCTTTGCGGAACCTGCAGCGGAGTTACCCTCTACGATAAAGAGCTCACACTGAGTACGATCACGAGAAGAACAGTCAGCAAGCTTTGAAGGAAGGTTAAGACCTTCAAATGCGCCTTTACGAATAACGTTATCGCGAGCCGCACGTGCTGCCTTACGTGCACGAGCCGCCAAAGTTGCCTTCTGGACAATCTTCTTTGCTACATCTGGATGTTCTTCAAGATAGTAAGCGAAGTATTCGCTAGTTACTTTATCTGCATAGCCACGAACCTCTGGGTTACCAAGCTTATTCTTGGTCTGACCTTCAAACTGAGGATCTGGAAGCTTTACCAAGATAACAGCAGTCAAACCTTCCTTAATATCATCACCAGTAAGGTTATCTTCTTTCTCCTTCAAGAGACCGTTCTTGCGAGCGTAGTCATTAATTACGCGGTTAAGAGCCGTACGGAAGCCAACTACGTGAGTACCGCCATCAGGGGTCAAAACGTTGTTAGCAAACGGACGCATAGTCTCAGAGAACGAATCATTATACTGAACAGCGATCTCAACTACACTATCCTCGATTTCCTTCTCTACATAGAAGACATCATCAGAAATAACTTCCTTACCCTCATTCAAGCGGCGAACATAGCTCTTGATACCACCTTCAAAATAGAAGGAATCGCTTTTGCCGGTGCGCTCATCGTGAACGGAAGTCAAAATACCCTTAGTTAGATATGCCTGGTGACGTAGATAATTTACTACCCAGTCATAATCAAAGGTTACAGTCTCTTTAAAGATAGTTTCATCAGGATAGAAAGTAATGCTTGTACCCTGCTTGGTAGTTGAACCAGTAACCTCGATAGGTTTTACGGTTTTACCAGTATCGAACTCGATATGATTAATCTTACCATCACGATAAACTTCAGCAATCATATGCTTAGAAAGCGCGTTAACTACCGAAGAACCTACACCGTGGAGACCAGAAGAAACTTTATAACCACCACCACCGAACTTACCGCCGGCGTGAAGGACCGTTAATACTGTTTCCAAAGTGGACATTTTTGTTTTTGGGTGGATATCTACAGGAATACCACGACCATCATCATCTACGCGACAGCCACCATCGTTAAGGATCGTAACCTTAACATGAGTAGCATGTCCAGCGATTGCCTCATCGATAGAGTTATCGGCAATCTCCTTAATAAGATGATGCAAGCCATCATAACCGGTAGAACCAATATACATACCGGGACGCTTACGTACTGGCTCAAGTCCTTCCAAAACCTGAATCTCAGACGCATTGTACTCTTCGCCGGCCCCACCAGACTTATTAGCTGCAGCCATTTATACTTACCTCTACTTTTTTAATATAACGAATATTATTTTATCACGGCTCACCTCAAAAAATCAAGTTTAAGCCCTCTAAAATCGCTTCTAAGGCCCTTCTGAGTCAAAAACCATATATTTACCCATTTTGAAACAAAAAAAGAAATCCACGATTCCTCGTGGATTCTTTCTTATCTTAACGCCATCTTAGAACAACGCCGTCTTCAGGATTGTCTTGTTTCTGAGCGACCAGTTGCTGCGGCTGCGCTTGCGGCTGTGGTGCCGGAGCTGGAGCTGGAGCAGGTGCAGGTGCTGGAGCTGGTTTCCTTAACGGAGCCCTATTGCGATCATGATGAATCCTTACACCGTTCGCTAAATCGTCTTGTTTAGCAATCTGAGCCACCTCTGTTGGTGCTGCCTCAGCATTCTTTACCGCCGTTGCGACCCAACTAGAACCATCACCGTCATCTTCAAGCTCTTTCATAAGATTGCTCTTTGGAGCCTCAGGCATCTTCTCTGGCGCAGTCGCCACCTTAGCACGCATGTCCGTCGCAGCTGCAACCTGAGCAACCTTCGGAGCTTCAACCTGTTTCTGTGGAACTGGTTTTGGCGCTGGCGCTGGTTTCTTTGGCTTCGGAGCCGCCTGTTTTGCGACCACCGCTTCACGAGCCTCATCTTTAGCCTTCTGCTCAAGAGATGCTTTCTTCTCTAGCCATGAATCCAAGAAGTTCTTCTTAGGTGCCGGCGCTGGGGCTGGTGCTGGAGCTGTTGCTACAGGTGCCGCCGCTGCTGCACCCATCATCATCGCTGGAGCTGCTGCTACTGGAGCCGGAGCTGGAGCCGCCGCTGGCGCAGTCTCATCAGTAGCCGCCAAGCGCGCATCAATCTCTGCTTCAACCTCCGCACGTGGACGACCATACTTAGACAAAGCGTAAGCTTTCATTCTCTCCATCAACTCGTCAGATGACTCACCCATTGGAGGCAAGAGACTAATCGTAAATGGCGATGTCGGCATATCGAACATCATGACCGTTGCAATTGCGGCGAAGTTAGACTGTTTGTGAAGATCCTCTGCCGTAAATACTGGCGAGAAGGCTTTCTCCATCAATTCCGCATCCGTAACACCGAGACGACCGGACATAATCGTACCAACGTTACCAAGCAATGCCTCGCGAATCTTATCCGTGAGCTGTGTCATGAACTGGTTTGCCAAAACAAGGTTCAAACGATACTTACGAGCCTCAGATAGAATCGACTCGAAGCTCTCTGTCGCGAAGTTCTGGAACTCATCTACGAAGAGGCAGAAATCTTTGCGATCATCTTCTGGAATATCCTGACGGCTCATAGCTGCTGCCTGGAACTTCATAACGAAGATCATACCAAGAAGCTTCGCATTCAACTCGCCGGTTTTACCCTTAGAGAGGTTGATGAGAAGGATTTTACCCTCATCCATAATTTTGCGAATATTAAAGCCGGACTGCGTCTGACCAAGAATATTACGCATCATCTTGTTGGATAGGAACGGACCCCACTTAGAAACGAACCAGCTCGTAACCTCACCTGCGTCGCTAGATTTCTGAGATGCTGGGAACTCTTTTGTCCAATAGTCATAAACAGTCTTATCTGTTACATATCTCAACTTAGACTTAACGAACTCTGAATCAATAAAACAGCGTGGAATATCAATAAATGTACCACCCTCAGGGTCGCTCATAAGGAGAAGTGCCGCATTGCGGAACATATGCTGAGCGCGCGGACCGAAAATACCCTGGTTGCCCGGATCATACAAGGAGGTAAGCATATTAATACCTTCCTGAACGATAAAGTCCTTCTGGTCCTCAGACTGGAACTCAAACATATTCATACCGACCGGGTTATCCATATTGCCCGGCTCAAACACGATAATGTCGTCCATGCGCTCCTGAGGCACCTTAGAAAGAAGCAACTCAATAGCATCGCCGTGCGGATCGATAAATGCAAAGCCGCGACCATCACACATATCCTGGTATGCAATATTCGTGAGCAAGATAGACTTACCCATACCAGTAGAACCGATTACGTATGTATGGCGACGACGGTCCTTATCGCGCAAGCGAATGACTTTGTCTTCGCCGCGGAACTTGTTGACGCCGAGAATAACACCTTCTTCTGCGAGCTTGGCAGGACCATCAACCTGTTTCGTTGCCTGGCGCTCAACCTGGCTCGTAGGGATAGCATTCTGGCTTGGCAAGTGGAACACGCTGGCAATCTCAACACTATTCAAAATCATATCGGATTGTTCCTGCGGGAACCATCTCAAGATATAATTACGTGCCAATTCCTCAGAATTACTCTGAAAATCATATTTAAAGCCGTTATACTGTGGCAAATCGAACTGAGAAAATACGGATACAACACTCGACAAAATTGCTTCAGAACGAGCCTTAGTTGAAGAGCTAGATACAATGCGAATCAAAGTTTCAAAGCCGGGATACTTCGTCTTCTCTTCAATACGCTGAATCTCTTCCTGCTGAAGATTAGTCAAAACCTTATCTTCGCTCTTCCACTTCTCATGTTCCTCTGGTGGTTTCCAGAGCGCCTCAGCAACATCACCGACAAGGTTTCCAGCGCCAGTCACCATGCGACCAAGAACGTTGCTCGCTTTTTTGGATTTTTTGCCATCCTTTATATTTTGTACTCGGTCGAGCGAATTTTTTACCCAGCTACCATCCGTTGGGCGGAACATAATTTGTACGGCAACACCATCGCCTTTTTTAGCAGTAGACAATGCGTTAATAAGACCAAGGCTAGCATCGCGCTTCGTATCTTCGTAGCTAGCAATCGGATACCAATAATCTTCCTTAAAGTGAAGCTCACCACCAGCAACAGCCTCAATCTTACCCTCTTCGCTAAAGAAGTTAGGGTCTTTGACTTCCTCGAGGCGAGCCGTAGGATATGCTGCCGTAATTGCCTGTTTAACGGTCTCAGTTAGGACCGCAGGAACGGTAGCATAATACTTAATAAAGCCATCATGGGCTACGATTTCAAAGCTGATATGCTTCTGGCCATAAAGACGAGTCTTAAAGCCCTTCGTAAGCGTCGAAGAAATAATACTGTACATTACCTGCGCCTCAGAAATCTGCTCACCAATAACCTCGCGCTCATCACGTCCACCGACCTGGATATCATCCGTTGAAGGAGGTAGATGAATCATCATTGGAACCATCTTTAGCGCACGAGCATAATTCTTCTTATCGCGTTTCGTGCTAGCAAAAACCTTCCACGCAAGCACAAAAACAATAATTACGATTACGGCGATAATAATTGGTTGAATAATCGCTTCCATTACTTATTACTTCCGTTTAAACCATCGCCGAAGTTGCGACCATACGCCTTACTCAACATATCCCAACGTGCCTCATCGAGGTCGTCAACGAGTTTATGTGGATCACGTTTATTAGTATTGATAATCTTCGTAATTGCCGCCACGTACTCCTTAGGCAAACGCTCAGCGTCACGCGGGACATTAATACTCTTTAGCTCAGTTAAGGCCGGAGTTTCAGTAGCCTGAGTCGTAGTATTGTTATCATCCATAGGCGCCATCCCTGGAGGCATCGTTGCCGGCATTGCGCTAGACATCATCTCAGCGCCAACTTCTGCAGTCTGGTTAGGAGTTTCCATACTTATCGGTTGCTCGCCAGCAGGTTTTAGGTCTTCGCGACCCTTCAAAAATTCATCAAAACCAGGCACTTCGCCCATTGGTGAAATATTTTCCGGAGCTTTAAAGCCCTCTCCTGCCCCTGTTAGGCCACCTCCGAATCCGCCCTTATTATCCATAAGCATTATTATATCACATTACGTGACATCAAAAAGCAAAGAAGAATCTCTAATAATCCAGTTAGGGCAATTTCCGCAATTGAAATACCGCCAAAAGATCCAATTAGCATTAAAATAACCGGCGCCAAAGCAATTACTGCCCCATAGCGACGACTCTTTTTGTCTAGATTAGTCAATTTCTTTGCCTTATTCAGCTTGCCGCAAAACATAAAAAATAGCCTGCAGCCTAAAACTGCAAGCCCTAAAAAGAACAAGTAGGATGTTGTAAAAAATACTAAAACACCTGCGGGACCTACTGTACTCGGAGATGTCAAAAACATTATCGCCAGGAGAACCATTGCAGCACAAGCACTCACGATCAGTAGCAATTTATTCATAAGCGAATTATAGCACAGTTAGATACTGAACCGCATCCTGCCCTCATAAATAATCCACAACTAACCATGAGAAATACTCTAGTCATTAATCTGTCGCCTACTGCTATTTCTCTCCCCCATAAGATAATCCTTAAAGCCAAAGGTAGAAAGGATTATCCGGCAAATATATACATTACTTAAAGCCGCAATCTTTAAATCTACCTGTTGGCTAAATTGACCGCCTCTCGTTTAGAGAGGCATCGTCCTTATAAAGTTTTTACGATTCTCTGTTATTCTTGGGTATCAATGTGCTAGTATCGTTTCAACTTTACGCGCTCTACGCTCCTTAACTCTCGTTAAGCTTTGGCGGAGCTTAGCTTACTCCTAGAATTGTAATTTATGGCTAGAAATAAGCTATTACTGCGCCAAACTCTCCCTAGGTAATCCCCCGAACTCAAATTTTATTTTTGTTTTTGCTTGTTTTTATGTTTGTTCAAGCATGCCTTAACTATAGCAAACATAAGCGCAAAAGTCAATAATATCAGTGTTCATTTTTTGTAGTTATTTTTACAACAGTACTATATATAACAGGGGTAGAAAGCCCTATTCAAAACGTAGTCATTTTTACAACATGCTACTATTTTTTATACATTTTCTACTATTCAATGGCTGCTCTGCGCGATTTTTTATTTGTTCAACCTATCAAAAATCACTATTCAATCCACAGGGCCGTGTTTTTATTACTTGTTCATTTTTAAATATTTTTGATCATGAATTTTCGTGCAATTTTGTTGCACATTTCCACATTAAATTGATGTTAAAAAAACAACACATTTTTTATTGACACTAGCGTTTTGGCGTTTTATTATAGAGGTAGCTTCTGAGCAAAATACTTGCACAAAAGCCAAAAATAAACATTAGATCCAAAATAACTCCACACTCCACACAAAAGGATCGGTTTATCTCGCAGTTACCGATCCTTTTTCTTGCTCTCAACTTTTTTCAAGAAAAATTAGGAATGTAGAGTTCGTTCTTATAAACAGAAAGACTAGTGGTTGGCCGACCGCTAGTCTTTTTTTATTCTTCTCCGCCATTTAAGCATAAAAAATACCTCGTCAGAGGAGGTATTCGTAAATCTATGTGGTGGAGCTGCCGGATACTGCCTCCGGGTCCGATAAATCTCCATGTATGCATTCTACGAGCATAGTCTATTCTTTTATCTCGGCTTACCTCTAGGGCTGGAAAAGACAAAACCCTAAAGCGCCATGACTAAATTTTCGTGTCGACTGTCGTCACTAGTTAACCTTAATACCATGAATATAATACCGAAATTACGCTATGGTATCTCGAGTAATCCGATAAGATCTATATTATAGCGATCTTAGGCGTAAGCTGGCATATAAGCCACATGCTTACTAGCAGTTTTTTCTGCATTTACTTACTGTACTTACGGTACAACTCGACCCGCCTGCATACTGTTAATAAACCGTCTAAACTTTGTCAGCCCCAAGTTAGATTACAGAGATTTTATCATACTTACGCTTCACTTTCAATTTTACCCCTCTTATACTCCCCGCATGACAATCTCAAAAACATATTCCGCTATCCCTATCGGCACTACTGCTAATCTGGTCACAGTCGAATGCGACAGCACTAAGGGTTTACCCACCCTAAATATCGTCGGCATGGCCAACAAAACCATCGAGGAAAGCCGAGAGCGTATCAGGGCCGCCATCCGTAATTCCGGCTTCTATTACCCCACAAAAGATAAGATAACAATCAATCTCGCCCCTGCAGAATTACAAAAAACCGGCAGCTTTCTAGATGTAGCTATCGCAGTCGCGATTCTAACGCATTTTCAGCAGTTCCAGCCTCAAAAAGCTACAAATACCCTCTTCGTCGGCGAACTGGCTTTAGACGGCAAAATACGGCCAATTAGAGGCATTTTAAACATCCTTGAATGCGCCACAAAACATGGCTTTAAGCAGGTTATCATTCCAGCCGAAAACGCCGCCCAAGCCACCCTTTTTAGACGCCGGAAAGTCCAGATAATCCCAGCCTCGACTTTAGCCGAATTATGGCAAATCTGCGCCGGCCTACAAGCGCCGAACAGCCTCCCGGAAAACGTTGTTAAAAATACAGAAACAGGCTCAAACTGCCCATTTTTAGACCAAATCATCGGCCAGACGCAGGCCAAACGCGCCCTCACGGTCGCCGTCGCCGGCCATCACAATATCCTGCTTTTTGGTCCGCCAGGCGCCGGAAAAAGTGCCCTCGCGAGCACCATTCCCGGCTTACTTCCAGCTCCCACAAATGACGAGATTTTCGAGCTTACAAAGCTCCATTCTCTAGTCTCAGATATTACTCAGCCGTGCATCTCTAGACCATTCCGCGCGCCACACCATAGTTCATCACTCGCTTCCCTGATCGGTAAGGCGGATGGTCTACCCGGAGAAATTACCTTAGCCCACCTAGGCGTTCTTTTCCTAGACGAGCTACCAGAGTTTCGCCGTGACGCCCTAGAAGCGCTGCGCCAGCCGTTAGAAAACAAACAAATTGCTCTGCCTACGACACGTAATAAAATCCGCTACCCAGCCGATTTCATGCTCGTCGCAACTATGAATCCATGCCCTTGCGGCCACTATGGATCCGACAAACAAATTTGTTCATGCGCGCCCAGCGCACTAGCAAATTATCGCCGCAAGCTTTCCGGACCATTACTGGACCGAATAGATATGCAAATCAAAATCGCATCGCAAGATACCTCTGTTTTAGTTAAAAATACAACATTTAACACTCACGAGCACGAGACTGCCAAAACAACCATTCAGGCAGCCATGAACAAACAATTTAATAGGGCCAAGACCTTCAATTCTTCTCTCTCCTCAGTCGACACAGTTAAGTACTGCGCGCTCAAACCGAGCAGCCAAAAGCTACTAGATGCAGCAACGAAACGCTTCGAATTATCTGCTCGTTCGTACTTCAAAATCCTCAAAATCGCACGCACGATCGCCGATTTGGACAACTGCGATAACATCTCCGACGCGCACCTCAACGAAGCTCTCCAATATCGCCAGAGATTTTAAGATTAAAACGCTTGCATTTTTTCATGCTTTTTAGTATAATTTACCCCATAACAAGTCTAATTTTTGAGGAGTAAAACTATCAGTAATCCTACATCTCGTACCCGCATCAATGGCGATATCCGTCATCCAGAGGTACGCGTAATAAGTGCTGATGGTGCGCAGTTAGGCATTATGTCTAGCCGCGATGCGCAGCTTATGGCTCGCGACGCTGGTTTGGATTTAGTGGAAATTTCCCCTAACGCCAACCCACCAGTAGTTAAAATCATCGATTGGGGTAAATTCCAATACCAAAAGATGAAAGAGCAAGCTCGCGCAAAGAAAAATGCTAAAAGCAGTGAACTTAAACAGATTAGACTCGGTTTGAAAATTGGGGAGAATGACCTCAATATTAAAGTCCGCAAAACCCTCGAATTACTCGAGGACGGTGATCGCGTCAAGATCATGATCGTCTTCCGTGGCCGCGAAATGGCACACAAGGAAATCGGTACTGAACTTATGAATCGTATCATCGAAAAGCTCGGAGCAGACGTCATCGTCGATGGCAAAGCTCAGATGAGCGGACGTAATCTAACCTTTATGGTTCGCCATAAATAGATTACAAAACGACGCCCACTGGTTCCCTACACCTCAAAGCGCCTCAAATATTAACTAAAGTAGGAAAAGGTATATATGCCAAAACTCAAGACCCACAAGGGTACCGCAAAGCGTGTTCGCATTACCAAGACCGGTAAAGTTATGCGCGAACGTGCATTCGGTAACCACATCTTGGCTAAGAAGTCCAAGGCGCGCAAACGCAACATGAAGACCCCTGGCACCGTCAAGGGCAAAATCGCTAAAAACGTTAAAACCGCATTAGGAGCTTAATCATGAGAGTTAAACGTGGAGTTGCTGCTCGCGCAAAGCACAAAAAGATTCTTGCTGCAGCTAAAGGTATGCAGCATTACCGCACTCGTAGCTTCCGCCTAGCAAAGCAGGGTGTCATCAAATCATTGCGCTATTCCTATCGTGACCGCCGCAATCGCAAACGCGATCTACGCGCACTATGGATTACTCGTATCAACAATGCAGCACGCGAAAACGGCGTAAGCTACAGCAAGTTGATCAACGGCATGAAGAACAAAGGTATCGAACTTGACCGCAAAGTTCTCGCTGAACTCGCAGTCAACGATCCAAAAGCCTTCACCGCAATCTGCGAAAGCGTAAAATAATCACAAATTATTAAAAATATCCCCAGTCAAACGGGGATATTTTTTAAGCTCAAAAAATCATCAAAAAGCCCTGGCTGGTTGCCAGGGACTTCCACACTCTTACGAGTGATTATTTGATAGTAAAGTTTTCATATCCCCTCTCGCGCATCTTCTCTTCTATCTCGGTTTTTACATTCGGGGAAAACACTATCTGATTATGAAAATCCGACCAGTCCCCACACAATAAGATATCTTCAATCGTATTAATGTCGGCGCGTCTCAACGCACTATAGGCTTTAAAATCAAGGCCTAATTCAAGAATATCAACATTCTCAAAGATATCACCTTCGAAAAGCTCAGCCAAACCATCAGGCCAGCTAACCGTCTGCTTCGCTAAAACTCTATACTTTCTACGAAGCTCAGCTTTTCTCCTATTAAGTTCCCTCAGTTCATTAAATACTGCTTTAGCTTCCTCTTCAAGCTCATTAGCTTCCATAAATATAAGCTGGAAGCCAGCATATCTAGTCAACTTTCTAAGAGCAATCTTATCGAGCTTTTCTACATGCTCCTCCGAAAGCTCCATTTTCTTCGCAAGTTCAGCATAAGTCTTTGGTTTGCCGTCCTTATATCCAGCAACTGCCGAAACAACTTCATATTCTCTACTAGTGAGCATATCGTGAAGATATGTGTCGACTCGCTCAACCAACTGCGCTGAAGGGTTCTTAAAACTCTCATAACTTTCGTTATTGAGCTGCTCGATTGCCACTGGCTGTGACACTCGGCCAAACGCCTTCCAATACAACTGCTGAATAGCGAATGAGGCTGGAGTAATATCATGACGAATATACCCTCTCTCATCGAGCGCCTCTACTAGCTGAAGTGCCTCTTTCCTAAAACTATCTTTACTAGAAGGATTGCTAAAGATGCTATAGGCAGTAATTCTACTGTACCAGATTAGAGTCTCTGGTGATCTTCCAGTCTTTAAGTAAAATTCCTCTGCCTCATTTGGCAAGGAAAGTTCCTTGATACTTTTAAGAGTTTCAGCTTTCTTATACTCTATATCTATATTAGGTGTCTCAGGTGTACGAATGTAATTGTCATTATTCATTTTTTCTATAACTCCTGTAATGAATAAAAATATTTCAGCCAAGAGCTGAAATGGGCCTCAGTTGGTCTAAAAAGTCAAAAACTTTACTATGATGTCAATGTGCTCACCTCCGGTGCAATTTATTTTTAGAGCCTAAAAACTCATTTATCTATTATAGCACAAAACGCCAAAAAAGTCAATACATACCCCTGTTATAATTTTGCCTTAGATAAAAAATTGACCTATAATATACCTATGCTACAGGTCAAAAATCTCAGCTTCTCTGCTGGCGTCGGCAAAAACAGCGTCAATATTTTGAATGACCTAAATCTAAACATCCAACCTGGCGAATTCATTGTTATCACTGGACCAAATGGTAGCGGCAAATCTACTCTCGCCAAGCTACTCATGGGACTTGAACAGGCTTCCAAAGGAAAAATTCTCTTTAATGGCGAAGATATAACAGATAAAACCATCACCGAACGCGCCAATCTCGGCATCGCCATTTCTTTTCA
>JAKSSX010000017.1 GCA_024402895.1 Candidatus Saccharimonadota bacterium
AAAAATCCGCGCAAAGCAATCAAATGATAAGCCTGAGTCGTTACTGACAAAGTTTTACCACGCGAATTTTCAATCTCAAAACGATTCAACCAAAGCCTATATTTACGCAACCATTCTTGCGTAATATCTTCCGGCTTCAATTCTTTTTCTGGATAAAATTCGCCGCTAAATTCAATAATACGCGACAAACAAAGCTCATAATTACGCGACGTAAAACGACTGCGCCCATTCTCAATTTCTAGCGATTCCAAGAAGTCATTGATCAGCTCAGAAACATACATTTTAGAAGCTCACAAATTTAATGATTGCATCTTGCATGAAATACACGACCAAGAAACCAGCAATCAAAAACGGACCAAATGGAATCATTGCATGCTTCTCTCTTTTAACAGTCGTAACTGGCACCATTACTAGAGAACCAATCATATTCGAACCAAACAAACAGAACATTGCGAGCCAGAAATTGCCAAGCATTACAGCGAGCGGAACACACAAAATTGCATCGCCACTTCCAACCCAAGTCTCTTTGCTAGCCTTATACATGAAATAATAGAAGCCTGGCAAAATTACAATTGCGCCAAGCAAATTCATCAAAACTTCCGCAGAAAAATCTCCATGCGCAATAACAGCGGCAAGATCGACGCCATAGAATGCAAAACCAATAACAGCACTCGCAATAAGCATACTTAGCGGCATCTCTTTCCATTTTGCATCATAAACTGCCAAAATCATAAAGACGACAATCTGCGCCAAAAATAGAACAAACTTAATAATTTCAAAAGTATCACCCGAGTTCAATTCTGCGGCACGAGGCCACAAGAAATAACTTCCAGCAAACAACAAAGCCGTAACCAACTCAGCAAAAATCTCTGTGCAACCAATTTTCTTGTGGCACTTGCGGCACTTTCCGCCAAGCATCAACCAACTCAAAACTGGAATATTGTCATACCATTTCAACTGGTAATCACAATTCATACAATGCGAACGCGCAGATTTATCATGTTTGCGAATACGCCAAGCCTGACAACACGCAAAAGAACCGAGCCCTGCGCCCATAATTGCCAAGATAATAATTACCGCCACATTCATATCTATCATGATAGCATAACCTACTAACTGTTATCGTTACAGCTAGCGCTACCACCTTCCAGAATATAAATCATAGCAAATGAATGACTGCCAGAGCTTAGCTTAACAACACCTTCATCGCCACAAGTTGCCGTAGTATAAACCCTGAGCGTATGATTAGACTCTTCCCAACTTGGCAAACTAATATTTATCTCACTTTTCTTCTGCTTCGCCGCAGCCGCCTTTACGTCGTTCATGTATTTCAAGCGATAAATCGTGCCGTCCGGATCCGTAAATTCCGAACCACATTCACTATAGCCTAAGTCCGAGCTAGAATTATCGGAAAGAGGCTTACATTGAGAATCAATATACCTAGTTACAAATTTCTCATCAATAATCTTGTTTGTATTCTCTAAATGGAACGGTAATTTACTCTTGTTATTGGTCTGATAATTCGTTGCTGCGGTTACGAACCTAGCAAGATCGTCCTCGCGCTGAGTATTGCGCTGAGAACGTTGCAAAGCTGGAAGCGCAATAAAGACCATAAGAAAGATAAGGCCAGCAATTGCCAACACTAAAACTACTTCAATAATAGTAAAAGCTTTTCTTCTCTGCATACTTATATTTTAACATAAGCACTAAAAAGGAGCTCCGCTTCCAGAGCTCCTTTCAAGCAACTAAGATTAGTGGTTATCGTTGCAGGAAATTGCGCCACCTTCAAGTACGTAGAAGACAGCATACTGACGATTACCAGTACCCTTTTCAGCGACACCTTCGTCGCCACAGCTTGCGTTAGTGTAAGCCATAACGGTATGTAGGTTTGGCCAGTCGATGTTCTGAACAGAAGAATCTACGCTAGCAACGTCGGTTTGCTTGCTAATCTGAGCAATATGTTTCATGCTATAGATAGTACCATCTGGATCGGTGAACTGTGCACCACAATCAGAGTAGTTAATACCATCTTTAGTATTACATTCATCATCGATATAGCGCTTGACGAACTTAGTATCGACAGAGTAAGTATTGTTGTTATTCTTGAATGGCGTCTTACCATTGTTATTTGTCTGATAGTCGTTTGCCGCAGTTAGGAAACGAGACAAGTCATCCTCGCGCTGAGTATTGCGCTGAGAACGCTGTAGCGCTGGAAGCGCGATGAAGACCATAAGGAAGATAAGGCCCGCAATTGCAAGGACCAAAACGACCTCAATGATCGTAAAGCCTTTTTTATTTTTTGACATATATGCTCCTTTTATTTTTATTTTTGCAACGCAATTTCTATTCTACGCTCTTCCCTAGAGTATCAGAAATCGCGTTTGCAAAATTGCACTTATAGCAAATATATACTAAACTTAAGCGTTTTGCAAGTAGTTTTACTAATTTAAGCAATCGTATTAACAAGCGCGTAGATTGGGAACAAGATACCACCAACGAGACCACCGGCCATAATAGCAAGCAAGATCATCATCACTGGCTCAATCGCAGAGCTAATCGCTGCAACCTTCTCATCCAAATCGTCCTCGAATACCTGAGCTGCCTTACCAAGCATCTCGTCCATCTTACCAGACTGCTCACCAATCGCTGCCATCTGATAGACAAGTGGCAAAATGTAATCGTGATCTTTCAGCGCATCAGACATTGCCTTACCAGACTGAACCTTATCCATCGCGTCAATAACTTCGTCATTAACCACAACGTTATTCATAGATTCACCCGCAATCTGCAAAGTATCAAGCACGGAAACACCAGTAGAAAGAAGAATCTGAGAAATGCGAGCTAAACGAGCCATGTATAGCATACGGAACAAACCGTTAAACATCGGAACATTAAGCTTAAGCTTAGCCATCGCGCGAATACCAGGTTCAGTTTTGCGATACTGCAAGAAACCGGCAACAAGACCAGCGAGAATCAAGATAGCCAACCACCAGAAATTAATAATGAAATCCTTAATTGCTACGAATGCGAGAGTCAAAGCCGGAAGCTCCTCGCCCAAGTCAGCATAAAGACCCTCGACCTGAGGGACGACTTCAAGCATCATGTAAAGGAAGACTACGAAGATAACAAAGAGAGTAATGACAGGCATGACCATAGCACCTTTAATGCTGCTCATCATCTTTGCATCCTTCTCTTCCTGCATTGCGATACGCTTCAAGCTTTCATCGAGAGTACCAGAAACCTCACCTGCGCGAACAAGCGAGAGATAAACATTACTAAATACTTCCGGGTGCTTTGCGAAAGCGTCACCGAGGCTATGACCTGCTTCAATCTCTGCCAAGATTTCTTCAACAATTGCCTTCATTGCCTTGTTCTGAGTCTGCTCAGAAACAGTGCGCAAGGACTGCGCAATTGGCAAACCAGCACCAACGAGCGTTGCGAACTGGCGAGTAAAGGTAATGCGGTCCTTTGAAGTGACACGATTTAGCTTATCGCCAAAACTCTTGCCCTCTTCCCTAAGGGATTCTGGAATATAGCCACGATCAAGCAAAAGCTTACCAGCAACACGTTCAGTTTCTGCCTGAATCGTACCTTTGATAATCTTACCGGAACTTTGCTCCTTTGCTTTATAGACGAAACGTTTCATCCGCGTGACAACCTTTCAAATTCTTGTAGATCAACTGCGAACTCGCGAGCGGTATCATGAGTAATGACACCGGTCTGGACCAACTTGACAAGCGTACGATCCATCGTCTGCATGCCCTGATCGGCACCAGTCTGAATAATCGTATCAAGCTGATGGGTTTTACCTTCACGAATAACCGAGCGGACTGCTGGGTTAGCGACGAGAATCTCAGCCGCAACAACACGGCCACCACCGATAGCTGGAACAAGGCGCTGCGCACAAACTGCCATCAAGATATTTGATAGCTGTGAGCGAACCTGTGGCTGCTGGTGAGGAGGAAATACGTCAATCATACGGTCGATACTCTGAGAAGCAGAGTTGGTGTGCAAAGTTGCGAAAACCAAGTGACCGGTTTCAGCAATCGTAATAGCTGCAGAAATAGTTTCAAGATCGCGCATCTCGCCGATCAAAACAACATCAGGATCTTCACGTAGGGCGCTACGTAGAGCCGCCGAGAAAGAATAAGTATCATAGTGGACTTCGCGCTGTACAACTACAGAGCGTTTGGATTTGTGTGTAAACTCAATTGGATCCTCAATCGTAATAATATGACAAGCTTTCTCCGAGTTAATCTTGTCGACCAAGGCTGCAAGAGTCGTAGACTTACCAGAACCGGTAGGACCAGTCACCAAAACGAGACCGCGTGGAAAATCTGCGAAGCTCGTAACTACTGGTGGCATACCAAGCTCGTTCATAGTCTGAATCGTGTTTGGAATCAAACGGAAAGCTGCCGCAAGATTACCTTTTTCATGAAAGGCATTAACGCGGAAGCGGCCTAAATCGCCAAACGAGAACGAATAATCGAACTCTTTATCTTTAATTAAAATCTGTTTTTGATCTTCTTCTAGTGTTGCAAAAACAAGCTTCTCGACCGTAGCTTCATCGAGTGCGCTATAGCCAGAAACTGGCTGCAAAGCACCATCAATCCTCAAGATTGGTGGCAAACCGACCTGCAAATGAAGGTCGCTTGCTTTCGTGCGTACGCATTCCTCGAGAAGATTCTCGATACGAACGTTTGCAGTGTTAACTGCGTTTGTGTTCGGAGTTACGCTCGGAGCTGCAACACCTACCTGCCCACTTTGTTCCATAACATCATTATACTTATGTTTTTTCAAAAACACAACACAGATAAAAAAGAATCCGCTTTCGCGGACTCTTATTATTTCACTTCTCTACTTCAAATATTCGTGAAGTTTCTTTGTATCTTTGTTCTTACGAAGCTTAGTCAAAGCCTTTGCCTCAATCTGACGAATACGTTCACGAGTAACTGAGAACTCTGCGCCAACTTCCTCAAGCGTATGGCTCTTACCGCCACCGATACCGAAACGCATCTTAATAATTTTCTGCTCGCGATCAGAGAGCGTAGAAAGAATAGATGCAATCTGCTCTTTCAAAAGCTGAGTTGCTGCGGAATCTTCTGGAGAAACGCGATCCTCATCCTCAATGAAATCACCGAGAGAAGAATCATCATCGTCGCCATCACGACCAACGGAAGCATCAAGAGATGCAATATCCTGCTTAATCTTCATGACGTACTCAACTTTATCTGGCTCCATGCCCATAGCCTTTGCAATCTCTTCAGTAGAAGGCTCGCGGTTGAGCTCCTGGGTCAAACGACGCTGAGTGCGAAGAACCTTATTAATAGTTTCAACCATGTGAACTGGGATACGAATCGTACGTGCCTGATCCGCAATTGCGCGAGTAATCGCCTGGCGAACCCACCAAGTTGCATAAGTTGAGAACTTAAAACCTTTATCTGGGTCAAACTTCTCTACTGCACGTAGCAAGCCAGTGTTACCTTCCTGAATCAAATCCAAGAAATCCAAACCACGACCAGAATAGCGTTTAGCAATCGAAACAACAAGACGCATATTAGATTCTGCCATCTTATCCTTTGCGCGCTTCTGCTCTTTTGGCGTACCGTTAATAATCTTCTGCGCCAACTCATACTCTTCTTCCTGGCTGAGAAGTGGAATCTTACCAATCTCACGCAAGTAAAGTTTTACTGAGTCGTCAGAAATTTCATCGTAAGTCGCATTATCAAAATCAATGCTTAATTCCTCATCGGATTCATCATCCATATCGTCGAAACTCGGCTCATCCATATAGTCGTTGTCGAGTCTCAAATCGTCTCTTTCTTCGTCTTCCATATACCCCTTAAGTTGTTATTTTTTACTTTATTTTTGTCGTTTTTCGTTTTATCTAAATAACTTCTTTCTGGTGCGGTATACAAAAAATCTTCCGCATTCCAGCGCATTCATCGCAAATTATAACATAAAACCAAATATTAACCTAATTTTTTGTCCAATTTTTGCATTTCGCGCAATAATTCATCGACTTTCTCGTCATCCTCAGCTTCTTCAGCCGCACGAATCGCCTCAGACAAGTTCGCACGCTCCGTCTCCAAACGCTCGCGCATCACTTTACCGAACAGATTTTTCGCTTCGCGTTCACGGCCAGGCTTATCTAATTTCGCATACAATTCATCGAAAATAAACGTCAATTCCTGTTCATCTAAACCAGCAACCGGCTCAAAGCCCTCCAATTCAACTGGTCCATTTTTAACAAGCGCCGCCAAGTTCTTCTCAGCACGCGAAATCTCCGATTTCGCACCCTGCACTGCAACATTTTTCTTCAACTTCTTTTCCGGCTTCGCGACTTTCTTAGCCCTAAATGCCTCCAAAGAAATGCCCAGTCTATCACTTACAATGCGCTCATATTTCTCACGCAAAACCGTATCTTCTGGATCAATTTCCTCAATCAAACGCTTTGCCTCAGACGCATATTCCGCAAAGCCTTTCTCGGTACGTAAATTATATTTGCCCTCGTATTTTTCCAAAAGCCATTCCAACGCTGGACGATAACTCTGCGTTGCCACCTGCCATAACTTCGGATCTTTCTGAATCAACTCATCCGCATCTTTGCAGCCATGATAATCGTCAATCACAGAAAGATAAATACCAAACTTACTTGCCATCGAAATTGCACGCTCGGCTGCGCGTACGCCTGCCTCATCGCCGTCATAAGCCAAACGAATATCATTCGTCATACGCGCAAAGCTCTTCAAATGCATCTCAGTCATTGCCGTACCAGCCGTTGCAACTGCCTCGCAAACGCCGGCCTGATGCGACGAAATCACATCCATATTTCCCTCAACAACTACAACAAACTCCGAGCGACGCACCGCGTCCTTCGCCTGGCTCAAACCGAAAATATGACGCCCCTTGTTATACAACAGAGTTTCTGGCGTATTGAGATATTTTGGCGAATTCTCGTCCTTTTCAATAATACGCGCCGTAAAGCCAATCACGCGCCCAGCCACATCCATCAACGGAACCGTCATGCGACCTTTAAACAAGTCGCCGCCAAAACGGTTTACTAATCCAGCATCCTCAATCTCTTTCTTCGTAAAACCACGCTTTGTCAAAAAGTCCACCAGGGCGCGTCCAGATTTTGGCGCATAACCAATACGGAATTTCTCGACCGTGTTCTTATTTAGATTTCTCTTATAGAACACATACTGCATCACAGCTTTATTCTTCGTCAAACAAAACTGAAAATATTTCGTTGCAAGCTCCAAAGCCTCATAAAGTCTCTGCTTATGCTGCGCCTGCTTTTTATCGTCGCCGGAATAACGTTTCAATTCCACGCCAGCCTGCTCTGCCAACTTCTCCATCGCTTCACGGAAAGTGCAGCCTTCCATTTCCATCACAAAAGTAAAAATGTCGCCACCTTTATTGCTCGAAAAATCATGCCAGATTCCCTTCTCCGGCGAAACCATAAAGCTAGGCGTTTTATCAGCCCCCCAAGGTGAGTGCCCCTTAAAATTTCGACCGGCACGCTTCAGCTCGATGTATTGCCCAATCACATCTTCTACCGCTAGCCGCGCCCGTATCTCTTCTTTGGCATCCTCCATATCTAAATTATACCCCATATTACCTCTTAATGTACATGACCCTCCATTTTAATCGCGCTTATGCTATAATATTTTCATGGATAATAAAGCCTATCTTGATCAAATCGCCGTCAAAGGCAAGGTAAAATCGGGTCCAATCTTTACCCCGATGCTCATCAAATTAATCGCCGCTGGCGTCATTTTGCTCATCACTTTAGTTATCGTTGGCAATGTCATCAGTAGTAGCAACGCAAAAATTACTCAGACCTACGAACGTGTCTATTATCGCGTCAGTCAGCTCAGCACTAACTCCAACACCACGAATCCACTCAAAAAATACCTAGACAAGCTCCGCGATTCCAACCTCCGCTCTTACGCTACCAACCTATTCTCCGTCCTAACCTCGGCTAACCAAAGCCTCGGCGGCGTCATCTCAGGCGTAGGCGTAAAAACTTCAAGCATTTCCAAAGAAGTCACAACTGCCGAATCCGGCTCGCTTACGGCTTACATGGCCGCACTAGACAACGCCGTGCTCGCCGGCACTCTCGATCGCACTTTCGCAACCGAGACAAACTACCAAGTCTCAACGCTCATTCAATACAGCAACGAATCACTCAAAAAGACCAACAATCAGGCTTACGCCAACACAATCAATAAGTTCATCCAAGACTTAACCGTCATTCAGCAACAAATTGAAGAATGGTCGAATAGCCACTAAAAAATCTCCCCGATTGGGGAGATTTTTTATTCCGCTGATTCTTCGTAAGCGTGTCTTACTAAGTCAAAAACTTCTTCGTCGGTCAACTGGCCCGAGCAAATAATCTCGATGCCATTGCGACCAAGCGCACGACTCTCCATGACACTTTCATAGCGATCCTGCAAAGTCTTGCTTAGCTTTCTGTCACAACGAAGATCCAAGCGAACTGGCGTCTTCCCGCTTTCCATGCAGAGAAAAATCTTTTCCCCGCGCGAGAAAATCTGCCAGCCTTTTTCGGAACGACCTTCGATGTCTTCGAAGCGCTCCAAGTATTTTACGATAGCTTCTTCAGATACCATTTCAATTCCTCAATACTTCCGCGAATATCATCAAGCGCGCGATGATTATCCGGCTTCATAAACTTCTGTCCTAAAGCATTTTCGAAATAAACCTTCCAAGACGAAACGTCCAACTGACGATAATGTAGGCGCTCGTTCAATTCAGGCCATTCACGCTCAATAAATTTCTGATCCTGATGAATCGAATTGCCAGCCAAATAAACAACCGCGTCACCGCAATGCTCATTCACGAAATCCAACAATTCTTTCTCAATCGTCGTTGCTGGCTTACCGCTAGCGTTCTGCGCGACCAAGCCATCATAAGACGCCTTATTCTTTTCCCAGAACTCGCCAACCATACGTTCGGCAATAATCTTGTCGGAAACCTTTACGACGCCCGTATAAGTTGCCTTCTCCTCAAGATCCCAATCCGTAATAATCGCAGCAACTTCCAAAATTCTGTCGTGCACTGGAGACAACCCCGTCATTTCGAGGTCGACCCAGAGCAACATAGATTTTTTCGAATCTTTACGCGACATTATTTTTTAATATCAAGCTTTAGGAATTTAATTACCATGTAAACAACAAGTGCAAGGACCAAGAAGTTGATAAGGTCATTAATGAATGCACCGTAAGCCAAAACTGCTTCTTGACCAGCTGGAGTGGTACCCATATTAAGGGTAAGACCACGAATACCATCTGCGCTACCAAGTAGGAAGCCAAGTGGTGGCATAATTACGTTATTGATAAGTGAGTTAACGAGACCACTTGCAGCGGTACCCAAAATCAAACCTACAGCTAGACCAACAACGTTCTGCTCGCGGATAAACTGCATGAAACCGCCGCTACCGCTCTTCAATTTGCTGAAACCAGCCTTAGTAAAATCTTTAGCCTTTGTGCCAGCTGCTTTTGCGCTTGCTTTCGCACCAGCGTCTTTTGCCTTTTCGGACATTATTCTTCCCTTATTTAAATATAGTTTCATGATACCAAATGTTGACATTTTTATCAATCTGTGCTATAATTGCAAAGATTACTGTCCAAACAGGACGGTTTTTGACCTTTACAAGGCCATCATCAAGAAAGAGAGGTGATAATGTATGGCTGAGAATGAGTTCGCAACAATATATCAGTTTGAACCCGGCGGATTCAGATTCGAAAAAACCGCTGACGGCTACAACAAGGTCTTGCCCTCAATTATCGGTAGGTACTTCGAAGATGCTCGTGGCGTGGGTACGGACTTATATGTAATCAAGCACTACGGAAAAGGAAAGCGCTCAACAATTTTGGCTAAAGGCTACGTGCCAACCGGAAACGTCGAGAATGCTCTTGAACTAAAGTCGAAGCAGGATAACCTCATTTCGATGCTAGACGAAGAGCAAATCACGGCAGCTAGTCAAATTAAGCAGCCTTCCGATATCTATCAAACAAGGGAGGGACAATACTCAATAGTATTCGTCTCCTGCAAAGATGGTTGCATAGGGTGTGGCTGGTACGACCATGTCGGAACGAAGAAGAAGGGGTTGATGCTAGCAGCCTCTGTTCTCTACGCCTACGGCTTCATTAACGCTGAAATCGATCCAATCTTCTGGGAGGCAACCTACAAATACCTTCCTTTTGATTCAGAACTTGGCAGAAGCGAGGACGCAGACAAGATCATTGTCGATGAACTAAGAAAGACTATAGTTAGTCGGAACAACACTCCGACTAAGATTATTCGCTTAACTAGCAACGACACAAACGATGACGGCGAAGACAACTAAATGATAGTCCCCGACTTACGGTTGGGGACTTTTTCTTGCCTAAAAAAAATAAGACACAAAAAACGCCCCGAACCGTAGCCCGGGGACATTTTACGAAACGCCGACTGACCATTGGCAAAACTCGAGTCTATCGACTGGTTGCACATATCATATTTGGTCTTTCGGATTCAATGATTAGGCGCTAAGACGCGCTCTGCGATAGGTCGCGTATCTTACTACGCTCTCCCTACTAGCGTCGCTAGCATTCTTCGCAAGAACTGCGTCAAACTCCTCAACAGTTGAGGCGCCTGAAAGGTCATTGATTAACTTAGCGAAACCAACCGCTTCCGTCATCTTGGCCTTCGAGCAATCTCCAAGCTCATAAAGAGCAAGGAGCTCGTCGCTCATCGCGTCTAGTAAACGACTGGACTCATCATTGTAAGTCTCACTTACAGGAGCACTGAGCTCCTCGAGAGTACCAATCTCGTAGCTGCGGCGAACCACCTTGAGTTCTGACTTTGTCATTGCACCGTTGTCGTTGTTTGAATTAAGAATTACTGCCATGTTCTACCTCTTTCCTACCCATTACTTGGGTAAACACAAAATTTTTATTTTCTTACCCCAAAGTAATGGATGGTTAGACCACTAGATCTTCGGGCTAGATTTCCACTCCCCTATGCAGAAAACTAGCCCGAAAAATTACAGTAATTTTTCGTCTACGTTTCATAAATTAATGAGCCATAGTCTAGATTTCCTAAACTATGGCTTCATTATATCACAGATGCTTATGTTTGTCAAGATTATGCCTACATTTTCTCTGGAATTTCAATACCCAAGAGATCTAAGCCGCACTCCAAAACAGTGGCCGCTTTCGCGATCATCCACAAACGAGCCGCCTTAACATTATCCTCAGCTGAGGAAATTGGAGCATTCTCGTAATAGCGATTCATCTCCTGTGCAAGCTCAAAACAATAACCAGCAATCTTATGCGCCTCCAAGTTATCAGCAACCGCAGCGACCAAAGCTGGGAATTCTAGCAATTTCTGCAAAACCGCCTTCTCTGCCGCGAAGTCATAATCACCAAAATCTGCGCCAGCGAAGTCCGCATTCTTCTCTAGAACCCTGCGCATACGTACGCAAGCGTACTGACAGAACGGGCCAGACTGGCCAGTCAAAGCAAAAATCTTATTTGGATCGTAAAGAATACCAGTCTTTCTATCGGCGATAAAGTCAGAATACTTGATTGCGCCAGTCGCAACGCGGCGAACATCTTCATCGGACAATTCAGTACCAGCAAAATTCTCGCGAACACGCTTCTCCGCATCATCGAGCATCGCTTCGAGCAAAACTACGCCCTTGCGTGAAGACATCTTTTCGCGCTTCCCCTCCGGCGAAACCTGATCAATCGTGCCAAACCAGACATGCTGCATCTCAGCACCCCAGCCAAGCTTCTTCGCGACAGCGAACAACTGCTCAAAGTAGAACTTCTGCTCTGCGCCAACCGCATAAATCAAGCGGTCAGCCTTCCACTCGTGAAGGCGATAATCCAAACAACCAAGATCGGTCGTAGCATAAAGCGCCGCGCCATTACTCTTAAGCATCAACATCGGAACGTCAATTCCAAATTCCTTCAAATCACAGATAACGGAGCCATCTTCATTACGAATAAACTTACCTTCTTCAAGATATTTCCGAACCAAAGCCTTACCGCGCTCCACAAAGAAACTCTCGCCAAGCTCATAATCAGTCACAAGGCTCATGCGCTTCATAACGCCATGAATATGGTCCAAAGAAATCTTATTAAAGCGAGTCGAAAGCTCAACAGCTTCAGCATCGCCAGCCTCAAGCTTCAAAAGCCAATCCTGAGCAGAATCCGCCAAAGCATGCTCGCCAGCAGCATCTTCCGCCTTCATATCAGCCTTCATCTTGATATAAATATCACCAAGATCATAGACAGTTACAGTATCGATATCGAGACCAGAGCGCTTAAAACCAGTCGCCCAAATACCGAATGGCGTACCAGCATCGCCGAGATGATTATCAGTAATCACCTTCCAGCCGTTAGCCTCGAGAATGCGCTTTGCAGCCCAACCCTGCGTACCAGGACGCAAATGACCAACAGAATAAGGCTTTGCCATATTCGTACTAGGAAACTCAGAAACCGCAGTCTTCCCTGCGCCAGACTGGTTATAGCCATAGTCGTCCGACCAGGCATCGCTCAACTGAGCAGCCAAAGCCTTGCCAGAAACTGCAATATTAATAAAACCTGGGCCCGCAACAGAATATTCAAAATCCGCAGGCAACTCAGCAATAATTTCTGCCGCAATATCACGAGGTGCCTTACCCGCAACCTTCGCTAGACGCATTGCAACGTTACAAGAATAATCGCCCTCAATTTCCGCAGGAACTGGAGCAAACTCTACAGGCACTTCCGCACCATAAAGTTTCTTAATAATTTCAACAATTTTTGCTTTCAAACTATCCATATCTATCTTTATTTTACCATAAAAACGCCATATTATTCCCATTCCGTCAAATAACCACTTGCATTTTTTGAAAAAGTATGCTATAATAAACTCGTTGTCCGTTATTTTTCGACGGTCAACAAATATTCACTCGCAAGAGTAGATCGTACCTTAGAAGGAGAGAAAGCTTATGAAGAAAAAAGCTATTGTACTCGCAGCAAATTTCAACGAATTGTCCAAAAAACCTAACCGTTCAAAAGCGGAAAAGGAACAGCTTTTCAAGTTGCGTCGCGCACTCGAGAACGCAGGCATCCCTACCAACGTATCAATCACTGAGATGATGGACTTCGCCCTTGTCATTGACAATATGCCGAAGGTGACTGGCTATATTAGCAGAGTCAACGGGAAAAAGAACCGTAACGCTCGTAGAAGCAATGGAAAGAAGCAGGACAAAATTGTTGCAAATCTTGCGCTCGAGGCTAAGTCACTCAAGGATCTTGGTTTTACATCCGTAGACATAAGATACTTAGAGAGACTGATCTCAGAGATAGCCATGAATAAGCATCAAGCTCACAAGATGAAGAAGTATCACGTAGACAACAACAAGCGCTACTATGATATCGACGATTCATGTGACATTTACGATGACGAGCTTTACGACGAAGAAGGATTTTCATGTATGCCAATCCCTGCGATAGTCGGAGCTCAGGTCTAAGGACCATTCATTGCATATTAGGGGTGGTTCCCCTGATATATAGTAACCCATAAGACAACACAATACCCTTTCCACCCAAAGGCGCCCCCTCACAGGAGCGCCTTTTTCCTTTGCCAAATTTTTCTAAAATCTTATCTTTTAGCTGCCTTAATCAAGCCATCAAACATTGGATGTGCACGATAAGGACGAGAGCGAAATTCTGGATGTGCCTGAGTTGCGACAAAGTAATCACAATCAGGAGCCTCAACAAACTCTACGAGCTTGCCATCTGGAGACGTACCGGTAACCTGCAAGCCGCCAGCATTAATCTGCTTCAAGAACTTCTGGTTGACTTCATAGCGATGGCGATGGCGCTCAACTACAGATTCGGAACCATAAATCTCAGCAATCTTCGAACCTTTAACGAGCTTTGCGGTATAGTCGCCTAGACGCATAGTGCCGCCAGTACTTTCCTTACCCTTCTGACCTTCCATAATGTAAACAACATTCTTGTCTTTAGGAGCATCAAACTCCTCGGAATTTGCACCCTTCAAGCCGCCAGCACGTGCAGCCGCAATCACAGCAGTCTGCAAACCAAGGCAGATGCCAAGGTATGGCTTATTATTCTTCAAACAGTATTCAGCTGCGGAAATCTTGCCCTCAACGCCGCGAGAACCGAAACCGCCAGGAACCAAGATGCCGTCAACCTGCTCAAAATCGCGAGTCGTAGCTTCTTCAGCGTTGATCCAAACAGTTTCAAGCTTTACATCATTCTTCCAAGCTGCAGCCTTCAAAGCCTCAGTAACAGATAGATAAGTATCAGTGTTATCGATATACTTTGCAACCAAACCGATCTTTACGGTCTGCTTTGGCTTAGCCTCAATCTTCTTTACGAGCTTTTCCCACTCGGTCATATCAGGATCACCGTGGTCGATAAAGCGCTCAAGTGGAGCCAAAACACCACCCTTAACTGCGTTCAAAGGAACCTCATAAACAGACTTTGCATCCGGCATCAAAACAACTGCATCCTCTGGCACTGCACAGAAAGTTGCGAGCTTCTTTGCGATATGTGGAGCCTTAACCATGCGGTCAACGTCCATACGTGCAACGACCATATCTGGAATAATGCCGAACTCGCGCAAATCGCGTAGAGAGTTCTGAGCTGGCTTAGTCTTAAATTCCTCAGAAGTAGATAGATAAGGAACATAGCAAACATGCATATAGAGACAGTTTTCGCGACCAACCTTTGCGCCGAACTCACGAATTGCCTCAATGAAATGCTGACCTTCCATATCGCCAACCGTACCACCAATCTCAACAATGTGAACGTCGGACTTGAAATGCTTTGCATTCTCTAGGAAAGTCTGCTGGACCATGCCAGTTACATGCGGAACAAGCTGGACAGTCTTGCCGCCAAACTCGCCGGCACGCTCTGCATCAATTAAACGTTTATAAAGCTTACCGGAAGTCCAAATGGAGTTACCAGTCATTTCCTCATCGAGGAAGCGCTCATAATGGCCAAGATCCAAATCGGTCTCTGCGCCATCTTGAGTTACGAAACATTCACCATGCTCGCGTGGGTTCAAAAGACCAGCATCTACGTTGAGATACGGATCACACTTCTGCATGGAAACTTTAAGGCCTTTAGCCTTGAGAATGGCGCCAACACTAGCCGCCATAATACCTTTGCCGACGCCTGAAATAACGCCGCCAGTAACGAAAATATATTTTGTGTTTGTTTTCATCTTGGGCACACCTCCTTTACCTCTGCCCTACCCATTAATACACACTCTAAATTTATACCACTTTGTCATCAAGCACAAGCGCTGACATTTCCACATTTAGTGGCATAATACTTGCGCGATACGCTATTTTTTATTCTTACTCTTAAACCACGTATAATATAACTATGAAAAGTTTCTATCATTCCCGTTATCGTTTCTATAAACCGGATCAGAAAGAACACACTATTTTCGCTATTAGCGATGTCCATTTTAGCGACACCGTCAGCGATGAACTTGAGCAGCTCGCTCTAAAAATCGAAGAGCAAAAACCTGCAATTATTACTATTTCTGGCGACCTTATTGATTCCCTAGATTCCGCCGACAGCGCCACCGAGCTCGCTCGTCTCAAGGCCTGGATGACTCGTATCGCGAAAGTCGCGCCAGTCTGTATCTGCATCGGCAACCATGATTTCTATCGCAAACCAGCCAACTTCAAATCTGGCATCAGCAAACATCGTTCCTACATT
>JAKSSX010000018.1 GCA_024402895.1 Candidatus Saccharimonadota bacterium
TCCTTACCATGGAAGTGCTCTACCACTGAGCTAAGGCGGCAACCTGTGTTTATTCTATCACACTGCATCGCTATCGTCAAATCATGCTAAAAATCCAAGAAAAAATGAACTTTCCGAAAAAAGTTCATTAATGCTCGCTCTAGTAAGCCGGGTTCTGTAATTACTATTGCTAGTAACCTGTAGTCATCTATCTAGCTTTGCGATTGCTCACAAAGTCAAGCGGTGAGCGACCATCCGCGGATCACGGTATCTAGGTCTCCTTGCAGCCAATAGAGTTTACCTCATCTCACTGTCACCAGCAAGATCTGTGGGCTCTTACCCCACTCTTTTCACCCTTACTTCGGCCGAAACCGAGGCGGTTTAGTTTCTGTGGCACTTTTCCTACGCTTGCGCGCGGTTGCCGTTAGCAACTATCGTATCCTGTGCTGCCCGGACTTTCCTCTCGCCATTTTTCAGGCCAGCGACTACATTGAACGAGCTATCGCCATTTTAGCACAAAAGACTCGAAAGTGCCAATCTAGTACTCGCCGCGCATTGTATTTTCATCAATCACGCGGTTCACTTCAGCATCCGCTTCCCTGTTTTGCTCGCGTGGAACATGCGTAAATGAATACGAGTCTAACTTAGATAACAAGCCCAAAACATCCGAATAAACCTGCATGAGATCTAGGTTCTTAACCTGATATACACCATTCAACTGGTTTACCATCATGAGGCTGTCACTCTTAAAGTTGACGCGCTTCAAGCCAAGCTCAATTGCTTGCTCCAAACCTTCTTTCAAGCCGTAATATTCAGCCAAACGAGAGTTAGATAGACCAAGGAATTCGCCGCCGCGTTTAATCTCGCGCCCATCCGCACCGATAATATAGTAACCGATACCACTTGGGCCAGGATTGCCACGGCTGCCGCCATCCGTATAAATCGTAGCAGCATCGCTTGCCGGCGCAACCGGACCGCCATCGCCAATATGGCGCATCTTCGCATGAACCTCGACGCCCTTCGTCGAAGTAATCTGCAAAACCATCATCGTAGCTTCATCTAGCGGATAGTTAGTCGTTTCACTAAATGGCATCCATTTGTATGCCGAATAACGCTCCGATGTTATCTTAACAGCCGAATCATCGTCCAACTTTATCTCATATATGATATAAAGACTGCCTAGCTGTGACGACCCCTCGAGACTCGTAAAGGTAACAACATCCATTAGCTGCAAGCTAGCCGTCTTAATACCAGTATGTTCATACAATACGCGCGCCATAGCTTCCTCTGGCTGCTCACCGAAGATAATCTTCCCTGTTGGAAGCTCAAAATCTATCTCTGCGCCATCTAATCTACCCCCAGCGCGCTTAAGCAACAAAATGTCACCGTCTTTTCTGCAGATAGCCGACACCCTAATCCGTTGCTTCATTACTCTTATTTTACCATAAGCATTACGTTATTAAAAAGCATCAAAAAACCTGGCTCACAAGTTTTCCCGTGATAAAGACACGGTGGGTAAGTTCTTATACGCCTAGACCACGATCTAGCCGTCACGAACTCCCTGAAACATGATTATTCAGGAAAATCATGCGCAAGCCAGGTACTTATATTATAACAAACAAATCGTTATCTTGGGCCCACAACAATCCAATAGAAGAAGTCGATGATACTATTCTGTCCATAATACATATAGTTAGACAAAAGAGTTCCACCAGCAATGATAAGAATATAAACAACGACAATACCATACATTTCCATTGTGCGCATAAAATTCTGCACTCCTTCCGGCGCGAGAGCGTACAATACGCGGCTACCATCAAGCGGAGGAATTGGGATAAGGTTAAATAGACACAAGCCAAGATTTAAATAGACACCAGCCGCACAAATCGATGCGCCAATTGATGCCGTGTCAGTATACAATAATCCAGTAAAATGCCCAATTAAGAAGAAGATAAAGGCAAGAATAAAGTTAGTTAACGGACCGGCAATCGCAACAAGCGCAAATCCCCATTCCCCACCCTTAAGGTTGCGAGTATTAATTGGGACTGGTTTCGCGCCACCGAATACTGGCGCACCTATTAACGCTAGACAAACTGGCATAATAATCGACATTACAGGGTCAATATGCTTCAAAGGATTAAGAGTTAACCTACCGCTCAATCTAGCAGTCTGATCTCCTAATGCGTAAGCCGTAACACCATGCATTAATTCATGAAGGATAATCGAAAAGATAGAAACTATAAAAACAGCAATAATATAGTTAACATTAATCATAAGATTATTTTAGCATAAAAAATACGCCCCTTTCAGGGCGTATTTCCTATTTCAATAGGCCTTTTTTCTTAAGCGTACGTAGAGCGGAGGTAGAAACGTTAAGTTTTACTTTCTGACCATCGATTACGAAAGTGCGCTTCTGGACGTTTGGCTTGAATACTTTGCGAGTCTTATGCTGTGAAAAGCTCACATTGTGGCCATACATCTTGCCTTTACCGGTAATTTCACAAATTGCCATATCTTTACTCTTTATTATTAAATTAAAACTGTTATCTATTATACCCCATATCTAGGTATTTTTCAAGAGTTAGTCGAGTTTCCATACTTCCAAAGTTGCAGGAAGTGATGCATTCTTGATTTTAATCTTCTTCTCTACCTTTACGGAACCCTTAATTTCGGCGAAATCCATGTTTCCCATAGGAATAACAGCCTTTGGCTCAACGACAGATACAAACTTTGCGTTTGAAGTGCCAAGAACATCGATAGGACCTAGCTCATCGAGATCTTCAATCTTAGCAGTAGAGCCGACGAGACCAATCTTAACACCCTCAACTAGTACGCGATACATAATACCGCCAGCAGAAAGAGGCTTTGCAGAGATAGCGACATCGCCAATCTCAAACTCACCTGCGCCACCAATTGTGCCTACGCGCAAATCTGCATTAATTGTTGACTCAACAATGTTGATTGCAACATTTTTGTCTTTATCGTGAATAATTAATTCTTCTGGATTCTTTAATTCTAGTTCAAACATATTTCCTCCTTAACTATAAAATCCTATCTGGATCATAAGTCTCGCTAATCTGTAATGACCATACATTATTCGACAAGAACTTATCTCTTACACTCTTACGATAGATATAATCTTCGCGGCTAATAATAACATAGTTCAACGGCTTGCCTTGGCGTTTTTCAACCACCTCTGCCCAATGTGTAAGCTTATGAGTTCTGTTATCACCGATAATTAAAAGGTCTAGGCCGTCCTGACCAGGAATACGATTCGTAACAATAAGACCTGAAATAAGATTTGCAACTGGGCGAACATATTCTTCCCAGACCGAAACACGCTTAGCTTCAACTTTGTGATCATCCTGAGAGTAATTCATAGCACTAGAACGAGCAAAAATTTCAGTCATAGGACGAGCAAATGGATGCTTCATGTTAGCAGAATAGTATACTTTATTTTCATAGTTCTCTGCTTTAATAAGACCCAAATCGGATAAATTAGTTAACTCGCGACGAACAGAATTAATTTGTTCCTCAATTACGCGCGTAATCTCACGAACATAGTAAGATTTCTCAGTATTTTCAAAGAAAAGCGACAATAACTTCGCTCTAGTCTTTGAGCCGAATAACTTTTCTAATGGAATTGCTGCGTTTTCTTTACTCATATTAATAATATTTTATCACGATACAGATAAAATATTAAACATAAGTGTTCAAAAGGAACTCTTTTGCCTTATCTAGCGGTAACCAAACAATATTCGGATTACGTTTAAACCAAGTTAGCTGCCTCTTAGCTAAGTGCCAGTCATCAATAATGAACAACTCAATTGCTTCTTCGCGAGTAATTTTACCGTCGAGCATATCACGAATAATTGGATAAATATTTGATTTCATCGCCTGACTATTTTCGTTATACTCTGCAGCTACGCGACGGTATTCTTCCACAATTGGCTGGCTAAAAAATTGCTCAGCGCGCAAACGCAAACGTTCGCGTAATTGTTCACGCGACCAATCGATACCAATCACCAAAAATTGATCACTCATTTGTTCACGGTCTGAATAACTTTTTTTCGCGTTCTCAGAAAATGAATAATTGTATACCAAGGCATCCACATATAATCCCGTACCGCCGGCAATTATCGGCAAATGCCCTCTCTGAACAATCTCGGAAATTTTTTGTTCAGCATATTCCTTAAAGTCAGCCACAGTAAAACGTTCGTCTGGACCAACCAAATCAATCCCCCAGTGCTGTACGCCACACATCTCTTCTTTAGTAGGTTTAGCAGTACCAATATCCATTCCCTTATAAATCGCACGCGAATCAGCCGAAATAACCTCGCAGCCATCAAAAATCCCACGGTCAACGAGCTCCAAGGCCAAATCAATCGATAGCCCAGTTTTACCCGACCCCGTGGGGCCAATAATGACCGGGATCTTCTGCCCTAAGACAGAAGCCCAGTCTTTATTAGTATTATTTTTGACGCTCACGATAAGCGTAAGTCTCCGTATCAATAGATACTACGTCACCAGTCTTAATGAATGCTGGAACCTTAACGATAACACCAGTTTCGAGCTTTGCGTCTTTTACGATAGCAGAAGTCGTATCGCCCTTAACTGCAGTTTCGGTGTATTCAACAGTCAACCAAACATTCTTTGGAAGGTTTAGGTTGATTGGCATTTCATTATAGAACTGGATTTCTGCTTCAGAACCCTCTTTGAGGAAGTCTTTTGCATCACCAACCATATCGGTTGAGAGCTCGTACTGCTCAAAAGTAGTAGGATCCATGAAGTAGAATTTCTCACCATCATTGTAGAGGTACTGAACAGCTTGGTTGCTTACCTCTGCTGGCTCGATCTTTTCCTGACCCTTGAAAGTCTTAGGAAGTAGAGCGCCGGTCATAAGGTTTTTAACCTTAACGTTTACAATGCTACCACCGCGACCCATAACTTTCTGGGAATATTCGACTACCTTGTATGGCTGACCATCAAGGGTAATCAAAGTATTTTTCTTTAAATCAGTTGGTCCGTACATATCAGACCTCTATTACGCGTTAGCGACAAATGGCATTAATGCTAGATGACGTGCACGCTTAACAGCTACAGCGAGCTGGCGCTGCTGCTTTGCGGAAAGACCAGTCTTGCTGATTGGCTCAATACGGCCATATGCATCAACATAGCGCTGTAAAGTCTTTACATCGCGATAGTCGAAATACATATCTGGATCATTCTTGTATTTTCTCATCCTTATCCTTTCTAAAATGGAATTTCACTTAAATCGATTGGATCATCAGAGATGTCGTCAGGAGCAACATCGGAAGAAGCTGCGCTAGAAGCGCTCTTGCTGCCACCGAAGCTGCCACCATCACCGTTTACACCACCAATGAAGTTGAAATCTTCAACAACGATTTCAACGCGGGAGCGCTTTTGACCTTCCTTGTCTTCCCAGCTACGCTGTTCAAGACGACCGGAAACGAGGATACCGCTACCCTTCTTTGCATACTGCGCGATAATTTCGCCGGATTTGCCCCAAGCAGAACAATCAAAGAATGAAACATTCTCTTTTTGCTCACCAGAGCCATCACGATAATTGCGATTTACTGCAACGGAGAAACTACAAACCTGCGTACCACTTGGAGTAGAACGTAGTTCTGGATCTCTCGTAATATTGCCCACAATTATAACTTTGCTAAAACCTCGCGCCATGTATTATTCCTCCTCTTTTTCTTCTTGCGCTTTGCGTTCTTGGCGTTTTGCCAACATCTTCTCACGACGTGGATCTTTTGCGACTAGCAAGTAGCGAATAGCTTCGTCGGTAATGTTGAGTACCGAAGAAATCTTCGCAGGTGCAGCTGCAGGAAGTTCCAATTCGTAGTAGTAATAAACCGCGAAGTCCTGACCTTTGATCGAGTAAGCAAGACGCTTCTTGCCTTCGTTGGCTTCCTTAGCGATTTTACCGCCGTTAGCCTCGATCAATGCCTTGATCTTGTCGGTTGCCGCTTCGAGATTCATCTCTAGATCAGGATGAACGAGAACGGTTAATTCGTATTCTTTCATGAACACTCCTTTGGTTAAAGCAGAAGCACATTACTCTATCTGTTAGAGCAGCCTTCTGCTGAGCTAATATTGTCTACAATCATATCATATTACCTCTAAAAAATCAATAAAAAGGCCCCGAATTACAGATTCGGAGCCCTATTCAAAAAATGTTTCGTCTTTATTCGTCATCATCGTCGCCAAACTCGTCGTCATAATC
>JAKSSX010000019.1 GCA_024402895.1 Candidatus Saccharimonadota bacterium
TCTGGGTTGATTTCTGGGAAATCTGACATCGAATTATAATCTAGAACAACAACGTCCGGATCAGCACTACGGTTAATGCCCATGGTCACAGTAAAAGCCTGACCAAGAATCATGCCGATACAACGGATTGCTGATTTGCGGCCAAAAGAACCCGCAATAACAATCGATTTTACTTGTGGATTACGGCGAAAATATCGCTCAATTTTACTTTTGGCGCTAAAAATCATTATTTCTTACCCTTCTTGCTAGTGCTCTTTGCAGCAACTTTCTTCTTTGAAGATACCTTCTGGGCATATTCTTCGAGCATTTCTTCCTTAGAATGTACACCGAAGAAGAGGTCAGTAAGACCATTTACCATGAGATAAGTACCAAACATTTCAATATGTGCGACTGCACCGAGATTAGTGCCGCCGAGCATCATGAAAGCAATGACAGAACCAATCATACCGTTTACAACCCACATGAAACGGTCGGTAATGTTATTGAAGCTAGCAAAGCCCATAACAATCGTAACTACGGAAGCAAATACTACGTAGCTAGATAGATAGATAATGCGTAGCCAGGTTAGCTCATCTGCAGTCTTGGTTGGATCAATCGTGTAAAGCAAAGCTATAGCGATTGAAAGCTCGATAAGACCGAGAATTAATGGGAAACCCCAGTTATGAGAACGACGACTGCGATAGAGAACGTTTGCAATCTCGATAAATGCGAGACCAAACATTGTCCAACCGACAATCTGAGTCATTACTGATAAATCGTTTTTGGGCGCAAACATTAAGCAGAGACCTGCTACTACCGAAATCGCACCCTTCATGGCAAATGTTAGCCAATGACTTTCGACAAATTTATGTTTTGCGTTATTCACTTGAAAAAGCTCCTTTAATCTACTTAAAGGATACATCATGCTTATGCTTTTTGCAAGTTTTTACCCCTAAACGTGACGGATTTTTGCACGAGTTTTTTCGATGATGTAATCTAGCCTGTATTTAGTAGGACTAATGATCATATCGTGCGCATGAAGATACTTTAATTCTTCTACGCCAAAGCTGCGCTTAAACTGGCTTACGCCATAAAAACGATGTTTAGTTTCATCTAGACCGGTAATACCCCAGAAGTTATAGCGCTTAATACCACGCTCGCGAGCATCGCGCATCGCCTGCATATGAAGTAGAGGTGCGCCGGAATATTTAGTACCAAGCGCAGTCGATACACCATAGTGATAGCTAGCCTCATTGCCGTAGAAAATCATGAAGTTCTGAGCCAAAATCTCGTCGCCGAGCTTTGCGGTATAGAGTTTTACTTCGTCATATTTCGCAAAAGCCTCGAATTGCTTAGTTAGGAAACTTTCAGAGAATTCCACGAAGCCATGGCGCTTAGCCGTCTCGAGCTCAATCTGATAGAACTCGTGAATATCTTTAGGATCAGTGCTCGTCGTGACGGTAATTTCATTCTTCTCTGCCTTGCGAATCTTGCGGCGCAAACCCTGAGCGGCACCGGCGAGAATTTCTTCTTCGTTCTTATTGAGATCCAAGATACCAGCGTATTCTACTGAAAGATAGATTGGCGCAGGCTTAAGGCCGAGCTCTTTGAATAGCTCGCGATTCTTTGGAGTTTCTTCAATCTGAGGGCGGACACGGACAAAAACGCACTTGTTTGCTTTTGCCTGCTCGCGAATATCATTGAAAATTGCCTCGCGAAGAGCTTTCTTGCCCCAATCCATAATTGGGCCGCCAGCGATTGCCATGTAAGTACCGCGCTTTGCTGTTTCAACCTGGCCAACATATGCTGCGACAATTTTATCGTCCTTATCTAGCGCAATACGACGCACGACTTTCTTGTTGCGGGATTCATGAAAATCGCCCCAAGCCCAAGAATGCAAAAAGTTCGCATCGGCATGAGACGTAATGAACTCATCCCATTTTTTCTGGTTGTCTGCGTCGATAATTTTCATGTTTTCTCCTATAGATGGCGTCGTTTTTTACGGATTGTTTCTAGCGCGTGGACTAGTTTATAATGCATTGGTTTAATTACTAAATCATGGGCCGATAAGTAGGCTACTTGCTCGCCGCCGAAGCCTGTCTTAAAGGTCGTGACACCAGCATAGCGATGATTTGGTGAGTTTGGTGGCGCAATTCCGAAGAGATTATAGCGTTTCAAGCCCATTGCTTTTGCATCTTGGATGATTTGCCATTGCAAGGCATATGCGCCTGGAAGTTTGCGACCATCAAGCGTCGATGCTGCCTCGTGATAGATTGCCTCTGGAGCCTGCATGAGCACTTCGCCCTGAGCGAGAACTTTACCGTCTAGGCTAGCCGTATAGATGCGGGCCTTTTCGCCGAAAACTTCATGCTGAGAAAGGATCATGTGACGAGAGGAAGGAATGAAGCCTTGGCGCTCTGCTGTCTGAAGCTGAAGATCATAGAAATCGTTAAATGCTTTGTCGCTAGTTTCATAACTAACCTTAATGCCAAGTTTCTGCGCGCGGCGAACCTCATAGCGAGTCTGGCGGCGCATCTCAGTCATTAAATCTTCCTCGGACTTCGTAATGTCGAGCATAACAGTATGCTCAGCATGAAGATGCATTGGAGACTTAACGAGTTTTAGACGTTCAGCAATTTTACGATTTTTATCTGTATCTGGAATGTTTGGGCGCATGCGAACAAAGACACACTTCTCGCGCTCTGCAATTTTAGCGATTTCTTTCATAAAGAAGCGTAAAACTTTCATATCGCCATCCCAATTTAGGAGTGGGCCGCCAGGAATTTCTAGATAGCGGCCACGTTTTGCTGGCTTCAAAATTACAACGCTGGAGCCAATCATCTTCTTATCTTCGAAGAGACCAAAATAGAAGACTTTTTTGCCGTCTTTTTCATAGACCTTGCCCCAACTGGAAGTCTGCAAAAAGTTAGCCTCAGCGTGCTCTTTTTCAACATAAATATCTAGAGCTTCTGGCTCAATTTCGATTAAACGCATCATTTCTGGCGCTCCACTAGGCGACCTAGTTGCTTTGCGATTTCTTCTGCCAATTCAGTAGTTGAAACGAGGTAGCGCGAATGGCGCCAGCCTGGCTTAGTAGTTAATTCAGAATCTGCTAACAACTCATGCATCTTTTTGCCCTGGCGAAGTGGCGTAATATTATCATCTTCACCCCAAATAATCTGTGCAGGCGTTTTAACTTTCGTAATATCGAGAGTCTTGTCGGAATTAATCATATTATCGAGAGTTTTCTTCATGTTCTCTGGTGCATTTTCGTAGTCATTGGCGCCGATTACGCGATGAACTGCCTTACGAATCAATTTAGACTTCTTGAGTGGTGCAAAAGCCTTTGAGAGAGCTTTCAAAACCTTGCGGCGATTCTCTTTTTCCCAAACGCCAGCAGCGTCTAGCAAAATAATACCGTTCAAATAGTCAGATTCTTCAGAAAGAAGGTTTAGCAAAATGCGACCACCGTTACTATGGCCAAGCGCAATGCTACCTTTCGGAAGTTTTTCGCGCGCCCATTTTACGTAATCCTCAATCGTAAAGACTTTGTCGGATTTAGTGCCTAGGCCAGGAACTTTTAGCAATTCCGCCTCTACGCCGAGCTTCTTTAGATCAGCAATAACGTCATGCCATGGCTCCGGCTTATAAGTCCAGCCATGAATAATATATAGTTTTGGTAATTTCTTTGTCATTAGTTTAATCCCCAGCTTGCGCGGCGTTTTTTATGAGCAGCATCCTGACGTGCTAGCTTTTCGATGTCATCTGGATTCTCGAGTAGTTTTTCAACGATCCATTCAAGATACTGACTACCCTTAAAGATAACCGTCTCTTTACCGGTAAGATTCTTCTCTAGGAACTTTAGAGCTTCTTGAGGCTTGCTGAACGATTCGAAATCGCATTTGCCTTCAAGTAATGGCGCAGTGTATTTCTTCGTGCGACGACCAATCATAACAATCTTCTCAGCTTTCGCATCGAGTAGTAGCTGAGCAAGCTTCTTATGCTCTTCGCCTTCGAGATTGCCCTGATCAATAATATCGCCAATAACTAGCCATTTATGAGTAGTATGGAGCTCACGGACCATCTCTAGAACCGTAGTCATACTAATAATGTGAGCATTGTAGCTGGAATCGATAATCTTAATACCATTCTTGCCGTGAAGGAAGTTACTGCGAGCAGGTGGCATCTTGAAATTAGACAAATCGGTGGAGATTTTCTCGCCGAGATAGTCCATTAGCTTATCTAGCATAATGAGCTGAGTAGTAACATTGCGTGGCATTGGTTCGCAGAACTCGAATTTACGACGACCAATCTCAAAGATAGCCTTCTCCGGATAGACTTCGTAGCTCTTGAGCTGCTCTTTCTTTACGCCGACAACTTCCGCCTTAATGTTAGCCGTCTTTTCGACCATGGTCTCATTATCGCCGTCAATCAAAACAAGCTTGCGAGTATTTTCCGGAATCGTAGCAAATTCATGCGCAATAGCCTCATCGATATTCATGAAGCGACCTTTTGCTACCTCTTTCTCATAGAAGACGGCATGAGAGCGACCAAGGCTTACCCAGCAAGAAACCTCAGGCTTGAGCCATTTTGCGACAAATTCAGCTTCGTGTGGGCGCTCACCATCGCACTCGACGACATAGAATTTCTCGTGGCGCTTGTACGTAAAAGCAAGGAAAGGAGTCTTAAGAATAAGACCAATCCAATGCGCACGGCTACCAGTGACGCCTTTCTGACCAAGAACGTCAAAGGCGATACCAAACGCAGAGTTCGCATTATGTGAATAATGCGCCTTATTGCCGAGCTGACTCTCGACGAGATTCAACATAGTAGTTTTGCCGGCCGAGCCAGTAATAATAATTACGCGTGGATGCCAGCGCTTGAGCGAAATGTTCGCAAAAAACTTAAAGTAGCCCGCAGCCACAAAATATAATTTTTTCTTGAGATTAGCTATTATTGCCATTTGGTATATTATACCATTATTGTTTATTTTGCGTCTTGCCCCAGTCTACCGAGCACAAAAAAGAGCCCCTTTCGGAGCTCTTTTTAAGTATTAAGCGTTCTTCTTACTCTTAACCATGTAAGTTAGACCAGCTACACCTGCGATTGCGAGGATAATGTAGATGATAGAACCCATGACTACACCGGTGTTAACAGCGATGTTCTTTTCGCGGTTAACGGTAGTGACGTTCTTGCTATTGTAGTCAGTTGCTGCGATAGCTACCATTGTCTTGTCGCCGGAATTATCTGCGGAAGTAGTTGCGCCGTCCCAGGTGGTAGTATAATCGTTGTCGCCAACCTTAGCAAAGCTATATACGCTACCTACAGGAATTTCGTTATTGGTGCCGTCGTTACCGATAGTAACTACGTCATCTTTTCTCAAATAGACGGAACCGCCGTTAGCAATCTTTGAGCTATTGTTACAGACAGAGGAAGTCTCTAGATTATATTCGGTACTGTTATCGATTGCGAACTTGTACTCGAAACATTTTTCCTTGTCACCAGCGTTGCCACTTACAGTCTGTTTGATTTCAATCTTTGTGTAATTTGCTTTTCCGGAGAAGATGAAGCTCTTGTTCTTTTCGTTAATTGAAGATACTTTGTTGCCAGCCTGATCGAT
>JAKSSX010000002.1 GCA_024402895.1 Candidatus Saccharimonadota bacterium
TCCACTATCAGTGCCCTTATGTACCTTTTTATGCATTGACTTAACTAGTAATTGAAGTTCAATTACTTGCCGTCAATTAAATTTCCTATTGTTGTCTAATTCCAAATTGTTAATTGATAAAACATTCCGAAGGCGACGGAAGACAACTAAAAGTTTAATTTAGTTTGTTTCCTCGCAGTTTTACCAAACTATAATCAGTGGTTCGTTTGTTTTTGTGAACTTGATTAATTGAACTGTTCCTATATTATCGCAAATACATAGGCTTTGCAAGTACTTTTTTGGACTTTTTTTTACTTTTTTTGGACTTTTTTGGCTTTTTAAAGGTTTTAAGGCCATTTTTACCTGTTTTAGTTTAATAAATCCTCGCATATTACTACTTTTTCCATATATTCCGAATCAAACCAAGGATCACTATCGTAATAGAGGCTCGTAGAACTTCTTTGGCGCAATTCTGCTCGATATTTCTCCATTGTTTCATTGCATCCACTAATCTGAGTGGCATACACGAGAGCTATAACTACTGGAATAAGAGACAATAATAATACTATTTTCGAATTAATCTCGTTCCTAATCATCTTTTTATTAATTAATTTCGAGCAGATTATTAAGCTGGCGACATATAGGATTAACTCAAATAGCACATTCGCGTCTTGACGCGTAATTTGTAATTGCGGCATTAAATCATAAGTTTTCACTACATGCAGTCCACATATACTTATGCTATGGAATATTACAAAGCACAGGGCGAATATTGAAGCCTTACCGATAACAGTATTTCTCTTTAATAATATTAGCGTTCCCAGAAGGATGGACATACTAGGAAGAATCCATAATATTATTTGAGTACACCCTGGTCCACCTAGATTAATATATAGAGCACATAGACTTACAATGGTAATAAATATAATCGATATCGCAGCCGGCAATTCCTTGCGCAAACTATCGGTAGGCGCTTTTTCCCCATATCTATCTAGAACGCTTTGACTCTGCGAATTTTCTTCAGCTTCTCTTTCTTCGATTTCGCTATCTTGAGTCTCCTCTACTAAGCTATCCTCAGAAGAATCTTCTATAGCTTCTCGGTCAAGCTCGGTCAACTCGTCATTAATGCCAGAAGTTACACTTTCATTCTCTACATCTACGGGCTGCGTTTTAGATTTGGGATCTTCAGGTACCTCTTCTATCTCTATGATGTTTCCGTTAGAATCGAAATCCAATAGCTTATTAGACGAATTAATAGCAGTATCTTTCTGCGAAAGGAGCGTAATTAAAGCAATCAAGAATATCGGGAAAGAACAAACAGTAATTATTACCTCATATAGCCCAACAACTTCATACAAATCCGATGAACCATCAAACATTGCCATTCTTAGGCCGATGAGTCCAATCATTAATAATATATTATATATAGCGATATGCAGAACCGAGCCAAGAATTAGATAAGACGCCGCTTTTCCTTTCTCAATCTTTTTCCGTATCACGACAAATGACGTGAAGCTTATCTGCCATATAGCGAGAGCTACATGCGAGAGTATTACCCCAATAAATATAATATTTCCGCTTATAGATTCAATAGAGATTAGGCGAATTACGATAATCTGAAGTATAGCGCTAATAATGTTAAAAGCAGTTATTATTTTAGCGAGTAGTGCAGGCGAACTAAATCCATTTCTAGTTCTCTTAGTATTGGTGAAATTCGATAACAGCCCGGCATTATTATCCGAGGAATTCATAAATAGCCTTCCTATCGTCCTTAATTAATTTAAGCCGAGCATCAATCTCCGCGTAGGCTACAGCTATGTCGCGCTCGAGAATTTTCTCTTTTTCATATTGGCCAAAGAAGTTTTCGAAGTTATTTGCATCACCAATCGTGCGAATGAAGGCCGCCATATAGCGAGGATACTCAGAAATAGTCTTATCACCCTCCTCTTTACGGAGCCAATCCCAATTCTTATATACCCAATCGAAGGCTTCCTCGCGAATACGATAATTGCGAAGTAGGCGCATATAAAATATTAATCTGTCCTGAGCGCGAACCGTTCCATCCATGAGACGATCAAGGTAGCTTAATGCGACTTCTTTGTTACGCACGCCGGTTAGCGCGTCCATAAGATCACGCTTCAAAGCCGAATCAGGAGTCGATTGATAAATACCGAAGTATTTCATTGAAAGTTCTGGATGAATACGAACTAGCGAGCAGGCAATAATATACCTTAAGTTCTGGTCAATCTTAGTAATATATATATTATTATATGTTTCGTCGATAGCCTCGAGATAATCCTCGTCGTCAGCGTAGTGCATCATACCCATAATGATTGGGCGAAGCTTAATGTCATTATCAGAATCCTTCTTGCCCTGTTCGATGCCTAGGCGCTCATAGTTCGGGAGAGCTAATCTACGAACGAATTCTTTATATTTCTTCTCTTCCTTACTCTCTGGAGTAAAGAATACTTTAAGATCAGCAACGATAGACGATACTAATTCCCAAATAACTGGGTCAGTTTCATCGGCAAATGCTTCAATGAGAGTCAAAAGCGATGCACTAGCAACACGGTCGGTTTTCGCCAATAAGCGGCGGTCGATCAATAGGCGGAGCTTCTGTTCCTTATTGAGCTTCTTGAGTTGAGCGAGTTTATCCTCAAGCTCATCATCGGATAAGTTAAGGAGATAATTACCAGTAAGGTCATCTTTTATATCATGGATAGGATATTTTTCATCGGTTTGTTCGCCGGAAATCAAGAAACGTTCTTGTTCGCCATCCGTAATTACTGGGTAGCCGGATTGAACTAACCATGGAGTCATAAATTCTTTAACATCAAAATCAGCATAAGGACTGAGCGCATTCCAGAGATCATCAGCTTCAGTGTTGCCGTATTTATGTTTTTCGAAATAGTCTTTCAAACCGTTAAAGAAGTTCTCTTCGCCCATCGTGCGCATAAGCATCATCATGAGGCGAGAGCCCTTGCCGTATACAATTGCGCCATCAAAGAGATTTGCGATTTCCTCGACATTCTTCACTTCAACCTTAACCGGCTGGACACCCGGCAAACAATCGCGATGGAAAGCACCAAGGATTGCAGACGTATAGAAATCATCCCATGCGGAAAGTTCTGGACGAATCTTATCCGTAGAATAGACCTCCATCATATTCGCAAATGATTCATTTAGCCACAAATCATCCCACCATTTCATCGTAACAAGATCACCGAACCACATATGAGATAACTCGTGAGCGACGACAATTGCGACATATTGCTTCTGATCAATTGCGGAGTTCTCATTCGCAAGCATCGCAATCTCGCGGAAAGTGACGAGACCCCAGTTTTCCATTGCGCCAGCCTCGAAATCCGGTAAAGCCAATAAGTCCATCTTTGGTAATGGGAATGGAGTCTTAAAGCAGTCATCATAAAAATCTAGAACATCAGCCGCAAAATCACCAGCATATTTAAGATCTTCGACTTTCTGATGTAGACCCGCGTAAGCCGTAATAGTAACGCCATGTTTCGAAACGGTCTGATAACCAATAAAATTACCAACAGCGAAAGCTAGAAGATAAGTAGACATTTTCGGCGTCTCTTCGAAGACAACCGTCTTCATATCTGGCTCGAGCTGTTCTTCTTTTACCGGCATGTTACCGAGCATGATATCTGTAGGAATCTCAGAGCGGAGAGTAAGATTGAAGGTTGCTTTTGCGCTTGGTTCATCTACGCATGGAAAACACTGGCGCGCATAGTGAGATTCGAACTGAGTAGTAACGATTTTTTCGGTTTTATCGCCGAATTCATAAGTAGAGAGATAGACACCCTCCATATCCGCTTCGATAGGAGCTGAATAGGTAAATTCTAGGGTGACTTTTTGAGATTTTTTGAGGCCATCAATAATAATGGCGCCATTTTCACGAACATATTCAGATTCTTTGCCGCTAAGTTTAAATTCTTTTATGCGAAGTTTTTCAGCATGAAGCTTAATCTTCTCCGCTTTCGCTTCACCTTTAATCTTAGCTATACCGACTAGACGCGTTTTATCGGCGCTAATCGTAAAATCTAAATCGTAATGTTCGGGCTTAAAATAGTCAAAAAATCTCTCCATAAGTTAATTATAACGCTTATGGAGAGATTGACGCTAGGTAAAGATTAATTACTCAGCAGTTTCGCCTTCAGAAAGGAGAGCCTGTGCGCGGTAAATCATCTGATCGGTTTCATCGGTCATGACAATATAGATAGGCTTACTATCAGAGGTAGAAATGAGCGCATGGCGACCATCGAAGACTGGATTTTCGTTCTTCTCGTTGTCGAGCTTGAAGCCAAGATATTCCATCTTCTGAGTTACAAAGCGACGGATTTCGTCAGAACGTTCACCGATGGTACCTGCGAAGACAAGCGCATCGCAACCGCCGAGGCTTGCTGCCATCTGGCCAACATAGCTCTGAATGCGATAAACGAAGATTGAGTGTGCCATAGTTGCACGTAGATCGCCTTCGTCGCGCTTTTGAATAATCTCACGCATATCGTCAGTGCAGCCAGAAAGACCAAGAAGACCACATTTCTTGTTTAGATAAAGCAAGAATTCTTCGTCGCTTTCAATCTTGAGCTCTTTCTTGAGACCAAGTGCAGCTGCAGCATCGATGGTACCGACGCGAGTAGACATTGCAACACCTTCGAGTGGAGTGTAGCCCATGGAGTTATCCATAGCTTTACCTTCGAAAATAGCGGAAACGCTAGAACCAGAACCAAGATGCATAGCAACTAGCTTCTCTGGAAGAATGCCCTGCTCTTTCATATAGCGAGAAATGAAGGCATAAGAAAGACCATGATAGCCATAGCGCTTAATTTCAGTCTTGTCTGCGAGTTCCATATCGAAGCTATAATATTTCATCGTATCCGGCTTTTCCCAATGGAAAGCAGAGTCGGAAACGGAAATAATCTTTACATCTTTGAAAGAATCGCGGATGCCACGAATTTCGTTTGCAGTTGTTGGAACATGAATAGGATTGCGCTTTTCTGCAATCTTGAGCTGGCTCATATATTCAGCATCAATAACATGATCCTTAGTGAAGTAATCGCCAGGAGCGACAATGCGAACTACGACAGCCTCAAGCTTGTGTTGCTCGCTAGTATATTCCTCTTCCTTCAAAATACGAGGAACATCTGCAATTGCGCCGTTAAGATCTGTAATTTCAGTCTTAATGTTCTTTTTATTGCCATCATTATCTTTGAGCGTGCAGATTACTTTCTTGCCTTCATACTCAAAGTGAAGCTGCGCTAAGAGTTGATCGCCATCGTAAAGCGCATATTTACGACTAGCGCTGCCCGGATTCGTGATTAAAATAAGTTTGCTCATAAGATATATTATATATCACGACGCTAGCTCCTGCCTTAACTTATGAAGGATTTTTATGCTATTATCTCCATTTTTGAACTTATTGAAACCTAACGAACTTATTGAATATACTACAGATAGATAAAAACCTCATTCTCGCCTCAACTCTTTCATAAGTTCGTTGCGTCTTAATAAGTTGAGAAACGGCGAAATGGGCGTGGAGTTTTTTCAATAAGTTAATATCGGTAGCACAAAAAAGAACCCCGCCAAACGGCAAAGGGTTCTTTTTAATTTTTTGAGCGTTAATTACTCAGTAACACCAAGCTCGATGCGCTTGAACTGCTTAACGACAATGTTTTCACCAGTCTTTGCGATAGCTTCCTTGATGAACTGTTCAACAGTCTTGGAATCATCGAGAATGTAAGGCTGATCCATGAGAACCTTGTCAGAGAAAGCTTTCTTGATCTGACCACCAAGAATCTGCTCTTTCATATTCTCTGGACCCTTGAAGTTAGCTTCGAATTCTTTCATCTTTGCTTCCTTTACGTCTGCAGGAATGTCTGCTTCGCTAACGTAAAGTGGGTTCATAGATGCAACCTGCATTGCGAGCTGATGTGCGAGAGATTTGAATTCGTCAGTCTTAGCAACGAAAGAAGTCTCACAGTTGAGCTCAATGATAGCGCCAAGGCGACCATCATGAATGTAAGAATCAACAACACCTTCGCGAGTTTCACGATCGCCACGCTTTTCAGCCTTGGTTAGACCTTTTTTGCGCATAGCTTCGAGAGCTTTATCGAAATCACCGTCAGCTTCGACGAGTGCCTTCTTTGCATCGGTAAGACCTACGCCGGAGAGCTCTTTGAGTTTTTTGATTGATTCAATGCTGATTTCAGCCATTTTTAGCTCCTTTGTTCTAGTTTATTTTGCAATTTTTGCTTTGCCATCTTTGATAGCTGCAGCGAAGTAATCGAGAATAAGTTTTACGGACTTGATAGCGTCATCGTTTGCTGGAATAGCAAAGTCAGCTTCGCTAGGGTCAGTATTTGTATCGCAGATTGCGAATACAGGAATGTTAAGAGTCTTAGCTTCCTTGATTGCGTTCTTGTCCTGAATCATATCAGTAACGATAACTGCAACTGGCTGCTCTGCCATATCCTTGATGCCACCGTAGCGTTCATTAAGGGTATCAATCTCTTCCTGGAAACGCTGAACCTCAAGCTTGTTGTAGCGCTTTTCGAGTTCGCCAGAAGCCATGCGGCGTTCGAGATCTTTAAGTTTGCGAATCTGCTTGGTTACAGTTTCGACGTTAGTAAGCATACCGCCTACCCAACGAACAGTAACGTATGGCATATCGATAGACTCAGCAACTTCCTTAACGGTGTCTTTGAGCTGCTTCTTAGTACCAACAAAGAGAACTTTCTTACCCTTTGCAGCGAGCTTGGTCATTTCAGCCAATGCTTCGTCGAGAGCATCGACAGTCTTCTCAAGGTTGATAATATGTGCGCCTTCGCGCTTGCTGTGGATGTATGGAGCCATCTTTGGGTGCCAGCGGCTGGTCTTGTGACCAAAATGAGCGCCAGCAGCAAGAAGCTCTTTGATATCTGCTTTAACAGGCATCTTCTACCTTCTCCTTTGCTACAATGTAGCTGTTTCGTTAAAATTTATTACCTAGCAATTATATCACACTATCTGATAGAGTGCTATACTTTGCGCTATTTTTATGTTAAAATATGCAACTAGACATTCGTTGTCGTACATTTTCTTGAAAGGCAGGTAGCTAAATGAAGACCAGAAAGGCAATCGTTAGTATCCTTAAGACTCCTCTTGTTAAATTCGATGTCAAAAATCGAGCCACGGAGACTGATCCGATTATTGTTACTAGAGACGGAGACTTAATGATCACAAAGCTGCGCAAAATATTGCGTGATTATGGCGAAAACGTAGCAATCAACAACTCCCTCTTACTCGAGATTCTCGACTCATACTGTAAGAAGAGCAAGAAGCTCAAGAAGCTCGAGAAGGAGAACATGGAGCTCAGAAAGGCTCTCAGACCCCCTAGTAAGTAAGGAACTCTCGTTCTTTTACCTCCTTTATAGGGCCGCATCTCCCGATGCGACCCTTTTTCAAGCCTTAATCTTCGTAAGCTTCTAGCGTTACGTTCGTAGTAGCCTCTTTCCCGTCACGAATATAAGTTAACTGAACAGTGTCGCCAACCTTATATTCGCCAATCAAGGTCGAAATTGAGCCAGCGCGGCCAACTTCAATATTACCTACCTTAGTAATAACGTCGCCCTTCTTGATACCGGCCTTATCTGCTGGACCACCTTCCACGACAGCATCAGCGTTGCGATTGGAGCTATTGTAGATATATGCGCCATGGTTTACGGACAACTTTGCCTCTTTTGCAACTTCCGCAGTAACTGTGACATAGGTTAAGCCAAGATAAGCGCGCTCACTCTTACCATTCTCCATGATATTTGCAAGCATACCCTTAGTAGCGGAGATAGGAATCGCGAAGCCAAGACCGTTTGCGCTCGTAGAGACAGCAGTATTAATACCAATTACATCGCCAGCAGCGTTTACGAGTGGGCCACCGGAGTTTCCTGGATTAATTGCGGCATCCGTCTGAAGCATATCGGTAAGAGTTTCCGCATTTCCGCCATTAGAATCACTTGCAGTAACCGAGCGACCAGTTCCAGAAATAATACCTTGAGTAACCGTATTCTGATATGCGCCAAGCGCGTTACCGATTGCTAATACCGGCTGGCCGACTGCGATAGATTTTGAATCGCCGAGCGTAATAGTTGGCAAATCTTTAGCATTTTTAATCTTTAAATAAGCTACGTCATTGAGTGGATCTTCGCCAACGATTGAAACGTTATCATAAGTATCGCCAGCATCAGTAATTACCTGAACCTTAGTCGCGCCTTCAATAACATGCTTATTAGTAATAATATATCCATCCGCACTTACAATCATGCCAGTACCGGCAGACTGTGAAGTTCTGCTACCGAAGAGTGATTGGTAGCCAGTGCTACGAGTTTCGGAAATAATCGAAACGACAGCGGGAGTAACTTTACTTACAATATTCGCAATAGAAGTTTCTTTAAATTCAGTTGAATTACCAGAATAATAGCCATCAGCTGAAACGGTAGCAACCGTCTCGGTTGGTTTGTTTGCGTTAAAGATTGAAATAATGCCAAAAGTCAAACCAGCAGCGCCAACTAGCAGTGAGAAGATTGCTAGCGCAATAATGCCACCATTACCATTGCTCTTTTTGCGTTGATTATTTGTCGAGCCGTCTTTAGTAAGAGTTGCGCCCGTCTTAGTTGCATAATTATGCCAATCTGGTTTGTTTTGATTATTTTCCACCTTAACCTCCTTATTTTAGGAAAAACTTAAACATTGAAACTTGCGACTGAGAAGAAGAATATCATAGTAAACATAACTAAAGTTGTAAAAATTGCTGGCATAAGAATATCGTCTGCGCGAACTTTGCCGTCATGCAATAATGCGGATTTGTAGCCGCGAGCAAATAAGAAGAATAATACACTTGCAACAATCGGCAGCTGAGGAATAACTAATGTCGCCGCGCTATCAAACTTATAAACAATGGACCAATGATAGAAAATCCAGCTAGCCTCACCCATTAATAAGCCACAGATAAAGGTAGTAAAAGTAAAGTCGCGATCGTCGCTCTGCATCAGGACGTGACGACTTGCACCATAACCGATGATACTACAGACTAATACGCCAACTAGCGGATCAAATTGTGAGCTAACGAGAGTCGCCGCAAAAGTACCAAAGAAGACGGCAAACATTGCCTGAATCTCAGTCATAATAGTTTCGCTGCGAGGCTTAATAATAACAAGCCAAACCGCATAAATAGTAGTCAAGATAGCATGCCACGCATTAAACTCATTACCAGCCATATAGACCAGTAGCGCTAAACTCATACCGACAGTTAAATCGACTAAGTTAGCCTTGATATTAGTCCACCAGTAGCGTGGGCGAACAGCTACAATGCGCCACTTCGAAAGCAGAACGAGCAATACGCCAAAAACCCAGTTGCCACTAATAACAGTAAGAGCCGTCGAAAAAACAGCCAAAGAAATATTCAAGACAATATGTAGGACGCTACTGAGAGCATTGCGCCCTTTGCGTAGTGCAATATAATCTGCCATAACTCTATTTATTTTAGCATGGAGAGCCTTTTCACGCTACTTATGCTAAAATATAGGAATGGAACAAAAACCGACTTTTGCGCAAAAATATCCAGCTCTTAAAGATATTCTTAGCTTTTTGGTTTTTGCGGGCGCAGTCGTGCTTGGTACTTTTATTTTGAATTCTTTCGTTTTCCGTAGCTACAGCGTAGTTGGTGGCTCAATGGAAAATACTCTCATGTCAGGCGATCGCGTCATCGTTAACAGAGTGCCAGTTTCTATGGCTCATTTTGCCGAAAAAGAATATATCCCAGAGCGTGGTCAAGTAATTGTTTTCGCCAACGGCGGCAATACGTCTGCGACGAATTGTGATGCCCTATCCGGCGTTGCAGATCAGTATATCATCAAGCGCGTGATTGCTTTCCCTGGCGAGCGCGTCACTGTCGAAAACGGCATTTTAACCGTCTATAATGACGAGAATCCTGATGGCTTCCATCCAGATGAAACAACTCGCAAATCCGACACTGATGGGCCAAAAGCAAATACCTCCGGCAATATCAATGTCGTTGTTCCGGAAGGCGAGATCTTCGTATCTGGCGATAATCGTGAGGGTTCAAATTCGTATGATTCTCGTAATGGTCTTGGCACTATTCCATTCTGTCGCGTTATCGGTCCAGCCGTCATGCGCATCTTCCCATTCACTGGAATACGCTTCTTCTAGCAAAAAACGGGCTTGTGGCCCGTTTTTTCATGCTTTTATCTTGAACTATTTCCCTAGAGAAACAACAATTGCAACCGCAACTGCAGCAATAGCGACTATGCCAAGGGCGATTAATAGTACGGTTGGCACTTTGCTCTTCTTTTTCTTCGGAGTACTAATTGAAGCTTGCTCAAGAGAAATATCTTTGTTTGGAGCAGCCTCAGGAGCACGCGTCACAACAGTTTCGTCTGGGGTACTTGGCGCTACATTATTTGTAAAGTCAGCCGCAGCGACCTCATCGATACCCGCTAGCATTTCGGTACCATCAGAGCCGTCATCATCTTTCGGCTTCTCTTCCTCGTCCATAATATCGCCACCGACAAAGGTAGCAGCTGGCTCCTCGGTAGGCTCTTTATAATTTTCAATTTCCTTAATATCAACAGCACTGTTCGAGCTAGCCAAACTCATATTCGGATCGTCATTCAATTGCTTCTGCAAGTCGGCATCAGAAGTTGGCGTATTATCTAACTCAATATCATTTACATCGAAAGAGTTCTGAATATTGGTCGTTTCATCGCTACCAGCAGCAATAGCCTCATTGATAGCGCTCATATCAAAGTCCGACGCAAATGAAGTTGCGCCATTACCCTCATCTGGCGTAAATGGATTTTGACCAGCATCGTTGTTTGAATCCATAAAGATAAATCCTGTTTTTGTTTTTATAAAATGCTTTTGCTTATAATAACAAGATTATAGAGATTTTTCAAGTGCTACCCAATCGGCGATAGTTAAGTCAGCTGGGCGAGCATTTTCCGAAATATTATTTTCGGCAAATTTCTGCAATATTTCTTCCTTGGAAAGTTTCAAACCAATAGTAAGATTTGTAGCCAATTTTTTGCGAGGCGCAATAAAGCCTAGCTTAATTAGAGACATGGTTTTTTCGCTAGCAAGCGGCTCATCGAGTGGCTCAAGAATAACAACCTGGCTATCAACCTTTGGAGGTGGCGTAAAGAATTCGCGCGACACAACAGGACCGAGCGTAACTTTAGCATAAATCTGCGCAGAAAGACCAAGAATCGAATAATCACCGGGTTCAGCAGCAAGACGCTCTGCAACCTCTTTTTGCATCAATAAGACAATTTTTTCTGGACGGCGAGCAGCATGAATAAATTTCTGAATAATTGGAGAGGTAATGTAATATGGAATATTTCCAGCAACGACATATTTCTTCGGCAAATCTAGCTTCTCTAAATCCAGACTCAAGACATCTTGGTGAATAACCTGAAGATTTTTGCCTGGGAATGATTTCGGCAAGTTCTCTGCTAAACGATCGTCAAGCTCAACAGCAATCACTTTATCGAAAAACTTAAATAATGCAGACGTAAGAGTGCCGAGACCCGGGCCGATTTCAACTACAGTATCCGAATCGTCAACCGATGCATGATCGGCGATATCAATCAAAATATCACGATCCTTAAGCCAGTTTTGTCCTAGTGATTTCTTGTTTTTCATTTACCACCATCCTTGTGCGCGCCAGCGACTATAAGCGTTTGCCCAGCTTCCATAACGGCTAGTGGCGTAGCCGGTAGCGGAACGTAATTGACAAACAGGGTCGTTTACCCAGTTACCGCCACAGTCATTAATTAAACGTGATTGACTTGTCTGATATAGACCAAAATATCTACCGTTAGATGCATTTGGGCGCCAGCTAGATTCATGAGAGATAATGTAATTCACATAACCATAATCGGAAGCAGAAATACCAGCCGCAGCCATCCAATCTTCGTGTGAACCAGATGGAAGATTTAGCTTCATGCCAACTTTAACTTCCTGAGTAACCGGCTCTTTAGTAACGATTACTGATAATACTTTACGAGATAGCTCTTTACCATCCTTCATATTAACTTCGTATGTTACAGTTTTCTTACCAAGTTCACCATATTTAACAATACTGCGCTTTCCATACTCCATGTCGTAATCCTGAATAGTCTTCTCACTATACGAAATGTTTTCTTCCGCAGTAATTGTCTGAACACCTTGTGGCTGAATAATGAAATGCATACCGTCGCTAATCTTAGTTTTTAGCGGCATTGAAACCCAGTTCTTCTCTGTATTAGTATCAATTTCCTGCTCTTTTAGTAGCTCATTAATTGTATTTTTCTGCGTACGAACTGTGACATTTTTGCCATAAAAATTAATATTTACGGTCTTCGCGCGCTTAACGCTATAAGCAGTAGTTTTACCGCTTTCGAGGAGACTATTATATGGAACCAGTTCTACTACATCCGCATCTAACAGCTCAACACCCGCATCTGTCGCGATTTCTTCCGGGGTCGTACTTGCCGTGCGAACATGCTTTTTATGATAACCATCCAAAACAATAACATCTCTGGCACGGTAAATATTAATGTTGAAATCTTCTGATGCAATTTTTTCATCTAATGAAGGCTCAACTTTATCGCCAGAATTAAGGACAATTTCAGCGCGTAATAAAACTTCACGCACGGTAGTAGCATCAGAACGAATATTTATCTTTTTATCTTCGTCATATACGGAGATATAATGGACGGATTTGTCGTCATTTACTCCCTCAATACTCTCACTAGCAGCAAAAGCATAGCCACAAAAAGTCGAGACACCAAAAACAATAGCAAAAATAAAGGTTAACAATGCTGTAAGAGAGTTTTTAGCTCTCGTTTTATGCATTTTCATGCACTCTAATTATATCACACGGTAACTATACTTACCGACCTCTAAGAAGTTCGCCCTTCCAAGACTCAGACGCTTCATTGGCGAGTAATGACGAATCGCCTCAACGCATCGCTGGAGCTGCGGACGAGTTAGTGAAATATTATTTAAGCTCAAAACATAACGAATAATCTCCATTGCGCAGTCATCTGAGCTATTTTCGATAACATCTTTCGAATAGTAGCCGCCATCGTTTTGAATAATTTCGCCCAACAGCTCGTCGCACTCATTATATAAATTGGATTGTTTCTGATAGATTTCAAGGATTTTCTTTTTAGTCTCTTCCGACAGAAAGCGCAGTTTTTCGCGAATCTTATTGCGCAAATAATTACCTTCAGTATTCGTTTGATCCTGCCTAAAAACTAGGCTGTTTTCTGTAGCATATTTATAAATATCACGCTTAGACCATTCTAGCAGTGGACGCTCGATATTCTTCGAATTCATTGGCGCTAAGCCGCGCCAGCCAGTGCCGCGCAATAAATTAATTACAATTGATTCGATTACGTCGTCAGCATGATGCGCGACGTAGATTACTCCATCATATTTCTGCGCCAACTCAGCAAAAAACTCATATCGTTTTTTACGAGCAATCGCTTCACTGCAATTCTCGCCAAGTTCTTCTCTTCTACATTCGAATTCCAATCCATATTCGTTGGCTAGTTTCTCGACAAAATTTGCATCCTCGCTCGAATTTGCGCGAATCCCATGGTCAAAATGAGCAACAATCGGTTTTTCATCTTTAAAAAGATGTAATAAAACTACGGAATCGATTCCGCCCGAAACTGCCAAGATTTTCCTCATTACCCTTAATTATATATAGAAAAAAGATTTTTATGCCGTTTATGGTATAATTTAAATATGTTATTGGTCGGTTCTAAAGTATCAAATATGCCAATTTTAAGCCTTCATGTCGGCGGCCCGATTGCTGAGATTCGCGAGGCTATTATTGATCCAGAAGAATTACAGGTCGTCGCTTATTCATTGGATGGCCCAATTATTAAAAATGACCCAGAAGTCGGCAATATCCTTGACACTCAGGATGTTCGCGAGATTAGCAATGCTGGCCTCATTGTAGATTCCGCCGATCGTTTCACTACCAGAGAGGACGTAATTCGTTTCGATAAGATTATGAACCTAGAGTTTCATCTCGTAGGCCTTAAGGTTGTTACTACTGACGGCAAAAAACTCGGCAAAATCGTAGACTACACTCTAGATTCTGGTACTTTCATGATTTATCAGCTAATCGTTCAACGCCCATTTATGTCTTCATTGCTCGATCCAGAGCTAACAATTAATCGCTCTCAAATTGTTGAAATTGATGATTTTAAAGTCACCATTAAGCATGACAAAGCTCAGGTAAAAATGCCAAAGAAAGACAAAAAAGAAGAGGCAAAAGAATTCGTCCCTAACTTCACGAATCCTTTCCGCAAGCCAGCTTACACTGAGGAAGATTCTATCGAAGATAATTCTTCGGAAATATCTGAATAATTAAAGCCCTGGCGCAGTAGATATTGAATTAATTTCTGCTCGTCAGGGTATTTTTTTGCCTTGTGCACAATAACCTTACGCAATTCATCAATATCATCGCGCTCGCTATTTCCTAAAACATCATCAATTACAGCGCTTGAAATACCTTTCTGCTGAAGCTCGATGCGAATTTTCTTCATGCTAGTACCCTTACTAACATTGCGATTTTCAACCCATAACTCAGCAAAACGATAGTCATTAATATATCCTCGCTCTTCTAATCTATTAAAAACCAGTTCTATAAGCGATGCATCGTAGCCTTTTTTCTCTTTTGTCTTATATTTACCAGTCTTCCTATCCTTAACGCGAATCTTACGATCTAGGGTTTTACGTTTTAGATAATCTCTAATTTCCTTGGAAGAATGTGGGCGAGTCAATGAATACTCGAGCGCCCTAGCATAGAATTTTCCGAAATCAGAGGCACGCTTTAATTGATCAAGTTCATCCTTTTCTAGTTCACGCCCGATTTTTATATGTAAATCTATAACCTGAGAAATATCCAGAGAACAGAAAAATTTATCGTTAATATAAATATTAACGCGGTTCTTATCACGAACGGCTTCTTTTATATCCGTTACATGATAGGCTGACGGTTTTTTATTTCCGTCAGCCTCTTGTTCAAAAATCGTATGCGTTTCGAGCATTAATTATTCTACTCGTCGTTCTTAGCAGCCTCGCGAACTTTAGCCTCAATTTCGGCCATAAGTTCTGGTTTTTCCTTAAATAGGCGCTTGACTGCCTCACGGCCTTGGCCAAGAGTTTCGCCATTATATTTCAAGAATGCACCAGCCTTTTCCATAACGCCATGGCTAACTGCAAGATCAAGAACATCGCCAGTCTTACTTACGCCCTCGTTATACATAATGTCAAACTCTGCAGTACGGAATGGCGCAGCAATCTTGTTCTTAACAACTTTAATCTTTGTACGGTTACCGGAAATATCCTCGCCATCCTTAATCTGGCCAATACGGCGAATATCAATACGAACAGACGCGTAGAACTTTAGAGCATTACCACCAGTAGTAGTTTCTGGATTACCAAACATAACGCCGATTTTCATACGAATCTGGTTAATGAAGATAACGGTCGCTTTAGTTTTACTGATAATGCCGGTAAGCTTGCGCATAGCCTGAGACATGAGACGAGCCTGAAGACCCATCTGAGCATCACCCATATCGCCATCAATTTCTGCTTGTGGCACAAGCGCAGCAACGGAGTCGACTACGATAAGGTCAACTGCACCAGAGCGAACGAGAGTTTCGCAAATTTCGAGAGCCTGCTCACCATTATCTGGCTGAGAAATTAGTAAATCGCCAGTATTAACACCGATCTTACGCGCGTAAGCTGGATCCAATGCGTGCTCAGCATCGATAAATGCAGCTTGACCGCCTTGCTTCTGAATTTCAGCAATAGCATGGAGCGCCAAAGTAGTCTTACCAGATGATTCTGGGCCATAAATTTCAATAATACGGCCTTTTGGATAGCCACCACCGAGCGCCAAATCTAGCGCCAATGAGCCGGTCGAAAATAGCTCAACATCAATCTTGGATTGATCGCCAAGCTTCATAATAGAACCATCGCCAAACTGTTTTGTAATCTGAGACAATGCAAGATTTAGGGCTTGTTTCTTGCTATCTTCAACTTTTCCGTCGCCCACCACTTCCTGACTCTTCTTAGCCATTAGAAAATTACCTCCAAATTTATGTCTTTATTTTATCATTCTTTACTATATAGATATAGTCGTATCAGATAATTCTTCAACCTCCTCCTCTTCCTTCTTAGATTCGTCGCGATATACCGGAAGCTTCTCGAAGAAGTAATGCAATAGCTTATCAATCTTCTCTTTTTCTTCCTCGCTAAGCTTGCCACTCATTCCTACGCGTGGATTACGTCGGTTAATTTGCGCCACATAATCTACTTCTCCAGTTTCCAAATTAAAACCAATGCCGTACACGTTCTCCGGCTGACTGCGCTTCATCAATAGACAATCCCTTAAATCGGCCAGATATTCGTCACCCAAAGAAATAGAGTAATTAGACGAATCGACCGCAGCCCATATATAATCATCAAAATCTTGCCTTAGTTTAATTAGCTCCCGCTTTTTAAATTGAATTCGTTTATAGATTTTCATCTATTTCTCCTCTATTTTTAAAAGTAATTTTCGCTAGAATACTCCCGTTCTTTTGTTGCTCGAAGCATGAGTGCTTTATTTTTGGCACTTTTTTGAAAATATGTTCTAATAATTGTGGTAAAATAGAATAAATTAGACAAAATACAAGAGGAAATTATTAATGAGTGGACACAGTAAATGGGCAACCACCAAGCGCCAGAAAGCAGTCGTTGATGCAAAGCGCGGTGCGTTGTTTACGAAAATCGGCAACCAGATCGCAATCGCAGCACGTAGCGGCACCGATCCTGCTATGAACCCAACTCTAGCAATGGTACTTGAAAAAGCTCGCCTTGCTAACATGCCAAAGGCAAACATTGAACGTGCAATCGCACGCGTCGCAGACAAGAACGCTGCAGCCTTGATTGAAGAAACTTACGAAGCTTACGGCCCTGGCGGCGTTGGCATTATTATCGAAATCGCTACCGACAATAAAAACCGCACTATGCCAGAAGTTCGCCACACTCTCGAAAAGAACGGTGGCCGCATGGCAGATCCAGGTTCAGTCATGTTCCAGTTCACTCGCAAAGGCGTAATCTTCACTAAGGCAAAGGGTGACGAAATCATGATGAGCGCACTCGACGCCGGCGCTGAAGATGTCGCAGACGAAGAAGATGGCACTACCATCTATACTGTAGCTAGCGACCTCATGAAGGTTCGCGCTGCTCTTATTGAAGCAGGTTTCGAAATTGATTCCGCAGAACTTCAGTATGTTCCAAACAACAACGTTCCTGTAGACGAAGAAGCTAGCGTAAAGCTAGAGAAACTCCTCGATGCAGTTGACGATCTTGACGATGTCGTTGCAGTTCATACGAACGCTGAATAGTTCTCAAAAACTACAAAAAGAGCCAAGAAAATTGGCTCTTTTTTATGCATTAAGTGATATACTAAAACCATGAAGAAACAAGCAGATTACATGGTTGAAATTGGTAATATTATCGCTTCGGCACGCAGTCGTATAGATATGACTCAGGCCGAATTGGCTGAAAAAATCGGAACAAGCCAATCTGCTATCAATCGCATTGAGCATGGTAAGCAAAATGCATCTCTTGAGATAATCTCTAAGATTAGTCACGCCCTCAATTATCAGATTATTACTATCAACGAAAGTGCAACTCAGGGCTATAGCATCAACGGCGGCAAAGAGCTTCATGGCTCCGTCACGATTAATACTTCAAAGAATGCTGCTGTCGGCCTTCTCTGCGCAGCTTTGCTTAACGAAGGCAAAACCACCTTCCGCCATCTTGCGCATATCGAGGAAGTTTACCGTATCCTCGAAGTACTTGATTCAATTGGCGTAAAAACCGCTTGGGTCAACAATGGTCGCGATCTTGAAATTGATCCACCACGCAAGCTAAATCTTGAAAACCTCGATATGAACGCCGCTCGTCGCACGCGCACCGTAATCATGATGATGGGTCCACTTCTCCATCATTTCAAAGAGTTCCGTCTCCCTTACGCCGGCGGCTGTTCTCTTGGCTCACGCACCGTAGAGCCACATTTACATGCTCTAAAATCTTTCGGTCTCACCGTCGATGCTAAATCGAACCCTGGTTTTTATGAAGCTAAGGTCAAAGATATCAGTGATGCAAAGAGAAAAATTGTCCTTACTGAGCGCGGTGATACTGTTACCGAGAACGCAATTATGGCCGCTGCACTATGCCCAGGTGAAACCCTAATCGTTGGTGCTAGCCCAAATTACATGGTTCAGGATGTCTGTTTCTATCTTGAAAAGCTAGGCGTAAGAATTGACGGCATCGGTACAACCAATATTACCGTCCATGGCGTCAAACATATCTGCAAAAATATCGAATACGCACCAAGCGAAGACCCAATCGAAGCAATGAGCTTCATAGCAGCAGGCATCGTAACAAAATCCCAAATTGAGATTAAGCGCGTCCCAATCGAATTCCTCGAAATCGAGCTCGAAGTACTCCGTAGCATGGGTCAGAAAATGACTATTTCCGACGAATACGTCGCCGATAATGGTCGCACGCGTCTAGTTGATTTGAAGCTTCAAAAGTCAAAGCTTAAAGCACCAGTCGACAAGATTCACCCAATGCCATTCCCTGGCCTCAATATTGATTCTTTGCCATTCTTCTCCGTAATTGCCGCCACCGCTGAAGGCCGCACACTTATTCATGACTGGGTTTTCGAAAACCGCGCAATTTATTCTACTGAGCTAGCAAACCTTAATGCTAAGGTCGAGCTCCTCGATGCACATCGCATCTTCATTAATGGCCCAACCAACTGGCGCCCAGCAGAAATGATGGCTCCACCAGCTCTACGCCCAGCAGTCGTTATCATGCTTGCTATGCTCGCCGCCCCTGGACGCTCCGTTCTTCGCAATACTTACTCAATCGCTCGTGGCTACGAGAATTTCGCCCATCGCCTTGTTCAACTTGGCGCAGATATCGAGCAGTTATCTGACCTGTAAAAACAGAGATAGATGTAGTATAATTTAACTATGTCTATTACTAGAAACGATGTCCTGCATTTGGCAGATTTGTCCAATATCACTCTTAGTGAAGAACAGATTGAGCCACTTATCCGGGATCTCAGCAATATTGTCAATTATTTTTCGCAGCTTGACGAATTGAACACCGAGAACGTCGAGCCAACATACCAATGTTTTGACATGCAGAATGTTTGGCGCGAAGATATCATCGAAGAATTCGAAGCAGACCGCGAAGACCTACTTGCGCTCACAGTCGAGAGCGAAGATAACCAGATAAAGGTTCCAAAAGTTCTATGATTATTGCCGATAAGAATACCAAAGCGGTCGATCTAGTTCGCGCCGCGCTTGAAAAAGCAAAAGAATACGAAGAATATCACGCTTTCATTTCTATGAATGAGGCTCGTGCACTTGAGCATGCTCGCGAAATCGACGCAAAGATCGAAAAAGGTGAGCCAGTCGGTCGCCTAGCAGGCGTTCCTTTTGCGCTCAAGGATAACTACCTCAGCCCAGAAGGCATGACTACCGCAGCTGCAAAGATGCTCGAAGATTTTGCTTCCCCAATCACCGCAACTGCAGTCAAGAAGCTTGAAGCAGAGGGCGCAATCATGATTGGTCGCGCAAACCTTGACGCTTACGCACATGGTGGTAGCACTGAAAACTCTTATTTTGGTCCAACTTCCAACGCTCACGATAAGACTCGCGTTGCTGGTGGCTCTAGTGGCGGTAGTGCAGTAGCTGTAGCTCTCGATATCGTTCCATTCGCGCTCGGTAGCGATACTGGTGGTTCAATTCGCCAGCCAGCTAGCTTCAACGGCGTAGTCGGCGTTAAGCCAACTTATGGCACCGTTAGCCGCTATGGTGTAGTCGCTATGGCTTCTTCCACTGATGTTATGGGTTGTTTTGCGAAGAATGTCGAAGATGCTAATTTAATAATGTCCATCATTGCTGGCAAAGACGCAAAAGATTCAACCACCCTCAATGATTTCTGGACTAAGAATCTAGCTGACGCAAAGCCAGAAAAGAAGAAAATTGGTCTTATTACCGATTTCATGGGCGAAGGCATCGACGAGGACGTCAAGAAGACCGTTAAAGATTATGCAGCAAAGCTAAAGAAAGCTGGCTACACGGTCGAGGACGTAAACATTCCGATGCTCAAATACGCCCTAGCTATTTACTACATCGTTCAGCCTGCTGAGGTTGCTTCAAACCTTAGCCGCTATGATGGTATTCGCTATGGCCATCGTTCTAGTGATATTAAGGGACTTAATGACGTTTATAGTAACTCTCGCAATGAAGGTTTCATGTCCGAGAATAAGCGCCGCATTCTTATCGGCAACTTTGTCCTAAGCTCCGGCTTCTTTGATGCATATTTCGTAAAGGCACAGAAAGCTCGCACTCTCTTGATTAACGCTTATAATGACGTTTTCAAAGAATACGACGCATTGCTCTGCCCAGTTTCACCACGCCCAGCATTCAAGCTCGGCGAAAATACTAGCGATCCACTTCAGATGTATCTCGAAGATGTTATGACCGTTCCACCAAGCATGGCTGGTATTCCTGCTATTTCTGTTCCTGCCGGCAAAAGCAAAGAAGGCCTCCCAATCGGCGTTCAGCTCGTTGGTCCACGCCAGAGCGATCAGATCTTGCTTCATATCGCGAGCGAATTGGAGGATAAATAGTCCATGGACGGCTCATTGATAGCTTTTGCGGTCGCAATTGTTCTTGTAGGAATCTTAATGATTCTTGCAATTCGTATGACCGGAAAGCATGGCCATAAGTTCGACAAGGAAGATTATCAGATTGATTTTCTTCGCATCGAACGTTCTCTTGAGAAGGATAATGAATCCAGCTACGCAATGGCTATCATTGAAGGCGACAAAATTCTTGATCGCGCCATGATGGAAATGGGCGTTCAAGGCCGCACAATGGGCGATCGCCTAAAGCGCATCGGCAAAGCTAAGTTCACACAACTTAATTCTGTCTGGCATGCACACAAACTCCGCAACCAGATTGCACACGAGCATGATTTTAGACCGGATTATCGCCAGGCGCTTCACGCGCTCGAAACTTATAAACAAGCATTAAAAGACTTAGGAGCAATTTAGATGAGTGAATATAAAATTACCATCGGCATCGAATGTCACGTCCAGCTAAACACCAAGACTAAATTGTTTAGCGCAGTCGACAATGACGCCGTAGACAAAGAACCAAACTCTTGTGTTAGTCCAATCGACTACGCACTTCCAGGCATGTTGCCAGTTCTAAACAAGGCAGCTGTCGAAAAGGCAGTTCGCGCTGGTCTCGCAATGAACTGTGATATCAACTTAGTTAGCCGCTTTGATCGCAAGCACTACTACTACCCAGATTTGCCAAAGGGCTATCAGATTTCTCAGCTTTACCAGCCAATTATTGGCGCAGGCGTTGTTCATCTACCAGACGGCTCCGATGTTCGCATCGAGCACGCACATCTCGAAGAGGATGCAGGTAAGCTAACTCACTTCGGCAATTATTCCCTCGTCGATTTGAACCGTGCCGGCACTCCACTTATCGAGATTGTCTCTATGCCAGACATTCATTCTGCAGCTCAGGCTCGCGCATACTGCGAAGAGCTTCATCGCTTAATGATGTACGCCGGCGTAACCAATGGCGATCTCTACCAGGGTAACATGCGCTTCGATATTAATATCTCTATCTCTAACACCGATGAGCTCGGTAAGCGCGCAGAGATTAAGAACCTCAACTCCTTCCGCAGCATCGAACGCGCAGTCGAATACGAATACAAGCGCCAGAAGTCTTTGCTTGAAAAAGGCGAACGCGTCATTCAGGAAACTCGCGGCTGGAACGATACTACTGGCAAAACTACTTCTCAGCGTAGTAAGGAAGAGGCTCAGGATTATCGCTACATGCCAGAACCAGATGTTCCACCTATTGTTCTCGAACGCGCATACGTCGATAAGGTTGCAGCTTCCATGCCAATGATGCCAGCGGATTATCGTTCCAAGTTTGATATTCTCAACCTCGACGAAAGCGAACGTGAAGCTATTATTAACTATCCTATTCTTGCAAAGCGCCTCGCTGAAGCTTGTGATAAGAACATTAATCTTAGCCCACGCATCGCTCACTGGTTCTCGAGTACTCTTCTTACCGAAGAAAATCAGGATAAAGATTTCGCTCTAGCAACCGCAAGCGAACTTCTAGAACTATCTGAAATGGTCGAGAAGAAAGAACTCTCCTCTACCGCAGCCAAAGACGTCTTGATGGAAATGTACGACAGAAAGAACACATCAAAGACGCCACATCAGCTCGCAAAAGAAATGAATCTCCTTCAGGAGAATGACGAAAACGCACTTTCTGCAATTATTGACGAAGTATTAATGATGCCAGAGTGCGCAAAAGCAGCCGAAGATGTCAGAAACGGCGAAATGAAAGCGATTGGATTCCTAGTTGGACAAGTAATGAAGAAATCGAAAGGGAAAGCAAACCCAGCTAGCGTGAACGAATTAATCAAAAATAAGCTATCATAATAGAAGGAGAATTAAATAAAATGTCATATAAAGCCCCAACGAAAGCAGTCATCACTGACGCTGGCTTTGCTAGCCGCTTTCTTCCTATTACCAAGACAGTACCAAAAGCTATGATTCCACTTGGCGCAAAGCCAATCATGCAATATGTCGTTGAGGAATGTGTCGCTGGCGGTATCAAAGATATCATCATCGTCGCAACTCACGAAGGTAAACCAATTTACGAAGACTACTTCAAGAACCCTTGTGAAAAGATTTACAAGCAGCTCGAATCTCAGGGTAAGCTCGATCGCTTTGATGCAGTTCGCGAAGTCCTTTCCATCGCAAACATTACCGTTATCGAGCAGGATCCTAGCTACCCATACGGCAACGGTTCCCCAATCGCTAGCGCAAAGCCATATCTAAATGACGACGAAGCTTTCGTTGCTCTCTATAGCGATGACCTTATCTTCGGCGAAGGCGACGTTAAGACTCTCGTTGATGCTTACAAGCTTAATCCGGACGCAAAGGCAATTATTACCGCTCAGGAAATGCCTCAGGAAGTTTGGAATAAGTACGGCATGATTGCACTTAAAGACGAAAAGAAGATGACTCTTAGCCATATCGTCGAAAAGCCAGCAACCCCAGAAGAGAGCCCAAGCAACCTTACTTCTTACGGCCGCTACCTTCTAACTCCAGAAGTATTCGCACATCTCGTACCAACCAACACTGGTCTCGATGATGAGCTCTGGACTGTAGACGCAATCACTAAGCTTGCAAAGTCTGGCGACGTTCTAGTTACTAAGTCTAAGGGTAAATGGCTAACTACCGGCGACCCAAAGAACTACTACGCAGCTTACGAAGAATTCATTAACATGGGAGAATAATCATGGAAACACCTGCTTGGATTTTAGTATTTATCTTATCAATTACACTATTCCTATTCCTTCTAGTTGGCATCATCCTTCTAGTTAAGCTCATCGGAGCTACAAAGGAAGCAAAGAAGATCATGCTTCAGGGTCAGAATATCGCTGAAAAAGCTGACGATATTGCAGATAACGTTCGCGATATGACTACCGTGGGTGGCTTAGTAAAGTACTTCACCGAGAATTATCTCGAGAAGGCCGAAAAGAAGAAAGCCAAAAAATCCAAGAAAGGAGAGTAGCATGACAGAAAAGAAAGGAAATGGCGGTGGCAAATTCTTCCTAGGCGCAGTCCTTGGAACAATCGCTGGCGCAGTCGCAGGCGTCCTTATGGCTCCAAAGTCCGGTAAGGAAACCCGCAAAGATATCGCCGACGGCGCAAAGAAAGCTGGCGCAAAAGCAAAAGCTGGCGGCAAAAAACTTGTCGAAAAAGGCAAAAAAGAAGCTAAAAACATCAAAGAAAAAGTTTCTAAGAAAGATTAGTTTTATTCATAAAGATAAGCTCCATTTGGGGCTTATCTTTTTTATCTGTTATACTAGTAGCAATGGAAAAGAAAGACGTAAAAATCCTAGCAATCGTAGGTATGTGCGGTAGTGGTAAATCGACCGCCATTGATTATCTTACTGAACGTAAAATTCCAAAAATCTATTTTGGTGGCGTAATCCTTAAAGGCATGGCAGAAGCCGGCCTCGAAGACACTCCCGAGAATGAAAAGAAATTCCGCGAAGAAATCCGCGAAAAAGAAGGTAAAGATTTCGTCGTTAAGCGCGTCGTTAAGGAAGCAAAAGACCTCATTAATGCTGGTCAGAAGCGCATCGTTCTCGATGGCCTATATTCTTGGACTGAATACAAGATTTTGCGCCAGGAATTCCCTACCGAAATGACCGTTATTGCAATTGTCGTTCCTAAGGCTCTTCGCCGTAAGCGCTTAGCAGAGCGCCCAGTTCGCCCATTCAATGCCCAGGAAGCAGCAGAGCGCGATAAGACCGAGATTGAGAATCTCGAAAAAGGTGGCCCAATCGCGATTGCAGATTACTATGTCGATAACTCAGTAGATATGAAGACCTTCCATGAGAAGTTTGCTTCCCTCTGCAAGGAAATTGGTTTTCTAGATGCCTAAAGAACTACAAATCCCAAATCGCGAAACCGAATTGCTCTTGGCAGAAATGCGCAAGACAATTGATTTGCCTGGCGACGTAACAGAATTTGGCTGTTATGAAGGCGATACGTCCATTTTACTTGCCGGAGAGCTTCGCAATACGCCAGATAAGTGGCTCTATCTTTACGACTCTTTTGAAGGACTTCCAGCAAAGACCGCCGAAGATAAGAGCAGTGACGGTTGGCGTTTCAAAGAGGGCGAGCTTAAAGCTTCACCAGATACGGTTCTTCATAAGTTCAAGAAGTATGCCCTTCCCGATCCAGTAATCGTTCAGGGCTGGTTTAATGAACTCACCGATTCAGATTTGCCAGGCCAGATTTCTTTCGCTCTTCTCGATGGCGATTTCTACGAGTCAATCAAAACTAGTCTCGCATTAGTTGCGCCACGCATGATTGCTGGTGGAATTATCGCAATCCATGACTATCGTAACGCTCGTTTGCCAGGCAGCGGTAAAGCAGTCAACGAGTTCCTCGCAGACCATGCCGACGAGTTTGCGCTACGCATCGTCGCAACGATGGCTATTCTAGAGAAAAAGTAGTCGAATCAGTACAATTATAAAGAGGTGCGCCGGATAAAATACGTATCCAAAAATACGTGGAAGCCGGCGTCCTTTTTTGCCCGAATATAACGCAATCGGAACGCTAGCAAATATGGCAAAAATCTGAACAGGCCAAGCGTACTCATTTATCATTAATAGCGTTATAGCTGTCAAAACCGCCAAGTTCAAAGCTATTTTTGTAAAAAACTTATCGCGGAATAATCCATCAACACAATAAAACCCTAATACAAGCAAAACGCCCCAGATGCCGTAGCTACAATTTACTGCGCCCGCAGCTAATACTAGCAATGGAATGGCAACAATAAAGAAACCACCATATTCAATACATAGAAGCGCGATTAGTGAGAAGCAGAAAGAAAATAGAACGTTATAATTAGACCACTTATCAAGGAAAGCAATCGCAAATTGAGCAACGATAGCCGTGACTAATATGCGCGCGAAGTATTTCGGAAACGAGCGCGTATGCTTAAAACCTTCAACCAGCAGAAAGGCAAAAATTGGAAATGCCATGCGCCCAATCGCGCGAAGCCAAAGTTGCTCCGGAAAAAAATAACAGCCGACATGATCTATTACCATAGTGACGATTGCTATAATCTGCAAAACCGCTGAGCTTAACATGATATTATTATACATCTTGACTTTTAAGCATAAACGTTGTATAATAAAGAGATAGGCGTGGTGCTTTCGTTCTTTACGAAAGGGGGATTTAAGAAGATGAGAAATGATTATACTCCAATTTACGACACTGCAAATATGGAGACAACTTCTGAGCATATCAGAAATGCAAACATACGGTTTTTAATTTATTTACTGATCGCAGCGGGATGCTGGTGTGGAGGTTCCATCTTATTAATGATGGTTCCAAAAAGCGTCGGACTTATATATGTACCGCTGAAGTTCATTTATTATCTAGGTAAATTCGCCACTATAATTGGCTGGCCTATTTGGGTTATTATCGAGATAATTGGATTCATCGAAAGACACCACGAAAAGTAGCCTACCGGGAGCAAGTGTTGCTCCCTTATTTTTTTGCCACAAGGCGTACGAAGAATTTATAGATTTCCATCGCTACTAAGATAACTAGCGCGATTACGAAATATATAGCAATTAGTAATGGCGGCATCGAAACAGTCTGGAGAAGCTGAGTAAATACTGGAACTTCCATCACAACTAATTGCAATAGAATCGTTCCCACAATACCAAAGAAGAAGACGGGGTTATTAAACAGCGACAAACGGAAGACGGACTGCTTCTCGCTTCTACAGTTGAAGGCGTGAATGTTCTGAATGAAGACCATCATACACATCGTATAAGTGCGAGCCGTCACGATATCAAGCTGAGCGACGCGAACGAGATAGTAATAAAGCGCAAAGATAACACCAGTAATTATGCCTGCCGAAAATAGAATCTTATGAAGAAGAGTCTTATCGAAAATTGATTCCTTCGGATCGCGTGGTTTCTCGCGAAGAATATCCTTCTCCGCCTTCTCAAAGCTAAGCGCAAAGTCCTGAATACCGTCAGTAACAACGTTGAGCCATAGCAACTGCACCGCAACAAATGGCATAGGCATGTCTAACGCAATCGCGAGACAGAAGAAGATAGCCTCGGCAACATTACAAGAGATTAGGAACAGGATAATCTTACGAATATTCGCATAAGCAACGCGACCCTCTTTAACACCGGCAACGATAGACTTAAAGTTATCGTCAACAATAATCATGTCAGCCGTTTCGCGAGCAATATCCGTGCCTGAGCCCATCGCGATACCAATGTTCGCCGCTTTCAGAGCTGGTGCATCATTTACGCCATCGCCAGTAACGGCAACAAACTCGCCCTGGCGCTTCAAAGAATTTACAATATGTAATTTCTGCAATGGAGTAACACGCGCAAATACAAGCTTCTCGGAAACAAACTTATCGAATTCTTTTTCGCCGCGGCGATACATTTTCTCTACTTCGTCGCCACTAGAAACCTGATCCATACTATTCGTTAATTCGAGATCGCGAGCGATAGAAAACGCGGTAAGTGGATGGTCGCCAGTAATCATAATTACCTTTATGCCGGCAGTATGGCATTCGTGAATCGAGGAGACAGCCTCTTTGCGAATCGGATCAATAAATCCTACCATACCCATAAAGGTAAGGCCCTTAATATCTTTTTCAGTATAATCTTTCTTGCTTGCAACCTTGCCGACAGCCAATGCAATCACGCGATAGCCATCGGTCGCCAATGCTTCATTTTGCGCATGCAATTTGCGGACATCTTTGCGATTCAAGAAATTTACCTTATCGCAAAAATCAGCAACTACTTCTAGTGACCCCTTAACAGCGCAATAAGTTTCGCCGTCACGCTCATAGAATACGGCGGAATATTTATTCTCGGACTCATACGGAATGCGCTCGACAATCTTAATTCCCTTCGTATTAACTTTGAGCTTCTCGCCAAGTACTAGGAACGCAATATCAATAGAGTCTCCGATGCGCTTATTGCCATCAATACTTGCTTCGTTATTAAGTACGCCCAATAAGCCAATTTCTTCAGCATAGCTAATCGCATTACCAGTAACCTTACCTGCCGTACTAAAGCCAGTGCCGGAAACCTGATATTCCTCACCGTTAGGCAAGACGATACGTTTCGCGGTCTGCTGGTTAACCGTCAAAGTGCCAGTCTTATCAGAAGCAATCACAGTACAGCTGCCGAGAGATTCTGCTGAATTCAACTTGCGAACAATCACATTTTTCTTCGCCATACGATTCGAAGCAATACTCAGCGCCATCGTAAGTGCGAGCGGCAAACCTTCTGGCATAGCAGAAACAGCGAAGGCGATAACAGTAAGAAGAATTTCCGTATACGGAACATGCTTAACGATAAGAAGCGTCGTTAGGATAATTGCGATGATTACAATCATAATTGTAATTTGACGCGAAAGCTTTTCTACGCGTAGCGCTAGTGGCGATTTTGCTTTATCGGTATTATTAATGCTATCAGCAATTTTACCTAATTCAGTGCTTAGACCAGTCTTAACAACGATGGCTTTTGCGCGACCAGAAACAACAGTCGTACCGGAGAAAGCCATATTGCGCTGATCGCCAAGCGAAGCATTGGATTTTGTAATAGTCTCAATATTTTTAGCAACCTGAACACTTTCGCCAGTCAAAACAGATTCATCGACCGAGAAATTATGCGTCTCAACAAGGCGCATATCAGCAGAAATCTTATCGCCAGATTCTAGCATTACGTAGTCGCCAGGAACCAAATCTTCGGCGCCAATGATTTGTTCTTCGCTATCACGAACAACCTTCACTTGAACTTTAATATAGTTCGCCAACGCCTCAGCCGTATTGTTAGCCTTATTTTCCTGATAGGCGCCCATTACGGCATCAACAAGAATAATAAATGCAATCACAGCCGCGTCAATCATTTCGCCAGCAATGATACTAGCAGTAATTGCCACAACAAGTAGCAAAACCATTGGATCAATAAACTCGCGGAAGAAAATCTTAAAGATACTATCTTTTTTCTTTTTCGGCAAAATATTTGCACCATATTTTGCGCGACGAGCACGAGCTTCAGCTGCTTTTAGACCAAGCTCATTAGTTCCTAATTCATACTGAATATCAGAAATATCTTTCTTGTAATATTCCTGGTCCATAATTATTTACCGAAGTAAATGTATTGATACATTCCCTTATCAACCCACTGCTCAGAATATTCGCCAGCGCGATAGCCAGTTGCAGCATTGCGATAATTGTATTGAGAAATGTAAACACGATTTCCAGAAACAGCTTCTACCCAAACTGCGTGACCGTATGCGCCACCAGTAGAGATACCAACTGTGCCAACTTTTGGAATATTAGAGACAGTATAGCCAGCTGCGCGAGCATTTGCAGGCCACTGCTTTGCATTACCGCGGCCGCCCCAGTATGGCATATAGCCATAGGTGCTGTATACTTTCCATGCAGTATAAGATACACATTCGCAAATATACATACCCCACTGATCAGCGAAAGCATCTTTGTTCTGAGGGCATTGATTTGAATATGGATAGCCGCCCTTTCTTGGATCACCGGCAGTAACACCAGTAACGTTATACTGACGAGCGAGATCGGTAAGAATCTTCTGTTGCTCTTCTTCTAGAGCCGCTTTCTGAGCCGCAAGGCCAGCCTTGAGCTGACGATAGCTATTCTCGCTTTCACGTGTCTGAGCAAGCAAGACAGCCTGTTCACTCTCGAGCTGAGCGAGCTGAGTGCGCTGAGCATCCAAATCTTTCAAAATAAGTTCTGCATTTTTCTTCTTCGTTTCGAGCTCCGCTTTGAGATTCTTATTCTCTTCAATAATCTTCGAGAGGGTGTCAGAAATGCTAGACATCTGCATTTCTTCATCGATAAAGCTCGAGAAAGAATCCGAAGAAGCCATTCGCTCTAGCGTAGAAATTTCGTCATTATAGTAGAACTGAGCAATCGTATAACCAACCGTATCAGAGTTAGTATTAATGCGCTTAGTAATAGTATCAATTTCGATAATTAGTTGCTGGCGCTCAGCTTCCTTGAGCTCAATCTGAGTCTTTAGGGATGCTTGCTGTACTCTAAGTGAATTGATTTCATTCTGAATACTATTCGCTTCAGCAGCAAAAGCACTAGCCTGAGCTTCATATTCATTCATCTGAGTACGTAGCTCGGAGATTTTTGAGTTAACATTATTGAGGTCCTGCTGAGTATAGGCGCTCGTGCGAGGCGCAGGAAGGATGCTGGCAAGAATTGCCAATGAGGCGAGACATAAGCTATAGATGCTTCGTTTCATTTTCATACTTATAACATAGCATAAGGGGGATGTTTCTTCAAGATTACACCCTCTTACGCCTCCTTTCTCTTTTTTTATTTTTGTTTGAGGTATTTGCGAGTTGCCAATAGCGACGAAATGACACCAATTAGAATACCGGTAACGATGAGCGCGCTTATGGCAAGATACCAGAAGTTGCGCATAATCTCTAGGGTTGGATCTAGGGTTGCACCAAACTGAGATTGCAACGCGAAAGCGCCAGCATAAGAAACTGCGCAAGCGATAATAGCAGCAATAATACCATAGAAGCTTGCCTCAACTACGAATGGGCCAACAATAAACCAGCGGCTTGCACCGACTAGACGCATCATATAAATTTCTTCCTTGCGATTGAAGATTGCCATGCGAATAGTATTGAAGACAACTAGGATAGCAATAAGTGCAAAGACACCAGCAGCTACGAGACCAATGAGCTCAACGCGATTCATCATACCAGCGATGCGATCGATAGTGTCGCGACGTTCAGATGCGTAGCTAGGTGGATTGTTCTCGTCTAGCAATTCATGGACTTCCTCATCATTGGCAACAAAATCTTCAAGCTCTTGAGTATTATTGAGGTTTACAAGCTTAATATTAAGAGTCCATGGAAGCTTGTTCGGAGCCTCAAGGAGATTCTGGCGATAGATTTCCCTATCTTTCTTCGATAAATCTTTACTGCGTGAAAGAATCTTTTCGATAGCCTCTTCGTTTGCCTGGCTAGGAGAAGTTGAAGTAACAGTAATAACCGTTTCTAGGCCAGACATACGTTCAATAATCTTCTCGATTTGTTCGTCGGTTGCGCCCTGCTTTAGATAAACAGACATATCAACCTGCTGCTCAATCTTATTAACAACAGTACCCATAGTGTGAGTTGCAATAATAGTCGCAGACAAAACAATCAAGGTGACCGCCATGATCGCAATCGCAGCAACACTCAACCAAGTATTACGCACAAAACTCTTTGCACCATATTTCAAAACACGAGCATTCGTGCGCATATGATGGCGACGAGTTTTAGTGATGCGAGCTAGGCGTTCTTTACTAAGTTCCGCCGTTGCTTGCTGCTGTTCTTTTGTAACTTTTCTACTTGGCATTAGTGTATAAACTTCCTTCTTTTAGCAACTGGCTTAGCTGCGCTTGCTGCTTTAGCTTTTTCCATTTGTTCTAATACTGCAGAGCCGGATGCGCTTGGTGCTTTCTCAACAGGAGCGACTGGCTCAGTTTTTGCTTCAGCAGTTGTAATGATTTGAGTCTGAGGAACAACGATATGCTGAGGTTGAGCAGATGCATTACCGCCCAATGAACGCTTAGAAATTCTAGAATAAGAACCATCAAGATCGTAACGGCCGCCCACTTTCTGGTCGCCAATAATCTTACCGTTGTCCATAGTAATAACGCGCTTTTTGAGCTGGTTAACTACCTCTGCGTCGTGCGTAGTGACTAGAATAGTTGTACCAAAGTTATTAATCTCTTCGAGAAGTTTAATAATACCCCAAGAGTTTTCTGGATCAAGGTTGCCAGTAGGCTCATCTGCGATGAGAATCTTTGGCTGGCGCGCCATAGAACGCGCAATTGCAGTACGCTGACGCTGACCGCCAGAGAGGTCACCCGGGAACTTGTGCGCCTTATCGCTAAGACCAACAAGCTCGAGAACTTTTGGAACAGTGCGCTTAATTTCGGAACTAGAAACACCAACGATTTCTAGAGCAAATGCAACGTTTTCGTAAACAGTACGATTCGGAAGAAGTTTGAAATCCTGAAAGACAACACCAATACGGCGGCGAAGATGAGGAATGTGCCTCCTCTTCATATATTTATAATCAATACCGCCAACCATAATATCGCCATAGCTTGGCTTCTCTTCGCGGGTTAGCATTTTGATTAGAGTAGATTTGCCGGCGCCAGAAGGACCAACAAGAAAGACGAATTCTTTCGGCTGAATATGAAGATTAACCTCGTCTAGAGCCGGCTTTTTATCGCCCTTGTAATATTTCGACACATTATCGAGTAATATCATATAACTATGATAACATAAGCGTTATCAATTGTCCAAATAGCTCATGATAAAGCCATCTATACTACCATCAAGAACCGCTTCTGCGTCATTTTCTTCATATTTTGTACGCGTATCTTTGACGAGCTTATATGGATGTAAAACGTAGTTACGAATTTGCTGCCCCCAGCTAGCAGATTCACCAGCGCGAAGCTTGTCTACGGATTCCGCATTCTGTTCCTGCATCATCTGCTGAAGTTTGCCGCGAAGAATCTCCATTGCTTTTTCTTTGTTCTGAAGCTGACTGCGTTCATTTTGAATCGCTACAACAATATTTGTCGGAATATGTGTAATACGAACTGCTGAATTAGTTGTATTAACAGACTGACCGCCGTGGCCGCCCGAATGATAAACATCGATGCGAAGATCTTTTGGATCGATTTGGACTTCATCGTCGTTTTCAATAATTGGCAAAACTTCGACTAAAGCAAATGAAGTTTGGCGCAAATGATCGGCATTAAATGGACTAAGGCGAACGAGACGATGTGTGCCATGCTCAGACTTTAACTGGCCATAGATATTATTGCCAGTCATTTCAATTACGCTCGTTTTAATTCCAGCTTCTTCCCCGTCAACACGGTCGAGAATTGTCGCTTTTACATTATGACGTTCAGCCCAGCGTAAATACATACGCTCGAGCATGCCAGACCAATCCATCGCTTCCGTTCCGCCGGCGCCAGCAGTAATACGTAGAATTGCGCCATTATGATCATATTTGCCAGTAAAACGAAGTTCTTGCTTGAGACTATCAAGACTCTGCTCCATTGCGGCAAGTTGGTCAGAAAATTCTTCAACTAAGCTTTCATCGCCGAGCTGCATGAGCTCCGCCAAATCATTGATTTGAGTCTTCAATAAAGTCCATGGATCGAGCGCATCATGAAGCTGAGCTACTTTCGTAGTCTTTTCGCGCGCAACATCAGGATTATTCCAAATTTCCGGAACAGCAACTTCGATTTCGAGCTGCCTTAAAAGCTCGAGACGGTCGTCTAATTCAAGTTTCTGCCAAACAAGACCAAAGGATTCTTTCAGGGCATCAAGTCGCTTCTGCAAATCAAACATAAAAGTATTATACCTTACATTTCGCGACGAGAGACAGATATGGATGAGTCATCGTCAGAAAAATCGTCCTTAATTTCGCGATTAAATAGAATCGCAATCACAGTATTGAGTTCTGCGTAGCCAAGAAGGTTCTCATCTTTATCGATAATTAGAACGTAGTCAGTATGATTGCGCAAAAATACCGCAAGAAGTTGTTCGAGCGTATAATCATCACGCGCAAAAACAACTTTATGCTCCATTATTTTTGTAACCGGCTGATCTTTGGAAATATTAAGTAAATCTAGCTTATCAGTCCTAACCAAACCGCAAACTTTCTTTGCTTTATTTAAGACTGGAAAAATCGTATCGCCAGTATGATAAAGTTTATCTAAATTTAGCGGACCTAGAAAATCCGAATCATTCAAGAAAACAATATCTTCGCGAGGCATCGTCACGAGCATTGCGCGACGTTTCGCAAACGACATGGCGCCAGAAATTAGATTGCGATCACGAACGCTAAGTACTTCACGTGGCGTACGGCGAATAATTTGAACAAGTTCTTTTTCGCTTTCTGGAACATAGTTTTCGCGCTCCATTTTAACGGCAGCCGTCAATTGTTCTTCGAATTGCGCGCGATCTTTTTTACGATCATTCTCAGCTTCCGACATAGGCTTTTCGCGGTATTTCTCAAAACGCGGATCAAGTGCTTTTACAAGCTTTTTCATCATCTTGTTTAGGAATGATTGTTTCATACCATAATTATACAACACTTGACGATTCCTATCTGTTTATGCTTAAATTTTGGAAAAGGTTCATAAAAAATAAACACTTAAATTATGAAAAAGAAACGCGTTTTAGCTTTTATTGCATTAACAGCACTAGTCGCAACAGTTGGCGGCACCGTTGCATATTACAGTAATGTTTTCGAGTTCGATAATAATTTTAAATTAGGTAGCGCAGTAACCGAATATGTCGAAACTTTCGAAAGTCCAGATAACTGGAAGAGTTGCGACACTACACCAAAAACTCTCGTTATCACTAATAAATCCAACACGCCAGTCGCAGCGCGTTTCAAGATCGAAGAATATTGGAAGAAAGCCGGTAGCACTAGCACTGGTCACGACAGCGATCTTTCTTCGACTTACATGGATGAAAAAGTTGCTATTATCAACTTTCAGAACGAGGGTGATTGGGAGAAGAAAGGTGATTGGTATTACTTTAAGCGCACTCTTGACGAAGGCGAATCTACCACTTCTCTACTTGAATCCGTCTCATTCAACTGTAATGTAAACTTCGCTGGCGACGTCGTTTATTCCGAAGACGGAAAGACCGGTTATAGTACAACCAACGATTATCAAAACGCAAAATATCATCTATATATTACCGCGCAAACAGTAGAAGAATCGCATAGACTTGAAGCCTGGGGACAATAAAAATATTCCACCAATCGGTGGAATATTTTTATTCAGCGTCTAGTAATTTCATTGTTGCGCCGACTAGTTCCGGCAAAGCAACTTCATAATCTTCGTAAATACGGAAGCCCGCTGCGTATGGATGGCCGCCACCACCAAAGAATCCAGCTAGCTGATCAGCGATTGGCTTGCTACTGCGAATCTTGCCGGTCAACTTACCGTCAGGATAAGTTTTAATCGCGACCGCAATTTCTACACCTTCGACAAGACGAAGTTCCTCGAGGATAAGAACATTTGGATTATATTCGTCGGAATATTCTTGAATATCTTCAAATGGAATTCTGACCGTCGCCAAACGACCGTCAAGATGATATTCTACACGCTTAATAAGTTCTGCTTTGTAATCCAAAATACGTGGAGATTTCTTTGAAAATTCACGACGACGTTCTTCCATGTCCGCAATCTTCGCGCCATCGTCGAGTAATTCTGCAGCAGCACGAAAATCATCAGAGCTAGTAGATGGAGACGTGAGACCAAGAGTATCAGCAAGAATGCCGTAGAGCAAATGCTCGGCACACTGCGCATTAATCTCGATATTATTCTCTTTAAAAATCTTATATAGCAAAGCGCAGCAACTAGAAGTTGTTTCAATAATACTTTCATATTTGAAATCTAGGTCAGCCTCAGTTTCGTGGTGATCGATTACGAAAACTGGCATAGTATATAGGCAATTGCGAATAACAGGATCGTCAATTAACTTGCTCAAAAGAGTCGAGCTTGCAGTATCGACAATAATAATCGCGTCAGCTCTATAAGCGAAATCGTTCGAAACACGATCCCAGCCAGCGAAATAGCGCATATATTTAGGCACATCTACCGGGCAATACAAAGAAACAGTCTTGCCTTCTAGTGCTTCTTCCAAAGCGAGCGCGGAGCCCAAAGAATCACCGTCCGGATTCTCGGCCTGAATAACGCAAATATGATTTTTATCTTTTATAAAGTTTTTGAAGTTTTCGTACATTACAATAATTCTAGCATATTAGTAGACATAGACGCTGCTGCTGCTAATTTCTTTTAGCATCTGATATAGCGATACGCCATAATCACGGCAATAAAGAATATCGTCAAAAAAGTCAGAAGTAAATTTGGTGCCTTCTTTGCGACCAAAAGCATATTCACTCGTAGAGCGATAATCAACTAGTTTAACCGTATAACGGTATGCACCATATTCGAACTCTACTTCGCGCCCACGCCAAAGCAAGTCCTTGAGATAACTTGGGTCCATCACTTCTCCTAGAACTTTAAGGTTTTGTATATTATTACACAATAATACTAGTTTGACAATACGCTGCGCTCTGGTGTCGTTATTTCAGAATCAAGATTCAATTCATACATGTCACCGGAGTCGAAACGGTAGGCGCTAGCTTCATTTTTTTCGTTAATGCGTACAAAAATAAAGCCAACTGGATCGGAGGAAATATTAGGCAAATTATATTCGCCGTCCTGACCGATTTTTCTGTCAGTGGTTTGTAGTTCAAAATAATAAACAGAGTTTACATCAAACGAATCTCTAATTGCTGGAAAAATATTCTTAATTTCTTCCTCTGTCCTCTTTGCTGCACCTAATGCACTATTCCCTTGGCGGACGTCTAGAATTTTTCCAAAGTCATAATTATTATCCAAATCACTACATCTCTTAGACCAGTAAAATTCTTCGTTTTCCGTGAAGATATAGCAAGAACCGTCGCCAACATTTGATTTCCATGAACCGACAATACGCTCAATCGGCGTCTCAGTTAAGCTACTCTGCTCATTATTGCTCAGAGATAGATTCTTCCCATTCGAAAGAAGCACGTGGGCTACTGCTACGCCAGCGATAGCCATAATTATTAACAAAATTACAATAGTAACGATTGGTTTTTTCTTCTTGGCCGGTTTTTCTTCATTACCCTCAGTATCATCTTCATATTTTGCGAGCTTCATATTTGCAGCAGCTTTCAATTCTGCCGCAATCGATTCTGGCGTCGGAGCTCCTTTTTCGCTATAAGCACGCTCCATTGCCGCTTCTTGCTCGGCAGAAATCTCAATTTCTCCACTCGCAACCTCACCACTTATCGGCTCATCTACCTGCTCTGGATATTTTATTGAAGTCATCGGATCAAAAGGCTCTGGCTCACTTGTCGAGATTAGAGTAGGATCAATATCGCTTTCTTCAGCCGAAGGAAAATCCTCGGCAAGAATTTCTACATCAGTCTCATTAGCCTTAATAATAAGGCCTTCTTCTAGTCCGTTATCTTTATTCATCCACGACCTTCTTGTTTATGCTTACATTGTATCACGTATTTAAGATGTTCTATGATATAATAGGTAAGTACTTAGGGGCGTAGCTCAGTTGGTAGAGCACTGGTCTCCAAAACCAGGTGTCGCGAGTTCGAGTCTTGCCGCCCCTGCCATAAGAAATTATTTGGTCGAACTAGCAATAGTTCGATTTTTATTATTTTTTATTTTATATGCTTGACTCTTTGTCAAATCTATGGTAAAATAAGAATATAGCCTGATTTAACGGATCAGGCACCACATATAGCAAACTCAAAATATCAGGGCCTGATGGGGGCCGATTACCTACTGATATTCTTGGGTTTTATGGGCTCCTTTAAATGCGATTAAGAATAATGCAGTAACTAGCTACGAGATAAGTATAAAAAGGTTAAGGTGAACAATAGCAGAATGACATAGAAATTAATATTGAGGAAAGCTAGCCTCAACAATCCGCGCATTATTCTTTCGCAACTGGCGTGCAACTACATTTCTTGCCGCCAACAACCTCGCCCAGCGCCGATAAAAAGGTGCTGGGTTTTTTTATTTTTATATGTTATAATACGTTTAGTTGCTTCATTTCGAGGTTTATATACGTGCATACACGAACTATGCAATCTACAGCACCTCTTTATTAATCGAGAGAAGCACTCGTAACTTATCAACCGACTTCGGACCGACTTTTCAAGAAAAAGTAATGAGTCGTAAGACTCAAAAGGTATACCAGTAACGCAGAACATACAATAAGAACAGATTTGGGATTTTTATAAGAATGCACCAGTCAGTCCGAAGTCAATTTTTGCTCCTATCGTGCACCATGCATTAGGAGCCCCCTTAAGGCCTCTCTTCGTAGAGGCCTGTTTTTATGCTATAATTAGTTGGTTATGCTATCACTCAGATAGACATATTCTAATAACGATAGAAAAAAGGATATATGTTTAAGATTTTCAAAAATTTCCACTGGAAAGATTTAGTTTTTCTTTTTAGCGGTATTATCTTGGTCGCCGTTCAAGTCGGTCTCGAATTAAAGATGCCAGACTACATGTCTGAAATCACAAAGCTCGTTCAAACAGAAGGTAGCGAAATGAGCGATATTTTACTCAATGGCGGCTGGATGCTTGCCTGCGCATTAGGTAGCTTTATCGCAACGGTTGGCGCCGGTTTTTGTTTCGCGACTGCAAGTGCTCGCCTTTCAATGAATACGCGCAAAAAGCTCTTCGATAAAGTCGAAAGCCTTGATATGCATGAGATTAAAAAGTTCTCAACCAGTAGTCTCATTACTCGCTCGACAAACGATATTACCCAGATTCAGATGTTCGTTGCTATGGGTGCACAGATGCTTATTCGCGCTCCAATGACTGCTATTTGGGCAATTATTAAGATCTCCAACAAGAGTTGGCAATGGAGCACCGCTACCGGCATTACCGTCGTAGTCCTTCTTTCTATTATGTTCACCGTTATGGCAATTGTTATTCCACGCTTCAAGAGAGTCCAGAAGCTCACCGATCGTGTTAACGGAATTACTCGCGAAAACCTTACTGGTATTCGCGTTATTCGCGCTTTTAATGCCGAAAAATATCAGGAAAAGAAGTTTAGTAAGACTAACAATGAGCTCACGAACACGCAGCTCTTCACTTCCCGCACTCTATCCGTCGTTTCGCCAATCATGTATCTCGCAATGAATGGCCTTACGGTCATTATCTACACGATCGGCGCATACTTAATTAGCGAAGCAACCGCATTCGATAAACTCACCATTTTTAGCGACATGGTCGTCTTCTCTACTTACGCAATGCACGTCATCATGAGCTTCCTTTTCGTCGCATTCGTTTTGATGATTCTTCCACGCGCACAGGTTTCTGCATCACGCATTAACGAAGTCATGAAAACAAAAATTTCAATCAAAGACGGTAACTTTGATGACGAAACCGCAGAACGTGGCACCGTCGAATTTCGCAACGTTTCTTTCAAATATCCAGACGCAGAAGACTATCTTTTGAAAGACATTTCTTTCCGCGCTAATACTGGTGAAACGGTAGCCTTCATTGGCTCCACCGGCTCAGGCAAAACTACTCTTATTAATCTCGTTCCACGTTTCTATGATGCAACTGAGGGTGAAGTTTTCGTCGACGGCGTAAATGTTCGCGATTATAAATTGAAAGAACTACATAACCGCATTGGCTACGTTCCTCAGAAAGCCGTCATGTTTAATGGCACCGTCACTTCAAACGTCGCTTATGGTGATAATGGTTGCGGTAAAAAGAGTGAAGAAACTATCAAAAAAGCCATCAAAGTTGCTCAGGCAAAGAACTTTGTTGAGAAAATGGATAAAGATTACAAGGCTCATATCGCTCAGGGCGGCACCAACGTTTCTGGTGGTCAGAAACAGCGCCTCGCAATCGCACGCGCAATTGCACGTGATCCAGAAATCTACATCTTCGACGATAGCTTCTCTGCGCTCGACTATAAGACTGATGCAACTTTGCGTCATGAACTCAAAAAGCATACTGGCGGCGCAACAAATCTCATCGTCGCTCAACGTATTGGTACGATTATGCATGCAGATAAAATCATCGTGCTCGACGAGGGCAAATGCGTCGGCATGGGTACTCACAAAGAATTGTTAAAGAATTGTAAGGTCTATAAGCAGATTGCACTCTCTCAGCTAACAAAGGAGGAACTCGATGTTTAACGGTGGAAATAAAGCTGGAAAAGTTCCCGGCAAGAGTAAAGATTTTAGTGGCGCCATCAAACGCCTTTTCCGTGAGCTTCGCAATAATAGAATCCTAGTCCTTATCGGCATCGTTTTAGCTGTAGGCGGCTCAGTTCTAACAATCATTGCACCAGATAGACTCTCTGATTTAATTGACCAAATTACAATCGGCCTAATTCCTGGCATGTCGATTAATTTCGACGAAGTTTGGGGTATTATCGCGCTCATCGCGACCCTCATTGCATCTTCCGCTTTGCTTGAGCTTGGCGAAGGCCTATTAATGACTCAGGTTTCAAATACTTTCGCGCGCGATTTACGTGAACGTATTTCAAAGAAGATCAATCGCTTGCCTTTGAAGTATTTCGATCACAACCAGACCGGCGATGTTTTGTCTCGCGTCACAAACGATGTCGACACTGTCGCTCAAGGTCTAAGCAATTCCCTTTCTACGCTCATCAGTGAAGCTGCTCTTATGATCGGTGTCGTAATTATGATGTTCATTACGAACTGGACAATGGCATTGGTTGCCGTCGCGGCGAGCCTTATTGGCTTTGTTGGCATGGGTGCAATACTCGGCAAATCTCAGAAGTATTTCGCAATGCGCCAGCAAGAGCTTGGTAAAATTAATGCTCATATTGAAGAAACTTATTCAAATCTTAATGTCGTCAAAGTTTACAACGGCAAAGCTGAGAGTGACCGCAAGTTTGACATGCTCAACAAGCGCGTTTACACCGCAAACCAGCGCAGCCAGTTCCTTTCTGGTTTAATGCATCCAATGATGGCCTTCATCGGCAACTTTGGTTACGTCGCAGTCTGTGTTACCGGTGCTACCCTAGTTACTAACGATGTTATTACTTTTGGTGTTATCGTTGCCTTTATTAGCTACGTTCGCCTCTTCACTTCTCCACTTTCACGCATCGCGCAGTCTATGTCTAGCCTTCAGACCGCAGCAGCAGCAGGCGAACGCGTGTTCGAGTTTATCGACGAAGATGAATTACTCGATCAGTCCAAGATTAAGAGCAATATCAATAAAGATAACATTCGTGGCGATATCGAGTTCGATCATGTTAAGTTCGGCTACGACGACAGCAAGAAACTCACCATTAAAGATTTCTCCGTCAAGGCAAAAGCTGGCCAAAAAATTGCTATCGTCGGCCCAACCGGTGCCGGTAAAACTACGATGGTTAACTTGTTGATGAAGTTCTATGAAATTAATTCTGGCGACATTCGTATTGACGGCATTTCTACTCATGAGATGACGCGTGAAGACGTTCATTCTCTATTCACAATGGTCCTTCAGGATACATGGCTATTCTCTGGCACTGTTCGCGATAACATCATCTACAACCGCCGTAGCATTAGCGATGATGAGATTATGAAGATTTGCGATACCGTCGGTTTGACGCACTTCATTAAGACTCTTCCGAAAGGTCTTTCTACTGAAATTAGCGAGAATGATTCGATTTCTGCTGGTCAAAAGCAGCTTCTTACTATCGCTCGCGGCATGGTTGAAGATGCGCCATTCCTAATTCTCGACGAAGCAACATCGAACGTCGATACTCGCACGGAAGAATTAGTTCAGAAAGCTATGGACAAGCTCATGGAAGGCCGCACCTCATTCATCATTGCGCATCGCCTTTCAACCATCAAGAATGCCGACCTTATTCTCGTTATGAATGAAGGTAATATTGTCGAGACTGGCTCCCATGCGCAGCTCATGAAGCAGAACGGTTTTTATGCCGATCTCTACAACTCGCAATTTGCATTATAAAATCGCCAAAAATAGCTCATTTTCTGATGCATTTTCATTACGCTAGTGCTATACTAGTAGGAGATGAAAATTCTAATGCTAGGATGGGAACTCCCGCCTCACAACAGTGGTGGTTTAGGAGTAGCCTGCTTGAATCTTTCTAAATCCCTAGCCAATATGGGTGCGGATATTGATTTTGTTGTCCCATATGAAGCCGAGCATAATCTCGAATATATGAAGGTTATCTCCGCAATGCGCCTCGATCCACTTATTCGCTACGGTGGCGCTTATGAATCTAAAGAAATTGAAGTTAAGAAATTCCATAAAACAGATACGAAACAGACTGTTTCTATTCGTGATATCCAGAAAACTTACTGCGAATTCATTCACAAATACCTTATGCAATACAAGCCAGACGTCGTTCACGCTCACGACTGGCTCACTTACGAAGCAGGTATTCTAGCAAAGAAGCATTTCGGTATTCCTCTAGTTGCACATGTTCATGCGACCGAGTTTGATCGTGGCGGTGCAGACGGTGGCAACCCACTCATTCACCAGATTGAATATGAAGGCCTAATTTGGGCTGATAAGATTATCGCAGTTAGCCAAGCTACCAAGAATATCATCGTTGAGCGCTACGGCATTCCACCTAGCAAGATTGACGTCGCTTACAATGGTTGGACTATGCCAGATGAAGAGTATCATTACGATGGCTCTAGCTATCAGTATCTCGAAGGTCTCAAAAAGAAAGGCTACACCATTGTTTCGACTGTTGGTCGCTTTACTCTTCAGAAAGGCCTCTTCCACTTGATGCGCGCAGCCGCTCGCGCCATTAGTATCCACCCAAAGATGGTTTTCCTCTTTGCTGGCGATGGCGAACAGAAGGAACAGTTAATGCGCATGAGCGCCGATCTTGGCATTTCTCAGAACGTCATCTTTACTGGCTTTATTCGCGGTAAACAGCTTCGCGACATCTATAGCATTTCTGACGTTTTTGTCATGTCTTCCGTATCTGAGCCATTTGGTCTCACCGCTCTCGAAGCCGCACATCACGGCAATGCCCTAATCGTCACGAAACAATCCGGTGTTGGCGAAGTTCTACATTCAATCGTTCGCTATGACTTCTGGGATGAAGATAAGCTTGCTGGCGCACTAGTTAATATCGCCGAAAGCCCTGCTCTCGTAAATTCCTTACGCGATGGCATCAAACACGAATACGCACGTATCTCTTGGGATGACGTTGCTAAAAAGTGCGTAGAAGTGTATGATGAAGTAAGGAAACATAAGAGAAATCGTTTTTAGGCGAGAGGTAATACAAACTAATGCGTTCTATTGTTCTATATTTGCATATGCACCAGCCATGGCGCCTTAAGCACTACAATATTTTTTCTGTCGACCACGATCATGATTACTGGACTGAAAAAGATTGGTATGCAGGCACCAATAATGAGCGTATCTTCAAGAAGGTAGCAGACAAGTCCTACCGTCCTATGTTGGCTCGCCTTGAAAAATGTATCAATACTTATGAAGGTTTTAAATTCTCACTTTCTATTACTGGTACTTTCTTAGATCAGGCAGAACAGTGGGCTCCAGACGTAATCGACACCCTTAAGCGTCTCGTTAAGTCTGGTCGTGTCGAGATTGTCGCGGAAACTTATTACCATTCCCTAGCATTCTTCTATGATCGCGAAGAGTTCGAAGCTCAGGTTAAGCTTCATCAGGATCGTATTTACGAACTATTCGGCGTTCGCAGCAAAGTCTATCGCAATACTGAGCTTTCCTACAATAACGAGCTTGCTAGATGGGCAGATGGCTACGGCTTTAAGGGTGTTCTAGCAGAAGGTTGGGATAAGATTCTTGAATGGCGCAGTCCAAACTTCGTTTATCGCCCAGAAGGCTGTAAGAATATTAAGCTTCTCATGAAGAATTATCGTCTTTCTGACGATGTTGCTTTCCGCTTCTCAGATAAGCATTGGAAAGAATGGCCACTTACTGTCGATAAATATATTCAGTGGCTCGAAGCTGCAACTCTACGTGGCCCATTAATTAACCTATTCATGGATTTCGAAACCTTCGGCGAAAACATTTGGGAAGATACCGGCATCTTCGAGTTCTTCGAGCATCTAGTTTATCGCTGGGATCGCGACAAGGATAATAACTTCCTTACCGTTTCAGAAGCTTGCGATAGCGCAGAACCAACTGCAGAGATTTCAATGCCTTGGACAGTCACTTGGGCAGACACGGAGCGCGATTTGAGCGCATGGCTCGGCAACTCTATGCAACACGAAGCTATGAAGGCTATCTATGACATCAAGTCCGAAGTTCTCGCAACTGGCGATGAAACACTAATTGAAGACTGGCGCCGCTTACAGACTTCCGACCATCCATACTACATGTGTACTAAGTACTTCAACGATGGCGACGTTCATGCATACTTCTCGCCTTATGATTCACCATATGACGCGTTCTTATACTACATGAACTCATTACGCGACATGCGCGGCCGCCTAGAAGGCGTAACGAAGCCAAAACGCAGCAAGAAATAGTCATTTAAAAAGTAGCTAGTCGAACTAGCTACTTTTTTTGATTATCTTTTCCTCCTTAGATTAGCTTTATTAAGCTTTCAGCCGTAAGAATGACATCTTCAACCGTTGAGCCACGAGATAGATCTGAGACCGGTTTTGCGAAGCCTAGTAGAATTGGTCCGGCAACCGTAGCGCCCGCAAATTGTTCGAGCGATTTATATAGAATGTTTCCAGAATTAATGTCAGGAACGATAAGAACGTTTGCATGGCCGGCAACCTCAGAGCCACCATGAGTAGCAGCTTTCTTCTCGCCAACACGAGGATTAACGGCCGCATCGAGCTGCATTTCACCATCAATCAGAATGTCCGAGCGACGTTCGCGAATCATAGCAATCGCCTCAGCGGTTTTATCCATAGAAGGATCCTTGCCGCCGGAGCCAAAAGTCGAGAAGCTCAGGACCGCAACGCGAGGCTGCTCATCGAGAATTTTTGCCGCAGCATCATGTGCGAGTTCAATAATATCTGCCAATTGCGCACTAGTAGGATTCTTGCAAGTCGCACCGTCAGATAGAATTACGCGCTTTCCATTCGGAAATTTAGCAACAAATAGGCTAGAGAAGGTCTTCTTGCCATCAGCAATCCCAATCGTGTCACGAGTCGCCAAAATAACATCGCGCGAAGAATAATCGATACCCGCAATCATCGCATCGGCTTCACCATCGAGAACGCGAGCTGCCGATTCTTCAACTTTTTCATCAATTAGAACCGGCTCGCAAATATCAGATAATTTCGATGCCGCCTCTTTAATAAATTCATTATTTGCTTCTGGAAAGACAATCTTATACATACTTATATTTTACCATCAAAAAGCTGCGACTTAATCGCAGCTCTATTCTCTATTTCTGATTTGCCTGGATGTTTGCAGTTAGATGATACTTTGATCTGAGATATTCATTTTCGCTACTTGTGCCAATAGTGCCAGTTTCGGTTTCTACGTAAGTAATTTCTTCTTTAACGAAGTTTACATTACAGTTAAAAGTAACAGATTTCATTAGAGATTCCGTAGTTTCACCAGGCTGGAGATCGCGATAATAGTTATAATACTCACCATCAAACGTCCATTTATCAGTATTGTCTAAGTTAATGATTGCGATTCTACTATCTTGGCCATCAATATTAACAGTAAGTGGTAGATTCTCATTATTTTGACCCTTCCATGACTCGCTCAATTTTACACGAACACTTACCGGACCATTACTACGGTTAGTCGCAACAATCGTCTTCGGAGTTTCTTCGCATGGAGACCAGTTGTCTGGGCTATCAAAAGTCTCGATATAGTCCATTATGAAGCTAGCAGCCGTAAATCTATTCGTAAAGAACATTTTATCAGCATAGTAAGCAATTGTACCGCCAACTGCCGCCAAAGCAAGAACAGCTACCATGACAATCAATGTCTTTTTATTTTTTATTTCTTTCATGTGTAGCCTTTTTATTTTAGTTATTTTGCTAAAAGTATAAGCATTTTAGCGCATTTTGTCAATCTAGAGCTCACCGAGTTGCTTGATTAGGTCACTCATATCGTACTTTTTTGATGCTTCAACACTTGCGTCTTTCAGTGACTTCTCATATTTTTCTTTGATTTGTTTTAGCTTTCCTTGTTTCTCGGCAAAACTGCTCTTCGGACAGACCGAAATGCAAATCGCAGTACTCTCGGATAGACTAATTATTTCCTTAGAAAATGACTCCAGCGGTTCTTTGATTGTAGAAATATTTTCCGATTCGATTTTTTCCAAAACGTCCAATAATTTCTGGAAAGTTTCCTGAAGATTATAGAAATTTACTGCCTCAATTTTCTTGCCATCACTAATCTGTAGCTCCGATTCAATACTAGCTAGAGCTGCGCTTAGCTCTAAGAACTCATTAATTTCATCACGATTCGTTTTTAATTTATTACCATATTCGCGTAGAGAATTTAGCAATTCTGGATGACGGCGATGGACATATTCATTATTTGCGAAGCCAGCTAAGGTTGCATTGTAGCGCTCAATTGAATCTTCAAAAAGTTTCTTGTTGCCGGAACTTAATGATGAAGAAATTAATCCAAGTTCTACAGATAATTCTTCTGACGATTCTTTTGCTCGTCCATAATCGTAATTATTTTTTGCGGTACATACAGCAAAAACTTCCGCGCCAAAGAAAACAAAAACAAGAACAAAAACTAATACTGCATAATTACGCGCTACGTTAGTTTTCTTTTTATTGCTCATCGCATCCCCTTAATTACATTACTTAGCAAATTTGCATACGCGGTACGGCCAGACGGATTCAAATGTATATGATCAGCATACATGAGCGACCAGTTATCGTGCGATACGGCCCACCAGTCCGCAATATATACATTGTCGCGCGCGGCAGCAAAGTTCTTTAGTGCGCTGTTCTGAGTGTCGCGTGGCTGAAGTGGTCCAGCATAGGCCGTGACAAAAATGAATTTATGATTATTACCCGCAACATTAATGATATCCTGAAGAATTTGATCCGTAATTGTGCGCTGATTCGTCGCAAGACTTACGATAATAATTGACGGTAATCTTCCAGATGCGCCATAGTTCGCAAGAAGCGTGCGCGCCGCCTCGATGCCGCGATTTTCTTTCGCATCAACAAACGACTTCGCGATTGTCGCTTCGATAGCCTGCTTTGCGCCAAGCGTTACCGAATCACCAATTACTAATACATTCGCAACATTAGCATTTGCGGCAGCTAGCGAACCGGTCGGAGCAGAAAGAACTTCCGCATTCTGAGCTTTCTGAAGATGTGAATCAAAAACAGAAACAGTCTCATTCAAAATCGAAGCTATATTGAAATAGTCAGTAACCTGCTCCCCCTGCGAAATTAATTCTTTATCGTCGTAGTTTGCAGAAATATTTAGCTGTTCCGAAATACTAGAAGTTTCCGGTGAACGAACGAGCGTAAAACCAGCAATCAATACTAACGCGCCAACAACAGTCAAACGCATAACGCGCGAAATACGACGACGCTTACGGAACTTCTTTAGCGGATTTTTAATACTAATGAGGCGATAGACGATCGATGCGCAGAAGGTACTTAATAATATATTTATCACTACATAACCCCAAGGCGCGGTGTCATATGGCAAAAGATGTGGCAATAAAATATATAGCGGCCAGTGGAATAAATATATCCCGTACGCCAAGTTTCCAAAGCTTTCAATCACGCGGATAACATTCATCGTCTTGCGGCGCTCGCGGATATTATTTTGCAAACGAATAATACAAGTAAGCGCAATAATGGTCAGCGCTATCATTAGTGGCGTCATAACGATAAAGCTGAGAGGGTTGTCATATTTAGCTACGAATACTAATGCTGTTATGCTAGCTAACGCGGCCGCTAGGCAGACAAATGGCAAGCGATTTACAGTGCGCGGTGGGCGTGGCTTGAAATAATTCAGAACCGCAAATGCAGCACCAAAACAAAGCGCCGCCATATGCGAATCGAGCGCAAAATATGCTCGATCGGACATATCGAAGAAGCCGCCATAACATGCCATCAAAATCGTTGACGAAATGCCCAAAACAACCAGCGCAATTCCGGAAGCACGAATAGCTTCGCGGGGTTTCGAACTGATTTTTAAGAAGAGTTTAAAAATTAACGGCAATAGCAGATAGAACTGAAACAACAAGCCTAAATACCAAGTATGCTCAAAAATATTCGGTAAGAACGTATTTTCATAACTGCCGCCGGCAAATAATTCTGCAATGTTTGTCGAGAAAGTAAGCGCCGTAAGTGTATTAATTCGCGCGCCAGTAAGAATATCCGGATTAACTAAAATACCAAGAACCAAGCTCGCCAAGACGCAGATTAATAGCGTTGGAAAAAGCCTAAAAAAGCGCGAAACGACAAAATTACGATAACTAACTTTGCCGCTTTTTGCTTCTTTAATAATCTTTTTTGTTACTAAAAATCCAGAAATACACAAGAAGATTTCGACCGCTAGATAACCACCCGGCATAAAATCTCTACATAAATGGTAGGTGACGATAAAGGCAATCGCCAAAAACCGAAGTGAATTAATACCTACCAACTTAGACATACTTTCATTATATAGATTTAGATTAGATATTAAAAACATAAGCATTTTAATAGTGCTACAATGTCATTATGGAGCAAACATTTTTCTTTTACGACCTAGAAACATCCGGCTTAAGCCCTCGCACCGATCGCATTATGCAGTTCGCCGGCCAACGTACGACAATGGACTTAGAACCAATTGGCGATCCAGTAAACATCCTAGTTAAACTCCCGAATGATACTCTCCCAAGCCCTGACGCCATCATGGTTACCGGCATCACTCCACAAAGCACTCAGCTTGATGGTCTTACCGAAGCAGAATTCTGCAAATACGTTCTCGAAGAAATCTTTACACCAGGCACAGTCGCCTGCGGTTATAACTCTGTCCGCTTTGATGACGAACACATGCGTCATTGTTTCTGGCGCAATTTCTACGATCCATACGAATGGCAGTGGAAAGACAATCGCAGTCGCTGGGACTTGCTTGACGTAGTTCGCATTACTCGCGCCCTTCGACCAGAAGGAATTAATTGGCCAGTCACGCCGGACGGCAAAGCTACCAACCGCCTAGAACTTATGACGAAGCTAAACGGCATTTCGCACGAGAACGCCCATGACGCTCTTTCCGACGTGAACGCACTCATCGACGTTACTCGTTTAATTCGCGATCATCAGCCGCAGCTTTACGATTATCTATTCAAGATGCGCGACAAAAAAGCAGTTCAAAAACTCATCAATTTGCAGACGCCAACTCCGTTCGTTTATACCTGCGGTCAGTACTCCAGCGCTAACCAAAAAACGACCGTCGCCTACCCTATCGCGCCAGCAAAAAATGGCAACGTCTTAGTCTTTGATTTACGCTACAATCTCGACGAAATTCTTGCACAGGAAGAGCCAAAATTCTTCCCATTAGTTAAGGAATTAAAGTATAACCACTGTCCTGCAGTTGCGCCGCTTGGTGTACTAGAACAAGGTGATGGCTGGCAAAAAATCGGCTTAGACAAAGCAACTGTCGAGAAAAATCTCAAAGCTCTACTCGCGCATCCGGATTTCATCGAACGCATGCGTAGCGATAACGAAGCACGCGCAGAATTTCCACCATCAGTCGACAGTGAAAGCGCGCTATACGACGGCTTCCTTGATATGCCAGATCGCACGATTTGCAAAGCGATCACTCGCGCAAAACTCAACGATTTATCTGATTTCCATCCAGAATTCCATGACCCACGTTTGCCGGATTTACTGCTTCATTACAAGGCTCGCAATTTCGAACGCTCACTCTCCGAATCCGAGCAGGCCGCATGGGAAAAGTATCGCGTTGAGCGCATAAAAAATAGCGCCAATAATTACATTAAGCGCATTCAGGAATTAGCCAAAGAAGGCAAAGATTCGTTCTTGCTTGAAGAGCTTCAACTTTGGTATCAGTCACTTTTGCCATACTAAGAAAAAGAGCCAGTCGAAACGACTGGCTCGCAGAGAATCATGGTTCTTAAATAGCTTTCACTTTAATTGGAGTAACCTTACCGTTACTTCCGTCAACTATTTCAGCATACTGTTTTCTTGCCTTCTTCATTGCGCGCTCCTTACGGAGTTCTTTTCTAATTTCGCCAACTGCCCATGCTAAGCGTCTAGCGATGAAAACGGCGTGTGGCTTCTCGATAATAACAGGCTTCTTTTTGTGAACGAAGAAATACTCTCTATAGAGTTTTACGGCACGCTTATACTGAGCGCACTCACGAACAATATAGTAGCCACCTGCTGCACCGAGCGCCATGAAGAATACGACAATTGAGGCCATTATATCACCCCAAGCCGCACCGTCCGTAGGTGCAAGTACATTAATAAATGCCTGAACCATGCCGAACCAATGCTCGGCGCAGAAAACGCCGGCGAATATGATACCAGCAATAATCGACTGGAAGATATCAGCTGTCACGCTAGGCATGACAATTGTAGAATCCGACATCTCTCTGCGGAGGTTTAATTTAAGTACATGCTTAAACTCCTCCTTAACTACCTTCACTTTTGTTGAAACAAAGCGAGGCTCTCCTTTCTGGTATTCATAGTTACTTACTCGTCTCGGACGAACTTTTACAGACTTGATGCCTGTAAAAATTGCTACTGCGATAAGTGCAATAACTGTAAGAAGAACTGTTACTGAACCAGTTGGAACAAAACTATGGTAATACTCAAATGCCATGCGAATACCTCCTAAAAATAAATTTTGCGTCTCTAGACGCGGTGCTTTTATTCGCATTTCATAGTACTTCTCGGAGAAATGCTACGGAATGCGAATAAAAACATGGAGGTTTTTGTCGCTATTTAAGATATGATTTCTCGTAAGGATCGATGATGCTTGTATATATTATACGCATCATGCCTTCATTATAGCACACTTTATTCAAAAAGTCAAGTACGCTTACGCTTATTTTCCTGACAGTCAAGTGAACTACATCTATATATTTTCGCACAAAAAATGCCCCCGTAAAGAGGCATTTTTATTATTTTTATTGCTGGCGAAATGAGTAGCCGTAGAGTTCGTTTGCTAGTTGCTCGAGTTCGTCGGAAACTTCAAGAGCTTCTGGCTTTTCGATCATCATAACAATAAACTTAAGTGGCGAGTTTGCAGGAATTGTTCCCTGTGCAGTATCGCCATAACCAAGAACAGCTGGAATAGTAATCTCACGAATACCACCAATACGCATGCCCTCGATACCTTCGAGCCAACCCTGAATCATGCTCGAAGAACCGGTTAGTGGGCTCTTGAGCTCTGCTGGATTTTCAGTGCTATCAAATGAAGAATCGAAGATTGTTTCATCGGAAAGCCAACCGATATAGTATGCTGCGTAATCAGTGTCCCAAGCCTCAGACTTGCCATTCTCGTCAATATTGGACTTAATTTCGCGACCAGTACCGACAACGATATCCTTCGTAGTGAGCGTATTTACGCCAGCTGCGTTGAAGGCCTTAACGTCAGTGCGGCGAGCCTTAAAAGTATCAAAATACTTCTTAGAAAGCTCTCTTGCCTGAGCGTCTTCGCGATTCTGATAGTCAGCATAAAGCTCATTAAAACGATTAGTTTTCTCAGTCGAAATAGTCTGCTGATTTTCAGTGTTTTTGTAGCCCAAAACAATACCGGCATAAAGCGCAAAAGTACTTCCGAGCAAAACAATCGCAATCAAAGCAACAATGATGCGCTGCTTTGGCGTGGTTTTTCTGTCATTATTAACAATCATATTACCTCCGTTATCCACCCAATTATTTTACTGCTTCTAATTTCTTCATTATATCGGAAATTTCAGCCTTTGTCAGGGTCTTGTCTGGTGCTGCAAATTCGATATGGAAGCTTAGATTCTTAGTTGCGCTACCTTCTGCCTGATAGATCGAAGTTGGAGCGAGCTTATAGATGAAGCCGTCGAGAACTGCGCGAAGCTGAGCCTCGATTGCGTCATATTTTGCGTCGCTAGCAACAGTCAAAGTAATGTCGCGAAGTACGGCTGGATAATCACTAGTGCGGAAATCTTTGCTATTTACTTCGCCCTTTGCGCTGAGCAATTTCGCCATCGAAAGTTCAAATGCAGCGGTGCCGTTAGTGAGCTTGAAGCCGCGTAGAACTTTGCGCTGAATTTCGCCGATATAGCCTAAAACTACGTCGCCGGATTTAATCGTAGCGGAGCGCTTTGGCTCGTAATAACTATTGGTTTCGTTGCTTTCAAATTCAACAATTTCAAATGAAATATTCAAGCTAGAAAGAAGGCTTTCGAGATATTTCTTTGCAATGTAGTAATTGCTCTGCTCTTTCTGAGTTGCGAAGACAAAGCCGAGTTCGTGGCTGCCCTGCGGAACCTGCTGATTATCGACACCAAGATTGCGTGGATAAACCTGGTTCATTTCGAAGAGTGCGAACTGATCGTGACCAGCACGAAGGTTTGCATAGCTCTTGTCGAGAAGGCTAGGAACGATGCTCTGGCGAATGTGCTGAAGTTCTGGAGAAATCGAGTTGATAATCTTGTAAGAGTTCTCTGGTTTCTGACCAACCTTCTGCATGAGATCGCCGTGAACGAAGCTATAAGTTAGAACTTCATTTGCGCCACGTGCGGAGAAATGATTGCGAATCTGAGATTTGAGCGCGAACATTTCGTTTGGAGTTGAAGTACCATGAAGTGGCAAAACTGGAGCGATATTATCGAAGCCAGAAAGACGACCAACTTCCTCGATGATATCTTCTGCGATATGAATATCAGTGCGCCAGAATGGAATAATAACGTTAACTACGTTGTCATCGCAAGATACCTTGAACTCGACGTTTTCGAGAATAGTTTTAACTTCGTCAGCGGAGAAATCTGAGCCAAGAAGACCATTGATTTGGTCGAGTGAAACAGAAACTTCAATTGGAGCTGGTTCAGTTTTTTGCGTATCGAACAATGCGAGTGGCTTGAGATATTTGCTTGCTTTTTCAGCAAAGCGAATTGCAACAGCCTTAGTCTGGCCTGCTGGCTGACCTTTAGTGAAGCGAGTAATGGCTTCGGAGAAAATACCGTGCTTCATCTGAGTCTTGCGCAAGTTGTAGAGACTGAAAGTTGCAGATTCGAGAATAACACGCTTGGTGTTTTCATCGATTGCAGTGCTTGCGCTACCCATAGCACCAGCGAGTGCGACAGGAATATCATTACTCGTGATTACGATATCGTTTTCATCCAATTCAGCAACAGTGCCGTCGAGCAATTCGAGCTTTTCGCCCTTCTTTGCTGCACGAACAATAATTTTTGGAGTCTTACTACCACCAACTGCTACGAATTTATCGTAGTCGAAAGCATGAAGTGGCTGGCCAGTTGCAAGCATGATGATATTCGTTGCGTCAACGATTGGGCTGACTGCGCGCATGCCGGAACGAGCAAGTAAAGTTGCATCAAAATCCAAATATGGATTAACGTTTGGCTCGGTAGCTTCGAATACGATTGCCGTATAGCGAGGGCAAAGATTCTCGTCGATTTGAATATCTAGTTCGACGCTAGAATCATTTTCGAAAAGCTGTTCTGGCGCAGTATACCAAGTATCAGTAGTATGTTTCTGACCAAGAATACCAGCGACCTCGCGGCGGAAACCAAGAATACCAAAAGTATCTGGGCGATGAGTAAGAGACTTGTTTTCAATATCAAGAATCTTATCATTAAGATTGCCAAAAGTCTCAGAAAGAGTTTTGCCTGGCTTTGCGAGAGCTGGATTAATCTCAACGATGCCACTGTGATCGTCGCCAAGATCAAGCTCATCGGCGCCAGCCATCATACCATAGCTGTCATACTTTTTGAGCATTTTGCGCATGCTGATTTCGAATGGTTCGTCAGTATTGTAGGTTTGTGGAACGATTGCGCCTGGAGCAATCCAAACAGCAAACATGCCTTCATGGACGTTTGGTGCGCCACACATTACCTGAACGTAGCCATTTTCGTCACGCTCGACATCAGAAGCTACGCCACCATCATCGATCTTGCAAAGGTGAAGATGAGTACCTTCAATCGCTTCGCAATACTTAACTTCGACAACGTAGATTTTGTCGTATTTATGAGTTTGATCAATGACGCCTTCAACCTCAACGAGACGAGCGCCGATCAATTTTACGAGTTCTTCGTCAGAAATATTATCAGTCTGAAGACCGCCTTTTAGCCAGTTAAGAGAAATTAGCATGTGAACTCCTTCAAGAAATCTAGTTTTGCAGATTCGAAGTTACGAACGTCACTAAGACCGTAGCGCAACATTACTAGACGGTCGATACCGCCGCCCCATGCAAAGCCCTGATATTTAGTTGGATCAATGCCGGCATTCTTAAGAACGTTTGGATGAATCATGCCACAGCCGAGCATTTCTAGCCAACCGTCACCCTTGCCACCGAGGGAAGCTGGTTTTTCAATAAGAAATTCAAGACTTGGCTCAGTGAATGGGAAGTAGCCTGGCTGAGTCTTGATGTTAAGTTTTTGGCCATAATATTTTTCAAAGAATTCGCGCAAAATACCGAGCATATTGCCAAGTGTACAATCTTTAGAAACGTAGACGCCCTCACACTGATAGAAAGTATGCTCGTGAGTTGCATCAACATCCTCGTTGCGGTAAACGCGACCAGGAACAGCAACAGCAATTGCCTTGCCCTCTTCAAGCTTGTAAGCATTCGCTTTTAGAACACGATTCTGCATTGTACTAGTGTGAGCTGGAGGAATAAAACCTTCTTCCGTGCGGAAAGTATCATAACCATCACGTGCAGGATGGCCCTTCGCAAAGTTGAGGCTATCGAACATATGATATTCATCATCAAGCTGAACGGATTCTGCAATATCAAAACCCATGCTCTGATAAATCGCAATAACGCGATCGAGCTCAGTCATGAGTGGATGTTTGCTACCAAAATCGGCAGTCAAAAATTCAGGCATTTGTCCGTTAATATCACATGGTGCGCTAATGTCTAGCGGCGCAACATCTTCCTGTTCGGCAGCGGCCTCGGCGGCTGCGATTTCGGCGTTTATTTGTTGTTTTTTAATGTTTAGTTCTTTGCCAAAATCTGCACGTTGGTCGGCCGGTAGGTCCTTGATTTTTGCATATTCTGCATTGAGCTTTTTGAGCTCATTTTTCAGTTCCTGTAATGTGGCCATAATAGATATATTTTAGCATATCTATTAGATAGCGACTACTAGCTGACGATAAAAATTACCACCAAGGCAGCAGCGGCTAGGAACGACAAAATGAACCAGAACCAGCTGAATTTATTGGTCTTGCGAGTATTGCGCAAGTATTCGGAATCTTCGACTGCATCGTAATCTTCTTGCTTGCTTGCTCTCACTGCGCGCTCGCGCAAATCTGCGCTGATGCGGCGGCCTAATTCACTACGTTCTTCATCCTTTTCAACTAGAATTCCCACTATTACCTCCTAAATTATTCTCTAAGTATAGCATATCCATAATTGTGTTATAATGAAGCTATATCATTTAAAGGAGGTACGATGGCAACATCCAAAGCCAAGTCGACCAAGAGTTCTTCTGCGAAGAAGTCTACGGCAGCAAAGAAACCTGCTGCAAAGAAGACTACTGCTAAGAAACCAGCTGCAAAGAAGACTACTGCGTCGAAAAATACAGTCAAGACTGTCAAAGCTACCGCTAAGGTAACCGCAGTCGAAGCAGAAAAGGTGGGCAGCGAAAAAACCAAAATCGTCTCCGAAGAATTCAAGACTGAGAAAAAGAGCGTCGTCAAAGAATTCTTTGCTCGTAAGGGCGATCCAAACGAAAATATCCTTACCATTTTCAAGGATACTAAGATTATCGGTGCAATCATTGGTGAGATTATCGGTACCGGTCTTGTTACTAGCGTAGCTTTGACCCTAGGTCTATTTAATCCACTATATTTGATCTTTGCTTATACCGGTATTACTGCAGCAGTTTTTGCGCTATCTGGTGCACATCTTAACCCAGCAATCACCGCTGGTATGATGGCAACCCGTCGCGTATCTGCAATCCGCGGTACTATCTACATCATCGCTCAGCTTATCGGTGCATGGGCTGGCTTCATGATCGTCAACGCTTTCTATAATGCAGGCGTTAACAGTGGCAATATTGATGCAGCTAATACTCTTCTACCAACCCTAGCAACTGCTGATTCTATCACTGCTAGCGTAGAGGGTTACAGCTTCTTCTGGCCAATCACTATGATCGAGTTCCTCGGCGCAATGATTATTTCATTCTTCTTTGCACGTGCTCTCGATTACAAGCGCGGTGCGTTCACTTTCGCAGCAGTAGTTGCAGGTGGCGTATTTCTAGCAACCCTATTTGCAGTAGTTATCTGCAGCAACTTCTTGGGAATCCAGGAAAATGTATTCATCATGAACCCTGCTTCAGCATTCATGTATGGTCTATTACCAGCTAGCGCAGAAGGCTTCGATGCACTCATCGGTCAGCTAATGCCTATGCTTGCAACTTATGTAATCTTCCCAGTATTCGGTGGTATTTTAGGTTTCTATATTTCCGATATCGCTGGCAAGCTTAGCCACAAAGAGCTAAAAGCTTAACACTTAGGGCAATTTAACACGACTTAAAAGTCAGGTCTCAAGTACCTGACTTTTTTGTTGGCTTCCCCTGTTCAGATTGACTAAAAGGCGTAAGTGTGATATAATAATATATGAATGTTGACGTCTTTTTGATCGTCAAATTTGAACATTCTTGGAGGTTGTTATGAGTAAAGAAAAGAAGTCCAGTAGCAAGCCGGACTACAACTTCGTTAGCGAATTAACTTACCATTATTATCCCGATGAGGACGGTATTCAGCTAACGGAAAGGCAGGCAAAGATCTTCGTAGCATGCATTGCGATCCTTTTCGTAGGCGTTATGGCTTTCGCATTATTCTTCCAGGATAATAGCGAGACGGTCTACGGCGATCAGATTCCGAATCAGGAGCTACAACTCAATTCCTTGCATACCGATTTGATTACAGAGGCCGACAAACTCTGTTCAGTGCGAATCGACTATTACACTTACGACGACGTAATTGAAGCAGACGACTTCATTGCTAGTTACAAGTTCACAAAGTCAGACAAAGTATGGACCGGAGCGAATGGTTCCCTTTCGTTCTCTGACAACGTAATATCGTTTACGCCAACCGGTAGCGAAACTACCCTGTCATACATCTGCGAAGCAGGCAACGACTACTACATTAAGTTCGAAAAAGGCGTTCAGTCTTTCAGTACTAATGATATGAAGGCGCTCGGAAGAGTTTTAGCAGGCGTATATGACGATTTCCACTAAGGCACACGTGCCTCAAAAAAGGAACCCCGAATTGATGTTCGGGGCTTTTTTTATACCGTATCAAGAATCCTCTGCCACATTTCGTTTAGCATGGCCTTATCGATGTTGCCAACCGCAGCTAGACCGGAAACGCCAGATTGCATAAAGATACGTGCGAGCTGAACGATAGTACTTTTGTCGATATTTTCAATCATTTTTGGAGCACTTTCCATTGGTTGATAGTTGCCCATAATGACATAATCGCGTAGATAATAAGCACTGACCTGATCTGCAGTTTGCGCAAGCATCTGATGATGACCGAGCGCATAAGCCTTAGCAGCTTCAATGTCCTGTTCAGAAATATCACCGTTAATAATCTTGCCGAGCTCAACCGCAATGAGATCGAAGAGATCCATAGCATTCTCGGCATTCACTTCGCCATCAAAGTCCCAAGTACTGAACCATTTGTCCGATTCAGTCTGCGAACCCATGCCATAGACAAGGCCCTTCTTGCGAGCTGCACCAAAGATTTTACTATTCATCGTGCCATTCAAAATATGGTTGAGACAACCCATCGCATATTGCTCTTGCTGAGTAAGCGCGCGCTGAATAATAAACGAAAAACCGAAGCTCATGTTGCTTGCGTCTTTGCGGCGAATAAGGACGGGCGCAGAAGCGCGATAAGCGGACATAGGAAGCTCGAATTGCTCTCCAGGCTTTAGAGCCCAGCTTTCGAGCATACTGACAATTTTGCGCTTACGGCCACGCAAATTACCGACAATAATAAATTGCATATTATTTGCCGTATGAGTGCGACGATAGTGTTCACGAACATCTTTTAGTTCGATATTGTTGATTGTTTTTAGACGCTCGCTATAAGTCAAAACTTCCTCGCCAAGTGCTTGCTGCAACTTTGGCCAAATTAGGCGTGCATAATCGTTCTGATAACCAGTTAGCTCAGATTTAACATTGCCCTTTTCGCTGGCAAGTTCTTCTTCATTAAAACGTGGCTCAGCAACTGCGAGCTCCTGCAAATCTAGGACGCGCTGCCACTCAAAATCTGCGCACTCCGCCTCGTAAGCAATAAAGCAGTCCGAAGTCCAGGCGTTATGATAAGCACCATTTTTTGTAAATTCAGACTCATAAGCCTGCTCGTCGCGGAACTTCGCGTTGCGACCAAAAGCCATATGCTCCATCAAGTGAGCGACTTCATAGATATCCTGAGATTTCGTGAATTTATTGCCCGCACGAAAAACAACCCGGATATTAAAAACTGGGCTGCCTGGCGCATCAATAAGGAGGCCCTTGGCGCCATTTTTTAGCCGGACCTCCTCAATTGAATGTTTCAACTATTTACGACCTTTTTTCTTGTTCTGACGTGCTTTTTTCTTGGTCTTGCGAGCCGCATTGCGCTTTGCATTGCGATCATTATTCTTGCTGGAAGCACCGGACTTCTTGCTAGAACCGACAGAAGACTTGTGTTCAGCTGCTTTGCCTACACCATGTTCATCTTTAGTGAATTCATCGTCCATGCTCTTAACACCAGCAGATACTTCGTTAACACCCTTCTCAGTGGCACTTTCGGCCATCTTGGTGAGCTCAGTATCATACTTATCATCGGAAACTTCTGCAACTTCCTGCATGCGGAGAGTTAGAAGAATCTTCATAACTTCTTCGCGAAGTGCACGCTGAAGACCATCAAAGAGCTTCTGAGACTCAGAGCGATACTCTACGAGTGGATCGCGCTGACCAACACTGCGCCAGTGAATACCTTCGCGGAGGTGCTGCATGTTTTCAAGATGCTGCATCCAGAGAGTATCGAGAACGTTGAGGTAAACCTCACGCTCAATCTTGCGCATAGTATCTTCACCGAACTCAAGTTCCTTGTCATGATACATTTCTTCAACAGCAGCAAGAGCAAGCTTATTGCGATCTTTCTCTTTGCGCATGAGACCGATAGAATCGATCAAATCTTCATCAAGATCAAAGACGCTCTTGAAGCTTTCTTTGAAACGCTTGTTAATGCGAGAGCTAAACTGAACAAGCTCTGCAATCTCCTCTTTATAGAGGCGAGTAATCTCTGGGCGAATGTTATCACCGTCGAGAATCTTGCGACGCATAGTGTAAACAACTTTGCGATGGCGGTTAATAACGTTATCGTACTGAACGACGTTCTTGCGGCTATCGAAGTTGAAGCCCTCAATGCGCTTCTGGGCAGATTCGAGAGTGCGGCTAACCATCTTATTACGGATTGGCATATCATCGTCAACACCAAGACGCTTCATGATCATAGAGATACGATCGCCCTGGAAGATACGCATAAGGTCATCTTCGCAGCTGACGAAGAACTGAGTAGTACCAGGATCACCCTGACGGCCACCACGACCGCGGAGCTGGTTATCAACGCGGCGAGAGTCATGACGAGCAGTGCCAATAACTACGAGACCGCCCAATTCAGTGACGCCATCAGCGAGCTTAATATCGGTACCACGACCAGCCATGTTGGTTGCTAGAGTGACAGCACCCTTTTCGCCGGCCTTAGCAATAATTGCAGCCTCACGCTCGTTGTTCTTTGCGTTCAAGATCTCGAATGGAATGTTTTCTTTTTCGAGGTAGGCAGCAATGCGCTCGTTGTTTGCGATAGAATCAGAACCGACGAGAACTGGCTGACCTTTTTCGTGATACTTATGAATCTCAGCAGCAATAGCTTTAAGCTTTGCATCCTCAGTGCGATAAATAAGATCGTCTTTATCGACACGAACGATTGGTTTGTTAGGTGGAATCTGAATAACATCCAATGCATAAATCTGCTGGAATTCCTCTGCCTCGGTAAATGCAGTACCAGTCATACCGGAAAGCTTGTTGTAGAGACGGAAGAAGTTCTGGAAGGAAATAGTTGCGAGAGTTGTAGATTCCTCACGAACCTGTACACCTTCCTTAGCCTCGATAGCTTGATGGAGACCTTCGTTATAGCGGCGACCATGCATGAGACGACCGGTATGCTCATCGACGATCATTACTTCGCCGGAGTTGGTTACAACATAGTCTTTATCACGCTTGAAGAGAGTCTCTGCGCGAAGAGCCTGCTCGAGGTGATAAACGATACGAGTATTCTCGGTAGTGTAGAGAGTGTCTACGCCAAGAATCTTCTGAATCTTCTCGACACCAGCATCGGTCAAAGATACAGTGCGGCGTTTTTCGTCGACGATATAATCTTCATCAGCGAGCTGAGCGCAAACCTTTGCGAACTGATAGTAGCTCTCTGGGTTATCTGCGGCTGGAGCGGAAATAATAAGTGGAGTACGAGCCTCATCGATAAGAATAGAGTCGACCTCATCTACGATCGCGAAGTTCAATTCGCGCTGGCGTAGGTACTGAGAATCCTTAACCATGTTATCGCGGAGATAATCGAAGCCGAATTCGTTGTTCGTACCGTAGGTAATATCGCACATATAAGCCTCTTTACGAGTTGCAGGCTTGAGATGCTTCATACGAGGATCATCATGATCTTCGTTTTCATAATCTTTGTCGTAGATAAAGCTTGCTTCATTGATAATGACACCGACGGTGAGACCGAGGAAGTCATAGAGCTCACCCATCCAACCAGCGTCACGCTGAGCAAGATAATCGTTAACAGTAACAACATGGACACCACGACCGGAAAGTGCGTTGAGATATGCTGGAAGAGTTGCGACGAGAGTCTTACCTTCACCGGTCTTCATCTCGGCAACGTTACCTTCATGAAGGGCCATACCACCAATCAACTGAACGTCGAATGGGCGAAGACCTAGGACACGTTCGCTAGCTTCGCGAACGAGAGCAAATGCCTCTGGCAAAATCTGATCAAGAACCTTATTGTCAGCAGCAATCTGAGCTTTCTTGTCGATTTTCTTAGTCTTCTTAGCTTTCTTGTCGCTCTTCTTCTCTGCGGCAACTTTTTCTTTTGCAGCAGTAGCCTGAGCCTGCTTATTAAGCTTCTCGAAGCGTTTCTTGAGCTCTTTAGTCTGCATAGCGAGCTCTTCTTTATTCATCTCTGAATATTTGCCAGCTAGACGATTGATCTCAGCTACGCGTTTGCGAAGGCGCTGAAGCGTCTTTTTCTGCGCATCGCCAAAAATATGCTGCAAGAATTTAGTCGTTGCGGTTTTATCGGCCAATTTATCAGTTGGTTTTTTATCTTTTGGAGCCTTTTTAGCTTTTTTAGCTTCGGCTACTTTTTCCACCCTTTTCTGATCTGACTTCCTCTCTTTCATTGCACTAGTATAGCACCTAAAACTACTTCTTCAAAAGACGCTTTAGGAATCCTTTCTTATCGTAATTAGTTTTCTCGGTCTTGAAGCGACGAATCTGACCATCAAGTTTAGCCTCAATAATGTCGATGCCAGCATAAACATTTGATGCCTCGTCTTTTGCTGCGAGTACCTTACCGCCAGGGATATCCATAGATACGGAAAGCTCATATTTATTGCCGTGATCGCGGTTTACCTCAGTTACAACGACCTTAACAATAACGTCTTTGCGATGATCGCGTGGTAGATGGCGATCAAGTTTGCCGATACGCTTAATAACGTACTTCTTAAAGCTCTCTTCAACCTTATAGTTGGAGCCACTAATTTCAATATTATCGATCATCTAGATATTCTCCTTTCCATCAAGATATTTTTGCAAAACCTTAGGCACGCGCACGGTCATGTCTGGGTTTTGGTTGTTTTCGATAATTGCAATCATAATACGACCAAGCGCAAAGGCAGTTGCATCGTTAGTATGAACTAATTCAAGGTCGCCATTGTCGCGACGAACGCGAGTCTGGAGACGGCGAGACTGATAATCTGTCATGTAATCTGCGGTATGAGTCTCACGATATTTGCCTTGGCCAGGTAGCCAAACCTCAATATCCATACCACGAGCATCTGGTTTTCCGATATCAAATGTGCACTTGCGAATAACACGATAAGGAAGCTCTAGCTGTTCGACTAGCCAACGCTGAATAGCAATAAACAACTCATGCTCTTTGCGGCTAGTTTCCTTAGTAGAGAAGCCTTCCATTTCAAGTTTATCGAACTGATGAACGCGGAAGATGCCTTCCATATCTTTACCGTAAGTGCCAGCCTCTTGGCGGAAGCTAGTTGCGTAACCAAGATAGCGAGCTGGGAGTTCTTTTTCTTCGAAGATTTCGCCTGCATGCATAGAGCCAAGAACATGCTCTGCGCTACCCTGAAGCCAAAGTTCTTCGTCTTCAATCTTGTAGCGATCTTCACGTGGCTCTAGGCGGTCCATAGCATCATACATTTCGGTACGAAGCATAAGTGGAGGAAGAACAATCGTGAATGGTTTTTCGGAAACCTGACCCTTGAGGCCTGCTTTTTCAACGATTTCAGAGATGATCTTCTCGTTAGAGAGGCTATTCATGACGAAGTTCACAATAGCCATCTGAAGCTTGACTAGGTCGCCCTTAAGATAAGCAAAGCGAGAACCGGAAACCTTTGCTGCGCGTTCCTTGTCGATCCAGCCACGAGCCTGACCGATTTCGAAGTGATTCTTTGCGTTCTCAATCTGAGGAATTTCGCCGCAAACTTCAGCGATCTGATTATCATCCTCAGTTAAGCCAATAGGAACATCATCTTCATAGACGTTTGGTACCTGTTTGAGCTTAGAGATGAAATTCTGTTCGATCTCAGCTAATTTTGGCTCTACTTCAGCAAGTTTAGCCTTTAGTTCCTTGCCCTGCTCAATAAGCTTAGGGTCTGGCTTTCCGCCCTTCATTTGAGCGGAAATTTTATTGCGTTCCTGGCGAAGCTCGTCAATCTCGCGTGATAATTCTTTGCGCTCGTCATCAAGGCGCAAAATCTCGTCGAGGTCTATATCATAGACCTTGTTATGAATTGCATCCTCAACTTTCTGGCGATTCGCACGGATGAAATTAATATCTAACATACTGATTTTATTATAGCATGCTAGACGGTGTCTTGGCGTATTGTCTCGATAATATTCTGCTTAGAAACACGGCGAACCGAATAATTCATAATCACGGCAATCAAAGCTGCAACCGCAACAATGGAAATAATGATTGGGAGGATCGGCAGCTCGTAGCTCAGACCGATGCCGCCAGCATCAAATACGTAATGAACACCATACGAAATCGCGATTCCAATAGGGATGCCAATCGCTAACGCGCGGACGGAATAGAGAATACTTTCTAGGCGAATCATGCGATTAAATTCATCGTCAGTCATACCAACGGATTTCAGAATCGCGAACTCTTTTGCACGAAGTTGAATGTTGGTCGTGATCGTATTAAAGATATTCGTGAGACCAATCAACGCAATAAATGCGATGAAGCCATACATAAAGATTGCAACTAGAAGCATAATGTCACTAGTTTGCTTCTTTGCACCCCTAATATCGAAAGCATAGAGTTGGACTTCGCTATTAGCGTCTCTGTGCTCATTGATTGTTTCGATATATCTCAATAAATCTTCCGACTGATCGCCCGGATTTGCGTAGAGCATATTTGTATAATCGCTAAATACTAACTCTTTTGCATTAACGTGATTCTCGGAAATGAAAATAGTAGGATTCGATATTCTATCAATACCGAGAGGCTTTTTATCTGTAACTTTAGAGATAGTAACATTAAACGTCTTAATTGTATTCTCGTCAAATTCGTCTTTTGTGTAGTCGATAACTTTTGGACTTAATTCGTCGCCTTCCATATTTGTTAAAGCACGAGAAACAGAAATCGCGCCGTTTGAATGAGACTTTTCTACATAATCGTTCAATATCGCTGCTTTTTCAAAATCATTCGTAATTCCCAATGAGCGAGCATACTTCTCAAAATATTCGCTCGATAATGCAAACACTTCCAGACGCCCTGCGAGCGCATGCTGATAATAAACGTGCTCGCCTAGATTAAAACTATCTTCCAATTCTTTATAATCCGTAATCGAGCCGCCCTCGACGATAAAGTTTACGTCTTTATACGGAAATGCATTATCGATAATGCGCTGGCTATCTGCGATAAAACCAGATAAGCCAACAAAGGCCGCAACGCTAACAATAATCGAAATTACCGTCGTGCGATATTTCTGTTTGCTACGTTTTAGATTCTTACTGGCAACAATGCCGCCAACGCCAAAATAATTACTAATAAACTTGCTGGTTTTTAGCTTCTTTGGATTTACGGCAACATCCTGCGTGCTACGAATCGCATCAATCGGCGTCAAACGTCCGGCGCGAATTGCTGCGCTCGCACTCGACAAAAGAATGATAATAAATCCAGAAACAACGTCGATTACGATCGCCCACCAAGGCACGAAGAATACCATCGACGATGCCGCATTGAGAAGCGAATTCGTGACGCCAAGTAGCGCAAAAGTTAAAATCGTACCAAGTATCAAACCTACCGGAATAGCCACTGCGCCGATAATTATTGCCTCCAACAAAACCGAGTAGCGAATCTGGCGTGGAGTTGCGCCAATCGAGCTAAGAATACCAAATTCACGAATACGTTCAGTCGTGGAAATATTAAACGAATTGCGAATCGTGAAGATACTAGCAATAATAATCGAACCAATTACTAAAGTCGCAATCGATATCAAAATAGTATTAGTGTTATAGTCGACATTTCCATCAAAAGCTAACAAAGAATCATTCGTACGTACATTAATATTTTCGAGCTCAGCCTCTTTTAAAGCACTTACAATATCGTTTCCGTAACGCTCGTGCATTGGCTTAGCGTAGCCAGCCTTGCGAAGCGGTCCTTCATATCTAACATAAACAACATATTCATTCTCTGCACTACGCTGTTCGTCACTCAAGGAATCCATGCGCTCATATAGCGCAGTAGGATATGGCGCACTGCTATCTTTCAGATAACTATAATCATCACCGATCTCGACTTTCGAAGAATAATAAACAGACTCGACGCCGGCAGCATGCTCGATTATTTTCAACTTGTCGCCAGGAATATTTTCGAATGATTGATGAAAATTACCATACTCGGAAATCTGAAATTCCTTCAAAGTTTGCCAAAAACAGCAAGGAATTGCGATGACAATAAAAAGCAACGCAATCGACAATGCCACGCCAAGCATCGTAACAATACTGCGTTTTTTATTGCGCTGAATATTGATGCGCGTAATTCGCGATAGTACGCTCATTATTTCTTTGCCTTTTTATCGGAAACAATCTTGCCATCCGCAAAAGTAATAATGCGTCCCGCCTGCTTTGCGATTTCCAAATCATGCGTGACTAGAATAATTGTTTGGCCAAACTTTTCGTTAGCTAATTTTAGTAGCTTTACAATCTCGGCACCAGCTTTAGAATCTAGGTTGCCGGTTGGCTCATCAGCCAAAATCAATGCTGGACGACCAAACAGTGCGCGACCGATTGCAGTGCGCTGTTGCTGGCCGCCAGAAAGCTGATTTGGTAAATGATTCTCCCTGTCTTCAAGACCCAAAGTTTTAATCAATTCCTCAAGATATTCTTCGTCGATTTTCTGTTTTTCTAGGTCAACCGGAAGAGTGATATTTTCACGAACTGTGAGTACTGGAATTAAATTATAAAACTGATAAATAATGCCAATATTTTTGCGACGGAAAAGTGCCAACTTATTATCATTCAAATCGGTAATGTTCTGGCCATCGACAATAATTTCGCCACCTTTTTTATCTGGGCGATCGACGCCACCAATCATATGAAGAAGCGTAGATTTTCCGGAGCCACTTGCGCCAATAATTGCAACAAACTCGCCCTTCTCTACTTCAAGATTTACGCCATCAACAGCCTTAACTAAATTATCGCCTTTGCCATAGGTTTTAACTAGATTTTTGACTTCAAGAATTTTTGACATTTAACCTCCGGATTTTTACAGACGACGCCGTAATGGCGACTATTATTTTAGTTTACCATAATTCACTAAATAGCCGTTGCGTGACATATCTTTATAAATAATGTTATTATTTGAAACATGAAGGAGGTAAAAAAGAAGCGTATCGGCTATCTTGATGCGCTGAGGGTTATTGCTGCTCTCGCAGTAATTATTATTCATGTTTCAGCGGCAAGGTGGAATGCTGCTCCGAGCATCCACAGCAATCATATGTTTATTACAATGGTCCTAAATACCATTACGCGCTGGGCTGTACCGCTCTTCGTAATGATTTCCGGAGCCTTATTGCTCGATCCGAAGAAGCCATTTTCTATTCGAAAGTTTTATCGCAAAAACATTCTTAGAATCGTTATTACATTCCTAGTTTGGTCTGTTTTTTACATGGTTTTCAACTGGAAAGTGCTTAAATTTTCGCCAGGCTCAATACAAGGTGCGATCGCTTCCGTAATTGAAGGTAGCTATCATATGTGGTTCTTGTATATGCTTTTAGGACTATATGTCGTGACGCCAGTTTTGAGGCTAATTACCGCAAATCGCCGAATGCTAAGTTATTTCCTATTTATTGGAATTCTAATAACTTTCATCATCCCTGGCATATTACATATAGCTACAGTTGGAACAATGGTTTCAACTAACCCTTATATGCGAACTATAAAAGACATCTTAACGTCAGTAACTACTTCTATGCATTTTTCATTTGCTGGTAGCTACGTCATCTACTATTTACTCGGCTATTATCTACGCACGGAAGTTCTCAGTAAATTACAGCGTTATATCATTTATGCTCTAGGCATTTTAGGCGCAGCTTTCGGATGCGTCGTCACTTACAAAGTTTCAGTTATTACTGATACGAAATATACCTGTCTCAGCGAATATCTGCCATGGATTTTAGCTATGACGACAGCTCTATTCGTATTCTTTAGATATAATTGCGAAAAGATTGGAAACTCAAAAGTCGTCAGACTTTTCGCTAGCGCAAGTTTCGGCATTTACCTACTTCATGCCGCAGTTCTAGAAGTGGTAACGAAAAACGGAATTTTCAATACGCTGACATACGATTGGTTCCTTTACCTATTATCTATTGTTATCATTTTCGCCGTATCATTCGGTATTACTTGGATATTACAAAAAATCCCACTAGTCAAAAAGATTGTCTCATAGTTCTAAGCACAAAAAATAGCCCGAAGGCTTTTAGTGGTACACCCGGCGGGAGTCGAACCCACGACACCTGGTACCGGAAACCAGTGCTCTATCCACTGAGCTACGGGTGCACACAAGCTAATAATAAGTGCAGTGGTACCTCCGATAGGATTCGAACCTACGACACCTGGTTCCGAAGACCAGTGCTCTAATCCACTGAGCTACGGAGGCACTGGTTATAGTATACCACGCAAAAACACCCCTACATGAGAGGTGTTTTTTTGTTTTATCGGACTAGCCGAGTGGCAAGTTATTTCTTGCCGCCCTGCTTACCGATAGTAAAGCCTGTTTCGCGTTGGATACGTGCGCCCCATTCAGCCGTACTTTCGCCTTCTTTGCGAGGTGCAGCTTTCACAATAGTCTTCTTCTGAGCGTTCGACATCTTCGACCAATCAGACGGTTCTGGTTGCGCCTGTGAACCAACTGAGAAACCGGTTTCTTCCTTGATTCTTGCCGCCCATTCAGCCGTGCTCTCGCCTTCTTTACGAGGAGTCGACTTAACAATTGTCTTCTTCTGAGCATCCGTCATCTTAGACCAGTCTGAAGCAGGGGTAGACGGTTCTTCGCCAGCCGGCGTATAACCCTCAGCCAATTTCTCAAGCTGCGTACGCCTTTGCTGTTCCATACCACTAACGCCATTTTCGTTATGTAGTGCCGCATAAGCAGCAGCGCGAATATTATCATCAATAGGCTGATTAGCAAGACGCTCCATTGAAGGATCATCCATGCCTGCCATTTGGCTAGCCGTAAGTTTACCGGTATCAATATGGTCACTCATCGCATTAACCTCTCCGCCACCTAGGTTGTTATTAGCGAACTCGTAAACTGAGCGATCTTTATTCTCGTAGGTGTCTTTATGATTATCGATAACATTTTGCGAGAATGCTTTGACGCCCTTCGTATATTGCGCCTTAGCATCGGAGTCCATAGTTTCAGCGCTCTTACCCGCGCCTGTTATAGCGCCACGAACGGCTGCGCGGCCTTTAGAGCCTTTAGCAGTAAGGACATTCGTGTATGCTTTGATGCTATCGGTATCGCCACTTTCAATAGCTGCTTGTAGCTTCTTTCCCATACCGTCAATATCGTTAGATTCGTTACTGTTCTTAATCTTATCTTCAAGATCCGCAACGCGACGTTTTTCTTGTGCATTATTAAGGTTCGCGAGACCTTCTTTGCCGCTATATTTGCCAGCAGTCTTCATTGTGCCGAGGCTGCCCAGAGCGTCTGCGCGAACTGCATCGAGACGCATCTTGCCAGCTTTCGAGCCGGTCATAAGGTTCTGCAATTTACCACGAGTAGTGTACTTAACCTGACCATTCTTATCCATCTTAATACCCGCTCTGCCAAGCATCTCTCTGCGCTTCATGTCGTGCGCAAAGTTACTATTGCGAATACCATGTGCGCCACGGCGCGATAGACCCCTACCGGCGCCTGCAATAGCGCCGCTAATCTTACCCATCGAGCCCTTGATTATTCCAGGAATCATGAAGATTGGCGCAACAGATACAGCTGCTGCGGAAAGTGCAAGAGCGAAGTTTGAAGTACCGACGCCACCATTACTATTGGAAGCGAGGAGAATAGTTGAGACCATCTCACCACCATAGATCATTGCGCTACATACTGGATAGGCAATTAGGAGACCTTGGATGGCTTTAAACCATTTGTTAAATATACCCTTCGTATTAGGTAGCATATAACACAAGAAAGCACATGGTGATGCTACTACGAGCAATACTGCCATAGCCTGTCTTACAGCGAGAATAACAAATAGGAATAAGACTGAGATTAAGATAGTAAGGAGCGTGACCAATACCGGAACAATGATTGCGCCATTTGTAGCGAGTACTGCGCCGACGCAGATTGCCGCTACGACGGTAATAATGATACCGCCAGCAAGTCCAGCCTGAACCGTATGGCGAGTAGTATCGCCATCGAGCTTAATAGCCGCGACATTTCCTTGGACAATATTGCTTTGAATAGCCGTAAATAGGCCCTTAATTCCAGTACCAACAATGTTTGCTATATCAATTGCAAGCTGACAGATAATGTACGATAAGTTAATCAAGATTGCTGCAATAATCAATTTAGGCAAAATCTTCTTGATACCATAATTGTCGATACCGTAGCCAGTAAGCTGAGAGAAGATAACGACTAGGAATATGATTACGAATGCGCCGTTAGCGATACCTTGGAATGTTGCCCATGCGGTATATGTACCATTCATCGAGCCTTCAGTTGTAAATAGGTTCGTATTAATCTTCAAGAAGCCTTCGATGAAGCCGTAAAGCCATTCAATCGTCTGCTGACCCTTATCGATAATAGGACAGAGAATCCAGCCCATTGCTCCAGCGGAGTCGTAACAGTTCATCGCTGCTCTTGCCGCCTCGGCAGCTTCCTCTTCTTCTCTCTCATGAATGATTTCCTCATTCGTAGGCTGCAATGTTGTAAATAAGCTTGGATCAATCGAGGTTAACGTCGAGTTAGCAAGCACAGACGCGACTTCGGAGAAACTCTTCTTTTCCCAGAAGTGCATATCGCTCTTGACGCCATACACCTTATCGTTTGCATGTTTCTTCGGTTTAATGTACTTCGTTGTCATTTCGCCAGTAGCGACATCTGCGAGTTTGACCTTTGTGTATGCCGAAGTATCCATGGTCGTATCGGCAGGAAGCGAATCGTCATCTATCTTAAAGTAGTCCGTTATGTAGTATTGATACAACACGAATCTTTCTTCTTCAGTAAGTTTCAAAGCATCATATGTGCCATAGTCAGTGACATACTGGGTTGCCTTTCTAGCTTGCTCACTAGACGTTCCGTCGAGGGCAAACTTATACATACCCTCAATCTCGTCTACCTCGCGATAGAAGCCACAATATGCATCATTACCGTCTTGGCAGCGATCAACAGAACTATCATTACTAATGTCAAACCACCACGTACTAAAACAGGCTAAATCTTCACAATAATCGAAGTGGCTCGCCTGCTGTACGATTTCGGAAAGGAGCGATTTATAGAATTCCTCCCACAATGTTTGTCCAACTATGTAGGCATGGTCCTTATTACAACCACCATCATTGCCGAACCAGCTGAAGATACCAAGACTAAGACCGCCGTTCGCCATAATACCGAATGATGAACGCCAATATGCAGACATTGTCGCACAGTCTAGATTGACCTTATTTTTATGAATCTCGAACTGGATGATATCTGTTGAGCTGCCGACGCTATCGGTCCACATCGTTTCAGACATGATATGACCTTCCTCGTCAATTTCTGTACATAGCCACTTCGAGCTTCTTTTCGAATGCTTAGGATAGCCGCTATAACTATAGACACCCACAAATGGAACCACATATGTAAAGTCATGTTCAACGTTATAGAAGAGATATATACAGCGATTGCCCTTCTTTTTATTGAGCTCTTCTTCGTTCGTGACTTTATAGCTCATGTTTTCGAGGAAGGCACGCTTATCGCCGTTATCTGTACTATTAACTACGGTCTTACCGAGAACATTGAAGGCACCTCTAAATAGGTTATTGCTGCCAGAGTTTCCCGCATGATAGCCATCAAACAACTGCTTGCAGCTAACGTCGCTATCGTCGAGATCATTATAAATAAGTGGCAAGCCAATTTCAGTCTCACTCGTACCGCCAGTCGCCAAGTACGCGCCAAACGAGGTGTAATCTTTAACATCGAACTGGCTGCGCATATAGCCTTTGGAATAGCAGTGATTAACGCCTTCGCCAATTGCTTTCTTATATACTGTAATTTTTGAGTATGGGGTTTCATCCGCCGCAGCTGGCAACATAAAAACTGCAACCGCAAATGCTACGCTAGCAACGCATGACATTAATAGTGTTTTCTTTAGACTTCGTTTCATTTTTGCTTTTCTATTAACTCTTTAATCTTCCAGATATAATCTTCCATAAAGGTATATCCATAATCCAAGTATGTATCGGCGCTACTCGCAATGTTTTCGTATTCTTCCTCATTTTTAGCAAGCTCCGCTCTTGCGTCGTCGGTTGCTTTAGCGGCCATACACTCATTATGAGTCTCATAATATGTCTTTGGATCATTCGTATGAATATCTATGCATGAGCTTTGAGCATACATGTCATACTTCTCTACATACAAATAATCCCTACTCTTATATATCCCCTTGAGAGCTTCGATAAAATCATTATCGCCCTTAAAATTCTCTTTATAGTAATTGTCGATATATTCAACAGTCTTGTCGTGGCCATTCTCAATATAGTAATCGCCAATAGTTGCACGAGCTAGCGGACTAACATTTCTGTTATTATAAACAAGCCAGAAGTAGCGATTATAGTCGAGCATTACTTCGTCTAAATACTGATTGCCGCCTTCTTTGTATTCAGAATAGAAATCTTCATATTTTTGTTTTAGCTTATCGTAGTATTCATTATCGCTACGGCGCTTCGTATAGATAGAGTACGTGTCGGAAATAGACTCTTTCTTCTTTGGAGCCTCTTTGCTCTCCGTCTCATAGAGGAAATATTGCGCAAAGCTATAAAACTTTTCGCTAAAAGAAGCAGATAGTTTACTACTATTACTGCTGAGGATGTTGATGAAAACTACAGCTATTAAAACTACGGCTACTGCAGCAATGCCGCCGATAATAAAGAACGGCTTTTTATCTTTTTTATTATTAATAACTACCGGGGCGTTATCATTAACTGCCTTTTTGAAATATTCTGGCGCGCCATCAAAAGTAGTCGACTCTTGCGGCTTTGGCACATTATTATATTTGCGGCCTGCAAAGCCAAGGCGTGAGCGGGGCGCCTTCGCTCCTTTTTCATTATCCGGATCAATACCGGAACTCGTAATTGCCGCACGGATCGGCTCGCCGCTTGAGCCATATTGCGCTGGATTATTCTGAGTAGAAAAATCCGCACCCCCAAATCCGTTGCTCTTCCCATCCTCATTCATATCTTTATTTTAACATAAGCATTTTGGAAAATGGCAACAAAAATACCCCACCGAACGAATCCGATGGGGTATTTTTTAGTTTCCCGTCTTTTATAGCTTCTGGGAAAGCTCTAAACTTGGCGGTCAACTTTTAGTTTAATTTTTTGCGGCTAATGATATAGTAGCCAGCAGCGGTTGCGACGCTAGCTGCGCCGATTACGCTGGTGATAACTTCAGAAGCACCAGTCTTTGGAATTTCTGGTTCATCTGGTTCACTACAATCAATCTTGTTTACAGTAACATCTGCAGTGTCAGACTTTTCAGTCTTAGCATCGTTATTGTACTTACCCTTAGCAACGTTGCGGAGAGTAGAATCTTTGCATTCGTCAGCTGGGGTGTTAACAGTAGCATAGAAGTAAACAGTAGCTTCAGTACCCTTAGCATAATCGCCAATGTTGATACCGTCAGCGCTTACGATGCCATCACCAAGAGTTTTACCGTTGGTGTTTGCTGCGTTATAAAGAACAGTGCTGCCCTTTACATAGCTGATACCGTTTGGAAGAATATCGCGGATAACGACGTTCTTTAGAGTAGTATTACCAGTGTTCTTGAATTGGATGCGATAGCGAACAGTGTTGCCAGCCTTAGCTGTAACATCTTCTGCCCAGGTATTGCCGCCCTTGAGCTGGACCATCTTGTTGATAGTGAAGCCTGGGGTTTCAATTTCGCGGCAATCTTTGCCGTTTACGGAAACAACAGCGGTGTCAGACTTTTCAGTCTTAGCATCGTTATTGTACTTAGCTTTAGCAGTGTTGGTTAATTCAACCTTTTCGCAGATGTCAGCGAGAGCGCTGTTCATCGTTACGAAGAAGTAAAGGTTAACAGTCTTACCAGCTGCGACAGTACCGATATTGATACCATCAGTAGAGATAACACCATCAGCAAGCTTCTTACCATCGAGGTTAGTGCTGCCCTTTACATAGGTTTCGTTGGATGGAAGGATATCGCGGATTACAACATTGTTAAGATCAACGTTACCGGTGTTCTTAAACTGAATGCGATATTCAACCTTATCACCAGCCTTAGCGGTGATATTTTCGGTAAATGCATTCTCACCGAGGCGAACCTTCTTATCGAGGGTGAAGCCTTCAGTACATACCTTACCGTCAACTAGGACATCAGCGGTATCAGACTTGGTACCAGTTGCCTTACCTGCGCTAGTTTCAGCAACGTTGCGAAGTAGAGTGTTGGTACATTTGTCAGAAACACCAGCCTTGACCTTTGCGTTGAAGTAAAGGACTGCGTTTGCGCCAGCAGCATAGTCACCGATGTTAATACCGTTAGTAGAAACGAGATTATCGCTGAGAGTTACTGGGGTTGGGTGGTTAGCATTTACGATAGTAGTAGTACCCTTGATGTACTCAAGGTTTGCAGGAAGGTTATCGCGGACAACTACGCCACTGAGAGTGGTGTTGCCAGTGTTCTTAACCTGAATGCGATAGCGAACAGTGTCGCCAGACTTTGCTTTAACCTGTTCACTCCAGGTATCAGTACCGAGGAGTTTAACTTCCTTCTGGATGCTGAGGTTTGGAGTTTCAACTGGCTTAGCGAACTGAGCCTTAACATGGAAGGTTAGATAACCAGAGTATTTGTTACAACCAGGAATTTTACCATCCATCTGATCATAACCGAGCAATACGCCGCGGCTGTCTAGCAATTCAGTGCCAAGCTTGAAGGAGCGGAGTTTACCGTCTTTGTCAGCGTTAGCATAGGTTGCAGAACCAGCAACGTAAGCGAGGTTAAACTTTTCACCATTCTTTGATACGAAATGAGTTTCATCCCAAACTGCGGTTGGGTTTGCGTTAGAGGAAGTGATCTTACCACTAACAGTAATCTTCGTGTTGGTCTCGGTTGGGAGAACAACAAATGCCTTTACGTTCTCTGCGACGAGGTTAAGATTTGCGCCTGCGTTGTTGTGAACATACATACGGACGACATATTCTTTACCATCTTCAACAGTAGTCGTATCGGAAAAATAGTTATCTTGTGCGCTACCGGTCCATTTGGAAGCTGAGACGAAATAACGCTCATCACCGATAACGTTGTTAGTAATCGAGTTAAAAGTAACGTAGCTAGCTGGTTTTTCCATCGTGAAAGTTGCACGACCGGATGGGCCCCAAGCAAAAACTACGAGTGCGCTAGCAGCAGAAACGGCAGCAACGGCGCCGAGACCAATACCAGCTTTAGTGAGTTTCTTCATATATATAAATTCCTTTCTTTGAAAAATAATTCTAGAATGGAGAAAAATAATACTACTTTTCATTAGCCGGGTTGTTAAACTGCAGCTAGCAAATCAGATCGTTGCCAAACACAAATCCTGTAATCAGGAGGGGGTTGCCCCCCTCCAGATATAAGGTGCTATTAGTGTTGCTATTCACTATTCAAAGTTCGTCACTTCACCAGTGTTCACCGGATCCCCTGCAAGAGCCGGATCAACGTCCGGCTTGTTAGGATTAGTTGGATCCGCGATATCCTCCAAAGGAGGTTGAGATGGACCAGTCTCCACATCAGTTCCCGGTGGGACAGTAGGTGTAGGTGTTACTGTAGGTTGAGTTGGTGTAGGAGTAACCACAGGCGCCTGAGGGGCTACATAAGGCTGAGTCGGTGAAACCGGCTCATCGGTCTCTGTAGTATCAGGGTCGTGGTTTACGCGATCCGGACTATAGAAGTCATAATCCTCAGCACCAGGACGGTTCTGAGGATCATCTGCCGGATCTTTAGGCTCCGGTGTAGGTGTAGGTGTAGGTGTAGGATCTGGTTCGTCCGGAATATCTGGCACTGGCCAGTCCGGAACGTCTACAGGCTGATAACCACACTCAAGTCTGAGCTTGAGTTCAACTCTGCTACCATCCTTCAACAATATGCTGAACACTACGAAGTGTCCGCCAACGTTGTTGCTATTTCTAACAACAACACTAGGCTTATCGCCTTCGAGCTGCAGAGGCACCATATACATGGCGCTCGTATAATTGTTGAGTTCCTTAATCTCTACCTGCACGTCACTGCCACCAAGAATACCTTCGATTCTATTTACAGCAATAGTCCAGTCACCATCTACACTGATAAATCTCAAGTGAGCAGCATCAGCTCTCTCACCTATTCTGAGACTCAATTCAGGTTGCAAAATTGGATTGTCTGGAGTGATCTGCAACTGATCTACCTCCAGAGCGATCGCTGCTGCAAGAGCAGGATCAACTTCGATACTATGGAACAAATCAGCAATGATCCATTCCACTTCACTTGTAGCTTCGCCGTTAGCTACTGCTTCCTGAGCCGCACGCCAGCGATTGTATCCGAAATACATATCACTGTCCTTCTGAGGAATATCATCATTAGGATCAAGATTACCGTGGGCGAAATACATAATGCCTTCAGGTACATCTTCCTTAATTACGACATTTCTAATAGCGTCTCCGAAAAAGATGAATACTACTGCGAAGATTGCGATAACGGCGAGAATCGCTGCCGCAATTTTCTTTCTCTTCATTGAATTACCCCCTCTTTGAACGGCCAACATAGATGTCGGCCAGTAAGAATCCGATGAGTGCGAATAAAGCTACAAATAATACTACGGCAAGGTAGTTGGTGTCAGTGCTTATTGTTGTAGTACTGAGAATATTGCCTGCCGCGTCCTTAACAACCTCATCCGTAACAGTTGCAAACCAAACTTTGGCTGCCTCCGCTCTTGTGATAAACCAGCCACCAAGGCCGGACAAGAAAGTAATAAGGCACACAATCAGCCACTCAAGACCATCATGCTTAGCCTCCTTACCAGACTCATCAATCTTTCTTCCGAGATTCTTCTCCAGGCGATCAGCCTGTCTGTCGGTATTCTCGTTGATGACTGCAACACCCTGATTGATAGTGCTGTTCGTCATCTCGAAACCTGCGCTCATGCCCTGAGCAACTTTGTCAATTGCCTCGAGCTGAGTAGCTGCTGCCTGGTTAACAGTACTGTTTACAGTTGATACTGCTGAATTTGTGATTCCTAATAAATCTTCAATATTATTCTTTTTCATTGTCTTTCTCCTCTTTTCTTCGAGATATTTTATTTATTTGTTCTATATATAAAACGCCCCGTTAACCCAGGGGCGGAAGTAATTGGGCCCCTGTTATGAGGAAAAAGTGAATAGCAGTTAGTAGTGGGAAGTTACATAGCGAATAACTTAACACTAGCTGTACTAATTTATGTACAGCAATGATCTGATTTGTTAACTTTACGCTTCTTGCTAAAGCTTTTCGCATCTTCGCAATTAGCTGGATTCATTATATCAAATTTTTGTGATTTTGTCAATAGTATTTCATAGTCGTTTACTTTAAGCGTTTTTATTTTATACATAAGCGTATTAACATGATATAATCATAAGTAATATGGGTTTAAATTTTAAGCTAATTAAGCGCACAACTAACACTACTACCTCTGACGTGGCACACAGTACTGGTTATGCTGGCGTTAGTAATGGCGGTAATTTTGGATCCAGTGATAACACAACATTTTCCGAAAGACAGCAAATTGAGCAGAACCGTAAGCTAGTTCAGGGATATCGCAACGCACGGGTCGCTAATGGCGTAAATAGGATGCCAAAAGCTCAGACTTATGAGCAGGAAATGGCTATGCGCGCAGCAATGGCGGCGATTGAGCGTGGTCAGCGCGATTCTGGCGTATCGAAGAAACAGGAGTTTAATAATAGATTAGAGCGTGGCGGTCTACAGAAGTACGATACGCGCACGAGACAAAATAATACCATTAACCGTACAGCGCAGGCGGGTGGACAGCTAAGTAATAGGCAGACGGCAGCGCAGACGCGTGCGGCGAGAGCGGAGAGATTCGCGGCGCCGGCAAGGCCAACACCCAAAACTGGCGGATTTGGAAGATAAAAAAATACCCCCTTTCGGGGGATTTTTTATTCGGATTTGAGTTCGCGTTCGCTTGCCTGGAGGGCGTCGATGATATCCTGGATGTCACCGTTGAGGGCAGCTGGGATGTTGCTGCGGTTGTAGTGAATGCGATGATCAGTGATGCGATCCTGCGGGAAGTTGTAGGTGCGGATCTTTTCGCTGCGGTCACCGGTACCGATGAGGGATTTGCGAGCGTCGGAGGCATTGGCGCGATCTTCGGCGATTTTACGCTCGAGGAGGCGACTGCGAAGGACGGTCATAGCCTTGATGCGGTTCTGCTGCTGAGAGCGCTCATCCTGCATAGCAACCATGATGCCGGTAGGAAGGTGAGTGATGCGGACTGCGGAGTCGGTCGTGTTGACACCCTGACCACCGTGACCACCGGAGCGATAAATATCAATACGAAGATCTTCTAGGTTAATTTCGAGGTCCTGCTCTTCTGCTTCTGGAAGAACGGCGACGGTTGCGGTACTGGTATGGATGCGGCCCTGGGATTCGGTTACTGGGATGCGCTGGACGCGATGAACGCCACCTTCGAATTTGAGCTTGCCGTAGGCTTCGTCACCCTTGATGCGAATAATAACCTCTTTGTAGCCGCCTGCGTCATTGATGGATTCGGACTGGAGCTCTACTTTGAGGCCGTGAGTTTCGGCGTAGCGGGTGTACATACGGTAGAGGTCGCCAGCAAAAAGGCTAGCTTCGTCACCGCCGGCGCCGGCGCGGATTTCGATAATAGCAGGTTTGTCGTCGTTAGGGTCGCGAGGAATGAGCATCTCGGTAAGGCGAGCCTCGGTTGCGACGAGTTCAGCCTCGAGGTCTGGCTTCATTTCGGCGAGATCTGGGTCAGTTTCGGCCTCTTTGATATCCTGTTCAAGCTGGGTGCGTTTTTTGCCGAGCGCAATAAGCTCGTCGAGCTCCTGGAGGCGACGATTTTTGGCGGCAAAATTGGAGTCAGCGTAAGCGTCTGGCTGGCTCAAAAAATCCATTAATTCTTTGCGTTCATTTGCAAAAGCATCAAAATCTAAGTTCATTACTTATATTTTACAATATTTTTTCGAGTGGCGCTAGTGATTATAGCTTGTTTGCAGAGGTAATGATTTCGACTGGGACGTCGCCGACAATTGGAGTTGATAGAACTGGATAAGGATAGCCGCAGAGTTTCCAGCCGTCGCCGTTTTTCTTTAGGATATAGCGATAGATTTTTGAAACATAGCCATCTCTTTGAGAAATGAAGCCGTAGTAATAGCCGCTCTTGGTAGTTTTGCCACTTCCCTTGCTAAAGCCGTTCATGGCGGCGCCATAGCCTGCAAGGAGGTAGTTGTATGGGTCAGTTTCGGCGTTCTGAGTAAATTCACCCGTGAATGGAGAGGCTAGGTCCTTCATGACGACCATGTGGCTAGCAATCTCATCAGCAGTTAGCTTCTCATAGAGCTTATTAATGGCGAGACCAATATAACCGTCGGTAGCCTTGATAGTAATATTGAAGGCTTCGTCTTCGGTAATTTCATAGCTTAGAGTATAATGAGGGTCCTTGATTGGAAGCTTGTATTTGAGTGGATATTTCTCGTACTCGGTTTTGCCGAATTCAGTTTCCATTGCGCTAACTTGCGCCGAAATAGCATTAAACTCGCTTATGTGCTTTTTTGCGTAGGCGACACCGGTATCATTAGCGGCTGTGAGCTGACCAAAAATCACACTGCCGGAGTCTTCGTTCCTGATTTCAACGTTTTCTTCTAGAGTTTTGAAGTTTTCAAATTCTACCTTAACAGCATATTTACCTGGCTCAAGATAAGCGTCGCCGTTATTTGGGACTTTTTCACCATTAAACGTTACCGTGCTAGCAAATGGAGCATACAGAATCGTAACCTTCACCTTGCCGATGCGACCGATAATCGTGGAGACGGAATAGATAATGATTAATATTAAGACTGCAAAAACAGCGATAATTCCGAGTCTAACCGATGTACTTCTTTTTCTTTCTCTGTCCATATTCCCTACTTTTTGTGGAACCAGCGAACTGGGTTTCCATTACCGTCTTTTATGATAGCCTCAGTGCCAGCCATTGGAGCACGCGCGTATGTGTCGCCAGTAGAAGAATAAGAAGCTGAAGCAATGTGGCTACCGAAACCTTCAATTGTGCCGGCATAGACATAAGTATGGCCACAATTCGATAGATATGTGCTCGAACAGTGAGTAAACGCAACATCACCCGGCGTTAACTGAGCTTCGTCAGAAATCGGAGAATTCCAGTCACTGTTTACCATTTCCCACTGATCTGGATGGTCCTTAATGTACGGCATCTGACCGTAAGTTACACTACTCATGTAGCCACTTCCGGTATTATAATCTGGATCAAAACCACTTTCGTTTAGGAGAGTCGAAACAAAACCGCCACAGTCAATACCTGGAACACCATTAACAGAACCACCAATATAGCCACGGCCGGTGCTCGAGCGCTCGGCAACTACATCTGCATAATCAGGCATGCGGTCAGTATAAGGAGCATCGTGATGCTCTGGCCAAGCATAGCGCAAGATATAGCCAGCAAGATCGTTACTGGTGTTACTACAACTACTACCCGTAGCGGAAGTACCGCCGATAGCGGCATACTTAACGAAAGTACCGAAGTTCATAGAAACAGAGGATGAATCATATACGCCATCCGCGACAAACCTACCTGGCCAGTTAGGGTCCATTGTTTCGGTATGAGCGGGATCGCGCCTTGCGTCGAAGCGGTTCATAACATACGCGGAGCCCTCACCCCAGTTAGCCTCTTCCTGAGAAAAGCCCATGGCGAGCGCCTTATTCTTATATTGAGATGCAGTACCGTTGTAGTGGAAGAAGAGGGATTTTACGCCTTCATCGCTCTGTGGGTCAAGACCATAGCTATTAATCATGTTTACGACAACAGACGCAGCAATATCAGTTTGCCTTGCGAACTCCTCGTCGGTTATCGGACCAGCTGGAAGGAAGGCGTTCGAGTTACTGCCGCCACCAGTATATGAATAGAGCTGATATAGGCCCTGACCGTTGCTTGGATTACTCTTTCGGAGGCCATACTCTGCACTATGTAATGTAGCAAGCGTTTGCCATTTTAGACCATATTTCTGAGCAGCTGCCTCATAGACAGCTTTTTGTGATTCGATAGTCTGAAGCTCGCTGTCGGTCCATACTGCCTGGCCGTCATAGTTCTTATTATCGCCAGCCGTTGCAGTACTGCCACCATTGCCATCGCCTCCCCAGCTGTTAGTCATAGCAGTCTTAAGCATATCCACGAAAGCAGTGACACCGTCCGGCGACAAATGGACTCCGAGACCATCAGAGTTATTAATATATCTATCTTGATCACTGGAAGCCATCGCAGCCCAGTCCGCAACAGTAACATTACCCTTGGTTGCAGCAAAGCTTCTCATCCTCTCAGCTGCAGAAGTATAATCAGATGGGCTGTTAAGTTTGTATGGAGTAACGAGAAGAATCTTAGTCTTATCGCCGACAGTCGTGACAAGATTCTCGAGAGCAGTATTAGTTACCGTGCTCGGTAAATTAGTACCAAGTGCAAAGATTAAGAACTCGCGCATAAGCATCTTTTCTACGAGCTTAGCTGCGATTGTAATGCCATCATGGTTATCGCCGGAACCATCAGTGAACTTCTTGCTATGTAAAATAAGTTTATAGGTAGTGCCGTCAAGCTCCTTATCCTCGCCATCAATGCCTGGGTAAGCAGCCTGCATATCACCGTAGACCTGCTCTGAGAGAGAGTCACCGATATAAGTAATATTCATACCGACAAGAGAGGAATTTGTCTTACAGTTATCATCCTCCGGGTCATAGAACATGATATTATTTGCCGCAAACTTGTCGAGATTTTCCTCACTGAGTGCAGTCGCTATTGAAGTACTAAAACATAAAGTAATAGCTAAAGACATGCAGAGCGTAACAGAAAGCATACGTTTTACTCGCATCAAGAAACCCACTCTGTTTTTTATTGACATATAGTTATTATAGCACAAGCAAAATAGCGGCCGGAGTAGAGTTTTTAGCGAAATTTGCTATAATTTTCCCTAGCGGATCTTTAGCTCAGTTGGCTAGAGCGCACGATTCACATTCGTGAGGTCACTGGTTCGAACCCAGTAAGATCCACCAAAACCAAGAAGAAATACCCAAGGGGTATTTTTTTGTTGATTATGCAGCAAAAGCAAAACTAGAGAAATTCTAGTCAACGACACTAATGAATTAGACGAAATGCTAGAAAAGGCAAAAAGCGAAGCTGAAAGCCTAGACGAATTCTGTCAATATTAAAAATCCCCGGCGCTTTGCTGGGGATTTCTGTTATTTATTGCGAGTAGATTACTTCTTTTTGTTGACCGCGACTAGGATTGCACCTAAGATTACTGCATTAGCAAGATAGATTACCGGGCCGGCATCGTAGGTCTTCGGAAGCTCGATGAATTCTGGAGTTTCTTCGGCCTCGATGATTACCGCCCAACTAGCGAGCTCGAAATCTTGCGGGAAGCCAGAATGTTTGTAAATTTGCTCGCCGTCTTTCGAGATGGTTAGTGTACCTTCTTCGAACGAATATTCAATACCATCGAGAATATCGACACCGTCACTTGCGCAGAGCGTGTCGATTTCAGCATCATACCAGACTAGAGTTGCACCGTTGAGGTTTAGTGTATCCGAAAGTTTGGCCGCATTTTCATCCAAGCCAGCGAAGGGATTGTAACTATTGTTTGAGAACATCGAAACATTGGCCGTTTTGGAGATTTCAACTGAGCCGAAGTAGTCGTCTTCGTAGTAACTATGACCGCCAATCACCTGAGTATCGGAGAATGCATAGGCTAGGACTTTTGCGTTATCAAGGATCGAGATATTACCGTAGGAACTATCAACGTAATAACTAATGCCGGCACCAATCGCTGCGCCACCGAAGCCCTTGCTCGTGACATTGCCATAGGCTGCCACATCTGCGTTACCAGAGATTTCAATGTTGCCACTTGCGCGATCGATAATTGCGTCGCCTTCAGACTCGTCATATCTAATATCTGCGACCGAGCCATCATTACCACCGCCGATGCCAGCTGCTGCGCCCGCCGCCTTTGCGACAACTTTTGCGGAGCCGGAAATTGCGATGGAATTGATATTACCATTGTCGCCACCACCGATACCTGCACCGCCCCAACGACCAGAAGATTCGCCAGTTCCGTTTGCCGTGACATTTGCGTCACCGTCGATTACGACGCTGGACATATGCGTGTTTGCACCGGATCCGATACCTGCGCCGTCATTGCCGCCAGTTGCGACTATTGTGCCACCATGAATCTCGACGCCCATGTCGGCTTTTGAGAAACCATAGCCGTAAGCGCCGCCCATCGTGCCACCAGCGCCAATACCTGCACCGCCACCAGTCTCGGAGTTCACTTCACCCGCACCACCGGTCGCAGTAATTGAGCCGCCATTGATGGTTACTTTGCCGCTTTCAGTAACAATAGTAGTTGCGCTAGTATTGCGCGAAGCACTCGTGCCGCCCGTACCGATGCCAGCACCAGAAGCATAGTTTCCGTCTTTCGCCTGACCGCCAGTTGCGATAATTTCGCCGCTTTCGATAATAATTTCGCCGCAGCTCGCGTCGCGCACCTCAGTATTAGCATTATTGATTCGCTCGTAAGCTGCACCGTTACCACCAATGCCAGCGCCTGCGCCAGAAGCGGTCAGATTTTTGCTTGTATATTTGATACCCTCGCCACCAATAGCAGTCAATTTGCCCTCGCCCGAGATTGTTAAAGTAGCACCTTTAGCAACATAGATAGCTGCGTAGCCCGGCGCACCTTTGAGGTAGTTTTCGCCTTCAAGCACGAGCGTAACATTTTCGCCTGCTGGAATCGTGATGGCTGGACCACTAGTCGACTCGATATTAACATTACTCAAAGTATGCGTTTCGCTACTATCGAGCGTCACCGCCGCGGACTGACCCGCCAAAGTCATAGCATGCGCGCTAGGCAAATATGGTGCCACAAAATTCGCCACAGACGACAAAAGAACCGCCGCGCTTATAATTTTTGAGCCATTCTCGCAAAATAGCCGCTTTTTCATCTCCTTCACTCCTTCCAAAGAGATTATTTCTTAGGATTATTATAGCATAAGCACAAACTTTTTCCGAGTGACATTTAGTACTAAGATCCACCAAGAAAAAGCCACGTCTTTCGACGTGGTTTTTTCTTTGTGGCTTTTTACCAAGGACGAGGGACCGATGATGGGACGCCGGTGAATATGCCAGTTTGCGACGTTAGTGCGGTTGTATCCCAGTTTTTAAGTGGCTCAAGTGTGGTAATTTTGCTATCGTTTTTGAACATGTAATCCATTTTTTTGACCTTGCTCGTATCCCAATCGGCTAATGGATTTAGTGAAGCGAGCTTATAGTTACAACTGAACATGTATGACATATTCGTAACATTCGATGTATTCCATCCTTCGAGACCAGCAAGAGACACGTTTCCATAATTGTTTTCAAACATATTTGACATATCTGTTACTTTACTTGTATCCCATTTCCCTAGACCAGCAAGCGAGGCGAGAGATGAGTTATTGCGGAACATATAACTCATATTTGTAACATTCGATGTATTCCATTTTTCTAACCCATCAAGAGAGGTGAGCTTAGTATTTCCACCGAACATGTTAGACATATTTACAACATTACTGATATTCCAGTTCGCAATAGGCTTAAGCGAAGTCAACCCACTATCACCATTAAACATAGATGACATATCCGTAACATTCCCAGTATCCCAATTCTCGAGATCATTCAGTGAAGATAGAATAGTATTTCTCTCAAACATTTTGCTCATATTAGTAACCTTAGACGTGTTCCAATTTGCTATTGGACTAAGCGACGTTAAATTACTATTACTACTGAACAGTGCTGTCATTTTAGTTATATTACTCGTATCCCAGCCCGATATAGGTTCAAGCGAGGTTAAGCTAGAATTCTCATAAAACATTCCAGACATATTAGTAACCCGAGGCAAATTCCAATTTCTTACAGCTTCAATAGACGCATTAGCAGAAGCGCCGCCGAATATATAATATATCGTACTCACCTTAGACGTATTCCAGTTTTCAAGACCGTCCAGTGAAGCAATTTTCGAAGCACCTAAGAAGGCTGCCGATAAGTTGGAAACATTTGATGTGTCCCAGTTAGACAACGGCTTAAGTGAAGTTATTCTTGAGGCTCCATCAAATATATTTTTCATATTATAAACCTTAGAAACATTCCAGTTTGCCAAAGCGTCAAGCGTAGTTGTTTTATTTGATTCAAAAGCAAATGACATATCCGTAACATTCGACGTATCCCAATCTTCTAGACCTTCAAGAGTATTAAGGCTTAAGCCGGCAAATGTTATCGACAAATCTGTCACTTTCGAGGTATTCCATTTAGCAAGAGGCTTAAGCGAAGTAAGAGTCGAGCCTGTCGCAAAAGCGTAATGCTGTATATACCCATAATCGCTACCCACATAAGTATGATCCCCCACCGCCGACCCATTCATGAACGTACCTGTCATATAACTAACATTTTCAGTATTCCAATTCGCTATCGGATCAAGCGATTCAATTTTTGGATTGCGAGCAAATAGCCACGACATATTTACAACTTTCGAAGTGTCCCAGTTCTCGAGGCCTGCAAGCGAAGTTATATTCATTTGATAACGTGCCTCACTTGAACCAGTATTTCCACAGAACATATAGCTCATATTTCTTATATTGCTAGTATTCCATTTAGCAAGTGGCTCAAGAGAGGTAAGTTTATTATTTTCTTGGAACATATACGACGTATCAGTAACATTGCTTATATCCCAATCGGCTAGAGGTTCAAGGGAAGCAATGTTCATACTAATAGAACTCGATGATCCTTTATCACCAGAGAACATATAGCTCATATTCGTAACCTTGCCGGTATTCCATTTTTCTAGGCCCTTTAAGCTAGTAAGCATAGAATTTCCATAGAACATATTAGACATATTAGTTACATTGCTCGTATCCCAGTTCGCCAATGGCTCAAGAGAGGTAATACTCATGCTAGGTTGATACGTAGAGTTAGTACCCTTGAACATAAAGCCCATATTCTTAACACTGCTCGTATCCCAGTTCGCTAATGGCTCAAGAGAGGTAATACTATGATCGAAGAAGAACATATTTGACATATTTTCCACACCACTCGTATTAATCTCCGCGAGAACATCTATAGAGGAGAGACTATCGAGATGAGAGAACATGTAGGAAGAGTTTTTATTCATCTTTAGTTCACCCGCATCGGAATACAGATAAATTACGCCACCCTCGTCACTATTGTCATACCAAGCATAAATAGGAATGTCAGAGGTAGGGTCAGATATAATCCGCGCTTCATTCTCTTGGTCAAGAGACATAGTGTTCGCCATAACTATACTTTTTATAGCATTATTTGTCGTATTAAATGACGTGTTACTCTGACCAGTAAGCTCTTTTAAGGCGGCATTAACTGCCGAGCCAGTACTAAAAGTGGCTGCACCAGCTTTTTTGACCTCCCCTTCCATGCTCTTTTCTATAGATACCTTAGTCCATGCCGCACGAAGCTTAACATCTTCGAAGCTAAGCCTAAAATAATCATCATTTATATACGCGTGGTCACCTTCAGAAACAACCCAACCGTAGAAATTATATCCATTACAGACCGGTACTTCTTCAGATTTCTCAACTACCGTATATGGGAGGTATTTTTTAACTTCTGGATTATTCCCTGCTGCATTTGCGCAATTAGCTGGTAGATTCGAGTCATAAGTAACACTAACGTTGTTTTTTAGTACTGGACTATTATTGGTTTTAATATTTTCATCCGAAGCGCCGTCTATTTTTGTTACAACCGCACTACTTTTATTTGTCGGCATAAAGATATCGTCAAACGATTCAATAGACGACTCGTCTTTAATCTTAAGATCGACACTCATTTTCGCGGAACTACCGGAAATTAATTGCCCATTCATGTTCCAAGATACTACAGGATCAGCCTTATTGTAGCTCAACGACACGTCACCTAACGTAGTGTTAATGCTATCTTCAATTAACGTCCAATAATCGCCATCAATAACGCTATCAAGAGAAAACTCATCGTATATATTTGGCATAACTGAAGCTTTAAACAGTACATTATTTAAGCTGCTCATATCGGCAATAAATTGATTATCCGAGATTTGTTTAATTGGATCCAAGACATCATAGCCCATTTCATACTGAACTCCATTTATAATCATATTTGGATACATTTGTCGAAGTACTTTAGATTCAGCAACCTCATTTGGCGTGCTTTCGTTAGGAAAACCATCAGTTAAGAATAATACAATTAAATCTTTATTTTTGCTTTCGTAATCAGCTAGAAGTTTCTCAACTTTTAATAGACCATCGTAATAGTTCGTAGCACCTATGGAATTTAAGCTCTCCACCATTGATACAAGTTTTCCCCTATCATTCGTAAGCTCACTTAATATTTCAGCATTCGAATTGAAAGTAATTAGGCCGATACGATTATCAGCGTCCGAAAGTAAAGTATCAATAAGGCCAATTGAATCCTCTTTCACGCGGTTAATTTTATCGCCATCCATAGAGCCGGAATTATCCAGCACCATAACGACGTCTATTTTTTTGTCCTCTTTAACTTTGGCAATACTCTCTACATTAAAGGTAACTCTTGCTACGCCTTTCTTAATCCATTCGGCATTCTGCCTTATATTCCATGCTCCACTTTCATTATTAGCAAAGCTAGAGTTCGTAGAGGTAAGATTAATACTCTTTATTACTTCCGTATACTCCATTGCGGAGACGCTTTTTGCGATTACGCCACCAATAATAACTGAAGCTATAGCTAGACACGGAGCACTAATTTTAATTAAACGTTTATTTCTATAAACTTTCTTGGTAAAGAACAATACTACAACTAGCAGGCCAGCTGCAGAAATAGTGAAAATTGCTAAATATTTCACAATTGAATCAAGCGTTTTTGGCGAAAGAATCGACGCTTGCGAGACATTAAAGCCGACTCTGGCAATATAGTCTTTATCAGTATCGAGATAATACTGATTTCCCGCCGTAGCACCTATAATTTCTATGACATTTTCAAGATTTATATTTTCATCATCAACAACTTCATATTCAGCAAAAAGATCGATCGACTCTCCTGCCTTAAGTTTCGGTATTTTAGCAATACTATTACTTTTATTTTCATAACCATCGTTGCTAACAAAGGCTGTTCCTTGTAATTGTTCTTCGATAAATACGTCTTCTATATCAAATTGCTCTGAATTCGTTACAGTAATTTTAAACTTCACCATCTCGCCTAGCTTATAGCTACTAGACGGATTAGTAAGCTGAGCCTCTATTTTTGGCGAAAATACACCATTCGCTACTCCCCATTCGCCTCTAATAACAACATTTTCTTCCGGCATAATAAAGCCTTCTTTTGCATACCATCCCGTAAACTTATAGCCGTCAGCTTTTGGATTAGGAGCAAGTGATACTTTATTGCCAGGATAATTCCTAATACAAGATGGAATGAGTGATTCTGCATTTGGCGGCAAAACTTGACCAATAAACTCATAGCATACGTCATATCCAATACGCTCGAATTCTCCCGCAACAACGATATCCTTCCCCGGCATAATAAAGCCCGTCTCCGTCAAGGCAACATCGCTACTTTTCCAGCCTTTGAATTTATAACCATCAATAACGCTATCCGCTTCAAGAGCATCTAGATCTACGGCACTCCCCGCAATATATTGCCTATCTTTTGGCGTCATATAGCCTTCTGGTTTTTCGCCATCAATTTGATACGAGACATTATAGGCCTGGGCAGTAAGATCTTTGGTCCAAACGCCAACCAATTCTATATCTCTATCAGGCATAACGAAGACATCATCTTCTACGTCGACGTCGCTAGAGTTCCATCCGGAGAACTTATAACCTTCAATATTAGGCGTTTTTACTACAGACACCTTAGAATTTGTTGCATATCGTTGGGCACTTGGGGACGCTGGTGCGTCAGACGGAATGTCTCCTGTATATTTGTAAGAAACTTGATTCATGAGCGCTTCAGACTCACCCATATATACATAGACAGTATTTGAAATAGCCGGGTTATTCTTCTCACTCGCAAAGGCAGTATTGAAGAAGTCGCGACGCCTCTCGACTATGGCAGTATCAGGATCGTCTACTGTTGCTGGAGTAGTAGTAACAATACCTACAGTAAGCTCACAGCCAGCCTGAACATTCTCAGCAGCAAAACTTACAGTGCGAGTATTAGCATTGTAGTGCAAGCCATGGTAAGTAAACTCAGTATTATCAGCATTCCACTTACCTTCAGTTTCAGATTCTTCATTTGTGTCATCTATGACTTTTCCAGAGCAAGCAGTTGCACTATCGGAGCGGGCTACGGCACCTATAGTGCCGTCAGAAGTAGTGACGAAGTTTTCGAAGGTTAAGCCATAGGGGATTGTATCGGTAACCGTAATAATACCACTTCTCACTTGCGCCTTTACAGTGTCGCTCGATTCTACACCGTTAATATCGACGCCATCTTCTTTTACGGTGAGATAGTATTTTAGCTCTGCGTTAGTGCCTACACGAGAGCCATCCTTAATAATGGTAGCGGCAAAGCTGGAAGCAATACAACCAAAAAGACCAAGTGTAGCTAGCGCAAAGATGCCAGTAGTAATTTTTCTTTGTCTATTTTCTTGGCGCGTTTTTCTCTCACGCCTAAAGTTTTTTAACATCTTAAAATCCTTTTTTTCTCGCAGATTTTTTATGTTTTATTAAAAAACTTCACACTTTTTATTTCCTGCTATCTCCAATAGTATTGATTTTATTTTAGCACAAAAAGCTTATGGTTTTTGAATTTTTTATAGTTCGAACTAGAACAATCAACGAGGGTACGGTAGATTTTGTTATATAATCGTAAAAAGGAGTCTACTATGGGTATAAATAAAAAGTGTCCGAAATGTGGAAGTGGCAAAGTTCAATTATCAAATGAGCGAAGCAAACATGGCCTTCTCTGGCTCATATTATTCGGTATCTATTATATTTGCTGGATTTTCTGCAAGTGGATGATTGGAGTTATTATTTTCTGTTACTACGACTGGTGGATGTATTTAGTTAAAAAATCTCAAAACAAAGGTCATATCTGGCAATCTAAGAAATGGTTCTCTGGCAATAAGCGCATATATTATTGCCACGATTGCGGGCATAACTTTAAGGCATAAGAACAAAAATAGAGCCCTAATATAATATTGTGGCTCTATTTTTTAAACCAGCATTGAAACTTAGCTACGGCGATAGCGATAAACGCGATAGGCGCGAATAGCACTTGGTGCAAAATAGATTGCGAGAGCTGCGACCGATGTACCGAGAATTGCAGCGTATTTCGAAATACCGTCATAGGTAAGCGGAGAGTCTACGTTGTTATTTCCTGCAAATGGATCTTCCGGCGTAGTGCCGTCGTCAGTTTTTGGATTACTGTCAGGAATGACGGAGCTCCACTTTGCGACATAGACAACATCTTCAGTGACGGTCGGAGCAATTTCGCGGTTCCAGCCTTCAAAAGTATAACCCTCATTAATCGCGATATCGTCCATATTTGGCTGATTGGTCGTATCGCCGTAATTCTGCGTATATTCAATATCGTCATCATTTGAACCTGCGCCCAGCTCGTACTTAACATTGAAAGTTTCAAGCGCGTTAGTTGCGAGGAAGTTAATACCCGCATTGGACGGCATAGTGAAGCTAGTCGAATAATCATCATCAGCTAGCGAGAAAAGAGCTACTTGAGGCTTGATTGAAACCTTGAACGAATCTTCGTCGTAATGCTCCGCGAAGTTAATCTGTTGCCAGCGATAAGTCTTATTTGGAGTAAGACCGAGAACCTGAATAAAGCCATCATTATCGGTAGTACGACGAGTATCATCCAAGTCTTTCCAGACATCACCATCTTTTTCCTGAAGAATGAAATCGCGATTTGCGAGAGGTTTCTTTGTGACTTCGTCGACGAGTTGCAAGCGAGCTTCGCCGATGATTTCTGCGACTGCAGAGCCAACCGGAATAACTACAGAATTATTCTTATTCTCATCATAATCCTCACCATTTTCCTCAGTATAGGTATATTCGGAATTGTTTGGAATCTTCATACCGCCAGAAGAAGTTGGAATTTGCTCGCCAATTTCTGCAACAAAACGTAAAACTTTCCCTTCAGCTACAGTATTTGGATCATCCAAAAGATTCATAACATCTTTAACTTCAGGCATCGTCGTATAGGTTTCGCCGACACGAACGCTGCTCTTGTAGCCAGCCACAGCTAGAGCCTGAGCATAAGTAATATTGCTTGGCTGAGAACCGAATTTTACGGCTACTTTATAGCGACCATTTTCATCACGGTAAACGCCATATTCGCCATCCTGCATTTCAGTGTAGAAGTTTTCGTAGCTTTGGCCTTCCGCCTGATATTTGCGAGTGAACAACTTGCTAACATTTAGCCATTTTGCTTCGGTAGCTGCGCCAGCACTGGCGTCAGAAGAATCTAGTGGGAGCTGTGCGAGAGCATAGATATTGACGTTTGCGCCAATAGCACGATCGCTTAAAGTAGTTTCGTAGGAGAGATTTGAGAGAGTGGCTTTTTCAGTTAGCGCAACTTGACCATTGCCGCGATAGAATTCATTAATCGTAATACCTGGAGTGTAATAGTCCCAATAAACAGTTCCGTTCGTAACAGTACTATGTATACATGCTTGGTCACTGAGAGGTCTCATCGTATTGGCTTTTTTAGTAAAGCTAACTTTCTTATCTGCGATCGGGAATGAGACATTTTTGTCACTAGAAACGTAGCCGGTCATAATATTATTCGCAACGGTATCAATAAAACCTTCTAAAATGTAATGCCCTACCGCATCATCGGAAAAGCGCATATTAATTTTGCGATTAGAAATAGTCCAATAACCAAGAGTCATGCCGTCATCGTTAGTGATTGGCAATTCTTTGCTATCGCGAACATGGTAAGTAGTACCGTTTTTATCAAAATCCTGCGTGCCGAATATAAAACTTGCAGTATCGCCATCAGCTATCGGCTGACTAGATTCGTAATGCCATTCAATATGAGCGCGAAAATTCGTGCCGCTAGTAATGCCATTTGCTTCATTCAACTCATAGTCTGTACCGGAACCGCGATAGAGTTTGGCTTCTGTGATGGTTAGATTTTTAGTAACATCGGTTGAAAATGCAGTGCGGTAGCTTGCTAACACAATAAAAATCGCCAAGACGATGGCGATGCAAAAATTTCGCACACTAAATAAGTTCAAGATCGTGAACCGATGATGCTCCTTCATAAAAATATTACCTCCCCGATAAGTTGTTTTATCGCACACTCCCATATGCTTACGCTAATTTTAACAAAGCACAAGCGTTTCCGCAAGTGCTTTGTTAATTTTATTCAATTGATTCGATTTCGCCGTTCTTTAAATGCAAAATGCGCTGATTACGGCTGCCGCGGAACTTCATAGTGAGATCGCGTTGGCTCATAATAAATGGGCCGTCGATGAGCGCGTCGAGCTCTTTAATTAATTCCCATTCGACGCCGTCGCGTGGAATCTTCTCATAAATAAGGCCAGTAAATGACCAGACATTCCAGCCGAGTTCTTGCTTGCAGAAGCGCGCAATTTCGAGCAAAGCTTTTGCCTGCAAAAGTGGCTCGCCGCCACAAAAAGTAATACCGCTCTGCCCTTTGAGTTTTCTTAGTTCGTCTTTAACTTTGTCGATAGTAACCGTCGCGCCGACCGTCGGGTCTTCAGTCCAGGTTTCTGGATTCTGACAACCCGGACAATGCTGACGGCAGCCCTGAACCCAAAGAACGGCTCGGAGACCCGGGCCGTTTACGATGGAATCGCGCTCGAGGTCGCCTGAAAGGCGGATATAGCCTTCAGGGACGTCGAGTGCCGGGCGACAAAGTGCTGATTGATCGCCGTTTGTTATCATTATTCTTTTCCTAATGCTGCCTTTGCGCTAGCTTTTTTCTGCTCGCGCTTTACCTTGGTATCAACATCGTACTGACCAACGCTAACATTATGCTTAACGCGAGCTGCTTCCTCTGCTTTCTTGCCATCATTCCAGCGCTCGAGAGAACCTACGAGGTAACCAGTAATGCGGCGGAGACGTTCGAAGCCGTACTCGCCATCATGTTCGTGGCGGCCGCAGCTTGGGCAGATATCGCCTTCGATAATGCCGGAGAAACCGCAGATTGGGTCGCGATCGACTGGGTGGTTGACGGAACCGTAGCCAATACCAGCTTCTTTCATGTGACGAATGACTGCTTCAAATGCTTCGATGTTTTCGCTTGGGTCACCATCCATTTCGATATAGGTGATGTGACCTGCGTTACATAGATCATGGTATGGAGCTTCAATATCAATCTTCTCGAATGCGGAGATTGGGTAGTAGACAGGAACGTGGAATGAGTTGGTGTAGAAATCACGATCAGTTACGCCTTTGATTGCGCCATATTCTCTGCGGTCCATGCGAGTGAAGCGGCCGGAAAGGCCTTCTGCTGGAGTGCCGAGAAGCGAGAAGTTGAGATGATGCTCTTTGGTGAGCTCATCACAGCGTTCGCGCATGTGGCCGATAACGTCGAGACCAATTTCCTGAGATTCGGTAGATTCGCCATGGTGCTTGCCGGTCATTGCTACGAGCATCTCTGCGAGGCCGATGAAGCCGATAGAAAGTGTACCGTGTTTAATAACGTCACGAAGCTTGTCGTTTGGACCAAGATTTTCGCTGTTGATCCAGTTGCCCTGACCCATCAAGAATGGGAAGTTCTTTACCTTCTGGTTTGCCTGGAATTCATAGCGCTGCAAGAGCTGATCCGCTACGAGGTCAATCTTCTCGTCGAGTTCCTGATAGAATGCATCCCAGTCTGGCTCTTTACGCTCGTTGAGGCAGATACCATGTTTAATGCCAAGACGGACAAGGTTGATTGTAGTAAATGAACAGTTACCGCGACCGGAGACGCGACCATTGGATTCCTTGAAGCAGGAACCGAAGACGCGAGTGCGGCAGCCCATGGTTGCGATTTCGGTGTCTGGGTCACCAGCTTTGTAATACTGAAGATTGAACGGTGCATCGATGAAGGTGAAATTTGGGAAGAGGCGCTTGGAGCTGACTTCCATACTGCGCTTGAAGAGATCGTAGTTTGGGTCACCTGGGTTGTAGTTGACGCCTTCTTTTACCTTGAAGATAGAGATTGGGAAGATTGGAGTCTCATGGTGACCAAGACCATTCATGGTTGCTTCGAGAAGCATCTTGGAAACGAGACGACCTTCTGGGCTAGTGTCAGTACCGAAGTTGATGGAGGTAAATGGAACCTGTGCGCCAGCGCGGCTATGCATGGTGTTGAGGTTATGAATGAAGCCTTCCATTGCCTGAAGAGTCTGGTGCTCAGTATCTTCATTAGCTGCTTTAATGACGCTTTCTGGAATTTTTGCTTTCTTTAGCTTCTTGTCGTCGCCATAGCAAACATCATCAGTAACTTCGAATTTGATCTTGTTGCCAGTGAATTCTTCGTATTTGCTAATGTTGCTCTTTAGGCTCTTGCGGAAAGTCTTGTCGACGCTTGGAGCCATAGCGTAATCGAAGTTAGGAATGGACTGACCGCCGTGCTGCTCGTTCTGGTTTGCCTGGAGAATAATTGCTGCGAGAGCGGCTGCAGTACCAATGGAGTTTGGCGTGCGGAGGAAGCCGTGACCAGTATTAAAACCATTCTTGAAGAGCTTTAGTGGGTCGGTCTGACAGCAAGTAAGAGTACCGGTTGCCATGAAATCTAGGTCGTGAATATGAATATCGCCATGATCGTGAGCGTAAGAAAATTCTGGCTTTAGGAGGCAGATCTTTGCGTATTCCTTTGAACCTTCAGCACCAAACTGAAGCATCTTGCCCATTGCGGAGTCGCCATCGACGTTTGCGTTGCTGCGCTTAACGTCGGAATCATCCTCGGCATCGAGGCGAGAGATAGTGTCGTAAGTCTGCATGAGCTTGGACTTTGCACTGCGCTTGCGAGTGCGCTCAGAGCGATACTCGATGTAAGCTTTTGCAGTGCGCTTGAAAGCGGATTCCATGAGAACCTGCTCTACGATGTCCTGAATCTGCTCTACAGATGGGATGCGGCTGCTGATTTTTTCGCTAGCAACGCGGACAACTTTGTCGCTGATATTCTGAGCACGTTCATAGCCGAATTCGCCAGTGGCTGCACCTGCCTTGGCGATCGCTTCTGTGATCTTTTCTTGCTTGAATGAAGCGACTTTACCGTCGCGTTTGCGTACTGATTTGAACATTTATATACCTCCAGAATGTCCTGTCAATTTTGCTTTATGGTTAACACTAGATTTGGTGTTTTCTGAAATAATGTTAACGCTATATATAGTGCTATGTCCATATAAATTGTAAAAAATACAATGCTTACAGATAAAGATTTTTTGCGTTTTGATGCGCTATATATAGCGTCTCGCGTGAAAAGCTTACGCTATTTTATTTTTCACGGTCGCGTATTTTCATGTGATACAATAGGAACCAGACTTGCTTAGTCGAGATTGTACCTTTGGAGGTGATTTACGCTATGAGTGAAGTTAGAGTTTTGATAAAGAAGCTCGATGAAAATGCAGTTATTCCCCGTTACGAAACTGATGGGGCGGCCGGATTTGACTTTCACGCGACTGTTAAAGAACCGGTCCATATTGAACCTGGCGGTTGGCAAGAAATTCCCTTTGGGATTGCAATGGAGATTCCTCCTGGATACGAACTGAAGATTCGTAGTCGCAGTGGCCCCGCTTTTAATTATCATGTGGTTGCTTATCATGGCTTGATCGATAGTGATTATCGTGGCGAGTTGAGCGTCTTATTGCATAACAGAGGCGAAGCAACCTACATAGTTAACCCTGGCGACCGTGTTGCTCAGGGCGTTATTTCTCGTTACGAAACTGCTGTGTTCGAGGTCGTGCCGGAACTTTCGGCTACGAAACGCGGCATACGCGGTTTTGGAAGCACAGGCAAACGCTGACGTTTTAAGGTTTTTCCGTCGGCCATTTGCTAAAATCCTCCTTATTGCCCCTCCCGTTCTTGGACGAGAGGGGATTTTTATGATAGAATGTTTTTATTGGAAGGATGGCCGAGCGGTTTAAGGCACCGGTCTTGAAAACCGGCGTGGCGAATAACCACCGTGAGTTCGAATCTCACTCCTTCCGCCATTTTTTATGATATAATGTCTGGTATGGCACCATAGCTCAGCTGGTTAGAGCGTAGGACTCATAAGCCTAAGGTCACTGGTTCGATCCCAGTTGGTGCTACCAAAAGGTATTATTTCAAGAGTTGCGAGTAAAATCGCAACTTTTTTGTTTGTGATAAAATAGGATTATGAAAACTAAGAAAGCTTTTACCGTACTTGAGTTAATTTTAGCAATCGTATTTGTCGGTATCTTTGTCGTTCTATTCTTTATACAGAAGCAAAACATCGACGCAATGAATCGCGACGAGAAGCGTAAGACCGCAATCAACGCAATGTATTATGCGCTCGAGGAAGGCTATTACGAGAACAATAAAGCCTACCCAGAGAATCTCGAAAAGTCTGAGGATTTACCTTGGATTGACCCAAATCTCTTTACTGATCCATACGGCATGAATATTTGGGATGACGGCAGCAACTATAGCTACGAAGCTAGTGACTGTACGGATGGCAAATGTAAGTCCTATACTCTACGCTCAACGCTAGAAAAAGAAGAAGACTACGTAAAAACCAGTCGCCATTAATTAGCAACAAAATACGCCTCGGATTGAGGCGTATTTTTTATTAGTCGTTTGAAGAATCAGAATCGTCTTTTCTCTTCTTGCATTCGTAGACGAGGTGGGAAATGGTTTTAACTTCGTCATGTGGCGTGTCGACATATCTTAGAGAGTAAGTCGTTTCGTCACCAACGGTAGACATGCGAAGAGTGCCGAACTGGAAGATATGATCAACGATAGAAACCTGCTTGAAGGAAACGTCTTCAATGCGGCGGAGCTCAATAATGTTAGTGGAGTTTGCGAAGAGTGAACTGCGAGTCTTCTGAACGATGCGGCGATTAGTGACATAAATGTGATTACCATCGTAGATGCTCTGACCGACGAAGCCGCCGAAGAAGAAGAGCGCATAGAGGACGAAGATAATGAGACGGAAGTAATGCAACGAAGCTTCATTCATTTGGAAGACGGTGTTTTCGATACCGGCGCCATTGCCTGCGAAGAAGATAAGGATTAGGCTCATAGCAATTACCATGACAGCAACGACTGCCCAAATGAATGCGATGCCAATACGGGAACGTTTAATATGAAGGACTACGTATTCATCCTGCTCGAGGTCAATTTCAGGAAAATCCTTAGCGCTGCGAGCGTGCTGGATATTCGATAGTTCTTTTTTCATAATTAGATTCGCTCCGTCTAATCTGTTATTTCATATAATTATATCATAATAATCATAAAAACACAAATATAGCCTATTCTAATGGAAGATGCCGCGCTTTTTAGTTTTTGCGAATTCTTCGATAAGTTCGCGCTGCTTTTTATTGAGGTTCTTTGGAATCTCAACATTAATCGTGACAATATGTGGACCGCGCTGGTCGCTGCCGAGACGTGGAGCACCATGGCCGGAAAGCTTAAAGTTGGTGCCTGGCTGAGTACCAGCAGGAATCTTCATCGTAATATCGCCATCAACGGTCTCGATTTTAACTTCGGTACCTAGGACTGCGTCGGTCATCGGAATAGTAACTTCGGAAAGAATGAGTTCACCCTCACGAGTAAGAGTTTTGTGAGCACGAACGCGAACTTCGACATATAGGTCGCCACGTTGACCATCGGCATTTGGCGCTTCTCCGCCCTTACCGCCGAGACGAATGGACTGACCATCGTAAATACCTGCAGGAATCTTGAGCTTGATCTGCTCGCCCTCAACAGAAATAGTCTTGGTAGTGCCGAAAATTGCATCTTCAAAATCGATAGTAATGCTGGTGCGATAATCGCGACCGCGACGTGCAGCGCGGAAACCGCCACCGCCGAACATAGCATTAATGATATCTTCAAAACCACCAGCACCGCCGAAGTCGAAATTGAAGCTCTGGCCATTGCCGCCAAAGCCGCCGAAACCACCACTAAATGGATTACCGCCGCCATCGCCGCCTACGCCAGCGTGACCGAACTGATCGTAGCGACTGCGCTTAGTTTTATCGCTCAAAACAGAATAAGCTTCGTTAGCTTCCTTAAACTTCTCTTCCGCCTCTTTATCGCCAGGATTTTTATCTGGATGGTATTTAATAGCCATCTTGCGGAAAGCTTTTTTGATTTCGTCATCAGAAGCGCTTTTATTAACGCCTAAAACTTCATAATAGTCACGTTTGCTCATACTCAAATAAGTATAGCACCTAGCACTCTACCCATCAAGAGTGCTAATTCATCACAATGATGCCGACAACGATTAAGACTGCGGCGATCAAATATTGGCTTAGAATTCTGCGAGTTATGCGCTTGCCATGAATGAACTTCGGGAAGATTTTTCCGAGGAAAAGCGTGAAGACAAAGAAGGAAATGAAGAGACTGGCGACCTTGCTAACTGCGGTCATCATAGCGATAACTGGAACAACTAGGAGACCGTATTTATAAAGAAATTCGCCTGCAGTAAAAGCAATGTTGTCGCCGATAAGTGCCGCCATATTGCGGTTGTGATTTTTGCTTCTGAAGAAAGTTGTACGGATTGCTTTGCGCCAAGTTTTGAAGCAGATTGCGAAAAGGATGGTCATGAGAGCTGAGCCGATTTCGAAGAAGAAGAGACCCTGACCGAAGAGCGTTAGGTCAGCAGTGAAATCTTTGACGAAAAGCGCGTAAACAACGTCCGAGAGAATTGAGAAAAATGCCGAGATAATAGTGAGCCTTGCGACGGTTAAATTTGGAGCTTGGCGCTCTTTCTTACTAGTGCCACCGAAGACGACAATGAGGATGGCGGCCATGATAATTGCGAGGCCAATTCCCTGCATTGCCGAGATAGATTCACTAAGAATAAGGACACCTAAGCCAAGAGAGATGAGTGGGCTGAGCTGACCAAAGATATTTACGTCTGCTGCGTCGCCAGCTTGAAGCGCCCTGAAATAATAGACGGAACCGATGACGTTGATGGCACCAGCGAGAACTAGGCCAGCAGCGTTTGCGAAAGGCAAAACCAAAACGGCACGACCGTAAATAGCAAAAAGCAACAGCATCGTAATAATAAAGCTCGGAAGGCGGCCAAGAATTAGCGCACCACCGCGTTTACTAGGTAGAGCCGTATCTGTAAGATAGTTTTCTAGGTAGCTACCGCTGACATAGAAAAAGTTTGCAAAAATAGGAAAGATTGCCCACAGCATAAGCTTATTATACTATAATATGCTTATGGATAGTTTTCTTAATGGGCTAAAGGAACAATTTACCTCGAATACGCTTCTTAGTTCGGTGGCTGTTATTCTTTTTAACTTCGCAGTTTATACCGCTATTAGCCGCTTTATTCGCAACAAACGCAAGAATCCAAGTCATAAGCTAGCAATTGGCAGCAAGGGCCGCACTTACATGAATTTACTCGTAAGCGTGCTTCGCTATATCATGCTCTTGATGACGATTTTGATCGTGCTCGAGATTAACCATGTCGATGTTTCGACGATTCTCGCCAGCGTCGGTATTATTTCCGCAATCATCGGTCTTGCTTTGCAGGATGCTTTGAAAGATATTATTCGCGGCGTCGCTTTGATTAGTGATAGTTACTTCCAGGTTGGCGATTATGTCTTCTTGGATAATGGCGTCGAGGGTCGCGTTTCCGTAATTGGGCTAAAGACGACTCGTATTGTTAGTGCGCTAGACGGCACGACCGTTTCGATTGCAAACCGCAATATCGAGAAGGTTAGAGTTGCTGGCGATCATTTCATGTTTAATATTCCTCTTCCTTACGGGCTTAAAGTTTCCCGCGCAGAGGAAGTTATTGAGGAGATTCTTGAGCAAACTAATCAGCTAGACAGCGTAGTTGGCTGTAAATATCTTGGCGTTCAGGAACTTGGCGATTCTTTCGTTTCCTATCGCGTTCGCGTTGATCAGGTTATGGGCAAGAAAATGCAGGCAAAGCGCGGTCTAAATAAGATTGTTTTACAGACGCTTGAGCGTCATCGCATTGCTGTACCATACAAGCAGATCGATATTCACAACAAATAAAAAATACCCCCTTCGCGGGGGTATTTTTTTATAGTGGCATGACGCGATATTCACTGATGCCGTTTTGTTCAGCGTAGTCTTTGGCTTCATCTGCAGAGCCGAAATAGCCGATGTTTTCGAATTTTTCCATTAAGATAAAGATTTCATCTGAATCGATACCGAAGATTCTTTTGACCGCGTCTTTCGTGAGTTCTTGAGCGAATTCGCCACATTTTTCAGAGTAATACTGCGCAGCTAGATTAACTCTTGGTCTGTGCTCGTAGCCGTCTCCAGAGAAGAGACGCTCGAGGAACTCGCGGAATTCTTTGACACGTTCATTATTTTCAAGTTTAACCGTGAAGCTGATGTACGTTATGCCGGTAATTATGAAGCCTAGATTGTGTGCCTCTTCAGCAATAACCATATTATCTATACAGAAGCTACCAATATGGTAGGCAATTTTCAGGTCGTCATGAGTAATAGTGTATGTACCTGGCTCTGAGATATTTTTGAGATCCGTGCGCGGTAGCGTATGACCGTTTTTAATATTTCTCTCGGCGTACTCTTCGTTGGGGCTTTTCTTAGCGAAGGTCATCTCGATCTTCTGGCGCCGTTCTGCTTCTCTGCCGCCCATTAAATCATCCCAGGACACAAACAGAATGTTCTTAATATCCTGAAGCGAGAAGTGATCGATTGCGCTTTTATCGTTTTCCCAGTTCGAAATTGTCTGTCTGGTCGTTTTGAGTGCCTCAGCCATTTGGTCTTGGCTAATGTTTCTAGCCGTACGCAACCTGCGTAATCTTTGGCCGAATGTTTCTTTTGCCATATTAACTCCTTTCTTTGGCTTACAACTTCATAATACGGTCGTTTGCTTGATTTTTCTATCAAATATTATATAACTATACGTAAAAGATATTTTACATATTTCGATTAAAGATGTAAAGATTGTTTTACTTTTAGTAATTTAGCATACAAAAATACCCCTTTGTAGGGGTATTTTTCGTTTATCTTTTATGGGCGATACCAAGCTGGATGCTTAGATACATCAACGTTATGAAAGGCCTCTTTCATATTCTCTACATTCGAGACGTTCCAGCCGGCGATTGGCGCGAAAGTTTCAACACTCCACTCGTTAACGAATATACTATTCATAGCTTTAACTTTCGATGTATCTAATTTAGCAATGCCGGAAACAGACTTCAGGTTAATCATTTCCGCAAACATCCATGCCATATTTGTCGCGCTAGTTGTTCTCCAGCTAGCGAGTGGGTCTAGCGTCGTGACGCTTTCTAAGCTATGGAATGTTCCTTCAAATGTCTCCACGCTCGATACGTCCCATTTAGAGAGCGGAGCTAATGATGGGACGAGTTTAAGGTTATAGAATAAGTTAACCATATTCGTAACTTTAGATGTATTCCAGTTTTCTAGACCCTCAAGTGTAGCTATCTTCTCGTCACCGAAGAATGCGCTGTCCATGTTTACGACATTAGATGTATTCATTTTTGAAAGCGCAGAGACGGACTTTAATTTGTTCATTCCCGCAAATGCCCATCTAATGTTCGTCAATTTACTCGTCGTTACCCAGTTAGCGATTGGATCTAGCGTCGTTACGCTTGCTAAGTTATGGAATGTTCCTTCAAATGTCTCCACGCTCGATACGTTCCATTTAGAGAGCGGAGCTAATGATGGAACGAGTTTAAGGTCATAGAATGCATTATCCATCTTCGTCACCTTAGATGTATTCCAGTTTTCTAAGCCCTCAAGCGTAGTCATCTTAGCGTCACCAAAGAATATGTCGCCCATATCCGTAACACTAGATGTATCCCATTTCGCTAGGGCTTTAGCCGTAGTGAGACTAGAATTAGAGATGAATATATCTCTCATATTCGTGACTTTAGATGTATTCCAGTTTTCTAGACCACTCAAACTTGTAAGCGCATGGCTTTCATTTCTGTCATACATACCAAAGGCTCCGAATAAACTCGTAACATTACCAGTATTCCAATTCTTTAGCGGAGCGAGACTAGTATTATTTCTAGTATTATAGAAAATTCTATCCATATTTGTAACTTTACTCGTGTCGAAGTTTTCGATACCAGTTAGAGAAGTTAAATACTGACAATCATAGAACATATTAGTCATCGAAATAACATTACTCGTATTCCACTTCGATAGCGGCGCAAGAGATTTAAGTCCCCAGTTATACATAAAGACTGATTGCATTTGAGAAACATTGGAGACATTCCAGTTCGCTAGAGGCGCGATAGATGTTAGCTTTTCCGCATAAGCAAACAGGTTGCTAATATTAGTCACACGAGAAGCATCCCAATCCGTAATGGCATTTACGGTTTCGAGGGCGCGCAAGTTATTAAAGGTGCTATAGGAAGCAGGGTTCATTACGACCCTATCGGCAGTCGTATAAATATAAATCGTATTATTCGCAAACCAGGCATAAACAGGCACTGCGGAGCTAGCCAGCGAGATCTTCTCTGCAGACGACTGCTGTGATGCGGACATCGTGGTAGCTTTTTCTATTGCACGAATATTATCATTTCTATCCGAATAACTAGTATTAGTTTGTCCGGCTAGGCGCTTAAATGTGCTATTAATCGTGGTGCCTGAGCTAAGCTGAGCGACAGCTTCCTCTTTAACCGTGCCTTCCATACTCTTCTCAATGGAGACTTTAGTCCAGGTTGCACGCAAGACTACATCTTCACCGAAAATCCTAAAGTAACCATCATTAATATGTTCATTATCGCCACTAGCAATAGCCCAACCATTGAAGTTATAGCCATTACAGCTAATCTTATTATCACTAATTTCTACAATAGCCATCTGACGATATGTTCTCTTTAAAGGCAAGTAGCCGCTATAGACGGTACATGTTGCTGGAAGATTCGCCTCGTAAGTTACATCAGAGGTAGTCTTTAGGACAGGAGAAGATTGACTTGTAATATTTTCGTCTGGAGTATCAGGAATCTTTGTAGTAACCGTTTCCTTGGTATTGGTTGGCAATAATGTATTTTCTGGAGCATGATTAGCATCCTTTAAACTAACATCGATAGTCATTTTTGCGGATGAGCCAGACAAGAAGTTGTCACCAAGATCCCAAGTTATAACGGGGGTATTTCCTTCATATTTCAAGGTTACATCGCCAGCGGATTGGGAAATTGATTTAATACTATCAATTTGCCAATACGTGTTATTAATGTAGTCAGTAAGGACAAACCTGTCATACTTATAAGCAGGAATAGATGCTTCAAGTAAAATATTCTTCAACGTATTAATATCTGCAATATATTGATTGTCCGAAATAGCGATGATTGGATCCAAAACTTCAACGCCCATCTCGTACTGAATGCCATTTACAATCATAAATGGGTACATTTTCTTAAGAGCTTCATACTGAGCGATTTCGTTTGGAGTATCCTGGTTTGGGTATCCATCAGTTAAGAACAGGAGAATTAGCTCACGGTTGGCTTGTTTTTGATAGCCCTGCAAAATCTCTTCGGCTTTTACGAGTGCATCATAATAATTCGTAGTACCTTCTGGCTCAAGCGAGTTAATGCTCGAGACTAAAGATTGTTTATTGTTAGTTAGATTACTTAATTTTGTAGCCGTAGTATGGAAATTTACTAAGCCAACGCGATTATTCGTATCGCTGAGGATCGACTGCACTAGCGAAATCGAATCTTCCTTAACGCGCCTTAGCTTATCGCCCTCCATAGAGCCAGAGTTATCTAGGACTAAGACAACATCAAGATTAACATTCGGATGGATTTTTGCGATAGTCTTAACGTCGAAAGTGATTCTCGCCGTGCCAGCTCCGGTCCATTCTGCAGTCTTATCAATATCCCAAGAGCCACCGACTCCATTCGCATAACTACTGTTTTTTGATGTTAATTTAATTGAGCTAACAACACTGGCATGCGTTGCAGCGAAGACGGTCTTCGCTACCATTCCGCCAAGAATCACTGCTACGAGCACGATGCTTGGGATAGCGATTTTGAATTTATTACTTGCAATAACTTTTCCGATTGCAGAAACGCGCATTGCAAATGACTTAGTAATTCTACGGCTTTTTTCTTGCTTAGAAATAAATACAAAAGCGAAGATAGTTAAGATTGAAAATGCGCCAATGCCAACATACGGAAGCGAATTAATAATGATGCCGGTTGGAGTTACTGGCTCCGGAATAGTCTTGAAGGTAGCCGTAGCAGTATAGTCTTTACTCGTATCGAGATTATTATTGCCGTCCGCGGTTGCGCCAGTCAACTCAACCTTATTCGTGAAGGTCGCAGTCTTGTTCTGAGTAACTTTATAGCTAGCATAAACATCCACACTAGCTCCGGCAGCAATATTCGCAATAACTGCCGTCGTGCCACCCTTTACGGTATACGAGCCATCTTTCGAATTAATAAAGTTCGCACCCTCTAGCTGCTCCTCGACAAAGACATTTTTGATAGCGTAACTAGCGGTATTTTTAACTGTAATCTTAAAATCTACAGTGTCGCCGTAATAGTACGAAGTCTTTGCGTTAACAATAGTCTTGGAAATTTGTGGCGCAAAAGTACCAGCCTGAAGGACCCATTCACCCTGAATTACGACATCTTCTTCTGGCATCGTAAACTTGCTCTTAGCGTACCAACCGGTAAACTTGTATCCAGCAGCAGTCGGAGCAGCTGCGGTCGTTACTTCATCGCCAGGATAATATTTCTTACATGCAGGAGTCAATTGCGCTGCATTGGATGGCTGAGGCTGGTTCATAAATTCATAGCAAACCGTATAACCGATACGTTCAAAGCTGCCACTGATTGTAACGTTCTTGCTCGGCATATTGAAGCCGGTCTCGGAAAGCGTGACGTCGGAAGTAGTCCAACCTAGGAATTTGTAACCATCAATCACGTCACCTACTTTGGTAGAATCCAAATCTATCGACGTATCAGCAGTATAGCTTCTCGTCTTTGGAGGCATATAATCGGACGGCTTATCCGCGCCATTAATAACGTAAGTAACAGTATACTGCGCAGACTCTTCTTTCTTAGTCCAGCTTCCAATTATAGAGACATTTCTGCTAGGCATATTAAATGATCCAGGAGCCACCGACGCGCCAGTTGGAGTCCAACCAGAGAAAGTATACCCCTCTAAGACAGGACTATCGCTAACAATAACTTTGGCACCAGCAGCATACTTTTGCATAGAAGGCGCAGCAGGGGCGCCAGCTGGAATATAACCAGAATAAGCATAACTAACGTTATATAGATCGGCTATCGAATCGCCCATGAAGACATGAACAGTATTCGAAGAAGCAGTAACGCTCTTCTCCGTTGCATAGGCAGTATTAAAGAAATCACGGCGAGTCTCAACTGCGGAGGTAGTAGGATCATCAATTGTCGAAGGAGTGGTAGTAATAATGCCAACGGTTAGCTCGCAGCCAGCCTGAATATCTTCAGCAATAAAGTTTACTGTGCGAGTATTAGCATTGTAATGGAGGCCGTGATAAGTATACTCTGTTTTTGCCGCGTTCCAGCTTCCGGAAGTTTTTGAAGTTTCTTTTGTATCATCAATAATTTTTCCTGGACAAGAGGTAGACTTGTTGGCGCGGGAAACAGCACCAAAAGTTCCATCGGAGGTAGTAACAAAGCCTTTAAAGATAAGGCCGTCTGGGATTTTATCCGTTACAGTAATACGACTGCCGGTTATTTCTGCGCGTGTTGAGTCGCTCGAGCGCACACCGCTAGCATCTACGCCGTCTTCTTTGACGGTTAAAAAGTATCTGAGTTCCGAGTTTACATCTACGCGAACATCGTTAGCGAGCGGAGTATTAGCGGCAAAGGTTGCCGAAAGAATGGCAAATGCGCCACCAAAAATCAGCGCAAAAACACCGATTTTTATTGCTCTGCTTCTAATATTTTGACGAGTCTTCCGCTCTCGTCTAAAAAATTTGAACATTATTTCCCTTAACTCTCGCAGTATTTTGAGTTTCCGGAAACTTCACACGTTTTTGTTTTGCTACCTCCCAATAGCATTAGCATTATTATAGCATAAAAATATCAACCATTTCTGGCTGATTGTCTTTTTCGATTATTGTTTTGGTGCGGGTAGAGGGAGTCGGACCCTCATCTCTTGCTTGGGAAGCAAATATAATAGCCGCTATACGATACCCGCGAGCTTTCATCATTATAGCACGGAGGCGCTCTTCTTGACAAAACATAAGGAATTTGGTATAATAATAAGATATGGCAGTCAAAAAATACAAACACGACTCCGAGACTTCTTTTGCGCAAGGAGCAACTTTGGTTGCTGAGCTTTTAAAAACTCAGCCAAAGCTAATCCGTCGCGCTTTTTTGCGTCCAACCGAAAAACATGGCGAGGATCTAGATAGGATTCTTGCGGATCTTCGCAGACGCGGCATCGAGATTATTGAAGGCGCGAAGGCTTTTAATATTTTGGGCGCTAAAGACAGCTGCCTTTTGATGGCTGAGTTTAGCAAGAAAAGTCGCGCTTTAGATACCACTGTGCCGCATATTGTTTTGGTTAATCCTTCCGATTCCGGCAATATGGGTACGATTATGCGCACTGCGGCCGCATTTGGTTATCAGAATATCGCAATTATTACTCCTGCTGTTGATCCGTATGAGCCAAAAACTATTCGCGCTTCGATGGGTGCGCTATTTCATTTGAACGTCACTCAGTTTGCAAACATCGAAGATTATATGTCCGCTTACGGCGAGCGCAAATTGTACGCTTTTATGCTCGATGAGAATGCTAAGAAATTAGAAGAAACCGAGGCTGACGGTTTGTATTCCCTAGTTTTTGGCAACGAAGCTGCCGGCTTGCCTAAAGATTTCGCCACAAAAACCGGCGCACAGGCAGTTTTCATTCCGCAGAGCGAAATGGTCGATAGCCTAAATCTTTCTATTGCGGCTGGCGTCGCAATGCATTATTTCTCGTTGCTTGGTTGAGATTCTTCTTCAATCTCTGCGCCACCTTCGACAGTAATATATTCCTCGACTTTGTTGTCGGCGCGAATTTTATTCATGACTTTATCAAACTCGGTGAAGCGGACCCAGATGGAATCGTACTGAACGCGGTCGCCTTCGCGAGCGGTTAACTTAACGAAATAGAAGCCGTCGCCATTCTTTGAAATGAAAGCGCTGGAAACGTCGCCAACTTCCTTGAGCGCGTAAGCAGCTGCTGCGCGGCCAGAATCTAAGTTGTCGGAATCGACAAGCTCGGATAGGGATTCGAACTCCATAATGTCATTATTTTTGTATTTTTCGCCAAGAGCTTTGAGGTCTTTTGTAGTTTTAAGATCTTCCACGATCGACTCGACGAGTGAGTTTGCGCGAGAATCAATCTCTGCGGAATAATTCCTCTTTGCGAGTGATAGCTTGATCATGTGGCGATATTCGTTCATATCGAGACCGAAATTACTGCGGACAATGCCACTGAAAGCGTCATCACTACGAACTTCGCCATCGATGGTTTTGTGTTCGTTAATAACAGTGTCGATTTCAGCCTCAGTAACAGCTTTGCCGAGAGCCTCAAGCTTTGCCATTGCGTAGCTATACTCTTCTGCGTTGTTTAGAGCCTGGCGCTTGTAGTAGCTCTTTAGGAGCTGCGAATCTTCGGAATCATCAAGCGTGCCCTGCTGGCGCTCAATAGATTTAATGCTGCTGCGATAAAGCATGAGATAGTCGCTATAGCGAACACTGACGCCGTCGACTTTGCCAACCGACAAGCCGAGGGCTTTAGTGAAGCGATACATAACATCGCTGGTATTCTGAGCCTTGTAAAGCTGAACCCAACCAACGATACAGAAAGTGATAACTGCGACCAAAGAAATAAGAATCGTAATGATAACTAGGCGATGCTTTGCGTATTGAAATGGATAGCGGAATTTTTTGCCCTTAGCAAGAATCTCCTCGCGACTTTCTTCGAGGTTTTGCTGAGTGATAGTTAGATTTTTCTTTTTCTTACTTTTTATCATGCCAAGTATTCTCCAATTCATTATACACCACCTCTGGATGGCTCACCATGCTTATGACTAAATCGCCCGCTTCGGTCTGAATAAGAATCGAGCCATAGTCGAAGATTGTGGCAAAAACGCCATGTACGCCGTAGCTCATGTTTTCGATTTTGCGAAGTTCTAGATCAACAACACTGCGATTGAAGAGTCCTTTTTGGCGAACCTGACGTAGGCGCTGATCGGTGACAATATAGAAACTAAAATGCCAAAGCATCCAGCTGTAAGCTGCGCCTAGAATGCCGATGCCGAAGAAAATGAGCCAGACCCAGAACATCTGATTATTATCTGGCCAAATGAAAGACGGAATGACGCCGAGCGCAGTCATAATAATGAACCACAAAAAGCCCTTTATAGAGGTGATTATATGGCGATGGAAGACATAAATTACTTCCTCGCCCTCTCTTTGGCCATCAAATTCCATATCTATATTTTACCATAAGCACAAAAAATGGTAGCCCAGGCGCGAGTCGAACGCACAACCTTCTCCTTAGGACGGAGCCGCTCTATCCATTGAGCTAC
>JAKSSX010000020.1 GCA_024402895.1 Candidatus Saccharimonadota bacterium
CAGTATTGAAGAAGTCTCTACGAGTTTCAATTTGGGAGGTAGTTGGATCGTCGACAGTTTCAGGAGTTTTTACGACAATACCGACAGTTAGTTCACATCCAGCCTGAACTTTCTCGGCAGCGAAGGAGACGATGCCAGTGTTCTTGTTGTAATGGAGACCGTGATAGGTAAATTCGGAATTATCCGCATTCCAAGTGCCATCAGTATTCGTATCATCGATAACTTTACCAGCGCACGCTACGCTTTTGTCGCCTCGAGATACTGCTCCGATTGTACCATCAGATGTTTTTACGAAGCTCTGGAATACTAGACCGTCGGGAATTTTATCTGTAACTTCAATGCGGCCGCTCTTAACTTGAGCGACGGTAGAATCGTTTGATTCTTTCCCGCTTGCATCGACGCCATCCTCTTTGACGGTAAGATAATATTTAAGTTCTGCGTTCGTATCTACGCGAACGTCATTCTCTAGTGTTGCCGCAAAAGTCGCCACGACAGCACCCAAACCCAAAAAAGCGACGAGCGCAAAAAGCGACGTCCTTACTCTTTTCGAATTCCTTTCCAGACGAGTTCTCCTTCCCCGTCTAAAGATAATCTTCATGTTCTCCCTAAACTCTCGCAGTATTTGAGTTGATCGGAAAACTTCACACTCTAAATAACGCTACCTCCCAATAGCATTAGCATTATTATAGCAAAAACCCGATTTTTGCGCCACAAATCTTGACGCAAAATGCCCTCTGTGATAAGATAAAAACATACAGATACAGACCGGCTCGAAAAGAGGCGGTGTTTTTAAGCCCGCGCCCCGGCCAGACAAGTGGCGCAGAAAGGATTCCAAAATGGAATTAGATATCAAACAAATGATCGCGATGGTAGACATCGTCGCTGAAGAAAAGAATCTTCCAAAAGAAGTCGTTATCGACGTTATTGAACAGTCTATTGCCGCTGCATGGCGCAAAGACAACGGCGATAAAGACATGGATGTTCGCTGCGAACTCGATCTCAACAGCGGCGAAGCTTTCGTCTACGTTTCCCGCACCGTCGTCGAAGATGACGTTGCTTACATCCCAGCAACCGAAATCCCACAGTCCGAAGCTAAAGGCAAGGAACTTGGCGAAACTGTCGAAGAAAAAGTTAAAGTTACCAGCTTTGGTCGCGTCGCTTCCCAGACCGCAAAGCAGGTCGTCACTCAGCGTCTCCGCGAGGCAGAACGCGATGCTGTTCTCTCCCTCTATGAAGATCGCATCGGTGAGGTTGTTAACGGTACTATCGTACGCGTAGAGCCACGCCTCGTCCGCATCGACCTCGGCAAAGCAACCGGTATCATGCCAAAGAGCGAACAGATCGAAGGCGAATATTACGCAGTCGGTTCCCGCGTAAAGGTTTACATCAAAGAAATCGAACGCAACGAACGTGGCGCACAGCTCATCCTTAGCCGTGGCTGCGCAGAGCTTATCGGTTACCTCTTCCGCCAGGAAGTTCCAGAAATCGATAGCGGTTCTGTCGAAATCAAGGCAATCGCACGCGAAGCTGGTCGCCGCACCAAGATCGCAGTTGCAGCTTCTATGCCTGGCATCGACCCAGTCGGTACCTTCGTTGGCGGCCGTGGCGTTCGCGTACAGGCAGTCATGAACGAAATCGGTGAACGCGAAAAGATCGATATCGTTAACTGGAGCGAAAACGTTTCCGAATATATCCGCGAAGCTCTCAGCCCAGCAGAAATTCAAACCGTCGAAATCGAAGACAAGAAAGCTACTGTTTACGTAACTAAGGAACAACAGTCTATCGCTATCGGTCGCGTCGGCCAGAACGTTCGCCTCGCTTCCAAGCTTACCGGCTACGACATCGACGTCGTTCTCGCAAAAGCTCCAGAAAAGAAGAAGAAAAAGAACGTCGAAGATTCCCTCCTCTCCGCAATTGAGGATGTCGAAGAAGACGCACCAGTCGAAGAATAATCTTCAACAAAAAACGACCCGCCAAAGGGTCGTTTTTTTATTTCTTTCTTTTAGCTTTCGCACTGGTTTCAGACTCGGTTTCTTCTTCCTCGTCCTCTTCTTTATCATCGCTTTCTTTGCAATTTGAACCTTTGCCGCCAAATACGCCAGCATTTTCCAAAATGGACGTAGCTTCGGAGTTCTGGCAATCCTTCTCATCTACAACAAAGCCATCATCACTTACGTGATCTAGAACGATTTTGCCAAAAATGCAGATAACGACGATCGCAAAAAGGATGAAAACCGTATTTAAAACTTTTTTATAACCAGATTTAATACCACCTTCGTACATTAAATCTCATTATAGTATCATGCTTATGCTTTTTCAAGTTCATCAAACTTCGCACGCATTGTCGGATTGCCGCGCGTAAGTTTCTTAATCGTCAAATCTTCAGCCTTGTTATTCGCCAAACGCAAATTATTTTCACTAGAAAGCAAAGCCTCCTTCGTTTTCTGCAAATGCGAAATCGTTTTATCAATCTCTTCGATTGCGCTCTGGAATTTACGGCTCGCCAACTCATAATTGCGCGCAAACGCAACCTTAAAGGCCTCCATATTCTCTTCAAAATGCGTAATATCAATATTCTGCTCACGCACAACCGCAAGCTCAGCTTTATACTTCATCGAATTCAACGCAGCATTGCGCAAAAGCGTAATAATCTGAATAAAGAATTGCGGACGAATTACGTACATTTTCTCGTAGCGATAAGAGACATCAACGATGCCCATATTGTAATATTCGTCATCAGCCTCAAGCATCGAAACAAGCACAGCATACTCACACTTTTTCTCACGACGATCCTTATCGAGCTCCTTAAAGAAATCCTCGTTTTTATGCTTCGACGCAGTCGTCTCGCTCTCATTCTTCATCTCAAACATAATTGAGATAATTTCATTCCCCTGCTCGTCGCATTCGCGGAAAATAAAGTCACCCTTACTGCCCGTGCGCGCGTCATTATCCTTCTCAAAATAAGCATTCGGAAAAGCCGTCATACGAATACGATTAAACTCAGTCTGACAATGCTGCTCGAGCGTCTCGCCGACCATCTTCGTACTCAACTTCGCCTTCATGTCTTTAAGGCGATCAATTTCCTCATCCTTTAATTCAATTGCGCCCTTATATTTCTCGACAATCGCAGCCTCACGCAACTTCGCTTCCGTGCTCTTATTTTTCAAATCGCTCGCCAACTGATCGCGTTCCCTTTCAAGTGGCGCCTTCGCCTCAGCAATCGCCAATTTCTGCGCCGTCGCAGCATTCGCAAGTTCACCTTTCAACTTCTCAATTTCAGCCACAAGCTTCGCATTCACCAAAGCCGCATCCGACTTCGCCTGCTTCTCTGCTTGCGCCAAACGCTCATGTAATTCATTCTCAAATTCTGCGCCACGCACCTGACTTAAAATATCGGCGTAGCTAGAATCATCCACCTTAAAAGTTGTTCCACATTTTGGACATTTTATCTCAGACATACTTAAATTATAGCAACAAAAAAGTTGCCCTCCAACGAGAGCAACTTTCAAGTATTTATTAGCGAGTAAAGCGTTCGCTAAGAGTCTTGTAAATCTGAATTTCTTCAGGCTTGAACCAGTAAGAAACTTCCTGTTCAGCCTCAGCAGCGTTGCCGGAAGCATGAATAAGGTTTGCAACGCCCTCATTGCGAGCATCTGCATAACCAAAGCTAACGTGTGCGAAATCGCCACGAATGGTACCCATATCTGCAGCCATTGGCTCAGTAGAACCAACAATCTTGCGGACAACTGGAATAGCCTCAACGCCTTCGAGAACCATTGCAATAACTGGACCGGAAAGCATGAAGTCGACAACTAGATCGAAAGCTTTCTGACCGCGACGAGAAACCATCTTTGAGATGCCTTCATAGTGATGATAGTAATGATCCTTATCTGGGTTTACCATCTTAGTTGCAACGATCTTCAAACCAACACGTTCAAAGCGCTGAAGAATCTCGCCAACAATACCGCGCTGAACTGCGTCTGGCTTAAAGATAATCAAAGTACGCTGAATCAAATTATCAGGGTTGTTAGTTTTATTAAAACCTACGTTCCAAGCATTTACGCCTTCTGCAACCTTGTTAGCAACAGTGCTAGTAGCCTTGCCGATTTTTTTCTTAGCGTCTTTTTTATCTGCCATAAAAATAAAACTCCTTTTTGTGAGTATACCACAAAACGGAGCTCTACCCCTAATTTACGCGAGAAGCATCAAATGATTGATACAAATCCAAACTTTCGATATCAAGCGTCAAACTGTCTGGCGAATAGCCTTCATTGTCTGGATTATAGAAAATAGTATTTGCCTCAGAATACATATAAACCGTACCAGCTTCATACTTTCCGTCCGTATTGTTGCCACCCCACGCAACATATTGCGCAGCATCCCACATATAAACTGGCTTGTCGGAGCTCTCAGTAGAAGCACGCAAGCCACCGTCGCTAATATCCTTACTCAATAGCACATTCCCCTCTTCAGGAAAATCCGCCGGCAATGAGTTAACACGCACAAACTTAGTTGCGCCGTTCATTCTATTAGCTAATACAGAGCCTCTCAAAAGGGTCGCCTCGTTATTGCTTGCAGTGTATCCCCAAGCTTCCATTGCAGAATCGCTCTGGACGCTCGAAATACTTGCACGAAGCGTATAAGTTGCATCAGCATAAGGATTCTTTCCGGAAGTACAAACCGTACGGCCATTAAACTCCTCACAATAGTTCTCGAGCTCGCCGCTCAAATTTGCGTCACAATTCAAAGTAACAGACTTAATAAATGAGCTGGTAGTTTCACCTGGATTCAAGAAACGATAATAGTAATAATAACCGTCGCCCTTCAATGTCCATTCATTCGTATTGTCATAGTCGACAACGGCCATACGTAAGCCATTCTCGTCAGTCAAATCAAGCTGAGAAGTCTTATCAGAAGCAATCCATTCTTCGGTATATTTAACGCGAGCGGCAATTGGGCCATTAGACTCATTTTTCAAAGTAATAGTTTTCGGCACAGATTCACATGTCATCCAGTTACTTGGACTCGTAAAAACCTCAGTACTAATCGTTTCATAAGCACCTAAACCAAAGATATTGCTGAAGATAGTCGTATCGGTACTTACAGCGAAAACGCCACCAATTAAAAGCACTGAAAACAGCGCAACAACTGGGATAATTAGACGTTTTTTGCTTTCCATACTCACTGTTTTAAGCATAAGCCAAGCCACTA
>JAKSSX010000021.1 GCA_024402895.1 Candidatus Saccharimonadota bacterium
ACGGACTTGCCGGTTTTGCGAAGATGATCTGCGAGTAGCTCAACCTGAGTAGATTTGCCGGTTGCGTCCTGACCTTCAATAACGATATACATTTATAACTCCTTCTTGAGTTTATGATAGCAGTTATTACAGAGAGCGCGATAGACTATTTTTGTCTTTCCGTCATCTATGAGGATGTCTGGGCCTTCTGTAACGAGCTTATCGTTTAGGAAGCGCGCGTTAATTGTGGCTTTGCGACCGCAGCTACAGATAGTTTTAATCTCTTCAATTTTATGAGCAATCTGCAAAAGACGAGTTGAGCCTTCAAAACCTTTATCCTGCTGGCGGAAATTGAGACGAAGTCCATAGCAAATAACCGGAATATTAAGCTCAACTACAACTTCCATAAGTTGATCAACTTGCGCTGGAGTTAAGAATTGCGACTCGTCAACTAAAACGCAGTCTACGTCGGCGCAATCTTTAGCAATCTTTTTGTAGATATTGTCGCGTCGAGCGAAAGTAAAATTAGTCTCGCGCTCTAAGCCGATGCGGGTTAGCAACTTGGTGCCGTTTTTTGTATCAGTACGCGGTTTAATGACGCAGACTTTTTCGTCGCGTTCTTCGTAGTTAAATGCAACTTGCAAGAGTTGCATGGTTTTTCCGCAGCCCATTGCGCCGTAACGGAAATATAATTGAGCCACATTCCTCCTTTTCTTTTCCTATCTTAGTTTAACACTGAACTAGCGCTTATGTTAAAATATTCTTATGAGTATTTTTAGTCGCTTTAAGGGTGGTTCGGAAAAAGCTAAGTCTGGTGATGGTCAGAAATCTGGTTGGGATAATATGCAGCCGGCAGTTAATCGCGAATCGAAGGATTTTGTGGCTGACGAAGAGCGACAAAAGAGAAAAATTCTGACAATGTATGCGCTTGGCGAGAGTAGCATGGCGCAGGTATTGAACGAGAGTGATGTTCAAGTTGACGAAAAAGCTCGTGGCGACATTTTGGACATGATTGCTAACGGACAAGTTAATGATGAATTGAAACATAGTATTCTCGAGAGGATTGGCAGGCCGTCTGATATTGCCGGCTCTCAGAAAGTTGCGGAATCTTTAAATACAAAGCACGAAAAACGTATTCTCGCGATGATGGGTGGCGGTGATTTTAATAATTATGAGCTCACTAATGGAAGCAATATTGATATGTTTTTGCAACAATACCCTACTCCGATGGATTTTGAGTCGACAGAAAATGCTTTCTTGCAGCATATTGGCGAGATGAATGGTCAGGAAAAGCAGAATGAATATGCTTTCGCGATGGAGGTTTTCAAGCGCAAAGTGTATGGTAAGAGATTAGAGTACTATACGCAAATGAAAGCGCTCGACAAGGAAGCGAGCGACCGTTATGAACAGGAGCGCAGCTCTGAGTGGATTCCGGGTGATGTTAGCTGTTGCCAAGTTTCCGAAAGTCAAACAAGAAACGGATTAGTATCTCGCGAAAGTATCGATAATGGACTCGAAAAAGATGATAAATGCGAAGATTCGGTGTTCATTGATAAGGAGCAGCAGCTTTATGGCATCTTTGATGGTGCTGGTGGCATAAGCAATGGCCGTTATGCTTCTCAGACTGCTAGTTCAGTGCTGAGTGAATATAGCAAAAAGTATAGCCTAGATCATCCTAGTAGTTTAGCCTATGTGCTTAATGAGGCGGATAAGCGTATTTCCGAGACGCCCGATATGAATGGCGGCTGTTCTACTGGCGTAGTTGCTAAAGTCATAGAATTGAATGGAATGCCAAAACTCGCGTACGCTTCGGTCGGCGACTCTCGCATCTATATTGTTAATAAAAGAGGCGAGGCAAGAATGATTACTGAAGATGAAGGCGTGGGCAGAATTCTTACTAATGACCTCGGTAGTCCATCCAATAATAATGAGCCTAAGTGCCAGCAGTTTGGCTTTGAGGATTTACGTGAAGGTGATAAGGTTGTCATTTGTTCTGACGGTATTACCGGCGATTATGGTACTGATTTGATGAGTGACGAAGAATTAGGTAGAATCGTCCATAATTCTCATGGCGCGGAAGATGCTTCAAAGAATCTTATTACTAATGCGCGCAAAAAAGACGACCGCACCGCGATCGTCATTGTGCCAGATTTTAGCAAATTCTAGCTCTAATCTAAATCTAATGCATGGGTCTCGCCGCTGGCGAGATCTTTTGCTGCGAGATTGCCAGAAGCTGCTTCGTCGCCGCCGATAACTACGGCATATTTAGCGATTTTTGCAGCGCGGTTGAACTTGTTGCCGAGTTTGCGCTCGTCAAAGTCGATGTCTACGTTTAGGCCTTTTGCGCGAAGCTGGTCTGCAACCTTCATAGTATAGGCATATTCATTTGCACTGAGTGGCAAAAGAACGTAATCGATTGGCTGTTTTGCTTCTTTATTTAGTAAACCAGTCTCATTGAGGACGTAGAATAAGCGAGTGAGGCCGATGCTGCCGCCGACGCCTGGGAACTTCTGATCGGTGAAGTTGTTAGCGAGGTTTTCGTAGCGGCCGCCACTGGAAATACTGCCGATTTCGCGATAATCCTTAAGGAAGGTTTCGTAAACGGTGCCAGTGTAGTAATCTAGGCCACGAATAATCATGAAATCGATTTCGATATCGCTCATGCTCTCTTTGGCGTTAAGGATATCAAAGACCTGCTTAAGCTCGTCTAGGCCTTCACGGACGGTATCGAGGTTGCCGAGAATTTCGGTAAGCTTTGCCTCGATGGTCGCGTAATCACCCTTAGTGAACATGAAAGCGATAATTTTTTCGACCTGATCGCCGCTGAGCTGAAGCTCTTCGAGTGCTGCGCGGGTTTTTTCTAGAGGGACCTTCTCTGCGTGATCGATAATGCTACTAATTTCGGTGGATTTTGCTTCTGCGTCGATGGCTTTTAGGAAGCCAGCGAGAACTTTGCGGTTGCTGATGCGAATCTTCATCTCTGGGAGATTGAAGGTTTTTAGTGCGTCATGAATACAAGCGATAACCTTTGCGTCGTAAGCGATAGGAAGCTTTTCGCGGCCAATAATATCACAGTCGCACTGATAGAATTCGCGGAAGCGACCACGCTGAGCGCGTTCGCCGCGGAAGTTGCGATTAATCTGAGTAACCTGGAATGGGAAAACGAGATCATTATTGTGCTCTGCTACGTAGCGAGCGAGAGGGACGGTGTGATCGAAACGAAGAGCCTGATCGGCGCTATCGGAAGATTCTGCGGTCTTGCTGACCATATAAATCTGCTTTTCGGTGTCACCGCCAGCCTTTGCTAGAAGAACCTCTGCGCGTTCGATAATTGGTGTCTCGATATTAAGAAAACCATAATGGTGGTATACGTCGCTAATGTTAGATTTGAGCTGGTCAAAAATAGCCTGCTCAGTTGGTAGTAGTTCTTGCATGCCAGAAAGTGGCGACGTATTGATTTTTTTCATAATGTTATTATAACAAAAAATGCCTCCCCTGTTAAATGGGGAGGCGTGGATTACATCTTTCTGAAGATCCTGAAGCTCTTCATGAATTCTTTTGTCTTGAATCCGCAAAAAGCGCAGAAGCTTTCAAGCTCATCGTCACTTGCTTCGCGCAGACGCATAAAGTCTTCGTTCGTAATGGCGTGAGGGTCGTCTTTCTTCAAGATAATTCCGAAGCCCTCGCACGGATTTTTCTTCGTACAGAGCTTATCGCCATGATGGACTGCAATAGCCGAATTGTCAGGATTGATTCCTGTTACTATGAATTCTGCGAAGTAAATACCCTTATCCTGTATTGATTTGCGCAAGAGTTTTCTCTTTTTACCGCCGAAATAGTAACAGATTGATTCTCCAATCGTGAATGTATGTACTTCTCCCATTTTCTATTCACCTCCTTATTTTTTGACATTGATGGGAAACTATGTTCTATTATATAACGATTATTGTAATTGTCAATGTTTGCGTATGTGCGAATGGTGTGGTAAGATTAATGGTGTGTGGCTCTGTAGCTCAGTTGGTAGAGCAGAGGCCTGAAGAGCCTTGTGTCGACGGTTCAAGTCCGCCCGGAGCCACCATTTATAGATCACCTGAGAGGGTGTTCTTTTTTGTCTTTGCGATATATGTGAACTGTACTGGTGATATGGCTACAAGTGAAGAAATGCGTGTGCATTGTTCTGTTCTATTATTTCTACTTTGAAACGTTGGCGTGAAGATAATAATAAGAATTAGGAAAATGTTAACTAAATAAAAATAGGAGTCGAATGGCTCCTATTTTTAAATAATTGTTTTAATGATACCAGCTTGGGCGAGCAACAGAGCTTGGAATATTATAGAATATATTGACCATACGCGTAACACTAGATGTATCCCATTTTTCTATCGGCTGAAGTGAAGTGAGTGAGGAGTTGCCGTAGAACATATAGCCCATATTTGTAACTTTAGATGTATCCCATTTTTCTATCGGCTGAAGTGAAGTGAGTGAGGAGTTACCGTAGAACATATTATTCATATTTGTAACTTTAGATGTATCCCATTTTTCTAGCGGCTGGAGTGAAGTGAGCGAGGAGTCGAGATAGAACATATAGCTCATATCTGTAACGCTAGATGTGTTCCAGTTTTCTAGGCCAGCGAGCGAAGTGAGCGAGGAGTCGAGATAGAACATTTCGCTCATATTCGCAACTTTAGACGTATCCCATTTTTCTAGGCCAGCGAGCGAAGTGAGCGAGGAGTCGAGATAGAACATAGAGCTCATATTCGTAGCGCTGGCTGTGTTCCAGTTTTCTAGGCCGGCGAGTGAAATGAGCGAGGAGTTGTTGTAGAACATATAACTCATATTCGTAACTTTAGACGTATCCCATTTCTCTAGCGGCTGGAGCGAAGTGAGCTTGGAGTTATTCCTGAACATATAGCTCATATTCGTAACGCTAGATGTGTCCCAGTTTTCTAGGCCGGCGAGTGAAATGAGCGAGGAGTTGCCGTAGAACATATAGCTCATATTCGTAACTTTAGACGTATCCCATTTCTCTAGCGGCT
>JAKSSX010000003.1 GCA_024402895.1 Candidatus Saccharimonadota bacterium
ATTATCGGTTTGGTAGTTGCCCTTCTTGCATTCGCAATCGTCAACTTCGTTCTCGGCGCTTTGCAATAAGATTTGTAAAAGCAAAAATCCCCGTTCATTCGGGGATTTTTTGTGAGCATCAAAAAAGTTCCGCTTTTGAGGGCGGAACTTTGAAGGACGATTTTTTTATTAGTTAATCGTGATGCGCTTTGGTTCTTCGACCTTTTCCTTCTCGAAGGAAATGGTAAGAACGCCATCTTTGAGGACAGCCTCTACGCCATCTTCGACGACCTGTACTGGAAGTGCGATGGTGCGGCTAAATTCGCCCCAATAGCATTCCTGAATGTGCCACTGAGTAGCTTTGTCGTCTTCGCCGCCGCTAAGAACGCCAGAAATGGTAAGGATGTTGTCCGAGATAGAAACATCGAGATCTTTGCGCTCGATACCTGCGGTGCGAGCTTTAATGATTAACTTTTCGGCAGTTTCGTAAACATCGACAGCTAGCTGGCCAGGGAGATTTTCGGTTTCGTCTTCCCAGTTGTCATCGTCGCCGGTGGTTACTTCTGCGTATTCTTCTACTACTACTGGAGCGTCGTCAACGGATTCCACCAATCCTTCGTCTGACAAACCAGCGGTGCCATCTTCCTCGGAAAGGAAAGCGGCAGTGAGCTCTTCGTCTAAGCTCATTTCGTCTTGTTTGCGAGCCATAGTAATAATTCCTCCACTATTTACACTCTTATGGTTTATTATAGATAGCTTTAAAAGTAAAATCAAGAGAAAGGAGGTTTTTGTTGTGAAAAATACAATAGTTCGAAGCATGAGCGAAATTCTCTGCCCTCATATCTGTATTGGCTGTGGAAAAGTCGGTGGAATACTTTGTGGATGTTGTAAAAAATACATCATTAGTAAACATGAGCGAAAATGCTTGGTTTGCGGTGGTTGACTAGATAAAAATGTCTGTCGACACTGTGCTCTCCCCTTTAAAGAGCAGTTTTGTGTTGGAGCCAGGGATGGTGTCCTGAAGAATTTGATAAGTATCTATAAATATAACTCTGTAAGGGTGGCGAGTTTTGAGCTGGCCGAATTGTTGACTAGTGTTATCGAGGGAGATTTTTGCCTTGTTCCTCTGCCGACTATTCGGAAGCATATTCGCGAGCGTGGTTTTGATCATATTAAGCTTCTATGTAAGAAGACTGGCTTTTCTTTTGAGGAGGTTTTGAAGCGAAAAAATAATACCGTACAGGTTGGCGCAAGCGGTGAGCAAAGACAGAAACAGGCAAAGGAAGCTTATTCTGTTAATAAAGTTAGTGATAAGAAATATTTGTTAGTGGATGATGTTTGGACTACCGGTAGTTCAATGCTCGCAGCTTGTGAGGTTATGCGCGAGGCTGGAACAAAAAACCTCGCAATTGCTGTAATTGCGAGGAGTTCGTAAGTTTTTATTAAGCAGTTTCGCCGCCGACTGCGTTGATGACGAAGTTGACGATTGCGTAAGCTAGGATAGAGATGATAAGACCGATGATTGCATACATGATAGTATTCTTTGCGTCGGTAACTTTCTTGCTATCGCCGCCGGAGATAACGTAGCGAAGACCACCGTAGATAAGCATGATAACAGAGATGATACCAACTGCGTAGAGTACGGTGTTGGTGATCTTGGTGAAGACGCCGTCTGCGCCAACTAGCTCTGATGGCATACCTGCGCCCTTAGCAGTGTTTGCGCCCTCTTGTGCAGGGTTGTAAGAGCTACTTGCTGCCATTACGCGACCAGCAAATAAAGTTACAGCTGCTGCTGCTCCAGTAAAGATTTGTCCAGCTTTTTTGAAGATTTTTTTCATAGGTGTTTTTTAAAATATCCTTAAAAGTTATAGCTATTATATAACAAAAATATATTCTTTGTCCAGTTAAGAGATGTTGCTAGTAAACGGGGGAATTTTGTGATAAAATAGATTTATTGGAGGGTTACCCAAGTGGCTGAAGGGGACGGTTTGCTAAATCGTTAGACTGGCGAAAGCTGGTGCGAGAGTTCGAATCTCTCACCCTCCGCCAAAAGATGCTCTAGTTTAGGGCATTTTTTGATGGTTTATAAGCGATAGTGCTTGTGCTATAATAGAATTACTATGGCAAATAAGACAATTGTGAACTGGGAAGCTCGCGAATTCATTGAATATAAGAAAAACGGTGGGTGGTACGCTGGTCTTGCCCTCGTAGTAATTGCACTTTGTGCACTAGCAGTATTATTGCAACAGTGGACATTTTTGGCGCTTGTTATTGTAGCCGCTTTTGCGCTCTTAACATACACTATGCGTCCGCCACGTATGTTGCACTACTCTCTTTCTGACAAAGGTTTGTCTGAAGGCAACAATCTTCATACCTTTGATCAGTTCAAGTCATTCGGTGTTTTGAATGAGAATAATCATTACTGCATTATGCTTGTTCCGAAGAAGCGTTTTGGTACTCGTATGCGTGTCTACTTCCCTGAGACTGAAGGTGAACAGATCGTAGATGTATTTGGCGCCCGTTTACCGATGGAACCAGTTAAGCTAGATATGCTTGACCGCTTGGTACGTTTCTTGCGTATTTAGGCGTAAGCGTGATAATATAAAAATTAATAAAGATTAGATAAAAAGGTGGGCAAAATGGACCAAGATAACTCAGCTTCTGATGAGTTGCAGCAAGCAATCAATAATATTACTAACCCTGGCGATAATAATGGCTATGATGCCGTTGCCGCAGTTACTGAGAGTGTAGCAGCTGCTGAAGCTACCGCAGATTTGGGCGAAGCTCCAGCTCCAGAAATACCTGAAACTCCTGCTATGCCAGAGGCTAAGGCTGTTTATGGTGACCCAGATTTGGATCGTGTAAAATCTATGGCACTTTCCGATCTTCGTCCAATCATTGAAAAAATTGATATCGAGCCAGCAAAGAAGTTTAAGATCTATAAAGAAATCATTGATCTTACTGAAGATAAGGCATGTATTGAGCCTGCTTACAATGCTGCAAAGCAGATTGAGGGCGAAAAGGATAAGGCTGAAGCACTTCTCTTTATCGTTGAGACTATCGACAAGCTCGGTATTCCAATGGAAAGCAATCGCTAATTATCTAATCTTAATCTTGTAAAATATCTCCCGTTCCTCCGGGGGTATTTTTTATTGTTTTAGCCTCAAAAAATATCCCCTTTCGGGGATATTTTGTGGATTTTAATCTTAGTACATTCCGCCGCCCATGGCTGCTGCAGCAGCTGGGTCGTTTTTCTCTGGGAGATTAACGATGAGCGCGCCCATGGTGATAGTAGTTGCAGCGATGCTGACTGCGTTTTGGACTGCTTCACGAGTAACGCGAGCTGGATCAATAACACCAGCTTTCTTAAGGTCTACAAGGCCTTTTTCTGGAGCCATTACGTTAATACCCTGTCCGTCTTTTGCGGCTTCCACCTGAGCGAGGAGAGCCTGTGCGTTAAGGCCGGCATTCTCCATGATTTGTACAAATGGAGCCTTAAGGGCGTTCTTTAGAATAGTTGCACCCGCATTGTCATCTTTAATATTCTTTGCGAGGTTAACTAGAGTTACGCCACCACCAGGAACGATGCCTTCATCGAGAGCAGCTTTGGTTGCTGCGACTGCGTCGTCGACGCGATATTTCTTCTCGTCGATTTCGGTTTCGGTTGCGCCGCCAACCTTGATAACTGCTACGCGACCAGCGAGAGCTGCTGCGCGCTTGTTGAACTGTTCTGTTTCGTAATCGGAGAGTGCAGATTCTGCCTGAGCCTTAATTTCTGCGATGCGAGATTTAACTTCGCGATTGTCGCCTGCGCCGTTAACGATAGTGGTCTGATCTTTGGTTGCAATAATCTTGCGAGCCTGACCGAGAACTTCGAGGCCGGAATCATTAAGACTCATGCCCTTCTCGCCGGAAACGACAGTTGCGCCGGTAAGGGTTGCGATATCTTCCATGATAGCTTTGCGCTGTTCGCCGAATGCTGGAGCTTTGAGAACTAGAGTATTAAATACGCCTTTGAGCTTGTTGAGAACGAGGACGGAAAGAGCTTCGCCTTCGACATCTTCTGCGATAATGACGAGGTCTTTGCGGCCGCTCTGAGCCATCTTTTCTAGGAATGGTACGATGTCGTTAACTGCAGAGATTTTCTTGTCGGTAATAAGGATTTCTGGTTTCTCAAAGATTGCTTCTTGGCGCTGAGCGTCGGTAACGAAGAATGGGGATGCATAACCCTTGTCGTAGGTATAACCTTCTGTGATTTCGGACTGCATTTCGAGGCCTTGGCCCTGCTCTACGGTTACGACGCCATCTTTGCCGATCTTGGAGATAACGTTTGCGATTAGCTTGCCGATTTCAGCGTCACCTGCGGAAATAGTTGCAACTTCTGCAACCTTCTTGTCGTCGCCTTCGATTTGTTCGGTAGTAGCATTAATGCCCTTTACGATTTCCGCACCAGTGGCTTCAATACCTTTGCGGAGATCCATAGGGTTGTGACCTGCCGCGATAAGCTTGTTAGCTTCTGCGAGAATATTGTAGGTAAGGACAGTAACAGTAGTGGTACCATCGCCGGCCACCTTGTTAAGCTTCTGGGCAGCGGTTTTGATAAGCTTTGCGCCCATCTGGTAGCCGAGAGTTTCTTCGTCTTCATTGCCGAGATCGACTGCTTCTGCGACGGTAACGCCATCATGAGTGATGGTTGGTGCGCCGTAGCTCTTTTCGATAACTACGTTGCGGCCTTTTGGACCAAAAGTAACCTTTACTGCATCATAGAGGGCTTTTGCGCCGCCGAGAACTTTCTCGCGCGCTTCGTCATCATAAAATACTTTCTTTGCCATAATTTTCTCCTTAGAGCGTTGCTAGAACGTCTTCTTCCTTAACGATTAGATAATCTGTGCCGTCGAGTTTGATTTCGGTTGCGGAATATTCGCGATAAAGAATGCGGTTCCCTTTTTTGATGTTCTTTACATCTGGGCCGATAGATTCGACGGTGGCGGTGTTTGGTTTTTCTTTTGCTTCACCGAGAAGAATGCCTGAGGCGGTAGTGCTGGTTGCGGCGTCTTTTTTAGCGACGACGCGGTCAGCGAGAGGTTTGATAGACATGTGAGTTTCCTCCTGAAAAATTATTCTACCACTAGTTTATCGCGGCATTTTAGCACTGTCAAGCAATGAGTGCTAAACTACTTTTTGAAGCACTTTTTCTCAATAATTTTTGCCACAGTTTCAGATGCATTACCTGAAGTTGCCATGGATTGATCTTTGAGGAAGCGACTATATTTGCTTTTAGCTTTTTTGAGGTTTCCCTGTTTAATATAGTCAATGAGCTCTTCGCTGGTTTTGAAATATGGGAAAGGTAGTTCGGAGAGCTTGAAATAGAGGCTTCTTTCTTTGGAAGTGTATTCTTTTTCGTCGTTAGCATACGTAAAGACGATTCTGTCTGCGAGAAGCGCATCAAAGAGGACGGATGAATAATCGGAGATTAGGATGTCGCAGGAAAGAATGAGCTGCTGCGTGTTTCCGTATTTGTCGGCAGAGATATAATCTTTGCAGTTAATCTTTTTGTGCTCTTCTGGGACGTTTGGATGCATCTTGCAGATGATTTTCCAGCTAGATTTGGTCGATGCCTCAAGAGCCTTCTTGATGCTTTCTAGATCGATATTGTATGGATCTGAATCGTAATTATTGCGGAAAGTCGGCATGTAAAGAAGAATATTATCTTCTTTTATCTTAAGATTTTTCTTGAGAATTTCTTTCTGCTCATCGTGGTTAGAATTGATGATTTGGTCATTTTTAGGAGAACCGCATTTAATGATCTCGCCATCATATTTGAAGGTAGTGCGACATAGATTTGAGAAATGATTGGAGCCACTCAGCATGGCATCAATCATCAGGTTGTCGTTTTTCATGCAGCGAATATAGGTTTTATCGAGATTATCGATGACGTCATATTCGATTTTCTTCATACCTAGGTCGCCGTGCCAAGTCTGAATATAATATTGGGATTTGCGTTTCGTGAAATACTCTGGGAGACGAACGTTGCTGATCCAGATTTTAGAGGTGGCAATAGCGCGGAAATATTTGAACGTACCGACAATAACGCGCTCGACGCCGTCTGGGAGTGGCAAATTGGCATTTGGTCTAGAGAGGACCCAGTAAATCTTATACTTCTTCTCTTTTAGGAGAGCCTCTGCGATTGCGCGAGGATTTTCGTCAAAACCTTCGCCGTAAAAATTATGGCAAAGGATAGCATTCTTGCGAACTGGGAGAATATGTAGAGATTTTATGATGTTCTTCTTTAGAGTATCTTTGCGTGTCATTATTTTGCCTTGTATTGTTCGACGATATGGTAGTAAATAGAGTTTTTCTTGAAAGATTTTGCGTCAATTTTTTGCGTTAACTTATGAATGCTGATGAGGCTGCAAATTTTCTTGAAGCGCTCTTCGTTGTATTCGTCTGCGATTTCAAATTGAAGAATGTGCGGGATTGCGTTTGGATAAACTGGGACAGACTTCCAAATGTTTGGATATTTTTCGGCAGCGATTGCGAAGAAAATGTGGAGCAAGTAGTAGCGGTCAAATTCGTCGTTCTTCTTGAGGTATTCATATAGAAGATCTCTTGTAGTGTGAAGAATTGGGCTATCGATTTCGGAGCTAATAAACCAGCTAGATGCTGAGATACCTTCGCTATCTTTGAGGAAGCATTTAAAGACGAAAAGATCTTTATCGAAGAATTCTTTGTCGTAGTCGGTAACTAGGACGGACGAGTCAATCCAAGTGCCGCCATGAGCGATTAATAATTCGAGACGCAAAATATCGGAGAGCTGAGTGCGCGTGATCAGGCCGCGACGATATTTATTTAGAACGAAATCTGGCAACTGAACATAATCCGAGAAATTATCTTCGGTAATTACAATTACTTCGCGATCTTTGAGATTTTTACGAACGGATGCTAGGCAAGCTTTGCAAAGTTCGGGCGCATTCTCTTCCCCTTGTAGCCAGCACCACCAAACTTTGTTCGAGTATTTGTGTGAGCTTTTGTACTTTGGAAGATTTTCTAGGAATAATTGGTATTTTTTCTTGAAGTAAAAATAATACTTTTCGTCTAGGCGAGCTTCGGTCAGTTTATCGCTAGATTTATAGGTTTTACTATGGTTGACGCTAATCCATCTAGCTTTGCGTTTGATTTTATTAATAAGCTTGCTCATGTTATTGTTTTCTCCGTGAATTAATAAAGGCTTTTGCTCCTTTTTTGAAACCGTAAAGTGGTTCGGCGCGGAAGACTACTGAAAGGAATAGATAGATAATGGCGCCGGCTAGGATTTGGATTGCTAAGAGTACGTACATGTTGATTGGAGCTTTTCCAATAAAGTAAACTGCGACGGCCATAATGAGTGATAAAGCGATATAGCCGAAGGAGTCGCCGACCTGCTCTTTTAAGGTATAACCGAAGAGTTTCTTGTTGTGGCGAGTATTAATGAATAGCGCGACGACGCCATAGACTGCGTTTGCTGCGCAGATTGCTAGCGGGCCAAAGAAGATGGCGCCGACGATCATCGCAAGATAAATAGGTTTCTTAATGAATTCGAGTTTAAGAATAATGTCGCTGCGGCCAACTGCTTTGATAGCCTGCATGTTGACTGTGTTTAGGATAGAAAAGACTTGCTGAAAACAGACGATTTGCAGGAATGGGACGCAGGCTAGCCATTTATCGGTAAGAAGAACACGGATGATAGATTCGCCTGAGCTTGCGATACCGAGAAGTAGTGGGCACAAGAGATAGGTGCTAATTTTTGTGGCGCGACGGAGGGCGTTTTTGACGGCTTTTTTGTCGTGCTGAAGCTTCGAAATTGAGGAGAAAAGAACTGAGTCGAAAGCGACGTTGAGGTTATTTCCTACGATGGTTGGGATTTGCTCACCTTTATTGTTGTATGCGAGATCTGCGGAAGAAAAGCGTACGCCGATAATGAGGCCACGAAGCTGATCGAAAAGTGTGCCAATGAAACTTGAAGCCATAATTTTCCAGCCGAAGCCGAAGAGTTTCTTGAAACGTAGCTTCGAGAAAAGCATCTTTGGGCGCCAGTCGATAGTGATAAATAGGACGAAAGTGTCGATGAAGGAGTTGGTGAGATATTGAGCTACAAGCGCCCAGACGCCGAAGCCGTTGAGTGCCATTACGATACCAACTACTGCGGAAACGAGTGTGCCAAATAGAGTCGAGAAGAAGAATTTCTTGAAAATCATCTTCTTGGCGACGTAGGCTTGCTGGATTGTGCTAAAAGCGGCGATAGGAAGTTTTAGGCCCATGACACGAAGGACTGGGGTGAGAAGATCGTCGTGATAAATTGCGCTAATTAGTGGCGCGGTGAAAAATAGAATTAAATATAGAACAACAGATGAGACGAAGCTAGCCCAGAACATTGTCGAGAAATCGAGTTCATCGGAATCTTTCTTCTGGACGAGTGATGCGCCGAGGCCACTTGAGACGAAAACGTTTGCTAGAGTAATGAAAATTGTGACGCAAGCGATAGTGCCGTATTGCTCTGGAAGTAACAATCTAGCAAGGACAATTGAGACGACGAAGCTGATTAGCTGTGCGGTAATTCTTTCGCCGAAGCGCCAAAAAAGTCCGGAAATTGTGCGTTGTTTTAGATTTTTTTCTTGAGCACTCATGATTTTTCTATTTCGTTTCCTTTTGCCCCGTTGCGCTAAAGAGTGAATTTAACATGATTGGCGAACCGAGTAATAGTTTAATTTTTAGTTTCATCTTTGACGGGACATCGGTTTTCTGCAGAGCTTTTGCGTCGCTTTTATTTTTTGCGATTAGCTCTTTGATAGTCTTTTTGCCATCTTTAAGTCTGCAAATATCTTTGTAGTGGAAGCCGACAAAATCGATGAGAAAAGTGATTTTCATCTTGGTTAAATCATGAACATAACTATCGAGGTGGTGCTTTTTATAGAATTTAATTCTAGCGTCGATCGCATCGACAATATCTAAGCGATTAAGCGAGAAGGAATGGATAATACTGTCTTCGCGCTGATAGTAGTAATAAAGTGGCTTTAGGTTGTAGGAAATTTTGTTGGCGAGATTAAACTCTTCGGCGACAATGAATTCATCTTCATTAATTCTGCCATCTTCGTAGCGAAGTTTAGCGAAGATTTCTGCCTTGAAAAGCTTATTCCATTGTACAGTCGAGACTACGCCATAAGTGCTGTAATGCTCGCTAGGCGCGATATAGGCAAACTTCTCTTCTCCGGATAAGATGAATTGAGTTTTTGGATAGCTATTTTTACTCTGCTTTTTATCTGTAAAAGGAATGAAATCGCAAATAGAAATGTCGGCGCCAGTTTTTGTGATGTCTTCATAAAGATGTTCAACGGTTTCTGGCGCGATATAATCGTCGCTATCAACAAAAAGGACATATTGGCCAGCCATAACATCGATGCCGGCATTACGAGCACTGGAAAGACCGCCGTTCTTTTTGTGAACGACTTTGACGCGGTTGTCTTTCTTTGCGTAATCGTCGCAAAGCTTTCCGCTGTTATCTGGAGAGCCGTCATCGACGAGGATGATTTCTAGGTTGCTATAAGTTTGTTTTACAAGAGAATCGACGCAGCGAAAAAGATACTTCTCTACGCGGTAAACTGGGACAATAATAGAGATTAATTCGCCAGATTTTCTCTTGTTTGGCATATACCTTATTTTACCACATAATCTGTTAGCGGGCCGCCTCATGGTATAATTAGGCTAGAATGAATAAACTTATTTCGGTGATTATTCCGGTATATAATTCCGAAAAAACTATCGGCAGATGTGCAGACAGTTTATCTTTTCAGTCTGATGAGAATTTTGAAGTTATTTTCGTGAATGATGGATCGCCCGATAAATCGGGAGAGATTCTTGAAAAATATTGCGCAAAAGATAAACGTTTCAAGTTGATTACAACTAAGAATTTTGGTGCCGCTGCAGCGCGTAATACTGGCATTGAGAAATCTAGTGGTGAGTATATTTGTTTTGTTGATTCTGATGATATTGTTTCGCCGAATTATTTGAGCAAAATGCGCGAGTTGCTAGGCGATGGCGTGGATGCGGTTTGCACAAAGTATGCTCGTAATAAAGAAGATAATTTTGAATCTATTAAGGAAACCGGTGAGACTTTGAGTGGTAAGGATGCGGTTGATGCCCTACTCAGCATGAAGATAGATAATGGACCAGTGGCGAAGTTGTTTACTAGAAAAGCTATTGGCGACGTTAGAATGCCGGATACCCCCGTTGCGGAAGATTTGTATTTTAACTATGAAGTTTTCACTAAGGCAAAGAAAGTTGTAACGAACGACTCCATCTTATACTCGTATATTGAGGCAAAGGATAGTTTGTCGACTAAGAAGTTTTCTGCTGAGCGTATGAAAAGCCTTGAGATTGTCCAAAAAATTGACGAGCGTGAGCATAGTTTTCTATCGATGGCTCGCGTCTTTATGGAAGCGTATTTTATTTGCGAACAGATTGTAACGAGCAAAGTAACTGAAGAATATAGCGAAGAGTACAAAAAAGTTTGCTCGATTTTAGAGAAAAATAGGAAAGAAATATTAAATAACAGCTCCGCGACAATGCGTCAGAGATTAATTGCGGCATCGTTGAAATTTGGTCCGAAATTTACCGTAAGAATGACAACTGCAAAAGGCGCAATAAGGAGAAAAATGAAATGAAAACTCCATTAGTTTCGATTATTATTCCTGTTCATAATGCAGAACGTTACATTGATCGCTGTATTGAGAGTATTTTGGAGCAGGATTATAAGAACTATGAAATTATTGCCGTTGTTGATAATTCACAGGATGCTTCGTTGGCGATTTTAAATAAATACGCGAGCGAAAATATGAAATTAAAGATAATCGAATCTAGTGCTGGTAGTCCTGGCGGTGCTAGAAATAATGGTCTTAAGAGTGCTAGCGGTGATTTGATTATGTTCGTTGACGCTGACGATGCTCTATATAGTGGCGCGATTAGCCGTTTGTTTGACGTAATGGAATCGACAGAGAGCGAAATTGTTGTTGGCGCATACTCTGGCGACGAAGTTGTTGAGCAGCCAAAGAAATCTATTACGGTTTATGGTTTCGAAAAGGCTAGAATTAAGATGCTCTACCAGGAGATTTCAGCTGCGCCGTGGGCGAAGTTGTATCGTGCTGAGACAATTGGAAAAATGCGCTTCCCTGATTATATGATGGCTGAAGATAAGCTATTTAATTACTTAGTTTTTAGCAAAGCAAAACAAATTGCCGTCGATAATCAGTATTGCTACAGGTATATTCAGAATGAATCTGGTCTAGTTTTGAAGCCATTTAGTGTGGAGCGTATGGACGGCTTGAAAGCGATTGCGGATATGGAAAAGATTGCGACCGAAAATAATGAGTCGGAAGAAATAATGGAAGCAATAAAATGTTGCTATTTCTTTGATGCGTTTAGCGATCTTTATACGATTAAAAATACGAAATCCGGCAAAAAGAAATTTGGTAAAGAATATAAATATTTGTCTGGCGTCGTAAAGCAGAATGCTCAGGCTGTAATAGATTCAAAATATGCTTCAAAGCGTCAAAAACGTTTTGCGAAAAACATGAAGCGCAGCATCAGTGGCACACTTAGCGCTATGAAAATTGTTGGAAAAATTCGCTCTTAATTAAAAAGTTTGAGCCATTTTTTGCCGATTTTTTCGAGCGAGTAATTTTCTGAGAGTTTTCTCGATGCGATTCCTCTCTTCTGGATATCGCTTGATGAAATAAAGGATTTAATTTTGTTGGCTAAATCCGCAATATTGTCTTGTTCGGCAAAAATAATAGTGTTAGTATTGTTGTCTATTTCGCGAAGCGACGGAATGTCGAAACTGATAATTGGTAAGCCGCTTGAAAGAGATTCGAGCGCAACCATTGGAAATGCTTCGCTATGGGATGAAAGTAAATAAGCTGAGCAAGTTAGGAGCTGTTTAGGTAGATCATCTGTAAAATTCTTAATTGCGATGAGCTTTTCGAGGTGATTTTGATGAATTAAATCAACGAGCCTGTCATGCTCTTCGCCGTCGCCATAGATAGTTAGATGCCATGGAGCGAAGTCGTCTTTAATGATAGCGACAGCTTCAATTAGGCGATCGTAACCCTTAATGGCGGTTAGACGACCCGCCGCAACGAGTTCTTTACTGATGAGCGGCGCAGTTTTTTCCGGGTAATTAGTGATAATATTTGGAATGACGGCTGGATTTTTGACGCCGTGCTTCTGATAAATTTGCTTAGCGTTCTCTGTTAAAACGATGAATTTATCGGCACGCTTGTAATAATGCGCGTTGAGAATGCGGCGAATTTTGCTGTAAGACTCCCAAGTAGCATGTTCGGTGCAGAAAATTCTGCCTGAATAGAGGCTCTTTTGTTGCAAAATTGGCATTGCTATCCAAGGATGGCAAGTAATTAGAATGTCGCTTTTATCTGATTCGTTTTTGAGAAAATCTGCGAGAGCGGTTTTGAGTTTTTTGCGATTAAGGATTTCGTCTGCAGGATAAGATAGATGCTCAATGGCAATATTTGGAGCTAATTTGAAGTGCGGTGTGCCCTCTTTAGTATTGAGGGAAACGATTTTTATAGTGCAGTCGTTTTGCTGGAAATAATTAGACAAATTGCAAACTACGCGTTCGATGCCGCCAACCTGAGTAATGTCATTTATGATCCAAGTAATACGTTTTGACATTAGTCTGCCCTTTCATAGAGAACGTGATCGTATGCGATTTCGCCATCTTGTCCGCTTTTAAGTACGGTTCTTTTATATAGATTTTTATCGAATTCCGGGAAGAAAGTGTCTGCTTCGCCGTCGCTTGCTTTTACTTCGGTAAGATAGAGTTTCGTGCAGTGAGGAAGCATTTGTTTGTAGACCATGCCTCCGCCGATAACAAAGTATTCTTCGGTTTCGTCTTTGTGCTCGGAAATAAATGCATCGAGATCCGTGACGGCATGAAGGTCTTCTGGGACTTCTTTTGCATCTGGGGCTAATACGAAATGTTCACGCTGAGGGAGTTTGCCTGGAAGACTACGCCAAGTATTGAGGCCCATGAAAACTGGGTGGCCGACGGTAGTTTCCTTGAAAAACTTAAGGTCGCCAGGAATTTTGAAGACGAGGCCGCCTTTTTTGCCAAGTTCGTTGTTTTGCCCTACGGCTGCAATTAGTGAAAAACTCATATTAAGCTGTTACGTCCATTTTAATTTTACCTTGATGCTGATAATCGACGAGCTGGATATCTTTTAGCTCTTTAGAACTGTCGAATTTGAAGAAGTCTGTAATCTCTGGATTAATCCAAAGCTTTGGCGCGTCGTAGAGCTTGCCGTCTTTAGCGATCTTTTCGTCGCGGCGGCGGAGCTGTTCTTTAATGCCGTCGATCTGATTTTCGTAGATATGTGCATCATTGATAACGTAAGTCATTTGGCCAGCTTCCATGCCGACAGATTGAGCGATAAGATGGCAAAGAACTGCGTATTGAGCGACATTGAATGGCATGCCGAGTGGAACGTCATTGCTGCGAACGGTAACCATCATATTTAGGCGAGGCTTGTCGCTATTTGCATTGCTGACGTGCCATTGAGTATTCCAAACGCAGCTAGGAAGTGCTGCTGTCGGAAGCCATTCATTTTGCCAGAGAGACATAATCATGCGGCGGTTGCCGGGATTAGTTTTAAGAGTTTCAATGAGGCTTTGCGTGAGCTGGTAGCGATTAACGATCCAGCCGTATGCAGTGCCGATAGTGTGAGCAAAATCTTTTGGATCCCATTCTCTTCCTTGATATTTGCCGTCTTCTGGGATTTCCCATTCGTCCCAGATTTTGATGCCGCGATCATGGAGCCAGCGGACGTCGTTGCTTTGCTGCTGATAGATCCAGAGCATTTCTAGAACCGCAGTTTTGAAAGCAACGAATTTAGTCGTGAGAATTGGAAATTCCTCGGATAAGTCGAATTGGAGAACTTGATGAGGTAAGCGAATAGTTGCCGACTGAAGAGCGCCTTGGGCTGCGTGGTCTGGAATATTGTTGGTTGCGGTCTTATCTTTGCGCGTATCGGTTGCGGCGTAATTAACAATACGTTCGCCATGCTTGAGAATGCGCTCGCATAGATCGAGGTATTGTTCGTCGAATTTACTCATAAAAACTCCTAAATATCTAAAAATATTATAGCAAAGAAAAAACCGCCCATTACAGGCGGCTAGGTTTTGGCATAAAAAGCTTACAAAGAATGATTGCGATAAAGATGCCGCCAGTGTTGAGGGCGATATCGAAAATATCTAAGTAGCGTTCTGGGCAGAAAAACTGAATCAACTCATCGATTATGGCGACAGGAATACATAAGACGATTGTTGCTAAGGCCGGCTTCTTTAGACTGAAGTTGGCGGCGTAGTATGTCAGGATGCCGAGAATGAAATGAATGCCAAAGTGAGCGCACGAACGTATGAATGAATGTAGAAACTCTGTCGCGTCGCCCATAGATAGCTGATTGGCTAGTCGCATCGATAGTTCTTTACTGTCGCTTCCGGGTTGGCTGGAAAGAAAGAATACGACTATGAGCCAAAGTGCTGGTAAAGTCCAGCGAATAACTTTTTTAATGGCCAAATGACCACCTCCTTAAGGTGCAAGTTTTTTAGCTATGTTAAAATTGTATCATGGGTATTAAAGAGAAAATTCCGTTTTATGATTCTTTAGTAATTCCTTACCACTATGGTAAGGCTGTAATGTTCGGTGCCGCAAAAGGTTTCCCTGGAAAGAGGCTGACTGTTATTGGTGTGACTGGAACGAATGGCAAGACGACGACGTCGTTTATGATCTGGAAAATGTTGAATAACTCTGGTCGCAAGGCCGGCGTTATGACTACTGTTGGTTGGGGTGTTGATGAAATCCATGAGCAGATGGAGCACATGACCACTGTCGACGTGAAGCTTTTGAATGAGCGTATTAAGAAGATCGCTGACGCGGGCGCAGAATATTTGGTTCTAGAAATGACTAGCCATGCCCTATCACAGCATCGTGATCTTGGTATTCCGATTGATATTGCAGTGATGACAAATGTTACTCACGAACACTTGGATTATCATAAAACTTTTGAACGTTATCGTGATGCAAAACGTAAATTGTTCAAGAAAGCTAAATTTGGTGTTATTAATGCCGACGATCCTAGCGCAAAGTTCTTCGAGAGTGATACTGAGAGGCATGTAACTTATGGCATTAATTATGGCGATTTGAAGGCTGAGAAGGTTAAGCTTCGTCCAGATGGCGTCGAGTATGAAACTACTGATGGTCTTAAGATTAAAACTCGTATCGCTGGTCAGTTCAACGTTTCTAATTCCCTTGCCTGCGTTGCTGTTGGTCGTAGATTGGGCTTGAACGATAAAGAAATTGCAGACGGTATCTATGCGCTTACTGAAGTTGAAGGCCGCATGGTAAAGATCGACGAAGGTCAGAGCTTCACTGCTATTATGGATTATGCTCATACTCCTGATGCATTTGAGAAGTTGTTGCCAGATATGAAAAAAGCTACAACTGGTCGCTTGATTGTAATGTTCGGCTCCGCTGGTGGTCGTCGTGATCCATCTAAGCGTAAACCAATGGGTGAGATTGCTGGTAAGTATGCGGATATTGTTGTTCTTACAGAGGAGGATGACCGCGATACGCCAGGCGAAGAGATTCTCGAGATGATCGCAGAAGGTGCTCGCGAGAGCGGTAAAAAGGATGGCGAGAATTTGATTAAGATTCTTGATAGGCCTACCGCTATCTTAGAGAGCTGCAAGATGGCGAAGAAAGGCGATACTGTTCTCTTCCTCGGTAAAGGCAACGAGAAGACAATCGAGCGTGCGCACGGCGCAGATGCTTACTACGAGCTTGATGAAATTAAGAAAGCTTTAAAGAAGATTAAGAAGGCGTAATGAGTAAGAACGATCGTGTCGCTGTCCTAATTCCGTGTTGGAACGAAGAAAAGACTATTGCGAAGGTCGTAAAAGACTTTAAAGATCAGCTTCCGGAGGCGGTTGTCTATGTCTATGATAATAATTCAACAGATAAGACCGCCGAGGTAGCAAAAAAAGCTGGCGCGATTGTGCGTCGCGAACGCCAACAAGGCAAAGGTAATGTCGTGCGTAGAATGTTCCGCGAGATTGATGCTGATGCGTATATTTTGGTGGATGGCGACGATACTTACCCAGCGGAAGCTGCGCGCGAGATGGTTAATGCCGTGCTCGTGAACGAGGCTGACATGGTTGTCGGCGACAGACTTTCGTCGAATTACGCGAAGGAGAATAAGCGCAAATTTCATAACTTCGGTAATGAATTAGTGCGCTTCTCAATTAATAAAATTTTTCATTCGAATATTCGCGATGTTATGACTGGATACAGGGCTTTTAGCTATCAATTCGTTAAGACCTTCCCTGTTTTGTCGAAAGGTTTTGAGATTGAGACAGAAATGACGATTCACGCTGTTGATAAAAATATGCAGCTAGATAATGTGATTGTTGAGTATCGAAATAGGCCGGCGGGTAGCCGCTCGAAACTTAATACGATTCCGGATGGAATAAAAGTACTCATGACGATAGCGAAGTTGTTCAGAGATTACAGACCTGCACGCTTTTGGTGTTCGATTTCTGTGATTTTATATGTCCTCGCGATTGCTTTTGCAATTCCAGTGTTTATAGATTACACACGCACTGGCATTGTTGAACGTTTCCCTACTTTGATTGTTTGCGGTTTTGCCGCGATGATGGCGACGATTTCATTGTTTGCGGGCGCGATTTTACAGGCAATTCTGCGCAACAATAGACGCGATTTTGAGTTTAAGCTTCAGCAGGTAAATCGAGATCAGAGACATGATAAATAAAAAATATCCCCTTAATGAGGGGATATTTTTTGGTGGTTGAAACTAGTGAACTAGTGAACCGAAGTTTTCCCAAGTAATCTCGGAAACTACGCCATCTTTGATGGTAAATTTATAGTATTTATAAGTACTTGAAGTATATTCGATGTATTCGTAGTTATTGTCGTAAGAGTTAGTTTTGGTTGGTGCGCCAAATACCTTTACGACCTGCTCTCTGGTGGAGCCGATATGTAAACCGCCATTGAAGGTAATCTTTTCGATTGCCTTTTTGTCGCTTTCGGAATATCCAGCCCTGACAGTAACGCTACCGAGCTTTGCGTCTTTTACGGCAACTTCTTTGGTGCCATCATTGTACGGAGTGAAGCTAATGCCGGTGCTGACAGATTTGTTGGTTAATTGGCTAGCGCCGATTAGGATAAGGTACTGGTTTGGCTTTACCGTGTAACCCTGCTCTGCGATACGCTTGTCTGCTTCGTAGCCAGATTTTGCTAGATCGGAGATTTTGTTGTTGAAGTTGTATTTAGTGCCATTGATATTGATGAAGTATGCACTGTTGTCCTTGTAGGTACCTGATGCGGCTACAGTATCATCTTTCTTAGTTTCTTCTTTTTTGATTGTGGCAGGCTTGTCGTCGTCTTCATCTTCATCCTCATCCTCGTCCTCGCCTTCATCTTCATTTTCGTCTTCATCTTCGATGTCGTCGTCTTTGTCGTCATCTTTGTTTGAAGTTTGGCTGGTTGATGGTTTATCATCGGAACCGCCCTTGTTGTTGTTTAAGATAAGGATTGCTGCTACGATACCGCCTGCGACAATGAGGACAGCTACGATGATAGCGATAATAAGGCCAACATTAGATTTTTTTGGAGCTGGTGCTGCTGGTGTGCCCATTGGAGCTGGTGCTGGAGCTGGTTGAGCGCCGAGAACTGGAGCGACGGGCTCAGCTGGTGCTGCTGCCATGACTGGCTCTGGTGCTGGTGTAACTGGCTCGGCTGGAGATACAGGTGCTGCCATTGGTTCTGGTGTTGGTGTTGGTGCTGGCGCAGGTGCTGGTTGATTACCGAGTACGCCTGGATTATTTGGGTCCATTAAAAAGCTCCTAATTATTCTTATGCTTATCTTAATTTTAGCTTAAAAAGGCTAATTTAGCCAGAGGCTGACACAGCGAATGTAGCCGCCACCCTTTTTGAGCTCGGTTACATCGGGGGTTAGACAAGTGAGGCCACGTGCCTCAAGCTCCGCTTGAAGTTTTGGAGCCTTATTGGACATGATGACATGTTTGTCGGTGCTGACGAGATTGCAGGCGAAGCCGCTAGTACATTCGTTGAAGTCTACGATAATCTTGTCTAGATCGGTGATGGCTTCAAGTTGAGCGCGAGATGCGTCATCGAAAGCCTCTGGGCAGTATGCGATTGTATGCTCATCGATAATCGATAAGGCTAGATCGAGGTCATACCAGAAACTGTCGGCATGATTAGTGAACGGATTGATATGCTCTGTTCCATCTGGGTTAAGCTGTGGCTTGGTATGTAGCTGGATGAGAGTAAGACCTAGGGTTTTTGCGGCGAAAGCTTGCGCTGCTGGCTCAGAGCGATAACCGCGACCTGCAAAAAGATAGTTGCCGCAGCGAAGTGAGTCGCCTTGTCCCGAGAATAGGAGATTGTCTGGAACGTCTACGCATTTGAATCCGAGTGACGTGAGTTGTGCTTTAGCATACGGCTCTTCGCCTTTGCGTGCTTCTGGGAGACGGGCCATGACGGCTACGCCATCTTTGACAAGCGCCCAGTTAGCAGTATAGACGCCGTCCTGGCAGTTTTCTGGAGCAGCGACTTTGATTATTTCTACGCCGGCCTGTTTGAAGCAGTCGACAATAGAAGCATGCTCTGCGCAAGCTTTTTTAACGTCAATCTTATCTTTGTTGTAATATGGATTAATTTCGTAATCGTCCGCAAAAAAGTCTGCGCCCGATACTAGGAGCTTTTGGTTGATCATGTATTATTTTGTTTCTTTTACTTCTTTTGGTTCGTAATTTGCGATGCCGTCTACGATAGTTTCGGAACGGAAACCGAGAGCGAAGGCGGTAGTTGCAGCTGCTGCCATATAGAGGCAGGCATCTGGATTAGTGACATAGGTTGCAACATCGAAGCGTTCGCTATTGTAGGTGAGAGTAGCTTCTGTGCCCTGCTTGTAGACTTTGCCTGGAACAACTTTGAGATCTGCTGAGCGATCGCGGCCATAAGAGAAGGTTGCGGTCTTGCTCGGATACTCGACGAAAATATGATAATTTGCGTCATCGCGGTTTAAGATGCTGAAATCTGGCTTTGTATTGAAGAGAATGGACTTTGCGTCCTCGGATTGAGTGCCAGTGATGGTTCTTTCGGTAATGTCGTCAGTGATGACTGCGGCATGAATTGGCATGCCGTAAAAGAGGTGATTTGCTAGCGTGTGACCATCTACGGAAACGACGGCGTAATCGGTGCCGGTTTTCCAGATCTTGAAGAGCTGTTTATAGAGGTCAGAAGTGGATTTTGGATCAATAATTAGACCCGCACGATTGTCGCGCTGTTTAATAATCTCCTGCATGTAATGCGCAGTGATATCCCGCCCGTTGGTGCCGGTAACAGCAATAATCTTTAAATCTTTTGCAGGGTTGCTGTAATAGGTTTTGAAGAATTTTGCTTTGGCTTTTTGAAGTTTTGGTTTGAGTCCGGATTTCTTCTGCTGTTCTGCCATAAAAATAGTATATCATCTCTTGAAAAAATGTGCTATAATAGGTTTATCGCGACGTGCTTAGGCTGTCGTAGATGTACGTTTAATCTTTGAACGGTGGAAATATGCGTCCTCTGAGTGGTTCTTAAGAATTCTCACTGGCGTATATTGATCCACAATTGATTAAACATTATGTGTGCCCGTAGCTCAGCTGGATAGAGCGTTAGCTTGCGGAGCTAAAGGTCGTACGTTCGAATCGTATCGGGCATACCATATTTGATTTTTAAAAATGCCTCATCCAGTGGGCATTTTTTGTTGCTCTTAAGAGGTGGCGAGCCCTTCTCTTTTATGATAAGATTAGAGGTGGAAGCGTGGCCGAGTGGTTGAAGGCGCACGACTCGAAATCGTGTGGGCAGCAATGTCTCGGAGGTTCGAATCCTCTCGCTTCCGCCATAAATAAAAATTGAGATCGCGAGATCTCGTTTTTTATGGGTGAGCGTGTTGCTTGTGATTTGTTGAAAATATGATATAATATATAAATCGATGCTATTGAGGCATAGTTCATTGGGAGGTGATAGTAGTGGTGAAATATTTCAATAAGTACGATTTTGATGATCAGGGCAGGATTTGTTTGGGTAAAAACCTTATCGAACCTCGTTCTAAAGTCTATGTTTATGTAGAGTCTCCAGATTTCGACATTGTTCATGTCTGTTTATATACTGGCAATGAGAATGTTCCGGAGTACGCTATAAAGACTCTTGATTCGAAATGTAGATGTATACTTTTGGCTGGGATTCGTGGCGATGCCAAGAGTGCATTTGTCGGCCTGGATGATAATGGCGGGATAGTATTACACTTAAATCACGAGTAGATTTTAGGGGCCTGAAATACAGGTCCCGTTTTTTATGCCCTGCTTTTCTGCTAGAATGTTAGAAAAGGAGAAACAATGGCTAGTATTTTTTCTAAGATTATTGCTGGTGAAATTCCGTCGTATAAGATCTACGAAGATGATAAAACTTATGCATTTCTTGATATAAATCCTGAGAGCAAAGGACATACTTTGGTTATCCCAAAGATTGAGGTCGACAAAATCTATGAGCTACCTGATGAGGATTACCATGCTTTGTGGGCAAGCGTCAAAAAGGTTGCGGCTCATATGGAATCTGTTACTGGTCGCCGCGTAGTTATGAAGGTTGTGGGCACTGATGTTCCTCATGCGCACGTTCATTTGACGCCTCTTGATGAGACTTGGGAATATGGTCGCACGCTTAGCTTGACTGAGGATGAGTTCTTGGAAATTCAGGAAAAGTTAGCGTTCTAATCTGATTTCGGTGGATTATTTAATATATCGTTAATTGCTTTTACGTTTTTGCCGAATTTAGCATTGTTGCGCTCCTCGACTGTTTCTAATAACTCGTCGCGGCGTTTTTTGGATATATCAAAGATTTCTTTAAATACGTCGTCTTCGCTTGCATACTGACGGTAGAACACGTTTAGTTTTTCTTCGAGCTTTAATCTTGCTTCTTTACTTTTTGTATTTTTTGCTTCTATGCCGAATATTTTAAAAAGAGATTCCCTTGTCGCAAAGTGAACATTTTTATGCGCATCGTGCGCTTTTTCTATTTTCCCCTTTTTCTTTAAGTCCGTTGATTCGAGCATTGCTTTTTCGGCAATATTACACTCTAATGAACTAGCATGACTTTGATAAAAAAGCTCAATGAGAATTTTGGTGCGTAGAGGTTTATCTACTTCGTTGCTGATATTTGGCGCATCATCAATGTTGAATTTGTCTACAGCATTCGCAACGTTGGCTACTGTCGTACCGATAATATAGTGTGGCGACGGAATAATGCGTGTTCGTTTTGGGCCATGAGCATAATAGAATAAATTATTGCAACCTGGAGCTACTGATTCGGATGTCTTACTAGAATTTTTAAACTTTTCTCTTACTTTTCGGAGGTCCATGGCAGTACAAGCATCGACATTAAATACAGTATCGTATGTGCCGGCCTGTTTCAAACCAAAGACTACGTCCGCGCCATTAAAAAGGTCGTCATATCGTGAGCCTGGCTCTGCGAATGCGTCTTGATCAAAAAGCTGCTTTTGGGTGCCCATGTAGTAAAGTATAGATTCGAAGGCGTTGTCGTACGAATCGTCAGTTTCGCTGTACGTAAAACTAGCTTCTTTTAAGTCGGCTTGCGATATATCGTCGTCCAGTTTTGGATAGTTTTTTAATCCTCTGAAATCTTCTAGAGGAGTGCGCGATTGCTCGAAAAGATTAATGAGCTTTTCGATTTTTTGCTCTCGTGGAGTTTTTTCTTCTGGATTATTGCCGCCTGATTCTGGGTTTATACTCATGTTTGTTTTTAGTTAAATATACTTTGATTGTAGCATAAAATCGATAAAAAGTCAAGCATAAAAAGATAGCCGGCGGGTTGCCGGCTATGAGTTAATTATTAAAGCTTTCACTGTTTCTTCGGTCATTTTTCTCTCGATTCGATTTTGCTGAGTTGGATTGAACGTTAATTCGATAACACCATGACCCATGAGCTTTGTGTTGGCGCCTGCGCACTTATTTTGATAAATCGCGAGCATTATTGCATCGTTGACTTCTTTCTCGTCTGGGCGATACAGATTGTTCTTGAATAACAAATAAGTGATGTGACCTTTCCTCTGAAGCTTTAATGCTTTTACCATATAGATCACCTCCTTTGATCTGTACGGGATGTACGTTACTGCTGCAAAAAGTAGCCCCTAGATGTAACTGGGACAATATTATCATAAAATATGTATTTTGTCAAGCGAGGAGCAAAAAGAGCAGATGTTAAGTCTGCTCTTTTGAAGTCAAATTATTGAACTAGATTATCCGTAAAGCTCTTTGTAATATTCGCGAAGATCCTCGAGTTTATCGTCGAATTCTTCTTGGGTTTCGGCTTCGATGTGATGAATCATGCCGTCTGGACCCTGAATAGTACGTTCGTATGGATGAGATTTTTGCTGCTCTAGCTTGCTCTTAGTGTCCTCTGCGTCGATATCTACTGTATCTGCTGCTTCTTGAGGAGCTTCTTCTGGAGTGTCAGGTGCTTCAGCTGGTGCTTCGACGCCTGCGCTCATTTCTGCTGCTAGACCGGCATTTTTACCGATCTTCTGAAGGGTTTCTTCGCTAGTGGTTTTTTCTGCGCTTTCTTGGCTTTCGGCTTGTGCGCTTGGATCTTGGAGACCTTCCCACTGGGTAGCTTCATTTTTGATATCTTCTGGGTTATTTTTTGGTGAAGTTTCAGACATTATTATTCTGATTCCTTTGTTTATTTTTTGTTTTTGTAGATACCCAACTGTTCCTAGCATAGCAAAACTTAAGCATTTTGTCAAGAGGGTATGAAAAAAGACCCCCGTCAACAACGGGGGTCACAGGCGGCTAGACTTCCATAATCGCGCTTAGTGGGCGATAATTGACGCTTTTGCCGTACTTCGATTCGTATCTTTTCTTTCTATCGTATTCCCTTTCGTAAGCTTCTTTTCCGGCTTTCTCAAGTTCTGCGACTATTTCTGGATGATTTTTCTTAAGCTCCTGATAATTTTCTAGTATCGAGTATTTAACGGAGTCTGTTTCCTCCCAGTAAACTCGCCAGATATCAGGTCCTCTTCCATCCAAGTGAAAGATAGAAACATGAATCTTCTTCGATGGCTTGAGTTCATTAAGTTTATGAACCCTGAAGTGATCGGGATTCTTGAAATAACCCTTTAATTCACCTCTTGCCCATTCGTACGCTCTTTCGGAGCTCGGAATAATTCTATAAATGCCACTCATTAAAAAGCACCTCCCCTGCTTGATATAATTTTTACCTCTCGGCTATGTACTATGAGTGATAAATATCTATATTATTGTAGCACAAAACGCTTATTCTGTCAAGATGCAGCAAAAAGAGCAGGTTTTGATTCCCTGCTCTTTTGAGTTTTAGACTAGTTCGAATTCGGCTTTCATGTCGTTGAGGAGCTTCTGCTTGGTCTCGAGCTGAGACTTAGTTTCGTCAACGAGTTCCTTTGGTGCCTTTGCGACGTAGTTTGGATTCTGGAGACGAGTCTCGAGAACCTGAATTTCACGGCCGAGGCTGAGGATGCGATCTTCGAGGTTTGCTTTGTACTTAGCGTGAAGATCGGCTGGGATTTCGAGATAGATGTTTGGGTGACCTGCGATTGCGAGGTGGAGGCCCTTAGCATCTTCTGGCTTGATCTGAGGTACGCCTGGAGCCTTGGTGTAGTGCTGAAGGAGTAGCTGGTTTTCGTAGACGAGCTGGTCGTCATAGAAAGCGATTGGGTAGCTACCAGCGCCTGGGAGGCTCTGGAAGTGGCTTCTGACGTTCGAGACGATTAACATTAGCTCTTCGAAGTGTTTGGCCTTTGCTGGGCTAAATTCGAGCGCTTCAGGCCATTGCTGAACGATACACATGCCGGTAGTCCAGCTGAGGGTCTGCCAAATGGTTTCAGTAACGAATGGCGCGAATGGGTGAAGGATGATGAGAATCTGTTCGAGAGTCTTCTTGAGAAGTGGGATGTTCTTCCAGAGTTTCTCGCCTTCGATGAACCAGTCTGCGTACTTGTTCCAGATGAAGTCGTAGATAGCGTCACCAGCTTCTGCGAAGCGGTAGTGGTCGAGGAGGCGCTGAACTTCTTTATTGACCTTATCGAGTTCGTGGCAGATCCAGTCTTCGCCGTTGTTTTGGCAGACGATTTCGTCGCTGCTCTTCTCTGCTTTGTCGACCATGTCTTGGACGAGGCGAGAGATGTTCCAGAGCTTATTGCAGAGATTGCGGCTTGCGACGACTTTGCTGCTGCTGAAGGCTTGGTTGACACCTGCGCTGCGGCTTGCGATGAGACCGAGGCGGAGTGCGTCGGAACCATACTGAGCGACGATTTCGATTGGGTTGATAACATTGCCCTTGGATTTGGACATCTTCTGACCCTTTTCATCGAGAACCATACCGTGCATGTAGACGTCTTTGAATGGAACTTCGCCGGTGTTGTAGAGACCGAGCATGATCATGCGGCCGACCCACTGGAATAGAAGATCTGCGCCGGTTTCCATGACGCTGGTTGGATAGTGCTGCTTGCGATCGCTAGTGGTGATGTATGGCCACTGGCCAGAGCTGAACCAAGTATCGAAGGTGTCTTCGTCGCGGCGATAAGTCTTGCCGTTCTTGGTGATTTCGGTTTCCTGGACGCGTTTGTCGAAGATCCAATCGGTTGGGTCGTTGACGTTTACGAAAGCAGGAATTGGGATGCCCCAAGGAATCTGGCGTGAAATGTTCCAGTCTTTGAGGTTCTTGAGGTAGTTGATGAGAACGCGCTTCTTGTTCTCTGGGTGGAACTTGATTTTGTTCTCTTCAAGAGCCTTGATAGCTTCTTTTGCGAGAGGCTTAACGTCGACAAACCACTGTTCCTTGAGGAGAGGTTCGATGACAGTGTCGCACTTATAGCAGTGACCAACGGAGTGAACGAGCTGCTCTTCGCCGCGTAGGAGACCGCGATCTTCGAGATCTGCGAGGACTTTTTGGCGAGCGTCAACAGTGGTGAGGCCTTCATAGTTTGCGCCTGCAGCGATAGTCATCTTGCCGTCGAAGCCGATAACGGTGATCATTTCGAGGTTATGGCGCTGACCGACCTCAAAGTCGTTCTGGTCGTGTGCAGGAGTAATCTTAACGACGCCGGTGCCGTATTCTGGATCAGCGTGTTCGTCTGCGATGATTTCAATTTCACGGTCAGTGAGCGGCAACTTGACTTTTTTGCCAATGATGTTCTTATAGCGTTCATCATTAGGATTAACAGCTACTGCGGTATCGCCCATAAGGGTTTCTGGACGGGTTGTGGAGACGATAATTTCCTCAATTCCGTCGGTTGGAGTTACGAGTGGATAAGCGATTTGCCAGAGTTTGCCCTTCTCGTCTTTGTGGGTAACTTCAATATCAGCAAATGCGGTTTGGTGTTTAGTGCAAAAGTTTACGAGCTTTTCGCCTCTGTAGATGAGGCCCTGTTTCCAGAGTTTTTCAAAAGTGTTATAGACGGTGTCGACGACCTTCTGATCGAGGGTGAAGGTTAGGCTGTCCCAGTCGCAAGATGCGCCGAGCGCGCGAAGCTGGAGCTCCATATTGCCGCGCTGTTCGTGGACGAAGTCCCAAACCTGCTTATAGAGTTCATCGCGACCGTAGTCGAAGCGGGTTTTACCCTCTGCCTCTAGGCGGCGTTCGTAGACAACCCAGGTTTCGAAGCCTGCGTGGTCTGCGCCTGGAATATACCATGCGTTTTCACCTTTTAGACGGTGATAACGGGTTAGAATATCCTCAAGTGCAATAGTTAAGCCATGGCCAATGTGCAAATTGCCATTGGCGTTTGGTGGTGGCATTACGATCGTGTAATTACCGGCTTTTTTATCGTCTTTTGGTTTAAATGCGCCGGATTTTTCCCAGAGTGCGTAGATTTCTGGCTCGTACTGGTCCGGCTCGTAAGCTTTGCTAAATTTCATGACTATATTATACCATATTTGGTATCTGTTTTTGGGCTATATTATGACATGTTTTTAGTTGCCCTGCTCTGCTATGAAAATGTTCCATAAGTTCGTTAGGTTTCCATAAGTTGGGCTTATTGCTTATGTTAACAGGGGTGGATTTTTTGGCAAAAAAATATTTCACATGAAAAAGACGCAAAATATGCATAATCACTTTCACGTGAAACTTGACTTTATACGCAAAATGTATCGAAATATATTTTACTTGCGATATATTTTGTGTTTTTACCTGCCAAACATGGTCCACCATGCTTGTGCTTATAGTATAACGTAAGCGGGATGCTAAGACAAGTGGTTTCTAGTATAAAGATAAGCATTATGTGGGGAATTTTGGTTGGGTGTGCGAAAAATGGTGGGTAAAATGTTAAAATGTGGTTATGGCTTTTATTAGAAAATTTCCGACGAGTAGTGGCGCGACTGGAATTCAGGTTTGCTGGAAGAAAAACGGGGAAGTCGTGAAAACGGTCCATGTTGGGTCAGCAAATTCGGATGTGGCTTTGGAAAAATTGCTTAAAAAAGCGCAAAAAATTATCGATGAAGGGAAGCGGCCACTTTTCGATTTAACGGAATTTGATCGAAAAAAATAGCGCCTTTCGGCGTTATTTTTTGATTATTTTGCGTTTTAACTTATTTATTGGGCGGAGAAGGGAATAGCTTGTGTATTTTATTCTTTTTATAGGGATGTCATAGGTTCCTGCATAGCTTACAATTTTGCCGCCGAAGGATTTTTTGAATTTCGTGAAGCCATACCACGGGTGTTTCGGGTCTTCGGAAAGGGTAATACCCCAAAAATCAAAAAATTTTTTTCCCGTTACGCGGGCATCTAGGAGCATTTGAGTCAATAGAATTGCGCCAGCTTCTTTTTTGCGAAATTCATAGTCGGCTCCGGCGTATGCGTAGTAGCAAGTGTCTTTTCCGGTATACATAATGGTTGCGCCGATTGGTTTTTTCTGAAATTCGGCGATATATAGAGTTGCGAAGTCGAATTTTAATTGATTTTTTAGATAATCGCGTTCATTTGTCTGAAAATTGTCATTTTTTGCGACATCTTCGTAAAATTTGAAGAAAATTTCCATGTCGGAAGGATTTTTGCTAGTGCGGAGTGAAATTTCTTTAATTTTGTGATTTTTATGGGCGCGCGCCTTATTTTTTCCGATAATTTCATATATTTCGGCGTCTGTTTTTGGTAATTCCAAAATTAATGTGTGTTCTGGATCGAAATGATGCGTTTTTTTGGCGCCGATTTTTTTCATTTCTTGCTGCGAGAAGGGAATTATTGGTTCGATGCGGACAAAAACGCAATTTTTTTCTTTTGCGAGCGATTTTAGGGCCGAAATTGCGGGTTTTAGTGCTTTTTTGTCTGCCAAAGTTGGTCCATATGGGACAAAAAGATAATTTCCTAGCGGAGTTGGCTTGAGAATGGCCATAAATTCGAAATTTTTCTCCTTTTTGCGAAAAATTTCGTTGCCTTCAGCCTTTTGGAAGGCCTCCCATGCCTCCGTTTGTAGAAAATGAGGGTTCATAGCGATATTTTAGCATACAAAATACCTCTATTTTATGCATTCTGTGATATATTTTTGTCGTTTTTTAGTTTTCCACAGGTTTTTGCACAGGGTTTTTATGGTCTTTGAGTGATTCGATGATCTTGTTTGTCTCGATGACTGGCAAATCGGTTGGTAGGCACAATACGCGTTTGCTGACATCTTCGGCGATTGGTGATTTTTTAGGATTGTAGCGGTAGATTTTTAGGGAATTTGGCCCTGGGTAGAGAAGTGGTGAATACCAGCGGCGAATGAAATATCCCTGCGTGGTTAGCATATGATAAGCGGCGTTAGCTTTTTCTTCGCTTTCAAAAACGATAGGGAAGGCGAGCAGAGGCTCGTGCGCATTGGTGACTTTGCTAAAGTTTTTGGATTTTAGCTTTGAGATATATAAATCTACGTTAGCTGCGCGACGAATGTAGTTGCCTTTGAGAGTTTCGAGCTGCTCGAGAATTTTTTCGTTTACAAACTTATTGGTAGTGCAAGGTTCGTCTTGCTGGCCGTCTTGCTCGAACGGATAGATTGGCGGCTCTAAAATGCCGGCTTTAATCTCGAAGTTGCGGAAATTGTGGCGAAGATTGCCGCGAAGGCGCTGAATGATTGCATTATTAATACGGTAAGTGCGGACGCGAAAGCCCATTTGCTTGCCAGGTTTCTTGAGCCTGCCTAGTTTGTAGGTGATGTGCTGATGGAGATCAGGATTTTTAGTCTTTAGCTCTGGGTTGACGTAAATTGCGCCACCGAATTTAGTACCGGTGAGAATTTTTTCTACGCCGAAAGAATGAATAGAGATGTCGGCTAGAATCTTATTATCTTTATCGCGAGCGAAACGAGTTACGCAGTGAGCGGCATCCTCGATGAGAAGGATTTTGTGCTTATCTGCGAAACGTTTAATACTGGTTTTATCTGTAATTAGACCGACAGTGTGCTGCATGACGATTGCATGAGTTTTGTCTTTTAGATACTTTTCGTCTGGTTTGCCGGTGCTGAGAAGGGAAGTGTCGATATCGTGATAGATAGGGGTAAGACCGGCGACAAGAATAGGATTAACTGCGGTAATACAAGTGTATGGAGTTGTAATAATCTCTCCGGAGCCCAAGATATCGCGAATGGATTCAAAAACTATCGCCATACCGAAACGCGCCTTAAGGCAGAGATGCCAATCTTTTGCGTCGGTATCGGTTAGCTTTGCGAGTTTTTCTCGGATTTTTTTGCTAGACTCCTCGTAATTCATAAGACGATTATAACGCATGTCGCAAGTAGGGTATAATATACATATGAATTTTGTGGAGTTGACCGACGCGGAGTTTTCGAAATTCGAGCGGAAACAGTCATGTGGTAATTTCTTTCAGTCGGCGGAGCGCGCTGAGCTTCGTCGCAAAATGGGCTGGAACGTATTTTTGCTTGGCGTGAAAGACGAGTCGAAAATTGTTGCCGGTTGTTTGTTGATGGAACGCGGCGGGGAAGCACTTGTGCAGCTTGGTCCAATTTTAGATTATTCGAACACGAAACTTTTGAAGTTCTGGGTAAAATCTTTAATCGATTTTGCAAAATCGCATAATTTTATAGCACTAGAAGTTTTTCCGCCAAAAGTTATCGCTGTGCGTAATACAGCTGGCGAAGTCGTCGAAGACTTTGATTCGAAGAAAGTTGAAGATTTGTTTGCAGAAGCTGGTTTTAGGTATCTCGGCAGGACGGTTGAGCTTGAAAATAAGGCTAACCGCTGGATGGCGATAAAAAATTTGCGCGATTTTAAGAATATCGACGAAGTGCGCGCTAGCTATAAGAAGAATGTTCGCAATAAGTTACGTAAGATTAGTCCGGAACTTGAAGTTTATGAACTTAAAGACAAGTCGGAGATTCCTTTGTTGGCCGAAGCGGTTGATCAGAGTAATCATAAGAACGGTGTCGTGAGCCGCTATCTCTCGTATTATGAGTGGATGTGGGATGCTTGGGGTGAGAATACTCGTTTTATCGTTGCTCGTCGTCGTGAAGACAAGGCAGTTGTTGCTGGTAGGATTTTGATTTACCATCCAAATGAAGTAGTTAGCTTTATTTCTGGCACGACTCAGCGTTACAAGAAGCTCAATGGCATGACTTATCTTCAGGATTGGTTGCTTGAGGATTGTTTGGAGCGTGGTGTAAAGCGTGCGAACTTCTATGGTGTTGACGGCATTTTCACGTCAGAGAACAAGTTGCTCGAATTTAAGAGTGGCTTTGGTGTTGATATTGAAGAATATATCGGTGGTTTCCGTTTGATTTTGAACCCCGGTAAGTATCGCATAAATAATGCGAAAAAGTCTGTTTTGAATGCAATGCGTGGCGCAAGGAATTTTGTACGCGATGGCGCAAAAAAGATGCGCGCTCGTCGCACGCATGTAGTTCGTAAAGTTGAAACGAAAGATTAACGAATAACTGAACGAGGGGAGATATCGAGCGAATATGGGTCGCTCGATTTTTCTCCGGCCTGAATAGAATAATAGGCAGCGGAAGCGACCATGGCGCCATTGTCGGTGCTGTATTTAAATTCAGGAACGTAGACTTGCTGGGTTTTGTCGAAAGCCTTATGGAGCTCGTCGCGAAGAAGTTGGTTAGCGGAAACGCCGCCGGCGAGAAGGATGGATTTGGTTTCTGGATGTAGCTCGGTAGCTTTTTTGAGTTTCTTAATAATAATATTAACGGCAGTTTTCTGGAAGCTGGCCGCAAAGTCTGCGATTTGCTGATCGGAAAGATGAGACTTGAGTTCGTGAGAAGGAGTAGTAATAGGAAGACCAAGCTCGTTTTGGACAGAGCGGAGAACGGCAGTCTTGATGCCGCTGAATGAAAAATCTAGACCATCAACTTTTGGAATAGGGAGCTGGTACTTATCCGGATTGCCGCTTTCTGCCTTTTTGGCAATATTTGGGCCGCCAGGGTAGGGAAGTCCGAGAATTTTTGCGACCTTATCGAAGCATTCGCCAATAGCATCATCGCGCGTGCTGCCGATAATTTCGAAATGATCGTGGCGCTCCATATATATTATTTGCGTGTGACCGCCGCTAACGACCGCAGCGAGAAGAGGGAACTCGGGCTGGTAGCCGCTGAGCCAGTTGGCGTAAATATGGGATTTTAGGTGGTGAGTTGGATAGAAAGGTTTGTTGTGGGTAATGGCAAGGGTGCGAGCGGCAAGCGTGCCGACAAGAAGACTGCCAACGAGGCCCGGCGTATGAGTGACGGCGATAGCGTCGATAGAATCGAGCGTTTCGCCGGCATCAGAAAGAGCCTTTTTGATAACTGGATTAACTGCTTCGATATGGCTGCGAGCGGCGATTTCTGGGATGACGCCACCGTATTCGGCATGAATGTCAATTTGGGAAACAACAACATTAGAGAGGACTTTTTGCCCGTCTTCAATAATTGCTGCTGCGGTTTCGTCGCAGGAAGATTCTATACCGAGGATTTTCATACCCTAGATTATAACGCAAAATGCCGTTTTCGTCTCTGTTACTGGGCAATTTGCTAGTATTGTTTGCGCTTGTGCTATAATTTAACATAAGGATAATAATATATTTGTGAGGTCAAAAACAAATGCAAAATCTTGATGATTTTATGGAGTCTTTGCTCCAGGAAAAAGGTATTAATGTTGAGGGTGAGGTTCGTGATCAGTTGAAAGAAGACATGATCCAGACTTTAATGACCCAGATTGATCGTGCTACTTTGAATCGTTTGACCGAAGAGCAGGCGACTGAGCTTTCCGAAAAGCTCGATGATCCAAACTTCGGCAATGAGCAGGCCGCTGAATATATTAGAAGTTGCGGTATCGATGCTCAGGAAGTTGCGCTTGAAACTATGGTTATGTTCAGAGCACTTTATCTTGGTGGCGGTACCGGCGATGTAGCTGGCGAAGCCGCGGAGACTGCTGAACCCGCAGAAACTGAAACTGTAGCAACGGAGGAATAAAATGTCGGAAGGACCAAAAAATAACGTCGAGCATGGCGCAAATGGTGGCGACTCCGGAGAGACCGACTGGGAGAAGATGGCTCGTGAGGCTGCTGCTGAGAGAGCATTGAGAAATGGTGTCGCTGCGCAAGAAGCAGCACAAGAAGCCGATAAAACTGCTGCCGCTCCTGGTAATGCGGAGAAGGCAATGGCTGCTTGGGATGAATACGAAGAAGCTGTCGATAAGTTCGATAAAGCTGTTGATGGCGATATCTCTAGTGAAGAGCTGGAAGGCGAGATTGCTTATCAGAAGAAACTTGCTGAGATGGCAGGTCGCAGTGATGATTTTGACCCACTTTCTGACGACGAAATGTCTGCTAATGAAACAAACACTGGCGTAAATGTGAAAGGTCAAGAGTATACTCGTATGCCATGGAATGCATGGGATATGTATGCTCGTGAAGGTAAAGATAAAGATCCTCAATATTATCTTGCTCATAATGCTTGGAATAAGCGTGTCGCTGAGGCTGCCGATAAAGTCGAGCGTGCTGATGGTGAGAGCATGGATGATTATAAAGCACGTATTATGGGTGCTGCTTATGCCGAAATTGCTAAAGAGCAGGGTGAAGATCCGAATCGTCGTTTGAGTGGTCCAGAATTGAGCAGCTTGAAGATGAGTTATCCTCGCCAAGAAGGTGAGAACTCTAAAGCTTGGGCAGAACGTATTTCTAAAGAAACCGGTGTTCGCATTGGTGGCGCTGGCAGCGTAGAAACTACTACTGTTGAGAGTAACGTTGAAGAGAACGTTGAGAGTGCTGAAAAAACTTTGACTGAGCGCGAAGATTTCGATCAGCGCGTTGCTGATACGAAGGCTAGATTTGAGGCGCTTGGCCTTGGCCAGAAGGAAGGTGAGAGCGATGAGGAATATGAAAATCGCGTAAAGACTTCCGTATTTTCTGAGGTTATGACTCAGATGGCTGCAAATAAAAAGAGCGAATTGAATAGCGTAGAGCATGCTGAGCTTACTGGTATGTATCCCCGTAATGAAGGTGAGAGTGATGACGAGTGGGCAAAGCGTATTACCGATGAAACTGGTATCCCTATTTCTATTAACAGCGCAACTCGTGAAAGTATGGGCGCTGAAGCGGAACATTCTTTGGTTCCTGTTAAGGCAGAGGCAGCAGTCAATAAGAGCAAGAGCGATGAGGTTGCAGCGGATGAACTTATGGCTGCAGCAGGTGGCGGTGAAAGTAATGATGGTGGCGAAGATTCGGCCGAATTACATCGTCGCGCAGAACAGGCTCGCAATTTCTTGAAGTCTCCACTCGCTGAAAATATCCTTAAGACTTACAAGATTTCTGAGGATGATCTCAATAATCTTAGCGATGAAGAAGCTGTCGCAGCTATGCAAGGTTACATGGCTCGTCTTAAGGAATGGGCGAACGCTTCCAAGGAAAATGGTGGCGCTGGTCTATCCGATGAAGAACTTCGCAAGATTTACGAAGAGGGCAATATTGAAGACCTTATGCGTCAGTTCAACGACCATCTTGGCGAAGAGCTAAAGAAGAATGATGGCGACAACGGTAATGGCGAAAACGGCAACGGTGAAAACAATAATAATAACGGCGAAAACGATAACGATAATGAAAACGCCGAAGATGCTGAAGCGATGGAAAAACTTCGCGAAGCAATGATTCGTGGCATTACTATTGCTGATTTGCGTGATATGCTCAAGGCTGAAAAGGTCAAGCTCAAAGACTTGAAAGAGATGGACATTGAAGGTTTGAAAGACTTGCAAGAAAAGTTGCGTGGTCGTATGTTCAGAGCCTTCGGTGTTGAAGATATGTCCGAATATCTCGAACGTGACGAAATTAAAGTTGCCGATTTGAAAAAGCTCGATTTCGAGGGCATGAAGGATCAGCGCGAAGTTTACCGTCAAGAATTTATTCATGATTTGTGTGATGAGAGCTTTGCTGATAAGTTGAAAGAGAAAAACATCAAGCTCGGCGAGCTCAGACAGATGACGATGGAGGAGCTTTTGGCTCTCAAGAAGCAGCTTGGTGGCACCGAGGGTGGTCCAGAACCTGTCCCTGGTGGTGGCGAAGTCGAGAAGAAGCATGATCCATTGATTGCCGTTATGAATAATCGTGAGCGTGATGCTCGTCATGCGGCAGAAGATATTGCTAGCGAGATGTTTAAGATCAAGCTTGAAGGTAACGGTGGCAAGCTCGGTAAGGTCTGGCGTAATCTTGTCTTTGGTCAGATGCTTAAAGATGCTACGATGGCGAAGTATCGTCGTTTGGCGTCAGAAGCAATTTCTGAAGGTAGAACTGATATTCGCGGTGTTAATATCGGCGAGTATTGGTCTAAAGATGGTGATGGTTCGAGCGGTAAGGTTGTTGAGCGCTTAACTATGGCATACGTCAACGGTATCGAAGACTCATTGCTCCACAGCGAACTCGGTAACACCATGAATGCATTTGGCGTCGAAACCGATGAAAACGGTAATAAGGTTGTTTACAAGTACTCTGAGGGTGGCAAGAAGAAAGAGCTCGTTGACGCTAACAGCGTTGAGGCTAAATCTACGATTACTATCCGTGAATCTATCGAGGCATTTGCTAGTGGCAGAATGACCGAGAAAGACTTTAATGAGGCTATGGCACAAGAGAAGGCTAAGATGGCCAAGGAAGGTGTCGATAACGGATTCATCACTGATACACTACTCGAGACTGCTAAGGCAGCTAAGGAACGCTTTAACCATGAAGAAAGTATGGAAAACATCATGGAAGGCTTCCGCCTCATTAATGCTGATTACCAGGCTAGCGTACGTAGCGAAGTACATCGCTCGAAGATTGACGAAGTTTCTGAGAAGATTTCTGAGAAGCTCGGCGTTGTTCAGCCTGAAGTTATCGCAGCAGCAGCTGGTATCGCAGTATTCGTTACACAGAAGGCATCTTCTTCGGTCCTCCGTACCTTCCTTCCAGTAGTCGGTGGCTCTCTCGCCGCTGGTACATTTGCTGGCTTCAAGGAGCACAACCGCGTAGCTGTTGACCGCGCCGATCAGGCACGTCGTCTTGCTCGTGGCGAATCGATTGGTAATACCAAGTACGATAAGCAGATGGCTGAAACGGAGTATAAGTCCTTTGAGGCGAATACTATTACCGCAAAGCTTAAGGAAGCTATCGATTCTGGCAATTCCGATGAAATTGCTACACGCTTGGCATCTGTAGTGGCTCTAACGAAAGTTAGCGACTCGAGAAGAATCGATCTTATTAAGTTTAGCGGTGGTGATGGCACTACGATTGAAGACGAACGTTTGGCGCTTGACGTCCAGATTGCAAGGGCTAAGGTTGAGCTTAAGAAAATGGGCGTTGACGATAAGAGTGAAATCTTCGTCGAAGCATCTGAGAAAGCTTATGAAGCGATTGAAAGCGATATTACCGCTAAGGACGCTGCATTCAGAAAGCTCCGTGCTAAACGCGTTGCGGCTCAGGTTGCTAAGACTGCTGCAATTGGTGTTGGTACTGCTATCGTTGGCCAGGAAGTTTCCGCAGCGTTCGATCCAAATAGCTACGGTCTCTTCGATAAGATGAACGATACTATGAATATTCGTTTCGAGCCTTTGAATATTGGTGTTAACAATCTTGATGCACATAAGACGATATTGGCTGGCTGGCTTGGCATTAATAATGACCAGGTTATCACTACAATTGAATCTGTCAGGGCGGCAGAAGCAACTGGCGCTAAACTCTCCGATCAGGAAGTCGATGAATTGCGTCAGCAGGGTTATACCGTCAATGAACGTACTGTCACTACTACATCCACGAGTACTCACGAAGAAACGATTGGCGCATCTGAATATGCACGCGAAAACGGCGTCGAAGTTACCCGCAACTGGGGTGGTAACGGTACTTCATACTCCGACGGTAATGAGCTAGGCCTCATGCGTGGTGCTGACGGCAGAATGTATACCAATATGACCGGCGATTCATTCTCGAGCAACATGACACAGAACTTTGATACAGCCGCTGGCAATGGTCAGATTCAGTTGGCAGTCTCCCTCACAAGAGATAGTCAGGGTACTCCAATCATGGTTCCTGGTACATTAGAGAATGGTCATGTAGTATTCATGTCTGATGATCCTGCAATTAATGATATTCTTGCAAATGGTAGCTATGGTTATGCATCTGTTGTTGTCGAAACTGGCAATACGATGGCGGATGGTTCAACCGAGATCTTCTCGTTCGCTACGGATATCGGTACAAACTCTGTAGGCGATCTAACCCGCACTGTTACGGATACTGTAATTAATAATGAAACCGTCTTCGATGTTATCGGCTTCGAGAGAGAAGCGACCGAGATTTTGAAGGGTAGTGACCTCCTACATACCGGTATTCCTCTACCATTCGCTTCACGTAAGAACTTGACTCGTGGTAAGAAGGGTAAGAATCATGGTCCTACCGATTCCGGTAGCCCAGTTCCTCCAGTAAATCCTCCTTCCGGTGGTAATGGCGGCAATGGCCCAGAAGTAATTTCTCCAGAAGGTGGTAGAAGAGGTGGTGATTTTACTCCAACTCCTCCTCCATCTAATGAAGGCAGTGAAACTCTCCCTCCAATTACGCCAACCGGTGATACTGGTGGAAATAACCTTCCTCCAGCTGGTGGCGATGATACGCCAACGTTACCTCCAGCAAGAGGTGGCGAAGGCAATCCGGCACTTCCTCCAACCAGAGGCGGCGAAGGCAATCCGGCACTTCCTCCAACCAGAGGAGCTGAGACTGGCGCCGGCAATACTGGCGAAACTCCAGAGAATGGCGGCCTAATTGTCTTGAATGTGGACCAGATTAAAGAGAAACTATCCGACAAAGAATTCGCTGACGTCATCCAGGCTCGTGTTGAGTACGAAATTGAACGTTGGAACAGATTGACTCCTGAACAGCGTGCAGGCGCAATCAGCGGTGACTACTCTAGCTTCGACAGCGAAGATGCTGCTTCAGCGATGAAAGATGGCGTTGATTACTTGAGGGCATACGGATTTATCACTAGCCCAGAGCCAGCAAATATTATCATGCCTGAACCAGCAGTAGTAGCTGGTGGCTATAGTAGAACAACTACTCTAGATGACGGCACTAGAATTATTATGAATGGGTCTGGCGATTCAGTCATTGTTCCTCCGAAGACCGATAACAGCGCTGGTGGGCGTAATACTGTAACATTCGGTGGCACAACGAAAGAAATAAGTTCAGACGATCCACTAGTTGATGCTGCAGAGCAGGCTGTAATGTTGGAAAAGGCTAGACACTATGAGCCAATCTCCAAACCAGATGATTTGAGAGATATTGCAGTTTCCGATGAAAGAATTGCTGAATTGAACTCTAACATCGCTCCTTCTGAAGATGAGATTAGAGCAATTCGTAGAGCTATTACCGAATGGAACCTAGCTTACGAAAGAGGTCGTCAACTCTTGGTCGCTGGTGACTATAACAGTTATGGCGATAATGATGAGGAAGTTGAGAACGCTCGCAAGAGTATGGAATTGCTACGCAAGTACCATATCATCAATATTCCAGAAGCATCTAACGCGGCTGAGCTAGGAGACGCAGCGTAAGATAATAAAAAATATCCCCGATAAGGGGATATTTTTTTGAGGCTTATTTTAGCGATAGAATTTCAAACTTGAAATTGGATCTTTGCGTGCTGCCTTGAGGGCAGGGTAGATACCGAATAGAACGCCAACGCTAAGGCTAACGATGCCAGTAACGCTGAGAATTTGCCATGAGATATGTGGCGCAAATGGCGTAATGAGGGAAATGAGGAAGGCGAAGATATAGCCTAGAATGAAGCCCATAAGACCGCCAATTACGCTAAGAATGATAGATTCAAAGAGGAACTGGAGGAGAATGTGGCCAGAGCTTGCGCCGACTGCTTTGCGGATGCCGATTTCGCGGGTGCGTTCAGATACGGAAACAAGCATAATGTTCATGATGCCAACACCGCCAACGATGAGGGAAATGCCCGCAACGAGGGTGAGCATATTGGAAATGATTGATAGAAGTGAGCCAGCTGGATGAAGATTTTCGGTGCCGGAGATAATCTCGTAACCTTCTTCGCCGTTCTTTGCCTTACTGAGCTTCTCGTTAATAGAGGAGATTACAGTAGGAACGATATCTGTGGTTTCGGTGCGGATATTGATCTGCTGAATCTGGATGGAAGACTCGAAGGTGCTAGCGAACTTGACGTTGATGAGGATAGAGTTATCGAAATCTACGCCGTTGAAGTTGATTGGGTCGTTGATCTTATCGAGAACGCCGACGACCATGAACTGCTGATTGTTGTAAGTGAAGGTACGTGCGGTTGCTTCGGTAGTGCCGAAAATCTGTTCTGCAATATTGTAACCAAGAACTGCGACGTTTTCACGGAGACTGTAATCTAGGAACTGGCCGCTCTTAAGATGGAAGCCTAGAATATCGTCGAGGTCATCGTTAGTTGCGACAACGTTGGTAGATTGGTAAGCTTTACCGGCAATCGTAATTGCGGAATTGCTGATTGCGATTGGGGAAGCGTGCTTAACGCCTTCAACTTTTTTGATTAGCTCAATATCTTCTAGGGTAAGATTAGATTTTGAATATTGGCTAGTATTTGTTAAACCTTCAATAATGTTGTCTGCGGTGCCGTGGCCATTGGATGGGCGAACGAGGACGAGATTGGCATTATCTTTACTGCTGTTTGTGCCGATAAGCTGATTGATGCCGCCGGTTAGGGAAAGAATAAGAACGATGCTGGCGACGCCAATTGCGATACCGAGAGCGGAAAGGAAGGTGCGGCCGCGATTCTGGCGAAGGCTGTCTACGGCGAGGCTAAAATGGGTGTTTAGTAAGAATCTCATTTTTTGCCCTCCTTCTTTTTAGTGGATTTTTTCTTGTCGTCTTTTGTCGTTTTCTTGTCAGAGCTTTTTTCCTTTTTGGGTTTTTTCTCTGATTTTGGCTCTTCGACTGCCGATTCGGTAATTGCTTCGATTTTTTCGGTAAGTTCTTCAGTAGCTTCTTTAGTTTCTGGAAGATCTTCCGGTTCTTCTTTGACTTTTTCTAGCTCGTCTACGGTTGTGACATTTTCGCCGGAGACGACTACATCGCTTTCGGACTCGATTTCCATCTGGATTGGGCCGCGGGAAGGAAGAATCTTGACGGAAACTTTCTCGTTTTTGCTGCCACGTGGAAGTTCGGAATCGTCGACGGTCTTGATATCGGTGTCGATTTCGCCATCGAGCATATTAATAACGCGAGTTGCGTAAGTGGTGAGAGCAGGGTTGTGGGTTACCATAATGATAGTGTTGCCCATGGAATGAATTTCCTGAAGCTCTTCCATAATAATATGACTGTTGCGACTATCGAGGTTGCCGGTTGGCTCATCCGCGAGGATAATGCTTGGATTTGCAATCAAGCTACGAGCGATAGCAACGCGCTGCTGCTGACCACCAGAGAGCTGGTAAGGCATGTAGTATTCACGTTCGCGAAGATGGAAATGCTCGAGAATGTTGTCTGCCATGCGGAGACGGCGAGTCTTGCGATAGCCGGAATAGATTAGCGGAAGGGAAACGTTCTCGATAATTGAAAGGCTAGGAACTAGGTTGAAGTTCTGGAAAATGAAGCCAATTTCTTTAGCGCGGAAGCGTGCTTTCTTGCGTGCAGAAACGCGCGAAACGTCTTTGCCGGCAAGATTGTATTGGCCGGTGCTAGCCTGATCTAGGAGACCGATGATATTAAGTAGGGTCGTTTTACCACAGCCTGATGGCCCCATAATCATAATGAATTCGCCGCGTTTGACGGTAAGGTCAAAGTTACGAAGTGCGTATGATTCTGCGTCGCCAAAGCCATAGCGTTTCGAGACACCCTTTAGCTCGATTATTGTTTCGTTTTCTTGATTTGGCATTTTACCCTAAAAAATTTAAAGTTTATGTTGCGATTTAAGATAATTATACGCTGTTTTTAGACTAAAAGAAAATGCTAATGGAAAGAAAAACCCGGCTTTTTGAAGGCCGGGCTGGGTCCATATTATATCTGTGAATTCTTGATGTCGGCGAGGCACTGAGGACAGTACCAACTGCCATGGCTATTGCATTCTCTTGCATGCTTGACCCATGTTGCGAGATTTAAGCCCTGACGCATTACGCAGTTAGGGTTAGTGCAATGCGGGCCTATCTTTTCTTCCGTGTGTGAACGGTTGAGGTCGGCAGCGGCGCCAAGTACATGGCCAATTTCGTGCAATACGACTGCTTTCACTGCAAGAAAGCGCTCGAGATCATTGAGGCTTTTGTAGCGATGAACGCTGTTTGCGACAAATCTTCCGCAAGTCAGGCCGAAGCAGAAATTCAGCCAGTCGCCATTGTGTTCAGCCGTGAGGTCATCCGATACGAGAATCATATCGATGTGCGGATTAGCGTCCTGCCAGGGCTCGTGCCTCATGAGCTCGATTAAGAGCCGGGCGTTGAGCTGAGTCTGGTTTGGCATGTATTCTTTTGCTTTTTTGACATACCAGTCTGCGCTACTGAATCCTTTGGTAGGATCAGACCAGGCATTGTCTCCGTAAATAATGACTTGCCTGTTAAATTTTGCGCATATCTCGTCTACAGCGCTTTTGACCGCTTCGCGGTCAAGTGAACTGAGTTCTGAATCGTAACAAATATAAATTGGATACATTCATAACACCCCCTTATGAATATGTTTTAAAGTACTTTACTGTGTGACCTTCTTATTATACCACAAAACGGCTTAAAAGTCAATGTAGTGAGAGGTTAGGGCTAGTTCTTTTTGGGGGAGTGTGATAGAATTGAAGGAGCTGGAGAGGTGTCCGAGTGGTTGAAGGAGCACGCTTGGAAAGCGTGTAGGGTCGCAAGGCTCTCGCAGGTTCGAATCCTGTTCTCTCCGCCAGTTTTACGAGAATCGCCCGACTGGGCGTTTTTTGTTGCTTGTGCTATTATATATACATAAGAATTTTGGGTGAGGAAAAATGAATCCACAAGAACAATATCCACAAACGTATGACACGTTAGAAGGGCAGGATAGCCGGACTTTTATGGAGGCTGTCGAAACTGCTCCTACTAATCAATTAGATATGAAAACCACTACTAACGGCGACGTTCAGATGAACGTAATTAATGCTGTTAATGCGAACGGTATCGTTAGCGGCCGCAAGGTTGTTGACTATATTTGGCAGCGCATCGCAGCTTGCGCAATCGTTATTGGCGCTGGTTTGATTGGCGCAGTTATCGTGCTCGTTTTCATCATGAACAATATTAATGTTACGAACGCGAAGCAGGAAGCTGCAGTTACCGAGGCTAACAACAAGCTTAACGATATTTACAATGCTTTGAAGGTAAGTGATCAGGGTAGCGCTTTGACTGTTATCGGTCAGGACGAAATGCTTTCTGGTTCTGATATTAAGCAGATTAATGAGCTCTTGGTAAAGAAGTATGGCGCAGTTACTCGTATTGATATGACTGACGATTCTATTAACTTAGTTAAGACTAACGGCGTTTATAAGGTCGCAAGCCTTAAGATGAAGAATGCGGCTGGTACTGCACGCGCAATTTTGTATTCTAAGCTCGCTGATAATAAGTGGATTATGGCAAGCTATAATGCTGCAGACGAAAAGAATCCATGCAAGAATTCTTCTGACGAAGAAAAAGAGGCTTTGACTGGCATCATTAAGTGTCCAACTGTCGTCATTGAGGACGACGAAGACGCAGAGTCTTCCGACACTAAGGAAAAATAGTGTTTAGCGGCATCGTAGGACTTGCGGTGGCGAAGGAAGTTGCATCTGCTCAAATCGAGGTGCAACAGATTGCTGACAGGTCTTATTACGGTGGTGCGAGCTACGAGATTACTTATGACGTAAGTTCTCGTGGCGAAATTAAAGGTGATTTAGAGAATTTCCGTCATAAGGTGGCGGAAATTTTTGTGGATGCCAGAGGCTGGTCGCGCGCGGGCGTGAAGTTTACGGAAGTCGAGGAAGGTGGACGTCTGCATATGGTTTTGGCGTCGCCGAGTGAAGTAAAGAAGGCTTCGCCGAGTGTTTGTTCGAGCGAGTTGAGCTGCCATGTGAATGAAACGATATACATTAATGATGATCGCTGGAATGGTGCGTCGGAGGCTTATCGTGGACTGGGCGTTAGCGTGCCAAATTATCAGACGATGGTCGTGAACCATGAGGTTGGGCATTTTCTAGGACATAATCATATGTCGAGCTGCGGCGTGAGCTCTGGTGTTGGGTCGATTATGATTGATAAAGCAGCAAATCTAGGCACTTGCTTGCCGACGTATTGGCCATTGCCAAATGAATTGTGGGTGAAATTCTAATGCGCAGAATGAAAGTCGAGAGAAGGCGTCGCGGGATGCCACAGGGAAAGAAGATTGCACTGATTTTGTTGGCTGGCGTGATTGTTTTGGTTGGCGTATTTTCTGCGCTTGCAATTACGCGCAAAAAGTTGAGCTTCGACGAGGCGCGTGACGCAGTTGCTGAAATCGCAAAGACGCGCGAGATTTTTGATGGATTCTTTGATGCGAAGATCGAGAGCATTGAGTTTGATGATAAGGCGAATGCTCAGATTGCTGAGTTTGAGACTGCGTTGGAAAAATGCGGGAATTATATGACTTCGCTTAGTGCATCGAGCACGATGGAGAACGTGAAGGTTGCCGAAAAATATGAGGCTGTGAAGGCAGAATATGGCAAGATTGAGAAGATTGGTGAGATTTGGAGAGATGTGAAATCTTTGACGAATTTGACGGATGAGGGGATTGAGAAATTATCTAAATCTCAGAGTGAGGCTTTGCGTGTTTTAGCTGAGGAATTGAAGGAATATCGCGCGGAAGTAGCGAATTTTAAAAAGAAATATGGCTCGAACGTGGCGCAGACGGACAAAATGATGGAAGAATACGGAAAAATGCAGGCAATTGGCGAAGATTTGGATAAAAAATACACAAGTATTTCTCTAGATGACGTTTTAGGAATGTCAAGAGATGATATTTCTGGATTTTATGAGAAAATAGAAGAGTTGAATAGAGCATTGTCAGAAAAATGAAACGTTTATTTATTGTTTATAATCCACGCAGTTCGCATTACGAAAAAGTAAAAAGCGATATTATTGACCGTCTAAAAAGCCTAAAAGGCGTTATGATCGGTAAGTTTGAGGTGGCTGCGACAAATGTTGATGATAATGCAAAGAGACTTTCGAAGATTTTGTCGGACGGTGATCTCGTGATTGCTGCTGGCGGTGATGGTACTGCAAATATCGCGATGAACGGCATTATGCTTTCCGGCGCAGAAAACGTGAAATTTGGCGTGATAGGCTATGGTAACTTTAATGATGTTGCGCGCACTTTTGGTAATTTGAAACTTGAAGATATTTTGAAGGGTAGCGTAAAGAAAGTTTATCCTTTGGAATGCAAGATCAATCGCAAACATTGGCGCTATGGTATGTGTTACTTTACGCTTGGCATGTTTGCTGAGGCTTGCGCTGTGTTTGATGCGCCAAAGACGAGGAAGACTTTGCGTAAGGGTGGCCGCAAGACGATTTATAGCCTTATGACTTTGATTAAGTGGTGGCTCAAGAATCGCCATCGCCAGTTCTTGCCGGAATCATTCCAGCTTGGCGACTCGACTCAGGAGTTCATGGAATGTAAGAAGATTTCTGATTACATGGCTATTAATGGTCGCACGGTTGCGAAGATTATGAAGGGCTCGGATTGGTTTACGAAGAAAGATAATTTCTTGAGCATGACCGGTAAGATGACTAAGTTTGGCAAGCTCGCTTCGATGATGACGAAATCTGTATTTAAGCGCATTCCTGGTGTTGAGAGTGATTATGATTGTCTAGTTTTTTCTAAAGAGACGGAAATTATGATTCAGGCGGAAGGCGAATATAAGAAGATTTCTGGCGTGAGAACGGTGGAGATTTCTAAGGTTGAGAAACCATTGTTGGTGGTTACGAAATGAACGAAGTAGTTGGTAGAGCGGAGTATAAGATTGCGGATGCGGCGAAAGCGCTGAAAGCGGATTTTCGCGGCAAGGTAGTGCTTGATATCGGCTCTTCGACTGGCGGTTTTACGGAGTTTGCGCTGCGTAATGGTGCAGCGAAGGTGATTGCCGTAGAAAAGGGGACCGGTCAGATGAAGGCGCCGCTTCGTTTCGATCCTCGCATTGAATTGCATGAGAAAACCGACATCTTTGAGTTCAGTTTAGACGAGCAGGTAGACTTGGTTTTGGCGGATGTGAGCTTCGTGAGCTTGCGCAAGGTTTTGGATTATGCGAAGCGTGAGCTTTGCGGTGCTGGAACCGAATTCTTGGTAATGTTGAAGCCGCAGTTTGAGGCGCGCCCGTTCCAGTTGAAGAATGGCGTAATTAAGAACAATAAGATGCGTCGTGATATCATTGCTGATTTCGAGCTTTGGCTAAAAACGAATGGTTTTGTGATTATAGGGAAGCGTGATAACGAGGTTGCGGGACGCTTCGGAAACGTCGAAAGATTCTACTCGCTTAAATTAGCGAAATAAAAAATACCCCCGAAGGGGTATTTTTAAACTAAGCAGATTGCGGTTCCGTTTCTTCGGAAGCTGCAATTAGAAGAGCTTCACCGATTTTCTTGGTTTTTTGTTCTGGTGTTTCGGCTGCGCCTTCTACAACTTCATAAGTAGCAAAGTCATTTGCACTTAACACGTAACGGTTGTCTGGTGAGATAGAGTCCATAGTTTCGTCTTCACAGGCAGCACAGAAATAACATTCTTCGTCGCCGTTTTGAGGACCGCCCCATGGAGCTTCAATTACGATAGGGGAACCAGTAGGGTTCTTGATAATGCGAGCTTTACCTTTAGCGCGGAACTGACCTGGCTGATCGGTAGATTCATAACGTTTTTTGAAGGTTTCATCTGGAACTGGATAGTTGTTGGCGCGGTCGCCTTCTTGCTGAGTAGGGTTAGTAACAATCCATTCGCCAGGAACTACTGGGCGAGTATCTTCAATGGCTGCTTGGCGATCAGCGCCTTCGCCACGCATAACCCAAGTTGTAATAAGATATTGACCGGATTTTTCGTCGTATGTTACATCGAGATTTTCATATTCGCCAGCAGCAAGACCAGCTTCAGTGACCTGAATAGCATCTACGACTTTTTTCTTGATGAAGTATTCTGCGTTTTTAAAGAGATCGGTATATTCTGCGGATTTGAGATCAACTTGCAATTCTTTTTTAGCTTCTGTCTCAATTTGATTATTCACGTCCTCTGGTGTAGGGGTAGATTCTTCAATTGGGGTTATTTTTGCAAATTTTTCGCTCATTTTATCTCCGTGTTTGTTTTTTATCATTTATTTCAATGATACCCAATATTATTAGTATAGCAAAAAACTTATGTTTTGTCAAGGTGGATGGCGACTAAAGATGGTGTTAACGGGGGAGAGACGTGGTAAAATATTGATATGGCAGAGGAGGTCCAACTTAAGGCGAGTGATTTCGTACACTTGCATAACCACACACACTACTCGCTTCTTGATGGCTTGACGAAGGTCGACGAATTAGTTGGTCTCGTTAAGGAAACGGGCATGGAAGCGGTGGCGGTTACTGATCACGGCACGATGTCTGGTTTGATTGAGCTTTACAAGATGGCGAAAGACGCCGGCGTGAAGCCGATTTTGGGCCTTGAGGCTTATGTTGCGGCGCGCAATCTTGAAGATCGTGATCCGGCTTACGATAAGGAGCGCTTTCATATTACGCTTCTTGCGCAGACGAATCAGGGTTTTGAAAACTTGTGCCGCATGATGACGATTGCGGAAACGGACGGTAAATATTACAAGCCACGTATCGACCATCGCGTGATGGAAGAGTATAACGAGGGCGTAATTTGTTTGTCCGGTTGTGCTGGTTCTGAGATTTCGATGGCGATTCGTAATGATGATTTGGATCGCGCACGTGAATTGATTAAATGGTATTCCGGCGTTTTTAAGGATCGTTTCTATTTGGAAATGCAGGATCATGGTCATCCAGATTCGCCAACGCATTGGGATGTTCAGAACAAGATTAATAATCAGCTGATGGAATTCTCGAAAGAGTTTAATTTGCCGTTGGTCGTGACTTGCGATGCGCACTACATCAAGCATGAAGATACTGATGCGCATGAGGTTTTGCTTTGTATTGGTACCGGTGCGCGCATTACCGATGAGAAGCGCATGACTTTGAAGGATTTTCAGCTTCACGTGATTACGCCAGACGAACTTTTACCTCGCTGGCAGAAGACTTGTCCTGAGGCGATTCTCAATACGAAGAAGATTGCGGATTCTTGTGATGTGACGATTGATCTTGGTCGTATTTTGATTCCGAAATTCCCGATTGATACGGGTGAGACCGAGAAGGAGTATTTGGATAAGATGGTGTTCCGCGGTTTGGCGGAGCGTTATGGCTATCTTTCGAAGGAAGAGGCTTGGACAAAGGAAGTGGCGGAGATTCGTCCGTTGCTCTCGAAAGAGATTTTGGAACGCATCGATTACGAGCTTTCCGTTGTCGATAAGATGGGCTATAACGGCTACTTCTTGATTGTTCAGGACTTCATCAACTGGGGTAAGAATCAGGGAATTATTTATGGTCCTGGTCGTGGTTCGGCGGCAGGTTCGTTGTTGGCTTATGCAATTCATATTACTGACTTGGATCCGTTGAAGTATGATTTGCTCTTTGAGCGCTTCTTGAACCCAGATCGTATTTCCATGCCGGATATCGATACCGATATTCAGGATAACCGCCGTGATGAGGTTATTGAATATTGTACGCGCAAGTATGGTAAGGGTCGCGTGGGTAACATTGTTACCTTCGGTAAGATGATGGCAAAGAACGCGGTGCGCGATGTGGCGCGTGTGTTGGATGTGCCTTATGCTGAGGCGGATAGAATTGCGAAGTTGGTGCCAGATCCAGTGATGGGTCACCACGTGAAGTTGAAAGATGCGATCGTAAATGAGCCGGATCTTAAGAGGGAATATGAGACGAATCCAACCGTGAAGGAAGTGATTGATCTTGCAATGCGCCTCGAGGGCACGATTCGTTCGCATGGTGTTCACGCTTGTGGTGTCGTTATTGCGCCAGATGATTTGGTGAAGTACTTGCCGATGGAAGTTTCGGCGAAAGGCCCGCTAACTACGCAGTATCCTGGTCCTCAGGTCGAGGAACTTGGCCTTCTTAAGATGGACTTTTTGGGTCTATCTAACCTTTCTGTGATCCAGCAGGCGCTTCGCATTATTAAGAAGGTTCATGGCAAGACAATCGATATGAACAAGGTGCCGCTCGACGACGATAAGGTTTATGAGCTTTTCCGTCGTGGCGATACAACAGGCGTCTTCCAGTTTGAATCTGCGGGTATGAAGCGCTATCTTCGTGAGCTTCAGCCTACCGAGTTTGATGATCTTATTGCTATGAATGCATTGTATCGTCCTGGTCCAATGCAGTTTATTGAGAGCTTCATTAAACGTAAACATGGCGAAGAGCCGATTACTTATCTTCATCCTGGTCTTGAGAACTCGCTAAAGAGCACCTATGGTATTTTGATTTACCAGGAGCAGTTCATGCAGGCGTCGAAGGAATGGTGTGGCTTTACCGGCGGTCAGGCGGATACTTTGCGCAAGGCGGTAGGTAAGAAGAAGATTGACCTCATGAACAAGGTTAAGCCTGAGTTCATTAAGGGTGCCGTTGAGATTGGTGGCGCGACTGAGGAAATTGCGGAGACTTTCTGGAGTCAGCTTCTAGAATTCGCGAACTACTGTTTCAACAAGAGTCACGCGGCATGTTATGCTTTGGTTGCTTATTGGACGGCTTATTTGAAAGCTTATTATCCTGATGCATTTATGGCGGCTTTGATGACGGCCGATATGCGCTGGACTGATCGTCTTGCGATTGAGATGACCGAATGTAAGCATATGGGAATCCAGGTGCTTGGTCCTGATATTAATGAGTCTTATGCTGACTTCGCAACAGTAGGTAAAGAGAAGAAGGTTCGCTTTGGCCTTGCTGCGATTAAGGGTATGGGTAAGGCGCTTGCCGAGGAAGTGATCGAGGAGCGCGAAAAGAATGGTCCGTTTAAGTCGATTTGTGATTTCGCGAAGCGCGTAAATGCGACGAAGTTTAACAAGAAGTCTTGGGAATCAGCAATTAAGACTGGTGCTTTCGATAGCTTTGGCGATCGTTCGGACTTGTTGTTTAACCTTGATAAGGTTCAGGCTTACGGCAACAAGATGCAGAAGGATGCTGCGTCTGGCCAGACGGATTTGTTTGGTATGATGGGAGCTGCAGCGGAAATTCCAGAGGTAGAGATTCAGCCGGCTCCGACTAAATTTACCGACAAAGAGATGTTGATGTGGGAGCGCGATTTGATGGGCCTCTATATCTCGGCACATCCACTCGATAAGTATGATACTTATTTCCAAGAGCAGACGATGCCGACGAATGAGATTAAGCCAAATCTCGATGGTGCTTCGGTGATTGTTGGTGGCTTGATTACGGGTGTTCGCACACTTATTACGAAGTCTGGTTCGAAGATGGCCTTCGTGAAAATTGAGGATAAGGTTGGCGAAATCGAGATTACGGTCTTCCCAAGAACCTTCGAAGAAGTTGGCGCAAAGCTTATTACTGATACTGTTGTGAAAGTCTCTGGTAAGGTTAATGCGCGTGATCGTGATGGCAATTTGACTGATGAGGCGAAGATTAATGCCGAAGAAATTACGGTCGTTACAGATGAAGAGTTGGAAACTTATGAGTCTACGGGCGCAACTTTGAAGACTCCTACAAAGGGTGTTGCTCCGCAAAAGCCACGCGGAAAGACTGCGGCTACGTCAGTAGGCGGCGGTGGTGGCGGAGGGGGCGGTTATCGCCGTTCTTCCGAGAAGCCAGCTAACCAGTTTAAGACTTCCGAGAGTGAGATAAATGCGCAGCCGGTCAAGCCGAAGAAACTCTTTGTGCGTGTCGAAGATTCGTCTGATACGAAAGCATTGATGGGCTTGAAGAAGATTTGTGGAACTTATCTTGGTCTATCTGAAGTAATCTTGGTGATTGGTCCAGATAAGAAAGCAATGCGTATGCCATTTAGAGTAGAGATAGAAGATGTCCTATTGTCCGGTTTACGCGAGATATTCGGCGACGAAAACGTTGTAGCGAAATAGAAAAATCCACCTCGTTGAGGTGGATTTTTGATGAATTATTTGTTGATCGGATTGTTGTAGAGATTGTCGTAGATGCTTGGGTGGCCAATCTTGTTGGCTGCCTTTACGACCTCTGTAATATCGTCAGTAATCTTGTAGATTTTACGGTCTGCAGGATTGATAGTGCCGAGTTTCTGCATCTTGGTTTCGAAGTAACGATCAAGTGGTTTCCAGAAGCTCTTGCCGATGAGGAACATTGGCATCTTTGGCATCTTGTTTTCCTGCATGAGGATAAGGATCTCGGAGAATTCGTCGAGAGTGCCGAAACCGCCAGGGAAGAAGACATAAACTTTACTTGCGATGGTGAGCATAACTTTGCGAGCAAAGAAGTAATGGAATTCGATAGAATCGGTTACGTAAGGATTGATGTGCTGCTCGTGCGGGAGCTCAATGTTGAGACCGACGCTGCGGCCACCTGCTTCGTAAGCGCCCTTGTTAGCTGCCTGCATAATGCTTGGGCCGCCGCCGGAAATGACTGCGTGACCGTTCTGTGCGAGCATGAAGCCGAGCTTTTCGGCAAGTTTGCACCATTTGCCGTCTTCGGGCAAGCGAGCGGAACCGAAAATAGATACGCCCTGTGCGAAGGTGCGAACCTTAGCGAGACCTTGTTCGAGGTCTTTTGCGTAGCGAAGAGAGCGTTCGACGTCTTCTGCGTTAAGTTTTTCGTTTGCGATAGCATCAAGCCAGTTGGTGATTGCTTCGTCCATGTTAGCGTACCTCCTCTATAGGCATGTTATGTAATTTTGCGTGTTTGTTTAGGATACCATCCTTGCTACCGATGTGCTGAACTACGGATGTAGAGTTTGCGCTAGCGAAGATGAGAGAATCTTTGAATGATTTGCCGTCGGCGAAAGCGGTTAGGAAGCCGGAGCCGAATGCGTCGCCGGCGCCAGTGGAATCTTTAATTTTGACGTCTTCATAGAGACCGGCGCGGTAGATTTCTTTGCCATCGGCTGCGATTGCACCCTGATTGCCGTCGGTAACAATAACGTATGGAACGTAATTTTTGAGTTTTGAAACTAGCTCAGTTAGTACGTGGCCTTCGACGATTTCCTTGGCTTCTTTCTTGTTGACGAGAAGAACATCTACGTCGGAGAGAAGACCGAGAAGTTTACGAGTATGCTCGAGCTCGAGATTGCCTGGATTGAACATGATTTTCGCGCCAAGAGACTTTGCCTTGGTGAAAAATTGATCAAGCATGTCCATGTCGCCGCGGAAAGTCGTAACGTAAACCCAGTCAGGATAGATAGTATCTAAATCATCTGGATTTAGGGAATTGAAGTGCGCACTAGCGCCACGGCAGGTTAGAATCGTGCGTTCGCCGCTAGGAGCGAGAAGAACGACGGAATAGCCAGTTTGGCATTTATCTAAATAAGTGACATAGCTAGAATCGATGCCTTCATCGTCGAGGGAATTGATAATAGCTTGGCCAGCCGGATCATTGGCGATACAGCCCATGAAAATAGATTCGTGACCATAACGCGCAAAGGTGGTTGCTGCATTTGTTGCGCCGCCACCGGTGCCGAATTTGATTTTGTCGATATCGACTTTGGTGCCTAGCTCGATTTGATTGAAAAAGCCACGACTATTAGTGCCAAAGTCGTCATGATCGATAAGATAGACGTCTTGAAGAGCGGCGCCAATACTAACAATACGTGCCATTAAATTGGGTCGTCCTTTTCGGTCTCTGCCATGAGGGTTGCGTACATTTTGGCTTTGTCTGGTGCGTTAGCAATAACGCTGCCGGCGTTAATGACGGTTACACCTGCATGGACAATTTGGCGAATATTTTCGAGATTTACGCCGCCGTCCCAACCAATTTCGATACCTTGGTGAATTTCCTGAATTAGAGGAACCTTCTCGAGGAGAAGTGGATCAGCAGTGCCGCCGTATTTACCAAGTTCGCCGGAGAAAATGAGAGCGTGGTCAGCTTGCTCGAGAATCTCCTTGATTGATGGAGGATAGACACCTTTAACGATAGCGACGCCGACTTTCATGCCATTTTGTTTGAGAGTATCAAAAATTGGAAGCAGATCATCCTTTGCTTCGGCATGGAAAATGACGAGGTTTGGATGTAGCTTGATGAGGTTGTCGACATGGGCTGCTGGGTTAGCGGTCATCATGTGAATGTCGACATGCCAGCCTTTTGGCCACCAAGTTGCCGTCTCGCTGACGGTGACTTCTGGGGAAAGAGTGCCATCGGAAATATCGATATGAGCACGCTTTACGAATGGATGATATTTTTGAATGATTTCTTTATACTCGGTTGGATTCTTAGTAAGAATCGTTGGAGCCACGATGGAAATTGCCATGGATTAATCCTCGTCTAATTTGTGGCAGCGCCTTTGATATTTTTCATCTGGAAGTGGCTTTGCATCTAGGAAGCCATCAAGAATTTCAGAGAAGTGATCGCGAGCGTTGTCTGCGGAAATGCAGAGAACGTTTGCGTTGTTGTGACCACGAGTCTCGATTGCGTCGCTTGCAGTGTTGCAGAGAGCGGCGCGGACGCCTTTGTAGCGGTTAGCCTGCATGCACATGCCTTGGCCAGAGCCGCAGAGAAGGACGCCAAAGGATTCTTCGTCTGGATTGCGAAGAATTGCTTCGGCTACCTTCTTGGCGTAGTCATTAAAATCATCCTCGGCGTTGTATTCGCTTGCGCCGAAATCCGTGTATGGAATTTGTTGGCTAGAAAGCCAGTTAATAACGGCAGCTTTTAGCTCAAAGCCGCGATGGTCAGCGCCGAGGTAGACATGCATATTAGTTGTTACCCATCTTGCCGAAATCGACACTAAGTTCTACTAAGCGGTTGCTGTAGCCCCATTCGTTGTCATACCATGCAACGACCTTGATGAGGTTGCCGTCGACGACGTCGGTGAGCTTTAGATCGACAATACAGGAATGTGCGTTACCGCGGAAGTCGATAGAAACGAGTTCTTCGTCGGTTGCTGCGAGGATGCCCTGATAGTAATCTTGAGCAGCTGCGCGGCGGAAGATGTCGTTGATTTCTTCAACGGTGGTTGGACGCTTGGTGACTGCAGTAATGTCAGAAAGGGAAACTACTGGGGTTGGTACGCGTACTGAAAGACCATTGAACTTGCCCTTGAGGGAAGGAATGGTGAGAGCAGCAGCTTTGCTTGCGCCGGTAGTAGTTGGAACGATGTTTTCTGCAGCATTGCGAGCTTCGCGGAGATCCTTTGCAGGAGCGTCCTGGAGCTTCTGGCTAGCAGTGTAGCTGTGGACAGTAGTCATCATAGCTTTGTCGATGCCGAGGTTATCCTCGAGAACTTTCATAACTGGTGCAATACAGTTGGTAGTGCAGGATGCGTTTGAAAGAATGACATCGTCGGTAGTAATCTGATCTTCGTTTACGCCGAGAACGATAGTCTTTGCGCCTTCGCCCTTTGCTGGAGCGGAGATGACGACCTTCTTTGCGCCTGCGTCGATGTGTGCGCGAGCCTTAGCTGGGTCGGTGAAGAAACCGGTAGATTCGATAACGACATCTACGCCCATAGAAGCCCATGGAAGAGCTGCTGGATCTTTTTCTGCGAGAACACGGATTTTCTTGCCGTTAACGATGATATTTTCTTCGTCAAAGCTGACTTCGTAGCCGTAAGTACCGTAGTTTGAGTCGTACTTCAAAAGATGTGCTAGAGTCTGTGCGTCAGTGAGGTCATTGATGGCAACAATCTCAGCATCGCTGCGTTCAAAAGCGATTTTGAAAGCGTTGCGACCGATGCGCCCAAACCCATTGATTGCGATTTTGACCATTTGGTATTTCTCCTATATAAAATCTAGATTTTTCTTATGCTTATTATATCATACGCCTTGTTGTATAATAAGGGGAAACGAAAGGAGTTTTTAATGGCAGATTTTAATCAGATTTTGGATCCAGGAGAATATAAAGAAGGAACTATTAATGTTGTTGTTGAGATCCCAACCGGCAGCAATCACAAGATTGAATGGGACCGCAAGCGCGCTTGCTTTATGCTAGATCGCATTGAGCCAGTTGCTTTCGCAAAGCCATGCAACTACGGTTTTATTCCACAGACTCTCGATGAGGATGGTGATGAGCTCGATGCTCTTATTCTTACCGACCAGCCTTTGACTACTGGTATTTACCTCAAAGCTCGCGTTCTTGGCGTTATGAAGTTTGTCGATGACGGCGAAGTTGACGATAAGATTATCTGTGTTGTTGATGACGACCGCAACAATGGCGACGCTATCAAGACTCTCGAAGATCTTCCAAAGCGCACTATTGAGCAGATTGAATTCCACTTCAACCACTACAAGGATCTTAAGAAGCCTGGCACTACTACCGTTAAGGGTTTCTTCGGCGTAGAAGAAGCAACTAAGGTCATCGAAGATTCTATCTCTCGCTGGCAGAGCGCTAACTAATTAGGGCTAGTTTTAGTAAAGGGAATCCCGTCGTGAGGCGGGGTTCTTTTTTGTGTTATACTAGTACTAATGAGCGCGTATCTAGGATTACGCTCTGTGGTTGGAATCGTTGCTACTTAGCGACGATTCTTTTTATGCTTCGCTAACTTCAGATTTAGCGTAACTACCACGCGCCACACTTTTGCGCGAATTAGCATACTACTCCTTTCTGAGAGCTCTGACGGAGCCTAGAATATCGTTAATCGAACCCCCGCGAGAGCGGGTTTGATTATTGCATAGCGGGGAACCAAAACTCCGCATGAGGAGAGAATACGGTATTTCGGGCCATACCGTAAGCATAAGCATGATTTTCTATCTGTTAGTAATTATTGAAATACTGTTTTAGATACTGGCGCAATTCATCGTCGCAAGCGTAAATGTAGACGCCTTTTACGGCGCGATTCATGAGGATTCTATATGTTCTCAAAATTTGTTCAAGCAAATCGTCTTCGCTGATAGTTTCGTTGTTTGCGACTTGGCGTTGGCTGCGTTTCATTGCGCCAGAATCTGCGCAGGCTTGCTTGTTGAATTTTAGCTTGCCGTCACGATAAATGAGGTCTTCGCCAATAATAATGCCGACATAGTTTAAGTCGTCGCCTTGTACAGTGTAAATACAGCCAACCTCGTTGGCGGCATTTGCTGAGCCGATCCAGTTTTGCTGGGTGCTGTTCCAGCGGAAATTTACGCCGTCTATTTGGAAATCGTAGGCGGTTTTATCGTTCTTGGAATTCCACTTCCAGGCAAAACCTGCGACCATGCGTGCAAGACCGGACTCCGATTCACGTTTTTGCATTTCGGACACGAAATCATGAATATCGTCGAAAATTCTTGCATCGAAGTTATCGAAAAGCTCTTTGTTTAGCGGTCTGAAATTATTGGAGAAAATGCCATAGATGTAATCAATGTAAGCCTTGCCACCGATTGAGCGCATTTGAGTTTTGAGATAATAGTCGCGTCTTTCGAATTCTTCGGCATATTTTGCAATGTCGCTATTATTGATGTTGGTAGGGCGAATGCGTTGTTGGTTGCTGTAAACGAGGACAACATTCTTGCTTTTCTTCATGATCCAGTCGAGCTCGGAATGAATGCCTGTATTGCCGAATAACTTTTGATCAATCTCGTGAACTTGCTTGCCGAGCGTGCCGGTGACGCCGACTTTTAGTAGATGCGCCTCGTCGACGAGTGTGATGTCGAAATTATCATCGCTTTTGCCGAATTGGACAGGGGAAAAGATGCGTATATCTGCGCCGCCTAGGTCGATTTTCTTGAAGATTTTTTGGATGCGGCTGCAAAGCGAAGGTTGTGGAACGATTAGGGCGATGCGTTTATTTTTGAAGCTTTGATTAATATGTTCAACTTCAAAGAAGACATCAAAATTTGACTCGTCTTCGATGCTATCGTTAAGATCGTCAAAAGATTGAAGGTCGGCGAGCAACTTGGCGAGATACATGATGACGATGGTTTTGCCGGTGCCAGCGTCGCCGTCGATAATGGAGAGGCTTTTCTTGTCGTCATTGATTGCTTCGTCTATATTTTGGACGATTTCCGTAACAACGTTGAGCTGTTCGAAGTTTAGATTTTTGTATGGAGAAAATTTGAATAGCTCGGAATTGTTGATTTCAGCGATCGTTTTGTCGGCGATTTTTAGTTCGCGGAGGCGATTCCAGATTTCTTCGAAAGTTTTGCGGTAATTTTGCTTGTCGTAATAATTGCGGTCGCACATGCCGCTGTTGCGGTTGAGGACTTTGTATTTTCCGTCACCACTAAAATACTGAATGAGATAGGATTCTAAATCTAGGGCAACGCTCTTGTTGAAAGTTTCGTCGAAAACAACCCTGAAAGTACCATGCTGGAGGCTGGACTTTTCGGTGTTTGCCAGATGCTGGTTCATGCGATTTTTAAGGTTAGTCGTTTCGCCAATATAAATTTCGCGATTGTTGCTGATTTGGTAGACGACTGGCCAGTTTTCTTCCAAACGATTATCAGTAGCGAGCTGATTAACGGCCGCTTGGCTAAAAATGTAATCTTTGATTTGGAAAGTTTTTTCTGACATATTACAACTCGGTATATTTCTTGCTGTTGCCTTTAGATTTGTCGACTGGATATTTGGCGGAATTTTCTTTAATTTTATCCATGATGATATCCTCGAGATTTACGTCGAGCTTGTCGGCTAAGAGAATTGCATAATTGACGACGTCAGCTAGTTCGCGGCAGACTTCTTTTTTATCGAAATCGTCGTTCCATTGGAAGCATTCGAGCAATTCGCCGGATTCAATAGCGATGGATTTTGCGAGATTTGCAGGGGAATGAAACTGGTCCCAATCGCGGTCTTTTGTGAACTGAATTACGGCGTTTTTGACTTCGTCCATATGTCTGTATTATATCAGTGCGAAAACAAAAAGTAACTGATGAGAACCAGTTACTTTTTTGATTTAAGACACCCTACGGTGCAGGGGAAATAATAACTCGAAATTTATCTATCGCAAAGCACGAGCTTTAAGAAAGAAAAATAAGGTTTCATATCTTGAAAGTGTTATAATAAAAGAGTCTTAAATCAATTTAATAATTTGCACTTAGGCTACAATTCTGCACTTATTTTGTAGCGGAGTTTTTGAAACAACCCATAAACCCGGGAAGATTCATCGCTCCGGTTAGGCTGTTTCAGCTTAAGTGCAGAAATTGATTTAAGACATCATGCGGTGTAATGTTCCCGGATTCATGATGTAACCGGCTAAATTGTATTCAAATAAGACACCGCGTGGTGTCTTATTTTCTTTCTGTTGTGTTGTGGCGCTAGTGGTTAGGAGGCGCTACGAGCTCAAAGAGGCTTTACGGGCAATATTACACTGTCACTAATCCATTCGAAACGGTGGGTTTTTATAAGTGGTTAGACGAGATAAAAATTAGTAGCGATGATGTAATTCTGGAACCGTTTGCTGGCGCAAATAACATCCCGAGAATGATAATAGAAGATGACATTATGCCCGATTCAAAATGGGATTGTTTTGATTTGGAGCCAGGCGAGAATGTTCTTCCGGATTTTGAGATAAAAGTCGAGGATACGATAAACAATTACCCGAAGGGATATAAAGTTGCTATTACTAATCCTCCATATTTAAGCAAGAATTCCGCTACTAGACGAGGTCTAAAGTATCCAGATACTGATTATGACGATATCTATAAACTATGTTTAGATGTGATGCTGCGAAATACTCCATATGTTGCGGCTATTGTTCCTGAGACATTTTTGACGTCGAGGCTATTTCATAAGAGGCTTCATTCGGTCATTTCTTTAACATGTAAGATGTTTAGTGATACTGATTGTCCGGTGTGTTTAGCCCTTTTTGTGCCAGAAAAAGAAGCGCCTAAATCTTTTGATATATATAGAATGAATGAGCTTTTAGGGTCATATTCTGAGTTGACTGCTAATGACGTGCGTGATGTATTGGGGATTGCATGGAAATTTAACGATCCTAATGGTGAGATAGGAATTTGGTGTATTGATAACACTAGAGAAGAATCAATCTTTTTTGGGAGAGGGGAAAAAATTTCGAGTGGAGACATTAAGAATACTTCTCGCTCTATAACGAGAGTCGGTGGTTTTCCGGAGGGGATAAATATAGATGAATTTATTGATGCCTGTAATGAAATATTAGCTAAATATAGAGCAGGAACAAAAGATGTTTTTATGGCGTCCTTTAAAGGACTGCGTATCGATGGCCTTTATAGAAGAAGATTAGATTTTGCTACGGCTCGTAGAATAATGAATTTAGCTTTGTTTGAAGTTGCGAAGAGGGTGGCTAATAATGAGAAGAATTGATTATGTGAGCGCCTATAGAAAAGCACTCGAAGAGAATGTATCTGAAGTAAAGAAGGCGGTATTGACGCGTGATAGCGCTATGTTATTAAAAATACACAATTATTCTGAGCGCTTTAACCTTCCTGAAAAATTCGTGGAGCATAAGATTTTGAAGGATAATGTTTTCGCGAATCAATTTGCCAAAGACCCGTCGAAGCAGTCTTTGCACCAGAAAATAGCGGCCGATTTCATAAGTTCAATTACTGAAGTTGTTAATTTTGCTCAATTACCAGCTAGCGGCGGGGATGCATGCTATATATGCGATGACGGCGTAGTTAGGAAAGGGGTATGTTCGCATGGCTTAACGAAGTCGATAGACTTTTATTGGGAATATGGCGATTGTCGATATTTTGCGGCTCATAAGCATACGACATATGAGGGTGGCGCGCAAGATAATCAATTTAATGATTTGCAGGCGTTTTTGGAAAATGCTAGCAAGTCAACGTTGGCGAATACATTCTTTATCGCAATAGGCGACGGTGAATACTATCAGAAAAAATATACTGAATCCGGCGTTTCTTACGAAACTAGGATAGATTATATGAATAGTAATTATGGCTCCGAATTCGCACTTGCTGCAACTTGCAACGATCTAGAGGAATTTATGGTAGCGCATTCTGGCAATAGAATGATTGAATAAGATAAAAAGACGCCCTACGGGGCGTTTTTTGATTAACTATACTTTTATTATATCACATTTCGTTCGAAAAGTCAATGAACGGGGAAAAGATGGCAAAATAATGTGCTTATGCTTTTGGTATTTTGTGGCTTGATTTAAACTGCTGATACGGGGTTGGTTTGCTCCGGAGTATTCATTAGAACCTATGTCTCGCAGGGGCTTCAGTGAATGGCTATTCTAGGTGGCTAGGAGTTCCTAGAAAGGTGGCGCATGAGCGTAAGAATAATAATTTTTGGCGCGAGTGTGGAATTGAGTATTAGGCTTCCGAAACTCAAAAAATTCTCTAGTCGATAGACTAGAGAACTAATAACCAATGAGCAATTCCTAGAGTTGCTCTATGAATAAATTGTAGCATATTCGAAGCATAAGCAGAAATCTGGTTTTATCTGATATACTAGAGATATAGAAACTTTAAGGAGGAAATTCCCAGAATGGCATTTCTAAAAGCTTTCGGCGGTGCTATCAGTGGTGCTTTTGCTAACCAGTGGTTAGAATACATGGCTCCACCAAGGACTATGACCGATCATACCCTAATTGCTCGTGCAGTTCCTGTAAAGGTTAACGGCAGCGAGAATAATGATGGCGAGGAACAGAGCAACCTTATTTCTAACGGCAGCAAGTTCATGGTTCCAGAAGGTACCTGTCTCATTACCGTAGAAAACGGTGCTATTGTTAGCGTTATCGCAGAACCAGGTGGTTATACTTACACTACTGAAAACGTCCCAGAAGCTCGCTCGATGTTTGCTGGCGATGGTTTCTTTGCTTCCACCTTTGGTACTAGCTTCCAGCAGTTCAAGTTCGGTGGCCAGCCAGGCAACCAGCAACAGGCTTACTATGTAAACCTCAAGGATATCATGGGTCTTGCCTATGGCACCCAGAATCCTATCCGCTACAAGGATGCAAACTATGCAAACACTATGCTTGCAGTAACCAGCAATGGTACTTACACTATCAAGGTTGTTGACCCAGTTTTGATGTTCAAGAACCTCATCCCAACCGATATCACTTCCGGTCAGGGTCGTTCTCAGTTCGACCTCGGCGAAGGCGATGGCGGCGTTGAAGAAAGCCTCTTCTCTGGCTTTGTCGGCTCTCTCGCAACTGCACTTTCCGCATTTACTAAGGGCGGTAAGTCTATTGATGATATCCAGGGCGGTACTGTTGAGTTCGCAAAGAGCGTCAACGAAGCTGTTGAACAGAACTACCAGTGGGGTACTAAGTACGGTCTCGCTATCGTAAACGTACAGCCACGCGGTCTCGACTGGGATCAGCCATCTGTCGATCTTATCAACAAGTTCAATACCGGCAACCTCATGCAGGGTGGCGTTGGCAATGCTTACGCACAGACTCAGATTGCAGAGGGCTTCAATGCTGCAGGTAACAACGCTGGTACAGGCGGCATTACCGGCATGGGCTTCGGTATGGGCATGATGAATGGCGCTGGCATGGGCTTCATGAACAATGGTGGCGTAAATCCAGTTCAGCAACAGCAGATGCAGCAGCCAGCTGCTCCAGCAGCTCCTGCAGCTCCAGCTCAGCCTGAAACTCCAGCAACCCCAGAGACTCCAGCGGAGTAATCTGTCGGTGACGGAAATCTCGTCAGAGAACGGTCTTAATCGCTGCCCCCATTGCGGGGGTAGCGATATCGTGACCGATACGAAGGAGGGAAAACTTCGTTGCAAGTATTGCCATACGCTTTTTGATGCCAAAAGCGATAATGAAGCTGGCGGCGTTGAAGATCTAGTTGGCGATACGGTTAATCAAGGTGCTTCCGATATTATTCCTGGCGAGGATATTGTTTTGACTTTCAAGTGCCCAGCTTGTGGCGCGGAAGTCGTATTAAATACAGAAGAGACGACAAGTGCATCTTGCCACTGGTGCCGTCATGTTTTTTCTGCGAATGAAAAAATGCCAAACGGCGCGGTGCCGGATTTGGTTTTACCATTCAAAATCTCCAAAGAAGATGCGATTGAAAAAATTCGCGAATCGGTCGATTTGAAGTCGCCGACTTTGTTGACGGAATTCCGCCAGAATTTCAAACCAGAAGAAGTGCGCGGCGTTTATTTTCCGTACATGATTATTGATTTGAATTCGCATTGGAATTCTTATGGCGAAGCGCAGAAAACTGTTGGTACTTCTGTGCGTCCACCTTATGATTATGAGGAATATAATATTTCGCGCGAGTTCGATTTACTGGTCGATGATTTGACTGTCGAGTCATCAGCTGGTCGATTGAATCAGGATACGCAGGTAAACTCGAATAATATTATTAATGCGATTTTGCCGTTTGATACTGAAAACGCGGTCGCCTGGAATGCGAATTATCTTCGCGGTTTTGCCAGTGAGCGTCGTAGCGTCGATACGAATAGTCTGAAAGAAGTTGTTGCGTTGCAGGCGGGTGATGTGGCGCGTCGTAAAATTAAGAATTCTTCGCCGCAATATGATCGCGGCATTCACTGGGAAAAAGAGCATCTAAAAGTAAATGGCTCGAAATGGAAAGCAGCATACTTTCCGGTTTGGCTCTATAGCTTTAAGCCAGAAAAAGAATCGCGTATTTATTACATAGCTATAAACGCGCGAACCGGCGAAACGGTTGGTTGTGTACCAACACATGGTAGTTCGGGGCAGAATATTGAAGCGCGTCATCATCATGAAATTGAAACGCGTTTTGAAGTAAAAAATCTTGTCGAAAAAGATGAACTTTCAAAAACTGGCAAATCTTACAATTCTGAAATTCAGTTCCGTAACGATACGCGCGTGATTGGCTCTTTGTCGCACGGTCGCGAAGAAATGCTTGGCGTCGAGCGTGGTCGTTTTAAAAATGGCGCAAATTATACGCAAAGAAGGCGTGCTACTAGCTCATTTGATAACAATTTAGTTACAGCGATTATCGTAATTGTCATGATAGTCGCGTTCATGCTTCTAGGAATGATGCTTCCTGGCGGCGGATCAGGTTCAGGATCTAGCTCCAGTTCGTACGATAGTGGATCAAGTTGGGATTCTGGTGGCAGTAGCTGGGATTCCGGGGGAAGCAGTTGGGACTCGGGAGGTTCCGACACGAGCAGTGGTTTTGATTATGATTGGTAATAAAAAAGGGTATTAAAAATGGCAGAAATGAAAAATCAGGAAAAGAATGGCGCAAATCGTTGTCCGCATTGTGGTGCAACCGATGTTAAGTTGAACCTGAAGACCGGCAAATTGAAATGTTCGTTTTGTCGTTCTGAATTTGATGACCAGGGCGCAAATGCACGTGGTGGCGTAGAAAATTTGCAGGGCGACGTTGTCGGTGAAGGTGCTGGCGATATTATTCCAGATGAAAAAGTTATCGTTACTTTGAAATGTCCGGCTTGTGGCGCCGAAGTTGTTATTAATACTGATGAAGCTACGAGCGCACGTTGCCATTGGTGCCGCCATACGCTTTCCATTAATGAGAAAATGCCAAACGGCGCAGTACCTGATTTGGTTTTGCCATTTAAGACCGAAAAATCTGTTGCCGAGAATAATATTCGCGAGTTCGTAAAGAAACGCCAATTCTTTGCGCATCCAAAATTCAAGAAAGAGTTTGCGCCAAACAACGTTATGGGTGTATACATGCCATACATGATTGTTGACGTAAATGCGCACGCGGACATGCGTGGTGAAGCAGAGCATTTGATTCGTCGTTATACTTCTGGTAGCGGTAATAATAAGACAACTTATTATGATGCTGAAGCTTTTGCGGTTACTCGTGAGTTCGATTTGTTGGTCGATGATTTAACGATTGAATCTTCGAGCAAGCGTTTGCAGCAGGATGTTCGCGCAAATACTAATAACGTTATTAATGCGATTATGCCATTCGATACCGAAAATGCGGTTGCGTGGAATCCAAACTATCTCCATGGTTTCGCATCTGAGCGTCGCGACACAAATATTAATGATTTACGCGAACAGCTCAATTTGCAGGTTGGCGATATTGCTCGCTATAAAGTTAAGGAATCGATGACTTACTACAACCGTGGCGCGAAGTGGGTTTCCGAAAGTGTCACTGCGAAAGGCACGAAGTGGAAAGCTGCATATTTGCCGGTTTGGCTTTATAGCTATTTGGAAGTGAATGGCGATTATAAGATGCTTCACTATGTCGCGGTTAATGCGCGTACCGGTGAGACGATGGGCTCTGTCCCGATTAATAAGACTCGTTTGCTGATTGTTTCTTCGATTCTCGAAATCTTAGGTATTATTTGTGGCTTCTGGTGGATCAAATTCTGGCTTGGCGCAGATATCGATGATGATAATCCGTTCTGGGTAGGTCTTGCTGGTTTGACGCCTGGCTTTATCTTCTATTGGTTGAAGTCTGCAAAGTATCGCAATATGAACGCGCGCCATAAACACGAGGCTGAAACTCCAGCTACGATTAAAGATCTCAAACAGACGGATGTTTCGCTTGGTCGCAGGAATCGTTTGCGTAATTCTAGTATCGAAGGTCGCAACGACTCGATTGTGAAGGGTGTAGTCGCAAAGGCTGGTGAGCGCATGATGGGTGAGAAGATGGCGAACTTTATTGGTATTGGCCGTATGGCTGGATCAACTCCAAGTCAAACGCCTATTGGACAGCAGACTGAAGCGCAGATTCGGGCTAATAAGAAAACTGCAAGTCTTGTAGCGAAGCTTATCGTGTTTGCGATTGTGATTCCAATGATTTTGGCATTTGTAGCCTTTGTTGTAATTGCTGCTTCGGACCATAAATCTTCAAAATCTAGCCGTTCGAGCTCCAGTGTTTCTTCGTCAGCATTTGCATCTATGAAGGAAAAGGCGAAAACGGTTTCTTCCGAGAATAGATATTTGTTCTATAACTCAGTAAATGAGATCGTTATGTATAACTTAAATAGCGATAACAACTACGATATTTATGAATTGAATAGTAGCAATTATAAATCTGCTTTTTCTGTTAAGTATACCGAAAATCTCTCCGAAGATATTGGTATTGGTGAGTTCGTAACTGATACTGCAAAGAATCTCGATGAGATTGTTAGTGATGTTATGAATGTTCGTTTGTCTGATAATTATTACAATCGTGACGACAAAAAGATGATGATGCGTTTATATACCGGTCGCAATAGAAGCGATGATACTCTTGTATTTTGCGATTTGCGCGAAACGCTTGATCATGAATATAGCTCATATAATAGGTTTGAAACTAGACTAAACTGCGTAGAGATAGACGAAGACACCGCGGAAGAGAATGATATAAGAATATAACAGTGGTAAAATAGTTATATGAAACTATATAATACACTGTCGCATAAAGTAGAAGAATTTACTCCAGCAAATCCAAACGAGGTAAAAATCTATACTTGTGGTCCGACAGTGTATTCTTTTGCTCACATTGGAAATCTCACAGCATATACTTATTGGGATTTGTTGATTCGCGTTTTGCGCCTTAATGGCTGGAAAGAAAAGCGCGTATTAAATATTACGGATGTTGGTCATCTTACTTCTGATGCCGATGACGGCGAAGACAAGATGGAGAAAGGTGCTCGCCGTGAAGGGAAGACAGTTTGGGAAGTTGCTCAAATGTACATGGACGATTTCATGAATAACTTCCATAAGCTTGGTTTGATTGATCCTTATGCAGTCTGCCGTGCGACTGATTTCATCGAAGAAGACAAGAAAATTGTTGAGGCTTTGGATGAAGCGGGTTATTTGTATGACACGACTGACGGCTTGTATTTCGATACTTCAAAGTTTCCAAAGTATGCAGAGTTTGCACATTTGGATTTAGAGAATTTGCGTGCAGGTGCACGTGTTGAGTTTTCCGACGAGAAGCGTAATCCGTCTGATTTTGCGGTCTGGAAATGGATTCGTGATGGCGAAGATCATGCGATGAAATGGGAATTTCGTGGTCGTATGGGCTATCCTGGTTGGCATCTTGAATGTTCGACAATTATTCACGAAAAGTTGAATGAAACGATTGATATTCATTGTGGCGGCATTGATCATATTCCGGTTCATCATACGAATGAAATTGCGCAGACCGAAGGCGCCTTCGGAAAGAAGATGGCAAACTTCTGGTTGCATAATAATTTCATCACAGTTGAAGGTCAGAAGATTTCTAAATCGCTTGGCAATGTTTACTATTTATCCGACTTGGAAGAGCGTGGCTTCTCGCCAATTGATTACAAGATGTGGTTATACCAGGGCCATTATCAGGCGGAAAGAGATTTCTCGTTTGAGCAGCTTGGCGCAGCGCATGCGCGTTTAATGAATTATCGCAACTTTGCAGTTTTGCGTTGGCAGGGAGTTGAAACTTCTGACTTTGCTGAGGCGCGTGCTGAGATTGTTGAGCTTTTGAATTCTAACTTAAACTCTGCCGGCGCGTTTGCTGCAATTGATGGCGTAGCAAAGAGTGGATTGGCTCCTTCTGATGATTTCTTGAAGTTCTTGGATGGTGCGTTTGGTCTAGAAATCGCCGCAACTACTCCAGATATTTCCGATGAATTGAAAGCTAAAATTGCAGAGCGCGTTGAAGCAAAAGCGGCTAAGAATTATGCTGAGGCAGACAAGCTTCGTGATGAAATTCTCGATCAGGGAATTGAATTGCTTGATAGCGCCAATGGCGTCAGATGGCAATATAAAGGATAACAAAAAAACAGGCTTTGCGCCTGTTTTTTGTTGTTAAGCAACTAGTTTCTTTTCTTCGGTTTTCTTCTCGATTTTATGATGAGTTTCCGGTTTCTTGTCTTCTTCAATGTTCAAGCTTTTGCCGTATTCCTCGAAGAGAACCTTAACGCAGCCGGCGATTGGAATTGAGATGATCGCGCCGATAATACCAAACATGTAAACACCGATCGTAACGGAAGCAAGGATTGCGAGAGCTGGGAGCTGAAGACCTTTGCCCTGAACCTTTGGCGAAATAACGTTAGATTCGATCTGGAGATAAATGATAGTGTAGATGAGGAATGCTAGACCTGCGCCCCAAACGTTGAAGGCAAGGAGTAGCGCTACAATACAACCGCCGATGAATGAACCGAACATTGGAATTAAGCTGAAGACGCCAGTGATTAAGCCGAATGGTAATGCTAGGCCCGCGTCGAGGCTGAAGCAGAGGCAGATGATTAGCGTAACTGCTGCGGTGCAACATGCATTAATAAGCGCGACGGTAAGTGCATTTGAAACGTATTTAGAAACAACGTTAGCCATGCGGTTGACTGTGTTTTGTGCGCGGACTGATTCTGGGTTGCCTTTGAAATTCTTCCAGAATTGATCAACAATAGCTGGACCTTCAGTAAGCATGAAGAGTGCGAGCACGAGTACAAGAATAAGTGCTGCAATAAAACCACCGACTGCGCCGACGCTCGTGGCGAAGTTTGTGCCTAAATCGTTGATGATTGTGGATGAGAATTTCTGAACGCCGGTAATAATTTCGTTCTGAATATTATCTACACCAATGCTTTTGCCGAAGTCGCTAAGCCACGAAAAATTCTCGGAGACGGTTTTGATTGTTTCTGGGAAGTTGCGTGCGAAATTGACGGTTTCGTTAATGATTGTCGGCACGACGATAGCGAAGAATGTAGAAAGGAAGCCGACGATAATGACGTATGAAAATGCAATGGATAGCTTGATGCTGTTGCCAGGAATGCGTTTTGCAATTTTATGAACTAATGGATTGATGGCGAGCGCAAAGAAAAGTGCAGCGCCAATAATGAGAAGAGCAGTTGCTGCCTGGAATAGCAAAAAGCCAACAGCGGCGAAGCCGAGGATGACTAGCCAGAAACGGATAAAAGTTTTAGTATCGACTGTGACCTTATACATCTTGCTCATGGTAATATTTTACCATGAAATCGTGCATATAGTCTTCGAAGGTGTCATCGAGGATGCTTTGACGAATTTTATCGCAAATGCGGACGACGAAACGCTCGTTATGGATGCTTGCGAGAGTCTTGCCGGTAATTTCATCGACTTTATAAAGATGATGCAAATATGCAGCGTTGTAATTTTTACAACAGTAGCAATCACAATCCGGATCGAGCGGCGTAAACTGTGTGCGGTATTTTGCGTTGCGAATATTAATGCGACCGTTTGGAGTATAAAGCGCACCGTTGCGAGCTTGACGAGTTGGAGCAACACAGTCGAAAGTGTCGCAGCCATACATTGCGCCAATAAATAGATCGCGTGGTTCGCTGCCCATGCCAAGAAGATGTCTTGGTTTGTCCTGTGGAAGGATTTCGTTTGTGAGTTTAATGATGTTTGCGGTTTCTGGAGTTTCGGTTGTGTAGAGGGAACCGATGCCGTAGCCGTCAACTGGCTGCTCGCTCATAAACTCTGCAGATTCGCGGCGCAGATCTTCAAATAAGCCGCCTTGAACGACGGCGTAGAGATATTGTTCTGGTTTGCCGTTTTCTTCAGCCAGTTTCTTTAAGCGAGTGTGCTCAGCAATATTGCGCGGTAACCAGTCATGAGTGCGGCGCATAGCTTTTTCGACTTCGTCTTTATCGCGAGAATCGATAGCCTGATCGAAAGCCATATGAATATCTGCGCCAATTTGCCATTGCGCTTGCATAGAAATCTCGGCGTTCATGCGGATTTTGTCGCCGTTAATGTGGGACTTAAAAGTTACGCCATCGTGATCGATTTTTGCGTCTTTTAATGAGAGCATTTGGAAGCCGCCGGAGTCGGTAAAAGATGGACCGTGCCAGCTAGTAAATTCTGCGAGACCGCCGCCTTGTTCGATAAGTTCTGGACCTGGCGCAAGAATGAGGTGATAAGTGTTTGCTAAAATCGCTTGACTGCCAAGTTCATGCATTTGTGCATGCGTGATAGCTTTGACGCTAGCGCGAGTTGCGGCGCCGACAAAAGCAGGGGTCTGAATGTCGCCGTGCGGCGTATGAATAACGCCTACGCGCATTAAGCCTTTTTGTTTGATGATGTCGAATTTTAGCATTGTTCCGCCTTTTTAATAAATAAACATTGAGTCGCCGTAGCTTAGTAATTTGTAGCCGGATTCTACTGCGTGGTCGTAGGCTGGTTTGAGATTTTTCCAGTCTGCAAATGCTGCAGTGAGCATAAGGACAGTTGATTTTGGTGCATGGAAATTAGTGACTAGTGCGTCGATAACTTTGAATTCGAAACCAGGGTAAATGAAGATGTTGTCTTCGCCTTCGGTTTTGCCGGTTTTGCCCCAGAATTCGAGCGTGCGAGTGACGGTTGTGCCAACCGCGATGACGCGATGACCGGCTTCCTTTGTTTGCTTAATTGCAGCTAAAGTTTCTTCTGGAATTTGGAACCATTCGGAATGCATTTCGTGTTCTTCGACGTTGTCGGAACGAATCGGTAAGAAAGTGCCGAGGCCAACATGAAGGGTGAGATATTTAATTTGAACGCCTTTCTTATCGAGCTTTGCGAGCAATTCTTTGGTCATGTTTAGACTTGCGGTCGGTGCTGCTGCGGAACCGAAGTCTTTTGCCCAAACAGTTTGATAGCGCTCGACATCTTCCGGTTCTGCGTCGCGGCGCATGTATGGAGGAAGGGGAACATTGCCATAATCTTGTGCGATTTCTTCGAGTGGGCGGCTGCCTTTTGCGGTTGCGATACCGTTACCGAGAATGCTTTGGATTTCGATTACGTCGGAAGTTTTCTCGTCGGTTGCGACATTTTTTATGATAAGTTTTTCGCCTTCGTGTAATTTGCCACGATACATGACGTGGTCAATTTCGCCATCGTGGCGTTCAAGGACGACGAGCTCGCGTGGGTGGCCGTCGGAAGCACGTTCAGTGAAGACGCGAGAGCGCATGACTTTAGTGTCGTTCAAAATAATGAGATCACCAGGCTCGAGGAAACTATCTAAGTCCGCGTAGTGACTGTCGGTAATTTCGCCGGATTTGCGATTAAGTGCGAGCAGGCGAGTAGTGCCGCGGATTTTTGGCGGATGTTGAGCAATTACTTCTTCTGGAAGATTGTAGTTAAAATCAGAAACTAACATTAGTTATATTATAACATATTTTCTGGATTTTACCTCGTAGGGGTAGTAGTGTTTTTAAAGTTTCATTTCAAGTTAATGAAGTAAATTGTTATTATATAAAACAAGGAGATCCAAGCTGTGCGAATTTTATATGTTGAAGATGAAAAATTTCTTGCTGATGCAGTTTGCCATAATCTTGTGAAAAATGGGATTGATGTAGATCATTCTGCTGATGGTGAAGATGGATTGGAGAAGGCCGTCTCTAATTCCTATGATTGTATTGTCTTAGATATCATGTTGCCAAAGTTGAGCGGCATTGAGATTTTGGAGAGATTGCGCGAAAAGAAAAATAGTACGCCGGTAATTATGTTGTCTGCTTTGGCTGAAGTCGAAGATAAGGTTCGCGGCTTGGATTCCGGCGCGGATGATTATCTTGCGAAGCCATTTAAGACAGTAGAGCTGATAGCGCGCATAAATGCCTTATTGCGCAGGCCTTCGAAAATGAGTGAACAAATTCTTACGTTTGGTGATTTATCTTATGACGAAAAGAGGAAGACGTTGAATGGCACTGAGCTTACCGCAAAAGAAGCGAAGATTATTTGTGAATTAATTAAAGCTAATGGCAGACTAATATCAAAGGAATTTTTGTTGGGCAGAATTTGGGGTGAGGATTCTTATGGTGACGATAATTATATTGAGGTTTATATTTCGCGCTTAAGAAAAGTAATGCGCGAAGTTGGTGCTAGAACGCAAATTAAGGCTTCGCGTGGGCTTGGTTATAAGCTAGTGGAGATGTAATGTTTAAATCGCTTCGAAATAAATTTATTTTAACGAATATGCTAACTACTACGGCGATTCTTGTCGTAGCTTTTATTGCAATTTTTGCTTTTTCTTCAGCTAATGTTCGTCGTATTGAACCTCCGATTCCAAGAGAGTTTAGCAAAAATTCTGTATTGCGCAGAGCGTTTCGTGAGGAGATTGAACGCGAACGTGAAGGCTACTTAGTCTCGCTGGCGGTTACGTTAATAATTGTTGGAATTTCGATTGAAACTTTGGTTTTTATACTGAGCTATTTTTTGGCAAACAAATCCGTAAAGCCGGTCGAGGAAGCGTATGAAAAACAGCGTGAATTTATTGCGAATGCATCACATGAATTAAAGACGCCGATTGCTTCCGTCAGAGCAAATTTCGAGGCGCTTGGTGCTACTGAGAAGCCATGGGCGGATAATATTGAATGCGAATTAACGCGTGCGAGCGATCTCGTGAATAGTATGCTTTTGCTAGCCAGAACTGATGGTCGCAAGACTGAATCCGAAAAGAAAAAAATCGATATCGCCGAGTTGATAAAGGGCAGGATTAAATATTTTAATGCGCGCTTGGATAATAAAAAGCTCGATATCGATTTGCCGAGTATTTCATTTGTTATTAATAAAGCTGACTTTGAGCAGATCTTTGATATTTTGCTCGATAATGCAATTAAGTACTCAAATAAAACAATTAAGATTTGTTTAAACGATAATGGATTTTCGATAGAGAATGATGGAAAAATGATTCCTGCAGAAAAGATTGATAGAATTTTTGATCGTTTTTATCAAGTCGATAAATCCGCTAGTGGCACCGGTTTAGGTTTAGCGATCGCTAAGTCGATTGCTGATCAAAATAAGTGGAATATTTGTGCCGAATCAGATAAAAATAGCACAAAATTTTCAGTTTTGTTTTAAGCATTTGCGCGAAAATTAGAACAAATAACTGAAAGGAAAACATGTATCGAAACATGCTTAAAAGAAGTTGGCTTTCGATTCGCAGAAAGATTGGTCGTACTATTGTTTTGACTTTGATTTTCTTTATAATGGCGAATCTTGTGCTAGCTGCTATTACTATTAAATCTGCAGTAGCCGCGCAGATGGATTATGCAAAATCTACGCTTGGCGGAACGGTCACGATTCAGGCCGATATGGAGGCGATTCGTGAAAATCAACGTGAACAAATGGAGAGTGGCGTTGATAGAAGAGAAATGTTTGGCAAAATGTCTCGTCCAAAAATTAGTATTGAGACTGCGAATGAAATTGCTTCGTATTCAGATTATGTAAAGGATTATTCTTACGAAATCTCTTCTTCTGCAAATGAAGGCGATTTAGAAATTGTGGAGAGTAATAATGGTCCTGAGATGCCTGGTATGCCAGGAATGCCTGGACGTTTTCAGAACTCGAATAATAGTGAGAGCGCGGAATTGGATGGAAATATTACGATATCTGGTATTAATGCGTATGCGTATATTTCTGGAGTAGAAAATGAATCATTCACGATTAAGGATGGTACATATTTTGACGAAGACTCCGACGATAAGGCTTTGATTTCTTATGAATTTGCCGAGTTGAATGATTTGAAAGTTGACGACACTTTTGAAATTAAAAACGTTTATACGTCGGAAATTGTAAAACTATCCGTGATTGGTGTTTATGATTCTAGTGATCCATTTGCTGGCGCGAATACGATTTATATGAATATTGCGACGGCAGCAAAATTCTTAAGTAGCGATGATTATAATGACGGGAATTTTGATGTAAATAACGCTAATTTCTATATGATTAACTCTGATAAGGCTGATGAGTTTGTAGAGAAGATAAATAGTGATTTTCCGGAATTAGCTGAGAACAATTTGAAGATTGCCGTAGATACTTCCGAGTACGATTCTATGTCCGGCTCAATTGAAAGTGTTGGCGGTTTTGCTACTACTATTTTAGTAATTGTTATTATTGCTGCTATCGTAATTATTACTTTGATTGTCACGCTTAACGTTCGCGATCGTCGTTACGAAATGGGCGTATTGCTATCATTGGGTGCGCATAAATTTAATGTCGTTACGCAAATTGCTACAGAGCTTGCGATTGTCGGCACGCTTGGCTTCGCGTTGGCTTCGATTTCCGGTACTTTCTTGGCTAAATCTATGGGACAGGGAATTATTGACTCTCAGACGGCATCATCGCAGGCTCAATTAGAAAAGAATTTTGGTCGTCCAGGTAATCGTATGCCAGGTCAACCAAATAATGATAACTTTGCGCCTGGCAATAATGATTCTCGTGAGATGAATATGAAGCAGCGTATGATGGCTAATAACGAGCAGAAAGTTGAACTAGATATTAATGCTACTCCATCAGATTTTCTAATCCTATTTGCAACTGGCTATTTAGTTATTATTCTGGCTTTGATTTTGCCATCAGTTAATATTATGCGCTATCAACCTAAAGAAATATTGGCCGGTAAGGAGTAAAAATGAGCAAGAAAAATGTTTTGAAAGTTGAAAATCTTAGCTATGCATATAGCAATCCTTCTGGTGTCCAGAAAGTCTTAAAGGATATAAATGCTGAATTTGAATCCGGTAAAATGTATGCAATTGTTGGGGAGAGTGGATCTGGTAAAACGACTTTTCTTTCGCTGCTATCAGCATTAGATAAATTGCAGGATGGTGACATTAAGTTTAATAATAAGAGCTTGCGAAAAATTGGCGGTACCGAATTTCGTCTGAAATATGTGAATATTGTTTTTCAGGCATATAACTTAATTAAGTATATGACTGCTCGCGAGAATGTTCAGGTTGCGATTGATTTTGATAAGCGTAAAGTCGATCCGGATAAATACCTAAAGCAAGTTGGCCTAACAGAAGAAGAGGGTAGGCGCCTAATTGGAAAGTTGTCTGGTGGCCAGCAGCAGCGTGTTGCGATTGCGCGTGCTATTGCGTCAAATTCGCCAATTATTGTTGCAGATGAGCCTACAGGCAATCTAGATGAGGATACTGAAGAAAAAATCATCGATATCTTCAAAGATCTTGCGAAAAAGCAAAACAAGATTGTCATTATCGTGACTCATTCGAAGCGAGTCGCTAGCCACGCTGATAAAATTTTACATTTGCGTCGCGGAAAATTGGATTAGAATTTTGACAGCATAAGCGTTTTCTGGTAAAATTTCTTTTAAATTAGGCCTTAAAGAAAGTAAAGAAGTGGGTGACGATCAAAAACCAGTAAACGGCAATCAGCCAAATCAGATTCCAAACGGTTATAGCGACAATGCAAACGTTTCTGTTGAAATGTATGCCGAGCCAACAAATATTATTCCAGATACACTTGGCTCTAACCCGACAATGACTGGCGCTTCTCGTATTACCATGGAGCAGGAAGCGGCGGCGCGTGCTGCACATGAGGCAGCTTTGAAGGCTGCTGAAAAGAAGACGCATCCAATGATGGCCGTAGGCATTATTTGCGCGATTATTGCAATTGTAGTTATTAGCACAATTGTTTTCATTTCTTTGACTAGAAAAAATGATTCTGCTTCTGATGGAAATGCTAATGGCGGTTCTAGTAATGTTCAGAATGACGAGCCTGACTACGAAACTCAGAAAGTTGGTAGCGAAGAGCATGGCTATGTTTTGATTCCAAAAGAGTGGAATCCTACGAATGTAAATTCGGGCGATGGCAGCATTAGCTACAGCAATACGGACGGCAAAAGCACCGTTTATATCAATTCCTTCGATGAGAACAATTACCGTACAGCTAAGCGCCTAGCAGAGGATTGCTATGATGAGGCTATGAAGATTAAGGGTTCGGAGGCGACTATGACTGAAGAAACTCTTAACGATGAGACTTTATACAAAGTTCATTATTATGTGCCAACGAAGAATGAGTGGCGTTTCGAATATATCTTTAGGACATACGACGAACGCGTCCACTTTATTAAGGTCACAACTCCAGACGTAGCGGCAAGCTTCGTCGATGCTATTCCTCATTCTTGGACTACCACTAAGGCCAAGCCAGAACCTGAGCAGCCTGAGGAGCCAGAAGAAGAGGAAGAAGAAACAGAAGAAGAATCTGAAGAATCTTCTGAAAACGAATAAAAGAAAGTTTTATTCAAGTTCTTCGTTTTTTCTACATGCATCGAAATAGCGACGAACTATTGGTAGCATGGCTAGATAGTGCTCACTGCTTGAGTTTTCATACTGCTCTTCGCTAAGCGATAGTTGTCGTAAAGCTTTTTCTAAATCGTATGGGTTCTTGCCATTATATAGGTATGTTTCTACTGTCTTGTCGCTGCCTTTTAGTTTAAATATTATGTTGATATAGCTGTAATTTCCAGGAACACGAAGCGATGTATCGCTTTTATCTTCGTGAACATCGCTGACGATGCCATCTTCAATATTTTTAACGGTTACATCGAAAGAATCAAATGGAGAAGGAATAATATCCGAAGTCCTTCCTTCTAACGTTGAATGCTCAATCTGTTGAATAGCCTCAGATAGCGATTCTTTTATAAACTCTATGCGCTTGAGTTGCTCTATTTTTTTAAGCTCTAAGCATTTTCTTTGTAGTTCGTCTAGATTTGAAGCGGCATTCTTGATCTTGTCGTCGGCATCGCGACCGATTCCTACGAAATCGCCGGCAATATAACTATTTAGTCCAGGCAAGCGTCTTAGCTCGGTTATTTTATCTACAATATCAAGATAATCGCCGTTCTCGTCGATTGAATCTATTATTTTTTTACCTTTTTCTGCTGCTTTCTCTAAGTATGTTTTTTCCTCAATATTAATAATTGGTATACCATAATATTTTGCATGGCGAAGGGCTGCCTCGGAAAATTGTCCATTTGTTGAGACTATATAATCTGGTTTCTTAGGCATTCCATTTTCTGTATATCTTCGTAGAAGAATTTCATTGTACTTGGATGAAAAATTATTTTCGAGTGCATCGATTCCTTGCGCATTTGATACTGATGTTTCAGCTTTTCCTACAATATTTGGCGTTCTACCGTCATTATTTATTACTTTTAATACCGAATCGGGCTCGACTGTCGCAAATCCGTAAACCAAATCTCCACTAAGGTATGTACTAAGATTTTTTTCCGAATTACGATAAGAGGTCGAAATTGTATCTCCGCGTGCGCTACTTTTTCTGGTGCCATATTCTTTTGATTGTTCCGCTTCGTCTTTGCGCTGCATCCAAATCGACGGAGATTCCATAACTTCTTTATATGTTTCTGTGCCAATATCGCCTTTTTTATTAAGTCTTCTGTAGTCAACTGTATGCGTGAGTAAGGAGAAGGGAAGACCCTTTAGATCGTAGACTGGTATCTCTACGCCGTCGTACGATATTGAACGTTTTTCGACGCCAGGGTTCTCCATAATAATTTCATCCTCGAGTGAATTAATAGAGAGGAGGCGATCATTTAAATTACGTTCTAGGAGCTCTTGTGCTCGTTGGTTCCTGAAACGTTCATGTTTTTGTCTTTCGAGCATATTTCTTGCTGTCGCCATGTCTTCTTCGAGTTTCGCTCGTTCTTTTTCTGCTTCTTCGTCAATGGCTGAACTAGAAAGTTCAGACTCTTCGCTTAACGCTGGTGAAATGGGTTCTGAATCCTGTAAAGTGTCTTGAGTTCCTTCTTGGCCGGCCTGTTCGTTCTTTGCTGTCCTAAACCTTCCAAAGAATCCCTTTACCGACGATAGAAAGCTATTTGGTTTTTGTGTAGGCTCGTTTTTTTGTGGCTGTCCAGTTTTTTCTTGGGCCTGTTCTGGCTCGTTTTTCTGTTGTTTTTGTTCAAAAAATGCCTTTAATCTAAGAGTAGCTTCTTCGCTTGCTGATTTTTGGCGAGCTTCATTTTCGCGACTGATGGTTTGTTTCTTAGATTCAATTAATTGTTTGGCGGCTTCAGCATTGAATTTTTCGCTCATTTCGGACAGAGTTTCAGCGCTAGACTCTTTGCTTTCTTCCGTCTTACTGACTTCCATCCTTTGTTTCATTCTAGTTATAGTATAGCATCTATATTGCCTATGCTAGTTTAGCTAACGAAAATGTTCTCTATCTCTGTTATAATGTATCCATGAGTTTACAGATTGGAATTGTAGGTTTAGCAAATGTGGGGAAGAGCACGCTTTTTAATGCATTGACGAATGCTGGCGCGCTAGCTGCGAATTATCCATTCGCAACAATTGAACCAAACACTGGTATTGTTGGTGTTCATGACGAGCGTCTTGATACTTTAGCTAAAATGTATGATTCCGATAAAGTAGTCCCTGCAACTGTAGAGTTTGTTGATATTGCAGGTCTTATTGCCGGCGCGTCGAAGGGTGAAGGTCTTGGCAATAAATTCTTGGCGAATATTCGCGAGTGTAAAGTGATTTGCCATGTTGTTCGCGCATTTGAAGATGCGAATATTACTCACGTCGCTGGCGGACCTGATCCAAAGCGTGATATTGAAACCGTCGAAACTGAGCTCGCGCTTGCCGATATTGAGACTTTGGAAAAAACTTTACCAAAGATTCAGAAGGAAGCTCGTGGTGGCGACAAGGATGCCGCAAAGCGCGTAGAGCAGGCGACTGTTGCGCTTGAGGCTTTGAAGAGTGGCGCTATGCATATTGAGCCGGTCGATGGTCTTGATCTTCTTTCTAGTAAACCTGTTTTCTATATGTTCAATATGAATGAAACCGATGTTGCTGATGAGGGCAAGCGTGCAGAATTGGCTACAATGGTTGCTCCTCAGAAGTGTGTTTTCGTAAATGCGAAGCTTGAGTCCGAGATGGTCGATATGTCTGCAGAAGATAAGCGTGAATTCTTGGATAGCTACGGCATTAAGGAAGATGGTTTGAGCCAGTTAGTCCATGTCGCATACGACACGCTTGGTCTTCAGAGCTATCTAACTGCTGGCAAGAAAGAGACTCGTGCTTGGACGATTCTTCAGGGCGCTACTGCGCCAGAGGCAGCAGGCGTGATTCATACGGATTTCCAGCGTGGATTTATTGCTGCAACAATTTGCTCTTATGATGACCTCGTAAGACTTGGTTCCGAAAAAGCTGTAAAAGAAGCTGGCCTAATGCGTACGGAAGGGAAAGACTACGTAATGCGCGACGGTGACGTAGTTGAATTCAAATTTAACGTTTAATTTGTTTGTAAAAAGTCCGGCCGAAAAGCCGGTCTTTTTTGTATAAAATATTTGCGCTAGGTTTTACGCTTATGCTATAATTTTGGTATGAGTCTAGGTTATGGGGTGGGCGACTTTTTCGCCCTAGATATAGGAACCGATGCATTGAGGATGATTGAACTATCCGGCAATATCCAGCACGGCTGGGTTTTGCAGCGCTTTGCGTATGTCCCAGTGAGTCGTCAAATTCTTCAGGATAGTAGTGACGCTGGTAAGCGCCGTCTTGGCGAAACCATTGTTCAGGCTGCCGAACAGGCAGGCATTAAGACTAAGAACATTGCTCTTGGTCTTCCATCAAACAAAACCTTTACGACGATTATTGAGGTACCAACTCAAGATAAGAAGTCGATTGAAAAGGTTGTTAAATACCACATTGATCAATATATTCCAATGCCGGTAGAAGATGCAAAGGTAGACTTTGTAATCTTAGGTCCAAGCCCTAACGATCCTTCTATTACGGAAGTTCTACTTTCTTGTACTTCCATCAAATACGCAGAAGAGCGCATGGAAAGCGTTGAAGGTTTTGGCTTTAACTTGGTTGCTCAAGAACCAGAACCTATTGCCATGTCTCGCTCCTTAACCCCTCCTGGATTAACTGATGCACGTTTAATCATCGATTTCGGTGAAGACTCAACGGACCTTTCTATGGTCTATGGTGCACCTCGTCTTGTTCGTATGCTTCCTGGCGGTCTTTCCGTCTTGGTACGTACTGTCGCTAACTCTCTAAACGTAAAAGAGAGCCAAGCACGCCAGTTCATCTTAAAGTTTGGTCTTGCTCAGGATAAGCTTGATGGCCAGGTCTTTAAGGCTCTTGATAACACACTTGAAAACTTCGCTTCTGAGCTTACGAAATCCGTACGCTTCTTCCAGACGAAGTATCCAAATGTTCCAGTAGGCGGTATCGTTCTTTCTGGCTTTGCAGGTATCATTCCATTCATGGCAGAATACATTGAAGCAAAAACTGGTATTCAGACGATTCAGGGTAACCCATGGCAGATGGTAAAAGTAACGCCACAGCAGCAACAGGCTTTGTCGCAAGTCGCAGCAGAGTTCTCAGTTGCAATTGGCCTGGCAGAAAGGTCAAACGTAAGGTAGTTTTATGTACGAAATTAGCTTAGTTCCAGATGTAAAATCCGAATTGATCAAAAAATTAAAGCTTCGTAACTTTGTTTTCTTGATCTGTGTTATCGTAGCCGCATCTTGTGGTGGTGTTTTTGCGATTCTTCTTTCCATTACTGGTGGTCAGGGTCTCGCTCTTGCTGCTAAGGATGAGGAAATGGCTTGTCGCTCTGAGGGAAGTATTCCAAAGAGTTCAAAGCGTTGCGATTCCAAGTATGGTACCGCAATTATGAAGTTCAGAAATGAGTCTGAAATCCTTACTATTCAGGATCAGATGAAGAACCTTTCCTTGTTGAATGCTAACAAGATTAAATTCTCACGTGTCTTTAATATTCTTGATACTATCCTTCCAAATCAGGCAAAGGGTGATGAGAATACCGTAAAGATTAGCGAAATTAACACTAATATTAATAACGATACACTTTTCTTCGACGCTCTCGGTTATTCGAATAATAACATTGGTTATCGTGCGCTTGAGGCCTTCAAGAAGAATGCAAGCCTTAGCTACTTTGATTACGGTAACTACATGCGCAAAGACAGCGAAAGCGGTGAGTATGTTCCTATTCCAAGCTTCTGTATTGACGAGCAGGTAGTAAACGGCATTACTTATGGTATTTATCATAAGGGTCAGCCAGGCTGCGAAGCTCCAATGGTAGAAGAAGAGGATACTAAGATTAATAATATTCTCGATAATATGCTCGAGGATGATTTGTCTAATCAAATTACTGAAAATGCCGAAGCTGAAACTAAGAAAGTAGAGAAGAAGGACATTCGTATTCGTCGCACCTACAACGATGTTTCAGACCGTGAAAAGTACATGGAAGGTAATGACCGCTTCGCAAGTAAGACTGACGAAAAGATTAAAGGTTACTACTTCGAGAGTAAATGTCTACAATACGATGAGGACGGTAAGTTTGACGAAAACTCTACTAAGGAAACTTGTCCATTGCTATCAGAAGAGCCTTACATTGGCGACTCTGCATATGGTCGTGATAGCGATGATATCATGGTTCTCTCATTCTCATCTAGCTTGAAGATTACCCATTCGGTATTCCTTTCATCTAACAAGCATATGATGATCGTTGGTCCTACCCGCAAGAACGTTACGGATAGCTACATCCAGATTAGCGGTATGTTTACCGAAGCAGCACATGATACGGAGGAGGTAAAATAATGGCTGGAAAGACTGACGCAGCAAAAGGCAAAGGCAAAGGTGTCGCTTTTGCAAAGTGGGCAAAAATTGATAGTGCCCAGCAGAAAATGTTCCTAGCAGTTTGTGGTACCTCAATTCTATTAGGTATTACTATTGTTAGTATTGTTTACTTCGCAAAGGTCATTACTTTTAATGGCACTTTGATTAGCGAAAAAGATAAGATTATCAAGGATTACACCTCGATTCAGAATAGCTTAAAGAATATCTCTGAAGAGGTTAACGATCTAAGTAACAATGAGAATCTCGAAGCTGTTGCACGCACGCGTGCGGCAGACTGTGCGAAGTATCTAGACCAATTCACGAATAGCTCCGATGAAGAAGAGTCTAATGATACAGAAGAGGCTATTGTCGACGAAATCGAGTTGGCTCGCGTTTGTTCAGCACTTCGCGTTATTCCAGATGCTATTCCTTCAAAGGAAAACGTAGAAGCTACCCTGGCTAGCTTGAACCAGCTTCTCCTCTGGAGTGACGGTACGATTAAGATTGATGGTATCTCCGGTAACGATGCTGATGAGGTTGGCTTTAAGGATGATGCAGGCAATGTTGTTACTACGTCTCTAAAACCAATTGGTGCATCTCTATCCCTCGATGATACTTCGAATAAGGTTCGTAGCGCTCTCGACACGATTGAGAACTCTATTCGCAACTATGATATCGCATCCGCTTCTATCTCATTCTCGGGTGACTCAACTACTTCCGAGACGATTGAGTTCCATGCAACTTTCCGTGCTTACTATTCCGATACTATTAATATCGAAAAGAAGAGCAAAAAGGTTTGCGCTGACCAGACAAGCGAAAAATGTACAGGTAGAAAGGCAAAGAAGAAATAATGAAAAACACTGATATAGCACTTATCATTTTAGTAGCAGCTATCTCTGTTGTTGCTTCCTATCTTCTTGGTAATGCGATTTTGGGCGATCCTAACGATAGAGTAGAAACTTTGTCTTACATGGATCCAATTAGCAATTCTATCGAGCAGCCAGATATTGAAACTTTTAACGCAACCGCCGCTTTAAACCCTACTGTTGAGGTTTATGTCGGTAACTGTGGTCCTCTTGAAGACTGGAACGAGGCAAAGCATACTTGTGTTCCTAAAGCTGGTTTCGAGAATAAAGATAATAATAACGATGAAGATGAAGATGAAGAGTCGTCTGAGGAAGACGAAAATGTTGATGGCAGCGATGCCTTCGCCGGAGTTGAATAATGCTTCTTTCTAGGGAACAACAAGATAGTGTAGTGAAGCTCCTCATTGAGGATGGTCTTGTTGATGCCGCGCTTGTAAAGAAGGCTTATGAGGAAGTAGAGAAGAGTGGCCAGCCAATTTTGGCAGCTATTAAGCATAAAAAACTTGCTTCCGATGATATTATTCAGCATGCTACAGCAGTTGTTACGCATACGCCTTATATTGATTTGCGTAATATTAAGTTTGATAAAGAAAAACTTCTTAAGATTCCTCAGGAAATTGCGGAACGTCAGAAGGTTATTCCTTTGGAGCTTCAAGCCGGTCAGTTAGTTGTTGCCGTATTGGATCCAACCAACATTCAGCGCATCGACTATATCTCTACGCTTGTAAAGATGCCAGTTCGCGCAATCATGACTTCCGAAGCTGGTGTTCAGAATGCTTTGGCACAGTATGTTGCCGATTTGAAGGATGTCGATAAGGTTGCAAAGAAGGCAGAGAATGAGAAAAAGCATAATTCTGAAGCTCAGACTATTACTCAGGATTCGCCAATTTCTAAGGCGCTCGCTTCGATTCTTGATTACGCCGCAAAGTCTAAGGCGTCCGATATTCATATCGAACCTCTCGAGAAATCTTTGATCATTCGTTGCCGTATCGATGGTGTTTTGCGCAAGACGATGGAGCTTCCAAAATCTATCGAGCCTGCACTTATTTCCCGTATTAAGATTATGGCTCGTTTGAAGATTGATGAGCATCGTATTCCTCAGGACGGTCAGTTTGCAGTTGTTGTTAATGATAACGAGATCGACCTTCGTATTGCGACATCTCCAGTTGTTTGGGGTGAGCAGGTTGTTATTCGTCTCTTGGATAAGTCTGGTACATCTATGGATGTAGAGAAGATGGGTATGACTGGTCGCGCGCTTAAGGACGTTCTTGAAGGCATTTCTCGTCCAAACGGCATGATTCTAACTTCCGGTCCTACTGGTTCTGGTAAGTCTACCACGCTTTATGCACTCATCAAGAAGATTAAAGACGAATCAATTAATATCGTTACGCTTGAGGATCCGGTCGAGTATAAGATGGATGGCGTTAACCAGATTCAGATTAATACTGATGCTGGCCTAACTTTCGCATCCGGCCTTCGCTCTATTTTGCGTCAGGACCCTGACGTAGTAATGGTCGGTGAGATTCGCGATGCTGAAACTGCAAACCTTGCTGTTCAGGCTGCTTTGACTGGTCACTTGGTGTTCTCAACATTGCATACCAACTCGGCTGCAGGTATTTTGCCTCGTCTTCTCGATATGGGCATTGAGCCATTCTTGATCGCATCTACTTTGAATACTGTTATTGGTCAGCGTCTTGCTCGCCGTGTTGCTGAGCGTCGCGAAACGCATCAGACTTCAGAGCTTGAGACTGCCGCAATTAAGCAGATTGTTAGTGGCTTCTTGCCACAGAGTTCAGCTGAGGTTGCTGCAAAGTCCGAGCAACTAGGTTATGGCACTTTGCCGCTCGCAACTTCAACTAGCTTCACGATGGCAAAGGGTATTGAAACGGAAGATGCTCCTGGCGGTTACAAAGGTCGTATCGGTCTCTACGAGACGATCGCGGTTGATGATGATATTCAGAAGCTTATCGTTGCTCACGCGACATCTGGCGACATTATGCGCGTCGCAAAGATGAAGGGCACGATTACAATGCGCCAGGATGGTACATTGAAGGCTCTCGCCGGTTTGACTACTATGGAAGAAGTAAACCGCGTCGCATCGGATTTGGCTTAAAACAAAAAACGGCCCGGAAGGGCTGTTTTTTGATGTCATTAAATTGTTATATTTTAACAATAAAAAAAGACCCGAATGGGCTTTATCTTGGTGCGGGTTGAGAGAGTCGAACTCTCATGTTGAGTTTGGAAAACTCACATAATAACCGTTATATGAAACCCGCAAGTTTTCAAAATACGTATGGGGTGGGTAAAAGGGTTCGAACCTTCGACCTTCGGTGCCACAAACCGACGCTCTAACCAGCTGAGCTATACCCACCAAAGGATACGTACTTTGTAATTATATCAGATTTTTCTTTAATGCGCAAAGACTAAGAGATATGCCAAATAACCAAGACCGCCGCCGGCAGCGATGACCGCGAGAACGATCAATGTCCAAAGCCAGCCAGATTTACCTTTTGGATCCTGAGCGATGATGTGTTTTTTAGCATTTTCGGTTGCACGTATTGGGCTCTTTTGGCTGTAAACATTGTGCGTGCTGCGGAGAGCAGAAGCGCTAGTTTCTGGGACGTTATGACCTAGAGGGCGTTTTTCAACCTTGGTATTAGCCATAAAAGGGGAGCGACCGCCAAGTGAATAATTGTTGGCGTTTGGCGCTTCACGCTTCTTGGGAACTGGAGTTGGAGCGGCCTCTTTTTTGACTGGCTCTTCTTTTGGAGCTTCGACAGCCTTAGCAGTAGGTTTTTTGCTCAAAACTGGGCGAGCATTTGCCTGAGCTGGATGTGCTGGACGTGCTGGAATTGGACGTGGTGCCGGTTTTCCTGGAGCTGGCGCAGGCTTTTCTGCTGGTTTTGCAACAGGCTTAGCGACAGGTTTTGTGACTGGTTTAGCAACGCGTTTTACAGGTCTTGCGATAATAGGCTCTACGGTTTTGACGGTAGGGCGAACAGGTGTAGCTTTTGCGACTGGCTTAGATACTGGAACTTTGTTAACTACTGGACTTTTGCTGCGTGGAGCAAAATCCATCATAATACCACGCTGAACTGGCTTTGCAGCCGGCTTTTTTGGCTCTTCAGAAATAGGAGTAGTAGCTGGTTTTACGGGCTCAGCAGCTTTTTGAGGCTGAGCTTTGGCAACTTTACGGGCGTTCATAGCCTCGTTAACTGCACGATCTAGTTCACTGTAATCTATATTATCGCTCATTTTTATACACCTTTAGCTATCTCTACGATAGCACAGAATTGGTCAGCAATCAAACTTGCGTTACCAATCAAGAGACCATCGATGCCTTCGAGCTGGAGATAAGCAGGTGCGGTATCTTTGTTGACGGAGCCACCGTAGAGAACTGAAATCTCTTCTGCAGCTTCTTTGCCGTAAAGTTTTGCGATGTGTTTGCGGATAATGCGCTCAGCTTCGATGATATCGATTGGCTTAGCTGGCTTTGCGTTTTTATTGCTACTGATTGCCCAAACTGGTTCGTAAGCGATAATGACTTTGCTGATATCTTCTTTGCTAACCTGATGTAGGCCGCTGGTAAGTTGGCTGTAGATTGCAGCGGCAGTTTCACCTTCTTTGCGATCGAGAGCGGTCTCGCCGATGCAGAGAATAGGGGTGATATTACTGCGGATTGCGGCTGCAACTTTCTGAGCGATATCTTCCTCGCTTTCATTAAAAACATAGCGGCGTTCGGAATGGCCGACGATCGCGTAATCTACGAAACCGCGAATCTGAGAGAGTGCGACCTCGCCAGTATATGCACCGTATTCGCGCCAGTAGAAGTTTTGTGCGGAAAGTTTGAATTGGCGACGATTAATTTGAAGAGAAAGAGGTTGAAGGGAAATGGTGCTTGGCGCCAAAACAACCTGAACCTTGCGGCTTGGCTGGATGCGCTTGCTGAGCTTATCTAGATAAAGACTTGCTTCACCAGTGGTGAAATTCATTTTCCAGTTTGCGACGATGTATTTTTTACGAGGAGTGTCCATAGTTGATGCCCTTTCTATTTTTCGTAATTTGGTTGCCCGTATGATCCCCAAGCAAAGAGGAAGAGTAGTTCATTAATAATGAACGCGAAGGTTGCGGCGATTGCGCCAGCAGGGATAAAGAAAGCTAAATATAGAGTAGTAATAGTCCAAACGATGAGCGTACTCATGATTTCTACAGTGAAAATTTGAGCCTTAAATAATCTTGCGATGCGTGCAATTGTGCTACGGATGTGGCCGTTGTAGATTTTTGCAATTACTGCGATTAGGCCGATAGCTAGGACGACGCTAATGATAGCAGTAATGAAAGCAACATAAGGGTTTGAGCTTTGGACGGTATTTTCTGCTACGCCTTCCGGCATAGTAATCTGGATAGGCTCAAACTTTGCCTCCTGATTGTTTAAGCGATAGAAAAATAGATATGTGTAGACGGCGGTCAACCCCAAGCTAAGCATAGCGCCAACAAAAAGTAGCATTCTGCCAGAAGCACGAAGGGTGCGCGCAAATAAAAACCTCTTCATGCTTCTATTTTACCATAAGCGGAATTATTTGTCGTATACACCAAGAATGCCGCGGAGTGCGTATGCGGTATCTTCGTGAGAGCGAACAGTAATAGTATCGACGCCCATCTGAACGACAGGGTAATCGTTGCCGCCAGGCTGAGTCATGTCGCCAAAGTAGAGAATTTCAGACTTTTCGACCTTTAATTCTTCGAGCAAATGAGTCATGCCGAAGACCTTGTTCATGCCAGGAACGAAAGCGTTGATGCTGGTAGTGCCACCGATTTCGTATTCGTAAGATGGAGCGAGCTCTTTGACGCGCGCAACAATAGCTTCGCGTTTCTTACAATCTGGATCCCATGCATACTTAGCTTCGGTGCCAGCTTTTTGGCCGAGTGCCGAGAAAGTGACCTGGCTGAGGCGGTTTTCAATAATTTCGTCGCCATCCTGAAGCTTGTCTGCTTCCCAATAACCGAGTTCGGTTGCAGCGGTTTCAATAGCATTAGTGATTTCAGTAACCTGTTCGTCGGTAAGAGGGAAGTTGTAAACCTGCTCCCAGTCATTCTTTGCAGCGCTGAAGCGGTAATACTGCGTGCCCTGAGCGACGAAGAGATGTAGATGCTCGAGCTGTTCTGGAGTGGTGCCGACATCTTTTAGGCGGTTAACAATCTGAATAAGGAATTGCTCGAACTTCTGGCCGCTGATTGGAGCGATTTCATATTTTCCGAGAAGATCACGAAGAAGTTCAGCGATTTCATCAGGAATAGGAGTCTTCGCAATGTTTAATGTTTGATCAATATCAAATGAGAGTACTTTTTTCATATATCAATTATAGCGTAAAAAGAAAACATAGAAAAAACCACGCGCCCTCCTTTCGAAGTTTGCGTGGCAAATTCCAGATCATCACAATAGATCTTGATACTGCAGGTTATGACTGCTGACCCTGATTGCGAAGCTTCTCACGGAATGCAGCAATCTCAGCGTTATTGTGGTCAAACAGAGCCTGGCTTCCTGCCGGATACTTCTCCCAGATATACTTAGGAGCCGGCTGCTGACCCTGCTGAGTCTGACCTGACTGCTGTGTCTGCTGACCAGACTGCTGTGTCTGCTGTGTCTGACCAGACTGCTGTGTCTGCTGTGTCTGCTGACCAGACTGCTGTGTCTGCTGAGTCTGACCAGACTGCTGTGTCTGCTGTGTCTGACCTGACTGCTGTGTCTGCTGACCAGACTGCTGTGTCTGCTGTGTCTGCTGCTGGTAGCAAGGGCATACGCTATTGCGCCATGCAACCCAACAACGAGCTACGGCCATTCTCTGGTCTTCAGTAAGCGCTCCATTAGGTGCAGTTACCTCGAAGGACTCATTATCCTTCTCGACATGTACCTGATCTGCGGGATCTGCGGCTGCTGCGATTGCCATTCGGCCATCGAGCCACTCCAAGAGCTTTCTTCCCGCAACAGTCATCATTTCCTTAGTCTTAGGGCATGATGCCTCGAGCTTCCATGTTCTCTTCTTTGAGTTGGTCTCGATTTTTGCATCTGTTCCTGCGTTGTATGATGCTGTAGCGCTTGTGTTTACTGAACCTGCGGCGTTGATGATAGTTGTTTTTGACTTCTTCATCGTTTTTTTCCTCCAAAATTGATAAGTATAAAATAAGGTATTACTCTTGCGAGTTTAACTCGCGACGAGCGTTAGGCGCGGCAAATTACTGCGTCTGACGCTCGCCAC
>JAKSSX010000004.1 GCA_024402895.1 Candidatus Saccharimonadota bacterium
CTCTAGTGTATCGGTTGTGGCCACCTGCTGCATTGCCGAGTAGCTATGTTCGGAATAGATAAGCGCTGAAAGCATATTAAGCGCGAAACTAACTCCAAGATAAGAATTCCCTATGACCTCCCAGAAAGATGATCTGGTTGATAGGCGCAAGGTGGAAGTATGGTAACATATGGAGCCGAAGCGTACTAATAGAGGCATTGCCTTTTTATGTCTCTTCTATTAGGATTTTGCTTGCAAAATGTTAATAGAAGGAGTAGACTTAACTAGTAACTGATGTTCAATTTCATTAAGAAATTAATGAATCATCAGAGTCAATTAAAATCCTAATTCACATCTTACATCGAGGTAAGATTCTAATACAGAGCCGTTCGTGTTTGGCTCGCCCTTAGAGTCTTTCCTCGGTGTCCATGGCGCCAGGGAAATACCTGTTCCCATTCCGAACACAGAAGTCAAGACTGGTCGCGGCGATTATACTGCTTTGCGGGAAACTAGCAAGATGCCGAATTATACGAAAGGCTACCTGAACGGGTAGCCTTTTGTCTTGTCAAAAAAATTTTGGTTAAAATATAACAATAAAAATACGCCTCATTTCGAAGCGTATTTTTTTTGTTTGCCTAAGCCTGGTTTGATTCTTGGCTTGTTTCCGGTTCTGAATTTCCGCCTGAGACGGATTCGATGATCTTAGGAATGCCAATAATAGCTGCGACAATAAGTCCTACAAAGGCTGCAATAATCAAGATACCGGACAAAATGACGATAACTTTAGAAGAAGCCTTCATCTTAGGGACGAAGTCTTTATTCTTTGCTTCATATTCTGCTGGTACTTTATATGGTTTATTAGTATCAATGCTCATACTTTAATTATAAAGCATAGACCTCATAATTAAAAATCTCACCCAGAAGGGCGTGCTAAAATAAAAATATATGCAGATACATCTAGATCCAGAAATATATGAACAGGTTGCAAATGGTACGAAGAATGTCGAAGCGCGCGTGAATGACGAAAAGCGTCAGCAGCTAAAAGCTGGCGATGTAATTGAGGTTTTAAAGCGCCCAGACGAGGTTGAGTCGCTTAAAGTTAAGATCACTGACCTAAAATATTTCAAAGACTTTAGTGAATTGGCAGATAATTATCCGATTGAGCGCCTTTATTCGCCTAGTTTTACTAAAGAGGAATATGTTGCGCTATTTCCAAAGTTTTATTCCGATGAAGAAATCAATAAATATGGCACTGTAGCTATCGAATTTGAGGTTGTAAATGAATAATGAGATTGAAGCTAGCTTTCTAGATGTAAATAAAGACGAACTTCGTGCAAAGCTAAAGGAGCTTGGTGCAGAATGCGTTAAACCTGAAGTTAAAATGCGTCGCAGAGTCTTCGATACTGGTCCAAATTCCTACGCGCGCGTACGCGATGAAGGTGGTAAAATCGTCATGACTTACAAGAATTTCGAAGACGAAGATTCGATTATGGGCGTCAAGGAAGTTAATCTAACTGTAAATGACTATAATGATGCGATTAAATTCTTAACTGGCTGCGGCTTAAAGCAAAAAGCCGACCAAGAAACATATCGCGAAACTTGGATTCTAGATGGTACTGAAATTACGATTGATACTTGGCCATGGATTCCATCATACACCGAGATTGAAGGGAAAAGTGAAGAAGCGGTTTGGGCTGTAGCGGAAAAATTAGGCTTCAAAAAAGAAGACGCCATGTTCGGTGCAGTTGATAAAATCTACAACCATTATTATGGCGTAGAGGATAGAATTGTTAATCATGAAACGCCGGTAATTAATTTCGAGATTGATCCGCCTGAATGGGCAAAAGCAAAACGCGAGCAATAATATAAGCTCCGCCAAGCATGCCAATTAACCAAGCAAAAGTAGCTAGGAGTGACTGATCGTAGACTCTTAAGAATGGATATGGCCCAACCCAGTTATGGGTTAGATTCATAATTATCCCAACTATGGCATACGCTATTGTAGGTGAAAGCGCGAAAACTGCTGATTTCTTCGGTAGTTTTTCTGGCGCAAAGAAACTTAACATAACGACGCCGAATATAGGGCATAAAGTATGTGTATAGAGCATTGCGCCGTTGGTGAGTAGCCACCATAAATCACCCATCATCCACGATAGAACAGTTAATACAACAATGAAAGTTACGGTTGTCGTGCAGATAGACATATATGAGAATAAGTTTGCGAAATGCGGAATAACCTTTCTTTTGCCGCGAAGAACCTGGGTAGTAAAGAAAATGTTAATCAAACAAGTTATTAAGAGAAAGAGATTACTTAACTGCGTATAAAATTGAAATGTATCGCCTCTACGATTTGCGATAGCGAGGCTTAAACCAATCATCTCGAGCACCGCAATAACTGCATTGCAGGCTAGATAAAGTGCATATTTTTTCTTGTTCACACTACGATTTCTTTGCTAAATTTACTGACTTAGAAGGATTGAGAAGTGGTGATTTCTTGATGAATTTCTCCCATAACCAATCGATAAATAAACCGACGTAATGAAGTAGCGGAACGGATAGTAATACGAGAACTGAGACAATAATGATGGCCGGGATAGAAATCGCGGTAAGGCTGAATAGCCAAGGAATTACGAAGAAGCAGAAAGCGGTGCCGGAGATACATAGGATAATAATTGCGCGCTTGTACCAGTCTAGCGGCTTCTTTGCAACGCGATAAATCATCTGCATGCTAACTGCTGCAAGCAGGATTGTCGCACATGTGCCGACTTCTTGAATTGGAAGATTGAAGATTTGGCCAAGAATGACCAATGCTCCAACGAGTATGAAATCTGTTAAGCCGCCAGGAATAGAACGCTGCAAAATATTACTTACGAAGCGACCGCGAATTAAATCATGGTTTGGCGCCTGCGAAAGTAGGAAAGCTGGGATGCCGATTCCGAATAGACTTACGAGTGATACTTGAGATGGAACGAGTGGATAGCTAAGCGCGAAGATAATTGATATAACTGCGGTAAGAACGGAGAATACATTCTTTACTAGGAACAAACTACCACTGCGTTCTAGATTATTTACGACGCGACGACCTTCAGTCACGACGTCTGGCATACGAGCAAAATCAGACTCGAGCAATACAAGCTGCGCCGCCTGTGCAGCTGCGTCACTACCACTAGCCATCGCTACGGAACAGTCGGCGTCGCGTAGTGCTAGAACGTCATTAACGCCATCTCCAGTCATCGCGACGATATGGCCATTATGCTGTAGGGCCTTAACGAACTTGCGTTTTTGCTCTGGCGTAACGCGACCGAAAACGGTATACTTCTTCATTGCTTCGGCGATTTCTTCGTCCGTAGTGAGCTTAGTTGCGTCGATATATTTGTCGGCGTTTACGATTTTTGCCTTCTTTGCAACCTCGGAAACAGTCAAAGGATTATCGCCGGAGATAACCTTAATTTCTACGCCCTGATCAGCGAAATACTTAAAGGTTTCTGGCGCATTCTCGCGAACTGGGTTCATGAGAGTGATTAATGCAAGCGGGGTAACTTCTTTACTGAGTTTTTTGCCATTAACTTTGCCGTCATATTTAGCGACCAAGAGTACGCGATAACCCTTGCGACTATGCTTCTCGCACTCGCTGGAGATCTTCTTATAATCATCTCCTAGCAAGAATTCTGGCGCACCTAGAACGTAATTTTCGTCCTTAAAACTGACGCCGCTATATTTAAACTCAGAAGAGAAACCGGACACTGTCTGAGCTTTGCGATCGCTAGGCTTATCAAAATAGGCCTTAATCGCGGTCATAGTTGCATTGTCTGCTTTTTGCGCAGAAGCGAAATCACTCATTACTTCAAAGACCTTCTCGCGTGCAGTTTTATCGAGTGGGAAGTAGTCGGCGACGAGCATTGAATTGTCTGTAATAGTGCCGGTTTTATCTACGCAGAGTACGTCAACGCGAGCGAGCGTCTCAATACTCTTCATGTCGTGGAGCAATACTTTTTTCTGCGCTAACTTCATGGAAGAAATTGCCAAAGCGACGCTAGAAAGCAAGAATAAACCTTCTGGAATCATGCCAATAACAGCAGCGACGGCAGATTGAACTGCGGCCTGAGCGCCAGCCTGCTCGAAGAAATAACGCTGCACGAATAAGAAGCCGCCAATAGGAATAATAGCGATACCGGCAATCGTGACAATACGGTTGAGTGAGCGAATAATCTCGGATTGCTCTTTGGTTTTAATTTTCTTTGCCTGCAAGGTGAGCTTGGAAATATAAGAATCTGCGCCGACGGCGGTAAGTTGTGCACGGCATTCGCCGGAAACAATGAAGCTACCGGACATCAGATTATCGCCGGTTTTCTTCTTGATCTCGTCAGCCTCGCCAGTCAAAAGTGCTTCGTTTACAGAAACTTCACCGGAAAGAATCTTAGCGTCAGCAGGAATTTGGTTGCCGGCGCGAAATACTACAACGTCGTTTAGAACTAGCCATTCGGCGCTAATTTTACTTTCCTTACCTTCACGAATAACGCTAGCACTAGGAGCGTTAAGAATATTTAGACGATCGAGCGTGAGTTTTGCGCGAATTTCCTGAACGATACCAATTAAAGTGTTGGCAATAATAATCGGCAAGAATGTGATATCGCGCCAAGACTGGACCGAGATAAGTAGAATCGCAATGATCAAAAATACAAAGTTGAAATACGTAAAAGTATTGGAGGCGATGATTTTTTTGATGGATTTTGAAGGTGGTTTTACGGCAATATTTGCTTGGCCAGCCAAGCGAGCTTTGCGGACTTGTTCTCTTGTTAATCCAGTATTTTCCATAGATATATTTTAACATGTCATTACGTTTAAGCTTCTAGTGATATACTAAGTAATATGACTGAGAAAACTGCGAAGAAAAATGAAACGAGGGAACTATATTATCAAAGTCCCGCGGTTGAACGTAAAGTAAATTTAACCACGACCGTTATCGTCGGTGCTGTCGCGCTATTTGGCGGCATTCTTTTGGGTGCTAACTGGGAAAAAATTGACCCATATCTAAGCGGCAGAAAGCCAACCGAGGCGATAGATTTTTCATCCCTAAACACTGTGTATGAAAAACTTGCCGAAAACTACGATGGTACTCTCGATAAGACGAAAGTTATAGAAGAAGCTAAACGCGGTCTAGTAAATGCTGCTGGTGACGACTATACCTATTACCTTACTGCGACTGAAGCTGAAGAATTTGAAAAGGATCTTAATGGCGATGTTGGTGCTGGCGTTGGTGTTGAAATTGGCCAGCGTGATGGCTATGTAAAAGTTCTTCGTACTACCCCAGATAATCCTGCTCGCAAGGCTGGCGTTTTGGCTGGCGATATTATTTATAAAGCTGACGATGAAGATATTTCTGCTCTAAGCGTAGAAGACATTGCAAAGAAACTTCGTGGCGCGTCCGGTACGAAGGTCAAACTAACTGTTGTTCGTAATGGTGAGGAAAAATCCTTCGAGTTGACTCGCGAAACTATTAATAACGTTTCGGTCTATGCGGATTACAAGGGTAAAACCGCAATTATTACAATTTCTCGCTTTGATCAGGATACTGGTCGCCTAGCAAGAGAAAAAGCCCAGGAAGCTATCAATAAGGGTTGTGATAAGTATATTATCGATCTTCGCGGTAATGGCGGTGGTTACGTCAGTGCTGCTAAGGAAGTTGCATCTCTCTGGATTGACGGTAAGATTGTTGTCGAACAGAAATCTAGCAACGGTCTCTATAATGAAAAGACCTACGCAAATCGCGGACAGGCTATTCTCGCAGGCAAAAAGACTATCGTTCTAACTAATGGCTCAACCGCTAGTGCAAGTGAAATTGTAGCAGGTGCGCTAAAAGACTACGGTCTAGCAACTTTGATTGGCGAAAAGACTTTCGGCAAGGGAAGTGTTCAGGCTCTTGAAGATTTCTTGAGTGGCGAGATGCTCCGTGTAACTGTTGCTAAGTGGTATACGCCAAACGGCAAAAATATCAATCATGAAGGTATTGAGCCGGATAAAAAAGTCGAGCGTAGCTTTGAGCAGATCAATAAAGATATCGATCCACAGCTAGACGCCGCATTGAAATATTAGTTTGTGCTAAACTAGAAAGATAAAAGGAGGAATCATGCCAGAGTTTGATGTTTTTCAGTGGGCGAACAATATCGATGAAATCAAAAACAACGTTTCAGTAGAACTATTTCTATTTAATAAAAACTACACACCTTACAAGGTTCGCTACTCAGACGTCTTAATGCAGGCTATTCGTAGTCTCTTTATGCTCGAGGCAGTCGAGTATGTTATTAAAGAAGCTGATAAAGGTCTAGAATGCCGCGAATACGAGCTTTCCGATGGTGAAGATAAAGTTATTTATCGCATCGCGCTCGACAAAGTTGGCCGCGCAGAAACTCTCATTCATCTCATCGAGAATGAATATAAGGATATTGCCTACTTTACTGATGATGAATATGAATTCAAGCGCATCAAGGGTATCGTAGCTAAGTTTAGTTATCCAGGCGAAGATGGCAGCCAGAAGTCCTTCTATATCGCAAAGAATCTTACCGCGAGCGCAGCTCTTAAGGGTAAACTCAGCTGGGAGCTTAACGGTGAAAGTTTCGAACCTCTCACTGCGGATCTCGCAATCAAGGTTCCAGAGGGCAACGAAACTGCTATTGTTGATGGTCATATCGTAATCTTTAACCAGTCCAAGTTTGAAAAACTCTTCCAGTACGACTTTAAGCAGCAGCTTATCTCCGAGCAGAAAGCAAAAGAGCTTGAGGATGCTTATAAGCTTAGCTTCCCAGAAGGCCTCACTCTTAACGCTCTTCTCGAGGATAAAAAGCCTCTCGTAAAGAAGCTTCAGAGCGTCGAAATTGGCGAAATGACTCAAGAGCAGCTTCTCGATTATGCTGATGAAATGCAGCTCGAACTTATGACCGATGATGATAATAAAATCATCATCATGGACGATAAGGATCTCGGCATGTTTGTAAACCTTCTCAGCGAAGATTACTTTGTTTCTCCAGTAAATGGTCGTCGCTATGAAATTAAGAGCAAAAAACTCCTCGACGAACCAGAGGGCGAACCTCCACGTGGCTAATTATCTAATTGATACGCATACTCATATTCATGACGATTCTGACCGTGGCGACATGGACGCTGCAAAGACTTTTTTGCATGCGCATGAGAATGGCATAGAAAAAATCATTACTATCGGCACTAGTCCAGCGGATTCCTTAAAAGCTAGGGATTTTGCCGAAGAATGGATGAAGCGCGGTGAGAAGATTTTCTGGACTTACGGCTATCATCCTAATGAATATGCCGAAAAAGACCGTGCAAATCTGCAGAATGACATAAAAATCGCTTCTGAGGCTATTAAAAGCACCCAGAACGTCGGTATCGGTGAAATAGGCCTAGATTACCATTTTGACGGCTACAGCGCTGAAATGCAGCGAGAATTGCTTCTAGAGATACTTCAGCTCGCTCAGGATAATAAAAAGCCTGTCTCCTTCCATGTTCGCGACGCATTTGAAGATTTCTGGCCAATCTTCGATAATTTTAAACTTCCTCCTTCGGTTATGCATTCCTTCTCGGATAGCAAGAAAAATCTCGAAGAGGCCCTTAATCGCGGCTTATATATTGGCGTGAACGGCCTATCGACTTTTGCCGATTTAGCGCACCCTCCTCTCGAGAGAATGATCTTCGAGACAGACGCTCCCTACTTGACACCGAAGCCATTTCGTGGTACAATGAATATGCCAGGCTATGTCAAACATGTAGCCGAATGGGCAACCAATTACTACGAGGTTGATTTCGACAAAGTAGCAGAAATTACTACTGCAAATGCCGAAAAAATCTTCAAAATATAAAAGGGAGAGCTAGCTATGTTCTATGAAGAGGATAATTCTGAATTTCAGTTGCCGATTCAAAATACTGCTGCATCGGCTGTAGTTTTTGAAGCTCCAAAAGCTCCAGTTTCTAGTGTCGCCGAAGCCGCAAAAGTAGAACCAGCTCAAAAACCTGCCCAGATCACTAATTCTTACACTCAAACAGACAAAATTTCGGATCAGGCACTTTTCGACGAATTGAATGCCGTATCAGAGGAAGTCTTAGCATGTCGCAATCAAATCTTAAGCAAAATTTGCTAAATTTTTTACAAAGAAAACCAAACGCTGACGCACGCCGCAATGCAGCTGAGCGCGATTTAATTAACGCTGAATCTGCACTCGGTCGCACGCTTTTTGGTAACGTTGAGCCGGGTCATCAGCGCGAATTTTTCATGCATAAAAAGAATGTCTGGATTTGGCATGAAGATGGCAAGACTATTCGTTATGAAGTTCGCGAAAATGGTGTCTATAAGAAAGTCGACGAGAATGGCTACCGTAAAGTAACCGGCGCCGAACTAGAGCATTTCCGCGCGGCAGCTAGCGCTTACTTGAAGCTTGTGAAGTCGCGGATTTATAAATAGTCGCAATCGCAATTGGAATTACGATTGATTGAATTGCGATAAGCATTGTGCTCCAGTCTTCGTGGCCAAAGCAAATCACTGCTAGTAGCGGAATAAGGCTAAGTACGCGACCGAACGTAAGCCATAATTCGCCTAAAATTTGAATCTCGATTCGATACGCATCATCGTGTATCGATTTTTTGAGCTCATTTTGATGGTAAATTGCGAAAATATTACTGCTATATAGTGAGTGGATTACGGAGTTTGTATAGATAAATAATGCGATTGCGATGACGAAATTTCCAGGGAAAAGGAAGGCGGAAAGTGGCAAAAGAATAGTTGCCGGCAAAAGTCCGTAAACGATGAAATCGCTTTTGACTGGAGATTTTTTCTTGAAGTGACGATAAATAAGTAGCAAAGCAATCGTAATAATTGAAGCTGCGGACTGAATGCCGCCGAGCTCGACGTTTGAACCCATTGAGCGATAAACGTTTAGCTGTGCAACGATGTCGTAAGCGCATCCCGTCATTGCGAAGCCGCGCAAAGTTTGTAGCCAAAGCGTGCGGCGCAAATCTTTGTGCGCAACTGCGTAATGTAGAGACTCTCTAAGCGAACGAGTCTGAATTTTGACTGGGCGAGTTGGGCGAAGCAAAATCGAAAGAAGTAACTGAACGGAAGAAATAATAAGAATAATGATACCGGCGCGTTCGTAGCCGGCGTCGCTAATTACGATGCCTAATACGACTGGCATGACAATTTTCGTAATCTCTACGAGAATCTGACGCGTAGTATAGAAGCGGTCGCGACGAGCATTGCTAACCTCTTTAATCTCGAGGAATTCTTTTGGGCGCCAATAAAGCTGAGCTTCGAGCGCAACAAGAAAACCGATCAATAGAGGGAAGAATGGGAAATTTGGATTAATGAAAATCACGGCGAGAATTTGCAAGATGTTAAAGAACATACTTGTTCGCCAAGAATTAAGTGGATGCGCACGAAGAATATCGGCTAGTAGAACGCATAAGATACCATTAAAAGCATAATGCGAAAGCTCGTAACTTAAGAAGCTAACCGGAGAATTTCTGAGCGAAACAGTAATCATGAATGACATCAAAAAAATGCCCATGAATGACGATTTACTGTTATATAAGACATCGACAGCAATCAAAATATTTTCATTCGTTCGGAGTTTTTTGAACTTATGAAAAAGCTTATGCATATTCATTAATTATACCCTAAAAACGCAAGAAAAATGCTTTTGAGGTATAATCTTGGTATGATCTATCTCGACTATGCTGCGGCAACGCCGCTTTCAGAAAAAGCAAAACGCGCAATGCTGCCATATTTTGATGAGAAATTCTTTAATCCATCCGCTGCGTATTTGCCAGCAACGGAAACGCGCAGGGATTACGAACAGGCAAAAGCCGACATCGCTCACGTGATCGGCGCTAAGGCTGCTGATATTGTTATGACCTCCGGTGCAACTGAAGCAAATAGTCTAGTTTTTGCTTCAATTCCAAATGATGCGGAGGTATTAATTTCCGCAGTTGAGCATCCATCAATTCTTGAAAACGCAAAGCAAAAAAAGTATCAAACTATTGCCGTTGATGAATCTGGCCGCGTTAATTTGGACGATTTACGCGCGAAAATTACGCCACAGACTCAGTTAATTTCTATCTGCCTCGCAAGCAGTGAATTAGGCACAATCCAGCCGCTCAGTGACGTTGCTCGTATTGTTTTAGAAGAGCGTACTCGTCGTGCATTTGCTGGCGAAAAAACGCCAATTTATTTCCATAGCGACGCGTCTCAAGGTTTGGGCCTAATGGAGGTTAAAGTTTCTCGCCTTGGCGTAGATCTTATTACGATTAATGCTGCGAAAGTTTACGGTCCAAAGGGAATTGGCGCGCTTTATGTCGGTCATAATGTCCGCCTTAATCCTCAAACTCATGGCGGCGGCCAGGAACTTGGTCTTCGCAGCGGTACCGAAAATGTTCCAGCAACAATGGCATTCGCCGCGGCTATCCTTGAGGCAGAGAAACATCTATTTGGCGAACGCAAACGTCTCAGTCTTCTACGTAATAAGTTTAAGAAATTATTATCAGAAAAAATTGAAGGCCTAGAATTTTTAGGCAAAGAAAAAACTCAGCTCGTAAACTTTATGCCAATTAGCATTCCTGGTCTCGATGCTGAGCGTTTAATCTTTGCTCTCGAAGAGCATGAAGTTTATCTTTCAACTGGCGCGGCTTGTGCTGCAAGTAAAGGTGAGAAGTCTCCAACTCTACGCGCTATTGGACTAAGTGACGAGCAAATCGCAGGCTCTCTACGCATTACTCTTGGTCGTCCAACTACTGATGAAGATGTTGAGCGCGCAGCTGACGCGATTGCGCAAGTTGTTGCAAAAGAACGCGCTCGTATAAGCAAGTAATTATCTACCAGTGAACAAGGTGTTCGCCGAAAGCACCGCCACCGAAGGTGCCTCCGCTTCTGCGATTGCTTTCCTCACGAATTTCCTGAAGCACATCGCTGCCGCTCATGGCGTTGTCTTGTAATTGTTTAAGTTGTTCTTCGCTAATTTCTAAGCCATCTTCTTCGCTGCTGCCATCGCCATCTTCACTATTTCCATTCATTTCGGAAACAGTAGAGCCGCGTTTCTTTGAAATGCGCTCTTCGGCAGCTTCTGCATTCTTGTCTTTACCATTCTGATCATTTTTATTAGCGCAGCCATCTTCAAACAAAACGCCTTCTGCGGTGCTATACAAAACTAATGCCTGGTCGTAGTCTTTCTTAATTTTTGCTTCGTCAGCCTGAATCTCTAGGCTCTACGAGAGATTACCACGGACTTTGCTGATCTGTTCTTCTTGTGGGATATTCTTGCTACTTTCTCGCGATTCGCTCTCGGCGGAATGGCCGTCGCCGTCTTTGAGATAAGCAGTGCCAGCGTTGTAATAGGCAATATACGGTTCAATAATATTACCAATCTTCTGCATTTGGCTTAGAGAAATCGCAATTCCGGCGTCTTCATTTTTATAATTAATGCCAAAAAGGATATCGAAAACGCCTTGGCGCATAAAGAATAGGCTAGCTGCGAATAAGATGATAACCGGCGCAATCGCGATTGATAACATCTTTTTGCGACGTTTTTTGCGTACGCTATCTTGATCGATGATACTAGGGTCTAGATTGATCATTTTACAGCCTTTCTTTCGAGTAATAATTTGTCGGCAATCTTTAGTAAATCATAAATTAGAATCGCTACTAGTAAGAGTGCTGGAATCCAATAAAGTTCATTGTCGACCTTTGTAGAGCTATCGCTCTTCTGATGTCTAGTTTCGGCATTGATGAAGCTCTCCGTTTTATCGAAGATGTCATTTGATGTGCTTCTGCGATAGTATGGTAGACCTAATGAGCTTGCGATATCCTGCATGGACGCCTCGTTAAGTGAAGAGTTGACCTGCATTTTAGTAGTTGGGTTAATAAGTATTTTGTCGGTAACCTCGTTATTGTAATCGATTTCATAGACAGGCGACGAAGTAGTTCCGCCATATCCGATTATTGCGCCACCACTTAATAGGTCTTTCAATTCTTCGTCAACAGTAACTGCGCTCTTGTCGCCACCATCACTCAAAAAGAACATGACATTGCTACGATCTGGAAAACGGCTACTGTATTTCTTGATGCGTTCTTTTGCGTAGCTCAAAAGCTTAGAAAGGTTGGTATCGCTCGAGACGGTACTATTCTTTGGTGAAAGACTATTGATATACGGAAGAACAGTATCAGCGCTGCTAATGAGTGGCATCGCCTGATAAATATTAAAATCTAGAGCAATAATGCTATATTTTGAGCCAGGGAATAACTGGACGATTTTTTTCATATCTTCCGCAACTTTCTGGAAACGGAAAGTAGAACCGGCATTCATATCGCGAGTTGCCATACTGCCGGTATTATCGACGACGAAATAGACATTAATATTTGTGAGCTCGCGTTCAATTTCAGTAGTACCGATAGCTGGGCGCATTATAGCTATAACCAATAATGCTACCATCGCGATTCTGCGGAATATTTTTGGCTGACGGAATTTGTTGTTGACTACGCAGAAAATTGCAAAAGCAGCTAATGAAATAAGTGCGATGATTGGGATAAAAATTGGTAGGCTGGTTGCAAAAATCATAACTTCAATCTCCAAATTAAGAATAAGAATACAGCGAAGCAGACAGCCGAAATAATTAGCATAATGTCTGGCGAATCGTTGTAGGCAATCTCGACGGAGCCATCAAGCTTAGCGGCTTCCTGCTGAAGAATTTTGCGAACAATACTCTCGGTAACATTCTTCTCGAGTGAGAAATTGTGGACGTTATAGAAGGAGCCGCCAGTAAGAAGTACGGCATTCTGGAAAAGTTTTTCCTCTACGTTATAAGCGCTAGCGCTGCCAATTGAGATGCCGTATAGCGTGATATCGTAACGCTTGGCATATCTTGCTGCCTGGTTAATATCTACGGTTTCTCCACTGCCGGCATAGTTATCAGTGGCTACGATAATACTTTTTGGGCGTTCATTATCTAGTTTATCGAGGTTACTAATACAGCCCATTACGCCATCACCAATTGCGGAAGATCTTGAACCCATAACGCTAGACGAATAGGCGTCAAAGTTCTTTGAGAGATCTAGGGCTAATTCGGAAACTGCATCATAATCATCCGTGAGCGGAACTAGATTTGCGGGAACACCATCGAAAATAGTTAAGCCTAAGCGCTGACCACGCAATTGTCCGGCAATCTTTGCGAAGAATTCGAGGAGCTCTTTTTGGTAAGAATCCATGGAGCCGCTAACATCTAGACAGAGTACGATGTCGCGGTTTTTATTGCCATTCTCGCCTTCATGGCGAGTGATTGGCCTTGCTGCGACTGCAGTGATAGAGAATACTGATAGTAAGAAGGCGGCAGCGGTAAAAATCAAGAGCATGCGATATTGTTTCATTGCCTTGCGATATGCTGGCAATAATTTAATCGTCTTCGTGTGGGCGATTACTGCGGTACGCTTCAGGCTGCGATCGTTGCTGTGAATACGGTAGCGATACCATGCCGCAAAAATCACGATAGCGATTGCGATTGGCGGAATGAAGAATAACCAAAAATAACGCATACTACTGCTCCCTCACAATCTGGCGAGCTTTCTCGGCGGCATTTGCTACTGAACCTTTTTCAAGCGTATCAAATTCGTCTGGATAATAACCATCAACTAGCTCGGCGAGCTTCTTATAGTTAGACTTCTTAATATCGCTCAAAGTCATAACGTCAGCATGAAAACCAAGTGCTTCATAGAAGAACAAACGAACGATTAAGCTAAGCTGTTGGTGGCACTGTGAAGCCTTCGTCTGACGACGTTTGTAACGTTCTTCGGCTTCATTAATCATCTTGAGATATTTATCGCGCAGGACATTCATATTTACGATCTTAGGTTCGGAAACTTTTAGCGTGCTGATAGTCTTAATTTCTTTTTTGCGAGTAGCGTAAATAATAGCAATAACAATTCCGATTGCTAGGCCCATGAAAAGCAAACCAATCATGAACCAAATTGGCGAATAGGTAATTGGACCGTAGAATAGTGTTTTAGCGTCTGACATGTTTCTGCTCCTCTAGCATGTGAATGATACGTGGAATAGCGTGATTAGTGCTGTCAACAAAGCAGCAAACGATACCCATGCGACGCAAAGTTTTCTGAATGCCAATGCGCTGCGCTTCGCGATATTCTTCCTCAGCCTTCGCAATTTTTTTGTTCTGTCTAAAGAAGCGAGAAATGTGCATTTTACCATCAACATCGACCGTATCGTAATTTGCCAAAATATTATTTGTCAGCGGTGAATCTTCGACGATAATAAACATAATTTCATGGCGCGCATGAAGTCTGCGTACTAATTCTGTATCAATCTGACTTACGCCTTCAGCATCGCTAATGATCAACATGAAGCTACGTTCGCGATAGGTTTTAGTAACGTAAGTTAAGAGAGAATTAAGGTCGCTTGCTGGAGCGCTCAAACGCATGGACTTTGCGTATTTATCAAGGAAGTTCTCAATGTAAGCGACGTCTTCCTTTTGAATATAGCGCTTGTTTTCACCCTTGTTACCGTAAATCATGCCAACCAAGTCGCCATGGTGCTGCGCAACGTAAGCCATTACGCCGGCGCAGAATGTTGCGACTTCTTGTTTGCTTTCGCCACTCGGCGCAAGCGTTGCCATAGTATTGCCATTGTCAGCAACGAGCAAAATATTGTGCTTACGAACGGCGATATAGCGACGAATCATGGTTGTACGAGAACGTGCGGTTGCTTTCCAGTCGATATCCTTAATATCGTCACCATAGTTATATTCGCGCAAGTCATCAAAATCCAAGCTACGTCCTTTAAAGACGGAACCGTAATTGCCGGTTAGAACATTTCTAACGCGGCGCTGCGCAAAAATATCCATTTTCTTGCGCACTTTTACGAGATAGCTTGGCATTTTTCTTACTTTTCCTTGAGTTTAATTATGGGGTTTGAATCTTTGAGAAGATAGCGTCGATGATAGCTTCTGGATGGACGTCGTCGGCTGCTGCTTCGAAGTTTAGGATAATGCGATGGCGAAGCGCGGCATGACGAAGTTGTTTGACGTCGTCTGGGGTTACATATGCGCGACCATTGATAAGAGCAATAGCCTGAGCAATCTGAAGAAGTGCGATACCACCACGTGGACTGACGCCGTACTCTACGTAACGAGCAAGATTTGCGTCGATTACTGCGCGTGGGTTGCGGGTTGCGGTGACGATATTGACGATGTAATTCTTGATAGCGTCATCAACTGCAATCATCTTGCGTAGCTGCTGTAATTTCTTGACATCTTCAATAGTGATCTTGTCGGTTGGAGCGAGATCTGCAGTAGTCTGACCGGAAATGGTGTAGTTCAAAATCTGCATTTCTTCGTCGCGGCTAGGATATTCAACAATTTCCTTCAAGAGGAAGCGGTCGAGCTGAGCTTCTGGAAGCTCATAAGTACCTTCCTGTTCGATTGGGTTCTGAGTTGCAAGAACCACAAATGGTTCAGGCATCTTGTACATAACGCCGCCAACGGAAACCTGACGTTCCTGCATGGCTTCGAGCATAGCGGATTGGGTCTTTGCGCTAGAACGGTTAATCTCGTCGAGGAGTACGAAATTAGCATGAACTGGACCGATCTTAGTCTCAAAAGTACCAGAGTTATTGTTGTAAATCTGAGTACCGATAATGTCGCTTGGAAGCAAATCTGGCGTACACTGAATGCGGCTAAAAGTACCATTTGCAGCTTCAGAAATAGTCTTTGCGGCAAGTGTCTTTGCAAGACCTGGAACGGATTCGAGCAAGACGTGACCACCAGCAATAAGTGCGACTTCCATCGCGAGTTTTAGCTCTTGCTGACCAACAACTTTCTTGGAATATGCTGCGCTTAGTTTGTCGATAATAGCTTTTGCTTCGTTGAGCTGTGCTTCGCTCAAAGTGTTGCCTTGGTTCATTGTTTCTCCTCTCTTATGCCCAATACAAACTTATATTATTTGCCATATTAATTTTGTCGTCTTCGGAATAATTGTCTGGTTGTTCGAAATAGTGTTCGTCGTCGAAGAAAGTATTCTGAAGAACATCCATGTAAGTACAGCCATCGGTATCAATTAGGAATTTATCTGAAACTGCAGACGTAATGTTTCCAACTACGCCGGTGATTACTGTCGGCGTGTAAGCCTTCAGAATGTTTAAGGCGACTTGAATCTGGAATGAAGTCTGTAGAATATCTGCGTAAAGGAGCACATTGCGGTTGTTGAAGGCGGCCAGATTGAAATTTGGATTCGGGTCGCGTTCGCCGTTTATTTCGGAGAAGGCTTCACGTTTTCGTTCCTCGATGATGCTCATGAAGTCACTCGCGATATATTCGTATTCCGACTGTGAAATGTCTGGATTCAGTACGAATTCGCCTTTCGGAGTAATCGCTCCGAGATTGCGCGTAATATCGAACGGATCCGGAATTTCTGCGTACTGTAGAACGTAAATGTAAGCGTGAAGGTTTGCGGCGAGCTCGATGCAAGAGAGCAGTGAGCTCTTTTTGAGGCAGAAAATAATCGACTCATTATTCTTATACTGAGTCAATTTTGTAGCCAACTGATCACCTAATGCCTGACGGCTAGGATAGAACACACCACCTCCACTAAATTACTTAAGTCTATTTTAGCATGCAAACAACGCTTATGTATTATTGACTTTTTAGGAAAAGTATGCTATAATAGAAAGATGTAACTAGTCAACCTCGCACCCGAAGGGAGGTAGATAATATGAAGAAAATATTATCTATGCTAATGTTACTCGTTGTTTTAGCACTCGCTATGCCTACTACTGTAGCTTACGCCTGCGACTGTGGTTGTTGCAAAAAGGAGGACACCAAAAAAGACACTTCTAAGAAAAAGACCAATCAGTTCGACAGCAAAACAAAAGCACTCTTGAAACCAGTAAAAAGCTATGCGAAAAAGTACGGCTGGACTGTAGACACTTCAGTTTCCAAGAAGGAAAAAACGAAGCGCTATACAAAAGTTCATTTCGCCAACAAAACCACCCATGTTTATATGGATGTAACAATTCGCGCCGTTAAGAAATCGGGCAATGTTGCAGCTACATGGTGGTTTAAAGATAAGAATGATGGCAAATGGTACCAAACCAGCTCTGACGGTATAAAATCCGTTCTAAAAAATTCCGGCAAAAAAGCCGCCTAGGAACGCACATTCCTCATGTATGGGCCGCACGAAAAGCGGTCCTTTTTTCTTAGGCAATTATGCCGCCACCAATACAAACGTCGCCACGATAGAATACGACTGACTGACCTGGTGTGAGAGATTTTTGCTCTTCGGTAAAAGTGAGTTTACTGGTAGACGCATCGTAATCCGCGCTAACTAATGGAGCGCGATGGCGAATGCGTGCTTCGATATTGTGACCATCGTCGCCACCGCGCAAAACAACATCTTTCAAAATAACTTCATTCTTCCAGAGCGAAAGAGCATTCAAATTGCGAGAAACATAGACAATGTTCGCAGTAATATCTTTGCGAACGACATAATATGGTAAACCGTCTTTAAGATTTAGGCCATGACGCTGGCCGAGTGTATAGTAAATTGCGCCATCGTGCGTACCGACAACTTTGTCTGTCTCAAGCTCGCGAATTTCGCCCGGTTTCGTCTCGATAAATTCACCCAAAAAGTCGCGCATATTCGCCTCGCCAACGAAGCAAACGCCCATCGATTCTGGCTTGTGCGCTACGGCTAGGCCGATCTTCTCGGCAAGCTCCTTAACTTCTGGCTTTAGCATGTTGCCAACAGGGAAAATCGTACGTTCAATTACGTCTTCGGTGATGCGATAAAGGAAGTAAGTCTGATCTTTATTCTCATCATGAGCCTTCAAAAGCTGGCGACCAGCACAACGAGCGTAATGACCCGTCGCAATTGCCTCGGCGCCTTGCTCAAAAGCGGTCTCTGCGAAGAGCTTAAACTTGATTTCCTGGTTGCACATAATATCGGGATTTGGCGTATTGCCTTTCTGATATTCAGCAAGCATATAATCAACGACTTTCTGCTTGTAATCTGCCTCAAAATCGAAAACGCGGAAATCAATACCAAGTCTAACCGCGACGCGCTTTGCGTCTGCGAGATCTTCTGCCCATGGACACTTCATGCCAGGGAGATTTTTGCTCCAGTTTTTCATGTAAACGCCGATTACTTCGTGGCCTTGCTGCTGCAAAAGATAGGCACTAACTGCCGAATCGACGCCACCGGACATGCCAAGAAAAACTTTCATTAAAAATATTATATAATCTTGTGGGCATTAGCGCAATATCTCTAGCGTGAACAGGGAAAATATGTTAAAATATAGATATGTTTGTTGATACGGCGAAAGTTTATATTAAAGCCGGCAAGGGTGGCAACGGAGCTATCTCTTTCCGACACGAAATCTATATTCCTAAAGGTGGCCCAGATGGCGGCGATGGCGGCAAGGGCGGCGACGTAGTTTTTGTTGCAAGCAAAGACTGCGATACTTTGATTGATTTTCGTTTCCAACCAAAACTTATCGCCGAGGATGGCAAGGCTGGTTCTGGTCAGAAGTCCAGCGGCAAATCCGGCAAAGATCTTATTGTTGAGGTTCCAATCGGCACTGTCGTAAAGCGCGACGGCGAGATTGTTGCTGATCTTACTTTTGACGGCGATCGTCAGATTGTCGCTCATGGTGGCGACGGCGGTTATGGCAACTGGCACTTCCGCAGCTCCACTCGCCAGACTCCAAAAATCGCAGAGCTTGGTAACCCGGGCGAAGTTTATGACGCAGAACTAGAGCTCAAGCTCTTGGCTGACGTTGGTCTTGTTGGCTTCCCAAATGCTGGCAAGTCTACTTTCCTTTCCGTCGTCAGTAACGCAACTCCAGAAATCGCAGATTATCCGTTCACGACCATTACTCCAAATCTTGGCGTAGCAAAAACCGATGACCATAGCATTCTTATTGCGGATATTCCTGGTCTTATCGAAGGCGCTTCCGACGGTAAGGGTCTCGGCGACCGCTTCCTTCGCCACGTCGAACGCACGAAGGCTCTCCTACATCTAGTCGATGTTTATTCCGAAGATGCCGGCAAGTCCTATAAAGACATTCGTTCTGAGCTAGAGAAGTACTCTTCCGAGCTCGCAAGTCGTCCGGAAATCGTTGCACTCACTAAGTGTGAAGGCCTCGACAAAGAACTTATCGATATGCAGATGCAGGCAATCCTTGCGCAGAATCCAGAAGCAAAAATCTTCGCAATTTCCAGCTCTGCTCATCAGGGTCTAACTGAAGTTTTGCGCGAACTATGGCAGATCATCGAAGCAACCAAGCATGTCGACGAGCCAGAAGAAGTTGCAGAAGAAGACGAAGATATTCCAGTTATTACTCTTGAAGTTAAAGAACAGAAGCATCGCGCTCATCACAATAAATATCAGCTCGGCGAGCGCAACTCGATCAAAGAACTTGGCGTAGATTCTGACGACGATTATATTGACGAGTAATCTCGCTTATGCTAAGATAAGTACAAGCTGGTACGCTCTGCGGGGTTCCACTGAAAAATGTGGACAGTGTGGAGACTTGATACAAAAATAAAAACAGCGGATTAAAACAAACATTTGCTTGTGCCCCAGGGTGGGCGCGTAGCAGCCCAAAGAAAGCCCCTCCTAGTGAGGGATTTTCTTTTTGTCGTAGTCGCAATTTTGCTTATGAAAATCGAAAACGTTATATACTATAAGAAGAGATGAAAATCATCTAACAGAAACGGAGTTGTTTGAATGTGTGGTATAGCTGGAATTTTCTCAAATAAGTCGATCGACCGTGCCGAACAAAGAATCGGCAAAATGTTGGACAGCATCAAATATAGAGGCCCAAACAACTCGTCTTATGAAATCTTAAATGATCGCTGCGTTTTGGGGCATGCTAGATTGTCGATTATCGATCTAAGTAGCGTTGCAAACCAGCCAATGACCAGTAATGATGGCAATTTTGTCATTGCTTTTAATGGTGAAATTTTTAACTTCCAAGAGATTAAAAGCGAGCTAGATTATTCCTTCAAAACCAATGGCGATACTGAGGTAATTTTGGCCTCCATTCAGGAAAAAGGTCTCGATTGGTTCCTATCTAAAGCGAACGGTATGTTTGCTTTTGCGATTTACGACAAGAAGAATGAGCAGCTTACTATTGTTAGAGATAGATTCAGTATTAAGCCTCTTTTCTATTATAAAGATGACGAGAACTTTATCTTCGGCTCAGAGATTAAGTGCCTTTTGAATAGTGGCTTCGTTGAGGCGATTTTCAACGAGAGCGCAGTTGATGAATATCTCGGCAATAGAATGGTGCGCGAGCCATTTACTTTCTTCGAGAATATTTATCAGGTCAACGGCGGCGAATACATGGTAATCGACAAAGATTTGAACGTTACGACGAAGAAATACTACGAATTGCCAAGGCAGAATTTTGACACTGAATACAATGAAGAGGAAATCATTAAAGAAACCACTGCTGAGGTTGAAAAAGCCTTAAAAAGATGGACTATTTCCGATGTTAAAGTTGGCGCCTACTTGTCTGGCGGTGTCGATTCTAGCCTCACTTCGGCTATCATGGCATCCGACGAGAATCTAAAAGACAAACTCCATACTTATACGATTGGCTTTGAGGATAATAATGAGTTTGAATACTCGAAAATTGTTGCCGATAAATACAATATCGACCACAAAAACATTTTGATTAATTATGACGACTATGTAAAAGAGTGGGATAGATTGATTACTTATAATGATGCGCCACTTGCGGTTCCTAATGAGATTCCGCTTGCAATTATGTCTACTGAGCTAGCAAAAGATATCACAGTCGTGATTTCTGGCGAGGGTGCAGATGAGCTATTTGGTGGTTATGGCAGAATTTACAGATTGCCTTTTGACTATAAAAACCATCAGTATAGCGGCAGCTTCTATGAGAATTTGACGAAGAAATATGAATACGTTCCTCGCGAGTTGAGAGATAAATATCTATTAACGAACTTCGAATATCGCAAATATTTTGACGACAAAATTAGCGGCGAATTCGAGAATTATTCAAACGAAGAAAACATTTTCAGATTCTTCCAAACCTATCATATTAAGGGCTTGCTCAAGAGAGTAGATATGACTACGATGCAGGCTAGCGTTGAGGCTCGCCCGCCGTTCTTGGATCACGAATTAATTGAATTCGTAAATACGAAAGTTCCTTACGAATTGAAACTTAAATGGGTTTCAAAAGAAGCCGAAGAGGAAGCAAAAGGCTTAGAATCTAATAATTATAGTGAGAATTTGGACGTTCCGAAGTATATTTTGAAAAAAGTTTCCGAAAAATATTTGCCAAATGAGATAATATATAGGAAAAAAGTAGGTTTTCCTGTTCCTTTAACTGAATGGTTGCCAAATATTGGCGAAATTGCCAAAGCAGAATTGAAAGATTCTCAGTGGCTAAAAGGCGACAAGATTGACGAATTAATCGATGAATCAAAATCGAACGCCAAGGCAGGACAAATCGTTTGGATGTTTATCAATATCGAAATGTTTAGGAAAAAATATTTTAATAAAGAATGGAGATACTAAAATGGGACAAAATATCATTGGCTACACTGCTGGCGTATATGATCTATTTCATATCGGTCATTTGAATCTTTTGAAGAATGCAAAAGGCATGTGCGACAAGCTAATCGTAGGTGTCACTGTTGACGAACTCGTCCAGTATAAGGGCAAGAACGCAATGATTCCTTACGAGGATAGAGCAGAAATCGTCAGATCCGTAAAATATGTCGACGCTGTCGTTCCTCAGTCCGACATGGATAAGCTAACTATGTGCAAGAAGCTAGGCGCATCATATCTATTCGTTGGTGACGACTGGTATGGCACAGAAAAGTGGCAGAAATACGAAGAAGAATTTGCAAAGGAAGGTATCAAGATTATCTACTTCCCATACACTAAGGGCATTTCTTCAACTAAGATTACCGAGGCTTTGAAACAGGTCAGAGGCTGGTCCGATGATCCAAAGCCAAATTCGAAGCTAAACTTTGACGCTGGCGATACGAACGTAAAATAAGTCGAAGCAAACAAAAAATCTCCTCGAAAGGGGAGATTTTTAGTGATATCTTACGATGAGTAGGCCGCCGGCGCGAACCTGACGTGGCTCCGGTTCGGACCAGTCGATAATTGTGCTTGGGAGACTGCCACCTGCGCTACCATGAACGATGCCATCGATGCTTTTTAGGCGCTCGTGAACTTCGCTAGAGTGTAAGCAAGGTACTTCGCCGCGAGGGTTTGCGCTGGTTACTAGGAGCGGACCAGTTGCGCGAAGAAGGTCTAGCATGTATTTATGTGCTGGAATGCGAATACCGACTTTGTCGAAATTATCGAAGTAAACGTGGCGGAATTCTGGGTGTTTCTTGAGAATTAAGGTTAATTCGCCGGGGAAGTGGCGGCGCGCAATATTCATATGATGACGGTCGACTTGCGCGTAGTTTGGAATGTCATTCACGCTAGGAAGCATGATTGTAAGGATTTTGCCGCTACCGACTTGGCGATCTTTGAGCTTCAAGAGCTTTAGAATAGCTTTTTCGTCGTCTAGACGAACAGCGAGGCCGTAAACAGTTTCGGTTGGAACTGCCAAAATACCACCCTGATTAAGGGTAGCGATTGCGCTAGCTCTATCTTCTTGTGAAAATGACCTCATAACATTGTTATTATAGCACACTTTGCCAAAAAAGTCAAGAAGAAAGCGCTTAAGCTCGGATGCTATAATAAACTTATGGATAAAAAGAAACTTCACTATGATGGCCCAGTTGTCCTCGTTGTTCTCGATGGCGTCGGTATTCGCGAAGACACTAGTTTTAATGCGGTCAAAAAAGCTCATCTAGAAACTTATAATCACCTTATTGAGGATTATCCTTGCGCAGCAATTCATGCTAGCGGCAAATGGGTAGGTATTCCTGAAGGCGATATGGGTAACAGTGAAGTTGGTCATAATGCTATGGGTGCTGGCGAGATTGTTCTTCAGCGCAGCGCTGCTGTCGAAGAGGCAATTATGAACGGCAAGGCTTTCGGCGAGCCAGTCTGGCAAGATACTGTCAAGCATATTAATGACAATCAATCTACTTTGCATTTCATGGGTATTTTTAGCGACGGTAATGTCCACTCTAATATTGCTCATCTCGAAAAAATGCTCGAACAGGCTCAGAAAGACGGCATCCAGCGCATCCGTATTCACGCGCTTATTGATGGTCGCGACGTTCCGCCTCAGAGTGAGCCGAAATATATTCAGCGCATCGAGAAATTTGTAGAAAATCTCGGCAATCCGGACTATAGAATCGCTAGTGGCGGTGGCCGTATGGTTATTACTTGTGACCGCTACAATAATGACTGGGGTATGGTAGAGCAGGGCTGGCGCACGCACGTTCTTGGTGAGGGTCGCCAGTTTGCTAGCGCAACTGAAGCTGTTGAGACCTATCGCGCAGAGAAGCCAGGTCTTCAGGATCAGTACATGCCAGCTTTCGTTGTCGCAGAAAACGGCCAGGCTATCGGCACTATCAATGATGGTGATGCAGTTATTTATCTAGATTTCCGCGCAGACCGCGCTATCGAAATTACTCAGGCCTTCACTTACGATGATTTTGAATTCTTCGATCGCGTTCGCCGTCCAAATGTTCGCTTTGTCGGCATGACTGAGTATAACGAAGATTTACATGTTCCTCAGTATACGCTCGTTCAGACTCCAGAATTCAAGCATTCGCTCGCTAAATATCTTTCCGGCGCCGGCTTCCGTCAGTATGCTATTTCCGAAACCGTAAAGTTTGGTCATATTACTTATTACTTCAATGGCAACTCTTACGATAAGATTCCTGGCGAAGTTGAAGAAGAAGTCGCTTCCTACAAAGAGCCGTTCAATACTCGCCCATGGATGAAGTCTGCAGAAATTACCGACAAGCTCGTTGCTGCAATCGAGAGCGGTGAATATGATTTCTTACGCGTAAACTATCCTGGCGGCGATATGGTTGGCCACTTTGGCGAACTTGAGCCAACAATTATCGCGATGGAATCAATTGACGTCTGTCTAAAACGTATCGTTGAGGCTGTAAATAAGCTCGGCGGCATTACGATTATTACCGCAGACCACGGCAACGCTGAGGAACTCATCGATGAGCACGGAAGTCCAAAAACTTCCCATACCACCAACAAGATTCCGTTCGCACTTGTTGATGAAACTGATAATCGTAATCAATATCAAATTAAGCAAGGTGAGTTTGGTCTCGCAAATGTCGCTTCAACTATCGCAGATTTGCTCGGTGTTGAGCCTGACGAGGCTTGGTTGCCTTCAATAATCGAGATAAAATAAAAGCATGAACGCATTGGGAATTATTATTGCTGCGAATATAGCTGCAACTTTTGTAACTTTTTGTGGACTTAAGCTCTTCGATATCGGAAGCGATCTTGCGGACATTATCCGCAAATATGGCGTTTTTCTCGGTATCGTCTTTGCGATCGTAGCAATATTTAATTTCCTTCTTCCAGACACCTTAGATTTGCTTGATGGAAGTTATACTATTTGGACTGTAACCGTCAGTATGGTGGCCTTTGCTTTTCTAGAATTCTTAACTAATATTGCGAAGCATACTTTGCTAATACCGAAGCGCAAGAAATCTCGTAAACGTGGACGTATGTCGAAGCTTTCCGTCGCCGCTATTGCTGCGATGGATATTGCCTTTGGCTGTATTGCTGGCGCGGCTGCTGGTATAAGCTTTACTTTGCATACTGGAACTGGCTTTATGGTTTTATGTGCGCTAACTCTTCTTCAAATTATTTCTAAAGTTGCTAGTATTCGTCGTTATCAAGACGCAGGCTTCACTCGCAAGGAGAATATAACCGTTCTAGCGTTATCTCTTTGTGCTTCTCCGATTGTTGCTACGTTGGTTAGCATGTGGGCACATGAGCGTTATCGCCATATTGGCGTCTTCATGGCTGTAGCGATTGGCTATATTGCGTATATCTGTTTGTACCACCTAGTATGTATTGTAAAAAAGTACAAAAAATGTTAAAATAATAAACGTTATGCAGATCAAAAAAGCTATTATTCCAGTTGCAGGCTGGGGTACTCGTCGCCTACCTATTACTAAGGTAATTGAGAAGGCTATGCTTCCTATCGGAAACCGTCCACTCGCAGATTACGTCGTCGAGGATTGCGCGAAAGCCGGCATTGAGGAAGTTTATATTGTTATTGATGAAAAACCTTTTTCTCAGATTAAGGCTTATTATGAAGAAAACGCGAAGCTAAACGATTATCTTGTTGCTCGCGGCAAAGGCGACAAAGTTTCCGTCGCTGACACTCAGCGTCCAGGTATGACTATTCATTTCTACTGCCAGAAAGATGTCGATACTCGTTACGGTTCTGCTTGCCCAGTTGCTCAGGTTGTCGAAGAATTCGGCATCGATGAACCTACTGTTGTTCTTATGGGCGACGATTTTATCTATAATGCTGACGGCTCTTCTGATCTCGCACGTCTTATGGAATCTATTCAGACTATCGATGACTCTGCAATGCTTGCTACCGAAATCGACCCTAACGATGTCGAAAAATATGGCGTCCTCAAAGTTGACGATGGTGTTCTAACTGGCATCTACGAGAAACCAAGGAAAGAGGAAGCTCCAAGTAATCTTATTAATATCAGTAAATACATTATGTCTCCAGCGCTTCTAAAGCGTATCGTAGATTATTGCCATGAAAACGATTTTGGTCCTGGCGATCAGGAATATCTCATCACTGATCCAATCATAGATCATATCAAAGCTGGCGAGAAAATCTACGTTAAGCCAATTCAGGGCGAATACCTTGATGGTGGTTCAGAGGCTGGTTGGCTACACGCAAATAACGTTGTTTGCGGCGGTAAATAATGCGAATTTCAGTACGCGTTAAACCTGGCGTTAAGGGTGCAACGCGTTTAGAACAGCAAGAAGACGGCAGTTATGTCGCCTTTTTGCATGCTCGTGCTCATGATGGGGAGGCAAATAAGGCCCTCATTGAGCTAATTTCTGACGAATTTAAGGTTCCAAAAACCACCATCAGTATTGCTGTTGGTCAAAAATTTAAATCCAAAACTATTGAATTCTAATTACAAAAACTTCTCGTCTTTAATCTCGTCGGGAAGATAATTTTTGTCGGAATGGAAACCGGCTTCCCATTTGTAGCCCGCGCCAAAACCGAGGTCTTTCATGAGCTTAGTTGGTGCATTACGTAGCCAAATTGGTACCGGTAGATTCATTGTGCGGTCGGCGACTTCTGCGGCTCTATTGTAGGCTTCGTGCGACTCGCGAGATTTCTTTGCCTTTGCAAGCGCGACAGCTACGTGAGAAAGAATAATCTGACTTTCTGGCATGCCGATACGTTCGACGGCCATAAAGGCGTCTAGTGCTAGGCCGAGTGCGCCATTGCCGGCTAGACCAATGTCTTCGGAAGCGAAAATAACCATGCGACGTGCGACGAACTTTGGATCTTCGCCGGCTTTTAGCATGCGTGCAAGATAATAAAGTGTCGCATCAACGTCGCTACCGCGCATCGATTTAATGAAGGCGGAAATATTATCGTAATGTTTGTCGCCCTTCTTGTCATAGCCGGGAACTTTGCGACCGGCCGCTTCAAGCACTTCCTGGACGCCGACTTTATCAGATAAACTGAGCGCTAATTCTAAATCGCCTAGCGCAGAACGAGCGTCGCCGCCAGATAATTCGGCAAGATAATCGATTGCGGCCTTAGTGACGCGCTTAGTCGCTTTTTCGGCTTTAACTGCGCGATTTAGTACGGCGATAATATCATCTTTACTAAGATGCTTAACGACTACAACGCGGCTGCGCGATAAGAGCGGAGAAATAACTTCGAAGCTCGGGTTCTCGGTCGTTGCGCCAATTAAAGTAATAAGGCCAGACTCAACATGCGGTAAAAACGCATCTTGCTGTGCCTTATTGAAACGATGAATTTCATCTACAAAAAGCACGGTACGCTGCTTGAGATTCCAGTTACGTTTTGCAGCTTCGACAACTTTCTCGACATCTTTTTTGCCGCTCGTAACAGCAGAAATCTCGACGAAATCCGCCTTAAACTCATGCGCAATAATGCGCGCCAAAGTCGTTTTACCGGTGCCAGGAGGGCCCCAGAAAATAATATTTACCGGTTCCTGCTTGCGCACAATTTCCGTCAAAATCTTACCATCGCCAATAATATCGCTCTGACCAATCACCTCGTCGAGGCTCTTTGGGCGCATGCGTTCAGCTAATGGAACTCTATTGTCCATATTTTTCCTTCAAAGCTTCGCGTGCTGCGCGCAAAATTGCAAGCTCGCGAGCGGTAAAGAATTTTGCTTGATAAATCATATCGGTCGTGTCGATTTTTTCGACTGCAGCAATTGCGTCATCGATAGTATCGAACCATTCTAGCTCGAAACCATCTTCTTCTTCGTCTTCCATGAGGCTATTGCCGACGAACTCTGTTGCGCGAGCTAAATATGCGTAGGAGATATTATATTGACCGAATTTGTGGCGAGTCTCGTGAGTATAACCAAGCTCGCAAAGTGGTTCGATTTTGTAACCCGCCTCTTCGATAACTTCGCGATCGAGAGCTTCGGAAATCAACTCGCCGTCATCAATGCCGCCACCAGGAAGCTTATAATAGCCGCGCTTCGTTGCATTAATCATTGCGACGCGATAATTCTCATCAACTAAAACCGCGCGAGCTGCTGTGCGCTCTGCGAAATCGGCTTCATTCTTATCTTCTGGCAAGCCAAAATCGCTGTCGCGCAAGCTAACAAGGCATTTTGTTGGCGCAATATCTACGCGATAATCCGTAAAAGTGTCATTTTCGTTGAAATGGAAATAGGCGTCGACTTTGTTGCCGCGCAAAACTTCTGGCATCCAATGCTCGTCGTCGCCCCACATTTTATCGTATGGAAGCTCGGAAATCGCATGCCATTCTGGCTTAATTTCGTCAGTTTCTTCTGGCTCGCCTTCAAAATCTTCACTCATGAAGACGTGCATAATATTTGTTTCTGGAACACCTTTGAAATAAAGATCGCGAAAGATAATTTGGCCCACTTTTTCGCAAGAATTTACGCGAATACCTACCTCTTCAAAAGTTTCGCGAATCGCCGCATTGCGAGGAGTTTCGTCGGCTTCAACTTTGCCACCAGGGCAGTTAATTTTGCCCATTCCGAAACCACGTTTTTTGACACCTAATAATAGCTTTTCATCGCGCTTTAAGATCATTAAAGTTAGATGTCGAATCATGGCTCCTCCTATGCGTTTAGTAATCTAGTTCTTAAGATATATAATACTCCATTTACGAAGGCCCAGTCTAGGCTAACAGGGGCGCCAATTGCTTTTTCGGCTTTGCGTACGGCACGATAGAGCTGCTGTGCTTGGTCGGCGTCAAGCATAGATTCTTCCTCTTCGCTCTCTAGCTCAATCGAGCCGTCGCGTTTGTCTACGATAATCATTTCATTTTCGTCATCGTCTGTATCGTCGAGCACGCTGTTATTTGCCCAAAGACGTGCCTCGATTACAATCTCATCCTCGGCTTCCGTATATGGATTGCAGGAGTGGATTTTGCCGCAAAACTCACCATCAAGAAATTCCTGCACTACGATAGCGCTCGGATTCCAGCGGCGCTCGGCGTTAGTTTGCATATAAGTAATAGTTTCAATTAATTTATCACGTTCGATTGGCGCAAGAGTTTCAACTTCACTAGTGTTTGGGACTGGGGATGCGCGCAAAACAACCTTAGAAACCTCGAGCTTATCGAACTCGCGTAAAATCTCGTTGCTAAGGCCATAACCAACGTGTTTATCAATCGGTACGATAAAGCCGCGCGCCATATTTAAACCAGCACGCTTCGTCTTTACTAAAAGGGATCCTAGTTGGCCGACGACTTTAATATCGTCGCTAGAATCGAGCATTAATAGATTGCCCATAACCTATATTATAGCATAAGTATTGACTTTTTAGCAAATCTGTGCTATAATCGTCTTTACAGGTTGTGTGATTGAGGTTCGGAGCCCAAACAAAAACAACTGAGTTCATTATTATTTTTGGAGGTGCACGCTATGGCAAGAAAGCGTACAACAAGAGAGCAGAGAATTGAGAATTTGAGAACAGAGATTAATGGCGCAGCAGAGACGGTTAGTACTGAATCCGCAAAGCGTCTTATCGAGTTGCTCGATTCCGTCATCTCTGAGCAGAAGGCAACAATCGCAGAGAAGGAAGCAGCAATCGCTGAGAAGGATGCGACAATCGCTAAGAAGGATGCTGAGATCGCTGAGAAGGCTGGAATTATCGAGGCTTTCGCTAAGGAGCGCTTCGAGCATCTCAAGACTGATGAGTACATCCATTATCTTGAAACCGCTCTCACAGCAGCCAATAAGGAGGCTGAAGAGAAGAAGCAGCAGCTCAAGCAGAAGGAGTCAGTAATCGCCGAGAAGGATGCGACCATTGCATCATTACAGGCAAGACAGCCTCAGCAGACAAGCAAGCCTCAGGTTCAGGTTCAGCAGCAGAAGCCTCAGCAGACAAGCAAGCCTCAGCCTCAGCAGAAGCCTCAGGGCGGCGGAAAGTTTTTCCGTCCTGCCGGAGACATTTCTGGCGGTTCGGGCGTTCAGCAGTTGATTTCTGAGGGAAAGAAGGCTGCCGCTATTAAGCAGGTTGAGGATCCGCTCGATGCAGCAGTTGAAGCATTTCTCTCTGGTACTGACAGCTAAGCTAACTCTATCCAAGGTACTTTTCCATTAAAAAACCTCCGTGGTTCGCCACGGGGGTCTTTTTTATGTCTTTTTTAGGCTAGGCCTTGAAGATGCTCTTGATGTCGTTTGGGAGCATGATTACGGTCTTCTGGCTTGGATCGGAAGAAATCTTCTCGAGAGTCTGAAGAGTACGAATCTGGATACCACCTGGAGTGTGAGCGAGAAGCTGAGCTGCTTCAGCGACGGATTTAGCTGCGGACTTTTCACCTTCTGCTGCGATGATTGCTGCGCGGCGTTCGCGTTCTGCCTCTGCCTGCTTTGCCATTGCGCGCTTCATATCGCCAGGAAGCTCAATGTTCTGAAGCTTAACGTTCTCGATGTCGATACCCCATTTATCAGTTTCTTTATCGACAATCTCTTTAATCTGAGCGGAGATTTCGTCGCGCTTGGAAAGAAGTTCATCAAGCTCGAAGTTACCGGTAATATCGCGAAGTGCAGCCTGAGCAAAGTTGGTGGTTGCATAGACGTAGTTAGTAGTTTCAAGCAAAGCTTTTGCTGGATCAAGCACGCGGAAATATACGATAGCATCTACGCCGACGGTAACGTTATCCTTAGTAATAACCTCCTGTTTTGGAACGTCGATAGGTGTAGAACGAACGTCGACGCGAGAAATGGTCTGCATGTAAGGAATAATTACGCGAAGACCAGGATTCTTGATGCCGCTGTATCTACCGAGAGTGAATACGACACCACGCTCATACTGACGAATGACGCGGCAGCCTGGCAAGATGATTAATAATATTACGAATACAATGATTCCGATAATTAGTTCTGGCATTTTATCTATCCTTTCTTATTTTGATGCAAGGCCAGCATCCATTAATAATTTAACTTGCTTATAATCGTTGTCGGTATTCCAGTTACCATAGAAACCGTCCGCGACATACTTATCGAAAACGAAGCGAGGGACGCCGCCGTTAACTTTTGTCTTTGCCTTCTTGGTCATTTCGTCAACCTCGGCAGTTGTTTCTCCGTTCTCAATACAGGTCTTCATAGATTCCGTATCGAGATCTTCAATGCTATCTACGAAATCATAGAAATAACTTGTTGGGAGATTAGGAATTCTCTCACTATCGCGATCTACGCCGATGCCGCGAGAATGGTAATCTCTGTAGATTTTTGCGAGTAATGCATAGTAATAGTTCCAGAAATCGCCTTGCTTTGCTGCGCAGTATGCGCCTTGTGCTGCTGGACGGCTATTCTGAGAATGACCATTCTCGTAATTCATATCGGTAACGCGAATTTCGAAGAGGATGTTGTTTTCCTCGATATAGTGCTTGTCGAAATCATCCATATTAGCAGCGACAGCATCGGAGAATTTGTCGCAGTATGGGCAGAAAATGTCCGTATACATAACAAAGTGATGCTTGGCCGTCTCTGGATCGCCTTTTGTCATTGCGTTATTCCAGGCGGTCATATCGATAGGGGATGGATTTAGCGAATTGAAAATCACTAAAGCACCCAAGAAACCGATAATGGCGATTAGAATGCCGACTCTAATTGCTTTTTGCATGTTTCTCCTTATATTTTTTATTAGTTACGATGATGTAATTGATATAGCCTAGGCTAATAATAGAGAAGATAAGTAGACCAAATGCCGCGATTGAGAAAATTTGACTCAAAGCGTCACCTAGGGCGACTGCGCCGGCACCGGCAATTGCGGATAGTAATGGAGCGAGTAGACCGATACCGCAGCTTGGACAACCCAAGGCGATGAAGCCTAGCAAAGCGCCAATTCCGCCCGTACTTGCGCCGTTGAGGGATTGTTCTTTCTCTCTATTTTTCCAGGCAAAGATTAATTGAGCTACGATGATACTCTGCAGTAGCGATAAGAGAATGATCGAAACGCCATAAAACGAACTAAAATTCTCTAAAATAGCGGGGAAAACTCGCCCAATTACTTCAAGCTTTCTGTCGATAGCGAGACCGGACCAGACTAGCTGCCAGTTGCTACTACCGTCACGAAAGAAGGTTAGGAAATAAACGAATATTAAGAAGCTTAGTAAAAATACGCAAAGATATTTTGGCTGTTTAAGAATATAACCAGTACTAACTAATGCGAATTTACTACGATCAGAAATCGTTTCGATTACTTTTCTGATTGCCATAGGCCGTGAATATTACAAAATGCGTATGCGCGAACCTTACCATTGCCAGACATCTTGGAGAAGGTAACTACTGGCGGGGTAGTAAGACCAAGCTTCTGAATCTCAACGCGCTGACCGTCAGTAAGAGCAATCCACTCAATGCGATGCTCTGGGCTCATTGGGTGAAGCTGGAGACCTACCTGAACCTCAGTGCTGTTTTGGCTAATATCTACGATAGGCGCATGCTTTTCGCTGCCTTCAGTACCGTGAATATGATCTAGGATTTCCATGTCAGAGCCACAGCAATTTGGGCGGACGTTTGGATCGATCATGACAAACAATAAATTACCGCAAGTATTGCAGCGATAAAACTTTAAACCTTCTGGGTTATCCATATACCTCCTTAATTACTTTTTATTTTAGCGCACTTTTACGGTAAAATCTACTCAATCATGGCTATAATATTTCACACTAAAATTAAGAAAAGTCAATAGATTTTACGATTCCACCCCTGTTATTTTCTAAAAAATCATAAAATAAAACAGAAAAAAGTCAATGTTGACGGTAATAGCGCTAATGTATAGAATAATAGGCAGAAGGTGTGATATCGGACGAAAAGTTGAGAGATTCGCCGGATATCAAGTAAATAGGCCCTAATCTGCGAAGGGGCTTATTTTTTATGTTCAATTGTTTATAATGATGTCATGCAGGACTTTAAGACTTTAGAGGGAGCTACCGCGATCTTTCAGTCGCTAAATGCTCTCGGACAAGAAAATAATATCTTCTTATTGCGCAGAGATACGCAGCATGAGATTAGTGGTAACGCTATGGCTGCGGGCGCGGCGGCTGGTATGGCAGCAGTTGTCGGTATAGGCTTCGCTCGTGGTAAAGATACTAGCTCGACAGCTACGGTTTTAGATGATGGTGCTGATTCGTTGCTTGTAAATGCTACTGAGAGTGGCATGTATTTTATCGCTCTTAAGAGAACCAGTGGCATAACTCTTGCTGGCTTCACTTCGGTTGATAAAATGGAGCTAGTTCCGAATCAATGCCAATTCGTAAGTTACGCCCAGATGAATAAGTTTGTAGTAAAGAACTTTAGCTTCATTCAAAAGAAGATTCAGAAAGTCTATATTACCTACGATAATGATATGACTATGTTCTTGATCGGCCGCACCGTAGAGAAAGAGCTTCCATATCATGAGGCAAACTTTGCGAAATTTGTAGCTAAGTTTAAAAAATAATAGAAAAATAAAAGCCATTCTACCAAAGAGTGGCTTTTTTATGATAGAATTAACTCATGGTGCGTTGGCGGAGCAGTTACGCAGAGGTCTGCAAAACCTCGTAGACCAGTGCAACTCTGGTACGCACCTCCAAGATTATTTAGGTCAGTTGGCCCGAGTGGCGGAATTGGTATACGCGGCAGACTTAAAATCTGCTTCCTTTACCGGATTATGAGTTCGAGTCTCATCTCGGGCACCACGACTTTTAAGATGGCTATATATTTAAAAGCTAAAATAACTAGCATTTTAAATAAGACCGTGTTATAATCAATTCAGTTGCGGGTTTAGCTCAGTTGTTAGAGCGCTTCCTTGCCAAGGAAGAGGTCGAGAGTTAGAGTCTCTTAACCCGCACCATTCAAAGAAATTCACCGAAAGGTGATATTTTTTTGTTATCATCTTGGTATATGGCAAAATTCAGTGATTTCTATAAAGAAAACGATAGCGATCAAATATGGTGGATAGATAATCTTGATACTATTGGTGAATATTTGTTTAGTTTCGACAAAAAGAAAATCTATAATTTATTTGCTGACTATCCGCACAATCTGACAAAAGAGCAAAAAGAAATATTTGATAAAGAAAATCCATACTGGGCAGAATTTTTCTCTGATAGAAGTAGTCGGCAATAAAGCCGGGATTGATAGCTGCAGGAAGTATAATAAAAACATGGCAAAATGGCTAGAAAAAATTCTGAGCAATATTCCGAATCATAACGACGATATTGATACTTCCGGCCTCACTAAGTTGCAGGCGCAGGCTTTGACTGCAATGGCGCAAGGTAAAAATGTTTTTCTTACTGGCGGTGCAGGTACCGGCAAGTCGCATGTCTTGAAAAGATTTCTAAAACTTCGCGAAAAAGGCCATTTTATTGTCGCTTGTGCGCCTACTGGCATTGCGGCGCTAAATCTCGAGTGGGGCGTAACGGTTCATAAGGCCTTTAGCGTGCCAGTTGGTGAAATTGCCGATTATCGGCGCATAACCGAGGCTGCTTTTGGTCCAAAAAGTTACGTAAAGCGTGCCGATACAATTGTGATTGATGAGATTTCTATGTGTCCAATCGATGTTTTCGATTACGCGATGGCATGGCTTCATGAAATCGAAGAAGAACGCGGTAGAGAATTCCAAATTATTGTTTGCGGCGACTTCTTTCAGCTTCCGCCAGTCATGAGTGACGGCAAAATCGAGCTCCTAAGAAACGTATATGAAGATATTGAAAGCGGCTTCTGCTTTGAGTCGCATTATTGGCCGGAACTAAATTTTGAAACGTATAATTTAACCGAAGTTATTAGGCAAAAAGATCCTGAATTAATTGAGATGCTCAATCGCGCCAGAATCGGCGACACGAGCTGTCTTGATTACTTCAATAATATGGTCATTGATGAATTCTACGAACCGGGCGACGACGTAGTTTTGTCTGGCAGAAATAATGCGGTAGATAAAATCAATAATGAACGTCTTGGCCTGATTGATTCTGAAGCGCAGACATATAATATGCAGGTTTACGGCGACGTTCCGCTTTCGCGCGTTAATTTTGTTGATACTCTAACACTAAAAGTCGGCGCACGCGTGATGGCTATTACGAATGATAATGCTGAGTATGCTTACGTAAATGGCTCGATTGGTACTGTAACTTCGCTCCACGACGATCACGTTAGCGTGCGTTGGGATAACGGCGAAAAGAGTGATATATATGCCGAAGAAATTGAGGTCAAAGAGCCTTCCTATCGCAATGGCGAATTTACGGCATCTATCAAGGGCAGCTATGTCCAGATTCCATTGAAGCTATGCTATGCGATTACGATCCATAAAAGCCAAGGCCAAAGCATTGATCGCTGCGTGATTTTCCCGAATAGTTTCGAAAAAGGTCAGCTCTATGTCGCGATGTCGCGTTGTACGAATGCGGAGCATCTTCATTTTGCGACACCAATCAAAGAATCGGACTTGCGTGTTTCGCAGGCGGTTATTGATTTTTATGACTCACTATAATCTTAATGCTTGTGTATAATATAGAGAGAAATAAGGAAAAAATATGAACCAACATTCACGCTTTAATTTACCTATTTGTCTAGCCGTCGAGGATGATGCTTTTCGCCGTTCCGATGAAATCGTGCGTAGCTACATGCCGGAGTTGGTTGGTAATAAAACCCTTATTATTTCTGAGCCATTTTTGATTGAGACTTTTAATACTAAGATTCATGAAATTAGTGCAGATTTCAATAATGCGGAAATCTATGCGATCAATAGTGCTAGCTTTGATGAGGCAGCGGTAATTGCAAAGAAAGTTTGCGTAGAAAACTTCAAAGTAATTATTGGTTTCGGCGGCGGCCGCGTGCTTGATACGGCAAAGTATGCAGCGCATATTAGCAAGGCTGCGTATATTTGCATGCCTACTTCGCTCAGTAGCGATTCTATTGCTTCGCCGCTAGCTGTTTTGGAAGTTCATGAAAAGACTCGCAAGACTTTCTCCTGTAAAATTCCGACTGCAATTATTATCGATACTGAAATGATCGCAAATGCTCCGCGCGAGCAAACTCTCGCCGGTATTGGCGATACACTCTCCAAGCATACCGCTTTGTATGACTGGAAGATTTCCGCACGCAAAACCGGCACCCATATCGAAGACTTTGCTTATGCGCTTAGTCGTATGAGTTTTGATTCTGTTTACCATTGTGATCAAAAAGATATGACTAGCAGGGTGTTTATTCGTATTCTTTCTCGCGCACTCGTAATGGGCGGCCTTGCGATGGAAATTGCTGGTTCTTCGCGTCCATGTAGTGGTAGTGAGCACCTTTTTGCGCACGCGATTGAAGAATATTATCCAGATATTAAAATCTCTCACGGCATTGCAGTCGCGCTCGGAAGTATTGCAGCTTGTATTTTTCAAGGTCAGGACGAGACTGGTTTGATTGAATTCGCAAAAATGTATGGCATCGATATTAATCCAGAAAGCTATGGCATTGATAAAGATATGTTTGCTGATATTTGGGACAAAGCTCGTACGGTTCGTTCCGGTAGAATTACTATTCTTAGTGAGACCGAACTTAATAGGAACTGGCTCGATAGTATCTACGACAGAATGGCGAACGCGTAATGAAAACTGGTTTAATTTTCGACATGGATGGTACGCTTTGGAATCCTTCCGAAGCTGCCGCGAAATCCTGGAGTGAAAAAGTCCGCCAGCTTGGTTATAATCGCCCGGATATTACTAAGGAAGATTTTATGGGCATTATGGGCGCTACGATGGATAAGGTTGCTGAAGCATTTTTTGGCGACCTTCCCGAAGAGGAGCGTTTGAATTTACTTAGCGAATGTGGCAAGCATGAAAACGAATATCTCAGAACTCATGACGGCGGCGCATATCCGGAATTGAAAGAGACTCTTGATGTTTTGTCTCAGAAATATGACTTATTTATCGTCAGCAACTGCCAAAGTGGTTACATTGAGGCCTTCCTCGAATTCAATAATTATGGCGATTATTTCAAAGATATTGCTTGCTATGGCGATAATCTAAAAGTAAAAAGCGAAAACATCGCGCTAATTGTCGAACGTAACGGCATTGAGAATGCGTATTATATTGGCGACGTTCAAGGTGATTATGATTCCTCGAAAGCGGCTGGCGTAAAATTCATTCACGCAGCCTATGGCTTCGGCGAAATCGATGATGTCGTTCCGAAAATCGATAAAATCAGTGATCTTCCAGCGCTAATGGAAAATATTTTGAATGTATAATAAAGCAAAAAGAATTATTTATACGGGATTATTTATTGAGAAAAATTCTTTTTATAATCTTTTTCCGGCGAAACTTGCGAAAGAAATAGAATATCCACACGTGACGGTTTTCTTCAAGCCAAAAGGTAGTGAAGTGCATCAAGAATTGTTTGGCGAAAAAGCGACGATTACCGTGACCGGCTATGGTTGCGACGAGAAGAACGAGGGCTTTTCTGTTAAAATTAATGCGCAAAATCCAGAGCTACAAAAGCTTTGTGACGGCATTTTAGTTCCACATATTACGATTTCCGTAAGCGAAGACGGCAAGCCTGTTGATACGGGCAAACTCGAGTTTGAAACAAGGGAACAAGTTAGCATTGAGGCAACTTTTGGTGCCTTTACGACTGGCGGCCTAATTTTGCGCTAACTTTACAAAATAGCGTAAGTATGATATAATAAAAAAATATGGCCTTTCGGGGCCAAATTTGTACCTTGGAGGAAAAGATAATGGATAATCCGAATTTATTTACTATCCACATTACGATTGGCGAGGAGATTGTAAAATTCTTCCCGAAAGAATCGATTGTAGCGATAGGCTTTACGGAATTTGATGATCAGGGAGACCCACAGCAGCCAGCGGGCATAATTTACGACAAGGAAGAGAATGGCGACCCCGACGAAAGATCATTTAGTCGCGTTGGCAGTGTAATACTCTCGACGAAACGTGGTTGTGCTCCTGAAAGCGATATTCCAGCGTTGACTTTGGAGATTAAGAATTCGGACGGTGATGTATATGGTCTCATTTCGGTTCTGGTTTACGCAGATCACTTTGGCGAAGCGGATACTGGTGTTCCTGAATGCGAAATCAGGGAGCATGTTTTAACTTACCTGAAGAGTGAAGGAGTCAGAGTAGGCGAAGTCTACGGAAATCTCTATTATTAATTCGAGCCCCAGATTCTACTCTGGGGCATTTTTTATTGAGCGTGCTATAATAAAGATATGGCAATTTCCATGCGCAAACAAATCGCGCGGAACAGACGCAATACTATTCTTATTATCTTAGTTTTTGTGGTTTTTATTTCATTGCTTGGTGGCCTTTTTGCGTGGCTCTATAATGACATTACTGTTTTATGGGTTAGTGCGATTATTTCCGGTGTTTATGCTTTGATTCAGTATTTCTTAGCTGATAAGCTGGCAATTTTAGGTACTGGCGCACGCCAAATTGAGAAGGTAGAGAACCCTCGTTATTACAAAATTATCGAAGGTTTAGCAGAAGATGCAAAACTTCCAATGCCAAAGGTGTATATTATTGACGATCCAGCACCAAATGCGTTCGCAACCGGTCGCGACCCGCAGCATGCTTGCGTTGCGGCAACTACTGGTTTGCTAGAAATTATGGACGACAAAGAACTTCGTGCTGTTATGGGACATGAAATGTCTCACGTAAAGAATTATGACATTCGTGTTAGCTTGATTACGTTTGGTTTAGCCTCTATTGTCGGTTTAATTTCCGACATGGGGCTCCGCATGCTCTTCTGGAGTGATCGCGACGAGGAGGATAACTCTCCGGTTGGCGTTCTATTTGCGCTAATTACGATGATTCTTGCGCCAATTGTCGCAACGATGATTCAGTTAGCGGTCTCGCGTCAACGCGAATACCTTGCGGACGCGTCGTCTGCTTCGTTAACCGATACGGACGACATGATAAATGCGCTTCGAAAGCTCGACACGCATAGTCGACCGATGCGTCAGCAAAACGTTGCCGCGGAAGCCCTCTTCATAGCAGAGCCGTTAAAGAAATCCGTTATCAGTAAATTATTCTCAACTCATCCACCACTAGAATCGCGCATAGAAAGGCTAGAAAATGCAAAAAAGTAAGACCGAAAAGACCGAAACAACCGAAAAGACAAAAAAGACTCGCAAGAGCTTCAAGCAAGCTTTTAATGAGTCGCGCGATAAAGTTTGGGCTAAGAAAAATGAACGCCTAAAACTTCATCACAGCTTCAAACGTAGCTATCGCGAAGATTACACTCGTGGACTTCAGGCTCCTGGCCTAGTTGCGCACGCAATGAGCACGCTAAAAATTCTACGCAAAAACTGGAAACTTTTTGGCGGCATGATTTTAATTATTGTTTTCATGAACATTGTGTTCGTTGGCCTTATGAGTGAGGCGACTTATCAGACTGTTCAGGATAGTATTGATGAATCTACGGAAGTCTTGGGCTATGGCGAAGTTGGCCGCCTAGCGAAATCTGGTCTTCTTCTCATCTCGACTGTTGCTACTGGTGGTTTAACGAAGGGTATGACTGAAGTTCAACAGGTATTCGCGTTCCTATTCGGTGCAATCACGATTTTGGTCACGATTTATTATTTGCGCCATTTAATGGCGGGCAATCGCCCAAGCATTCGCGATGGCTTATATAATGCGTTGACGCCGCTTGTTTCCTGTATGCTTGTTCTATTGGTTGTCTTCCTGCACATGCTTCCAATATTTATCTTTACGATTCTTTACTCGACTGCGGTTGCAACAAACTTCCTCGCTCAGCCACTTTACGCATTTCTATTCTGGCTACTCGGTAGCTTACTAATCTTGCTTTCCGCTTACTTGTTGCCAGGTTCTATTCTTGCCGTATGTGCAACAACTGTTCCAGGCATCTATCCAATGCAGGCTATAAACGCAACGACCGATCTTGTTCAGGGTCGTCGCACAAAGTTTATTATTCGCCTATTCTTCAGTATTGTTTTCATGGCCGTTATGTGGGTAATCATAATGGTTCCAATTATTTGGCTTGACCTCGTTTTGAAGCAGAATTTCGAATTCTTACAGACGGTACCAATTGTTCCATTTATATTACAAATCATGACGACATTCACGATTGTATATCTCACTGCGTATATCTATCTCTTCTATAGAAGGATGCTTGATGATCCCGAATGATGTGCGTGAGCGCGTCGAAAAACTCCGCGAATTAATCAACAATTATCGCTATCATTATCATGTCCTCGACGAGTCTATTATGTCTGAGGCTGCGGCTGATAGTTTGAAGCATGAGTTATCGCAGCTCGAGGAAAAATATCCAGAATTAGTTACGCCAGATTCTCCAACGCAGCGCGTTGCTGGTCAGGCGCTCGATAAGTTTCAGAAAGTCGCCCATGCAGAGCGTATGATTTCGCTTGCTGATGTTTTCTCGGAAGAAGAAGTTGCGGATTGGTTGGAGCGTATTTCAAAGCTTGGCGCAATTAAGCCAGAACTTTTTGTTGATATTAAAATGGACGGCCTAGCTATGGCCCTCATTTATGAAGACGGCTTATTGAAGCAGGCGATTACTCGCGGTGACGGCAAAGTCGGCGAGGATGTCACGATGAATGTTCGTACTATCGAGAATGTCCCGCTTTCTATTCCGCAAAAAGAGCATACTGAAGTTCGCGGCGAAGTCGTGATTTTCAAGGAAGATTTCGACAAATTGAACGCTCAGCAACGCGCAAAGGGCAAGCCGGAATTCGCTAATCCACGCAACCTTGCTGCTGGTACGATTCGTCAGCTCGACCCGAAAATTGCCGCAAGTCGCCCACTCAAATTCATGGGCTATGATATGGTTTCACCAAATCTTCCAAAGAATTCTGATGTTTATGAATGTCTAGATAAGCTTGGTTTTCGCACTTCAAAACAGCAAAAAATCTACAGCGATATTAACGGCGCAATGGGCTTCATTCGTGAGCTTGAAACCAGTCGTCAGGATTTGCCTTTCGGTACTGATGGTGCGGTTATTAAAGTAAATGATCGTAAAGTTTATCAGGCGCTCGGCATTGTCGGTAAAACTCCACGTGCTGCAGTTGCTTTCAAATATCCTGCCGAAGAAGCAACGACTGTCGTAAAAGATATTGTTATTTCAATTGGTCGTACTGGCGCTGCAACTCCAGTAGCAGTTTTTGATCCAGTTCATGTTGCTGGCTCGACTGTTCGCCATGCTTCGCTCCATAATGCTGATGAAATTACGCGTCTCGATGTTCGTGTTGGTGATACGGTGGTTATTTACAAAGCTGGCGATATTATTCCGCAAGTTAACCGCGTTTTAACTGAGCTTCGTCCAAGTAATTCCGAAGCCTACGACTACGAAAAAGCGCTTCATGAGCAATATCCGGAACTCGAATTCGAGCGTCCAGTCGGCGAAGTTGTTTATCGCGTTAAAGGTTCTAATACAAGCGAAATGTTGAAGCGCGCAGTTGAATACTATGCAAGTAAATCTGCGCTAAATATTGAAGGCCTCGGCGAGAAAAACGTTGAAGCCTTGATCGATGCTGGTCTTGTCGGTTCAATTGCCGATTTATATTCATTGACGGCAGGGCAGGTAGAATCGCTCGACCGTTTTGCTGAAATTTCTGCACACAAACTTATCGATAACATTCAGGCAAGTAAGAATCCGCCACTCGCACGCTTTATTACTGCGATCGGTATTCGCCATATCGGCACGCAAACTGCGCTAGATTTGGCTGCGCATTTCAAGACTCTTGAAGCTCTTCGCGATACGACTGAGTCTGAGCTCCTAGAAATGCCAGGCATTGGTAAAATTGTTGCTGAATCAATTTTGGCGTTCTTTGCTGACGAAGATAATTTGGCGCTTCTTGATCGTCTAAAAGAGCTTGGCGTTGAGCCGATCTATCAAGATACTTCCGGCGGCAAGCTAAATGGTCTTTCTTTCGTGGTTACCGGTACGCTTGATTCTATGGGTCGTGATGCTGCTGCGGAGAAAATTCGTGCTCTTGGCGGAGAATTCCACAGCTCCGTTGTAAAAACTACTACTTACTTAGTAGCGGGCCATAATACTGGTAAATCTAAGCTAGAAAAAGCTGCAAAATACGGTACAAAAGTTATCGACGAAGACGCATTTCTAGAGATACTAGGTGAATAATTAGCACTCTTGCATTTCGAGTGCTAGTTGCCTATAATAGTGTCTATGGTAGACGAATTCAGTGAAATTATGAATCATCTCAGCGAAAATGCACGCTTTGCGTTGCAGAAAGCTGACTTTTATTCAAAACGTTACAATCAAGGTTACATGGGTACCGAGCATCTTTTGATGGGTATTATGGCGCAGGATACTTCAACTGGCGCAAAAATCCTATCAAACGAGGGCATTGATCTCGATCAAATCGAGCGCGCACAGGGCAAGCCTGCTGCGGACGTTCCAGCTGCGCCTATGGCTATGATGTCTCTTTCTGAGGCTACTGTTTTGACTTTGCGCATGTCTCTAAATTTTGCTCGCGAAAACGGTCTAGATATTGTTGGCACGGAGCATATCGTCTACTCGCTCTTGCGCCAGCCAAATTCTCGTGCGAGCGTCTTATTAAATCAGCTTCATGCTGACCTAGATAAAATTGCTAGCGATATTGAAGATTTAATTGAAAAGCAGGCCGACGAAGCTAAGCTTGAAAAACAGAAACGCAAGGCTGGTAAGCGCGCTTCATTCCGCTGGCTTACAAAGTATGGCGTAGATTTGATTGAAGAAGCAAAGCTCGGCAAACTCGATACTGTAATTGGCCGTGATCAAGAAATTGAACGTGCGGTTACGGTCCTTTGTCGCCGCACAAAATCTAACCCAGTCCTCATTGGCGAGGCTGGCGTTGGTAAAACTGCTATCGTTGAAGGTCTTGCGATGCGCATTGCAAAGAATGATGTCCCTGGCGCACTTATCGGCAAGCGTATCTTCCAGGTCGACCTAAGTTCTGTCGTTGCTGGCACTAAATTTCGTGGTGAATTTGAGGAACGCATTAAAGGTATTATTGATGAAGCGGTTAGTGACGACAGTGTAATCCTATTTATCGATGAGTTGCATCTTCTTTCTGGCGCTGGTAGCTCCGAAGGCAGCATGGATGCGGCGAATATTTTGAAGCCTGCACTTGCTCGCAATAGTCTAAAATTAATCGGCGCAACCACGCTTGATGAATATCGCAAAAATATCGAGAAGGATAAAGCACTTGCTCGTCGCTTCCAGACCGTTATGGTTAATGAACCATCTCCAACTATTACACTTCGCATTTTAAAGGGCATTAAAAAACACTACGAAGACCATCATCAAGTTAAGATTTCTGACGAAATTCTCGAAGAAGCAATCAATCTTTCTGAGCGCTATATTTCTGACCGTTTTATGCCGGACAAAGTTATTGATGTTATCGATGAAGCTAGTGCAATCGCACGTGTTTCGCTCGATAAAGCTGGCGCAAGTATCTACAAGAAAAACAAAATCGAACTTGCTGATTTGCAGCAGAAAATTGAAGACGCTGCTGAGAGCGAAAACTACGAAAAAGCTGCAGAATTTAAGACTCGCGCTGCTCAGTTGGAAGCTGAAATTAAGAAGCTCGAAAAGAGCAACAAAGACATCGACGCTGCGCCTGCTGTTACGAGTGAAAATCTCGCAAGCGCAATTAGTTTGAAGACCGGTATTCCGGTTAGTCGCGTTCGTGGTTCCGAACAAGAGCTTTTAATGAACCTTGAAAAGCATCTTCAAAAAGATATTATTGGCCAGGATGTTGCGATTAAGGTGACTTCAAAAGCCATTCGCCGCGGTCGTTCCGGCATTGCAAATATTCATCGTCCAATCGGCTCATTTATCTTCATGGGTCCAACTGGCGTTGGTAAAACTGAGCTCGCAAAAACTATTGCACGCGAAGTATTTGGCGGCGATGATTCTTTGATTAAAATCGATATGTCCGAATTTGGCGAAAAGCACAATGTTTCTCGTCTCGTTGGCGCGCCAGCTGGTTATGTCGGCTATGATGATGGCGGTAAGCTTACTGAACAGATTCGTCGTCGTCCATATTCTGTAGTTTTGTTTGATGAGATCGAAAAAGCACATCCAGATGTCTTTAATATCCTTCTTCAGATTCTCGAAGATGGCACTTTGACTGATGGTCAGGGTACGAAAGTTAAGTTTAATAACTCGATTATTATTCTAACTAGCAACCTTGGCGCAGAAGACATGTATCGCGAAGCAGAAATGGGCTTTGCTGCAAAGAATAAGAAAGACAAGAAGGCTCTCGAAGCTGAGCATGAGGCAAACGAAGCTGCTGCTATGAAGGCTCTTCGCAAGTTAATGCGTCCAGAACTCGTAAACCGTTTTGATGCAATCGTTACGTTTGGCGCACTCAGCGAAAAGAATGTTGAAACTATTTTCAATAACATGATTGCGGACTTGAAGAAGCGTCTCGCAACTAAGTCTATTGGTCTAGAAATTACTCCAGCCGCAAAGAAGCAGCTTATCGAGAAGGGCTATGATGCAAAGAATGGCGCACGTCCACTCCGCCGTACAATTGAAGATGAAGTTGAAACTTTGCTTGCAGATAATATTCTTTCCGGAGTCCTTGATAAGGGGGATATCGCTAAAATCGACTTTAAGAAAGATACATTTACTCTAGTTAAGACGCGCGAATAAAGCGTTTATGCTAAAATTAGCTTAATGGATCAAAAAGATCAGGCTAATATTACTGAAACTGAAAATGGCATTGTTTTTGCTGAGCCGATAACTGAAGAAAAGCAGCAGGAACAACCAAAACACAAAAAGAATGAGTCTAAAATTGTTAGTCTCATTCTAGCCATAATGTTCGCATTTTTAGCTGGTTTTGCGGCTTCGCAAATAGATTTTACTGCCGTTTCAGATTCCATTGCTGGCAGCAATTGCGAAATCAAAGGCGAGCTTGCTGATTTTGTTGACCAACTCAAGCTAACAAAAGATGGTATGCGTGTCCTAAAAGCGTCTTGTCCACAAATTCAACAAAAAGATGTATTTAATGAGAACTGCTCTAACACCGGTATTTCAAATGCAATTGTTCTCGGTTGCTATGGCGCAAAAAAGGACAAAATCTACGTCTATGAAATCAAGGACGAAAATCTAAAGGCCGTTGGAAAGTCGGTCTTAGCTCACGAATTGTTGCATGCAATTTGGGCGCGTGCTAGTGGCAGCGAAAAACGCAAGTTGGAGGCTGACCTGGATAAAATCTACGACGAAAATGAAGAGGTTCGTAAGAGCATGTCTATTTATTCGAATGAAAAAGATGCGAGCGAGCTACATTCTGTTATTGGTCAGTCAGTTAGCGAAGATAAAATGACAGAACAACTACGAGCGCATTATGCGAAGTATTTTAGTGATCATAGTGTAATTATTGGTTTTTACGATCAATATTATTCACTATTCGGCGGCATGCAGCAACGTATTAATGAGCTAAAAGAAAAGATTGAAATTGAGATGGCTGCAAGCAACGAAGAAGTAGCGAAGCACAACAGTGCTACGGCGACCTTTAAGGCGGACGTGGATTCATTCAACGCCTGCGCAAGAACTAGGGGTTGTTTTAAGACGCAAGAAGCGTTTGATGCGGAATATAACTCCTTGAATCAACGTCGCGAGCAATTAGCGACAGATCAGCAAGAATTGGCAAAGAAAAGAAAAGAAATTAATGCATTGATTTCTGAGTATAACGAGAAAGTTGCTAATCTAAATAAGATTCAAAACAGCATAAATAGCAAATACGAGCCAGTCGAAGATTTAGAAACAAACTAGCACTCTTGCATTTCGAGTGCTAGATATTCTATAATGGAACTATGAAGAATTATTTGGTTCCTACAGTTGTTGAAGAGAGTAATCGCGGCGAGCGCGCCTATGATATCTACTCTCGTCTTTTGAAAGAACGTGTGATTTTTATGGGAGAGGAAGTTAATTCTGCGACTGCAAATATTGTAATCGCTCAGCTTCTTCATCTTGCCTATGAAGATCCTAAAAAAGATATTAAGCTTTATATTAACTCTCCTGGCGGCTCCGTCTATGATGGTCTCGCAATTATCGATACTATGAATTATATTCAGCCCGACGTTCAGACTATCGGTATTGGCCTACAAGCTTCCATGGGCGCAATGTTGCTCTCGAGCGGCGCAAAAGGTAAACGCTTCGCATTGCCAAATGCTCGCATTATGATTCATCAGCCAAGCTCTGGTACTGAAGGCAAGATTACCGATCAGGAAATTGCTCTTAAAGAGGGCATTTACCTCAAGAAAGTTCTTGCTGAGATGATGGCAAAAAATACTGGCAAAAAGTATGAGCAAGTTGTCGAAGATATGGAGCGCGACAATTGGATGTCCGCAAAAGAAGCCATGGAATATGGCATTATTGACGAAGTTATTGAAGGATAATTTTAAACAAAGAAAAACACCCGAGTTTCCGGTACTCGGGTGATTTTTTATTCATCAGTTCTCAACAGGTAATTCGGCGTCACAATAATAGCTAGCCATCTCGGCCATAATAAGACCGTCGATTTCTGCGACCTTATCTTCGGGTGCTGTAAGAACTCGAATTTCTCGCCATAAATAGTCGAGCTCATCGAAGCCGATGATAAAATCTTTTTCGCCTGCGGTAGCTTCGGTTGTGAAATCTGTTGCGGACTGATGATTATAGGCTTTTATCCAAGTCTCATCACTTTTTCCGACAGATATTGAATCGCCGTTTATGAAACCTCTTGAATCATAGAAGATTTCAATTTTAAACGTCGCTTCATCTGAATATCCGATAGGAGTAATGATGATCGAATCTTCTGAAACTAAGTAACTGCATCCTGCCGTCTCCGCGACTCTAGCAAAATCGAATTTTTCTCCTGTATAGAAATCGACTTCGCGCTTGTCCTTGAAAGCGTCAAACGATGCTTCTTTACTCTCGTGGGTTTTGTCGACGGCTTCTGACTTTACGATGGTAATAATTTCTACCTCGTCGGGAGTGTCGGCAATGGGGTTCAATGGTGCTGTGAGCGGTTCTTCGTCGATAACGGTTACCGATTTTATAGCTGAATAGCCGCTTTTATGCAAATCATAAAGAAATATTGCTGCTAATGTAAGTAGCGATAAGCAGCACACGAGTAAAGCCAAATATGCTCTTTTGTTACTCAAATAAACGCACCTCCTGTAGCAAGCTAAGATTCCAAAAAATTTTCCGGATAAAATCTAAAAGAACCTTGCATAACGCTAACCTTCTAATTATACCATAAACGGAAAAAATAGTCAATAAGTGATAAACTATAGATATGGCAAAATCCAAAGCAAAATTCGTCTGTCAAAACTGTGGCGCGAGCTTCATTAAATGGGCTGGGCGCTGTGAAAATTGTGGGGAATGGAATACTTTATTGGAGCAGGAAGTTCCGACTGAAGCGGAGGCGAAATCCGCCCTCGCAAAAGGTGCGGTTTCTGGCAAAAAACTTGCGGCTGTTTCGATTAATACAATCGAGCCTTCCGATGCTGGCAGTCGCCTAAAGACCGGTTTTGCGGATTTTGATACGGTTCTTGGTGGCGGTATTTTGCTTGGAGGCGTTGCGCTCCTCGCTGGCCAGCCGGGCATTGGTAAATCTACGCTTCTTATGCAGATTTGCGCAAACGTTTCTAATAAAAATCACAAGGTTTTGTATGTTTCTGGCGAGGAATCCGCAGGGCAAGTTAAGCTTCGTGCTGTGCGTCTAGGCGCGGCTTCCGATCAGCTTCATTTTGCTAGCTCGGCATCAGGCAATGATATTGCGAAAACCATCGAAGAAGGCGATTACGAGCTTGTTATTGTCGACTCGATTCAGACTTTGAGCCTTGCAGAAATCTCCTCTGCGCCAGGCACAGTGAGTCAGGTTAGCAACTGCGGTAATCTTATTATTCGCGCCGCAAAAAGTAGCAATACGGCGGTAATTATTGTTGGCCACGTCACGAAGGACGGTACGCTCGCTGGCCCAAAGGTCCTCGAGCATCTCGTTGATGTTGTTTTGAATTTTGAAGGCGATCGCTACGGTGGTTTTAAGACTGTTCGAGCCGTCAAAAACCGCTTTGGTTCTACAACTGAAGTTGCGATTTTTGAAATGTCTGCCGATGGTCTTGAAGAAGTTAAGAATCCTTCCGAGGCTTTGCTTTCTGAGCGTCAAAATACCGATGGTAGTATTATTATGGCGACAATTGAGGGCGCTCGTCCGCTTCTTGTCGAGATTCAGGCGCTCGTTAATCCTACGAGCTTCGGCTATCCAAAACGCACGGCGAGTGGTTTCGATTTGAATCGCCTAAATCTTCTTATTGCGGTACTAGAAAAGCGCACAAAGCTTAAACTTCAGGATAAAGACATCTTCATTAACGTTGTCGGTGGTATGAAATTGAACGATTCTGCGGCAGATTTGGCAATCTGTATGGCGATCGCAAGTGCTGCAGCTGGCAGAAAACTCGACGAAAAAGTTGTCGTCTTTGGCGAGGTTGGTCTTGGCGGGGAAATCCGTTCCGTTATTGCGCCAGATCGCCGTATTGCTGAGGCAAAGAAGCTAGGTTTTAAGAATGCAATCGCGCCAACGACGATTAAGGATAAGTTCGTCCTTCCAGTCAAAGACCTTCGCTCGGCACTAGTCAATTATATGAACAATAAATAACTTGCATCTGACCCTAATCTGTGGTAAAATAAGCCCAATATGATTACTAAAGATAACAAAGCTAAAGCTATTGCGAAGCTTGCCCGCAGCGACAAAGATGTCGGCTCCCCAGAGGTTCAGGTTTCTGTTTTGACCGAACGCATCAAGGAAGTTACCGAGCATGTCAAGGCAAACAAGCATGACTTTATGGCTAAGCGCGGTCTCATCCAGATGGTTGGTCAGCGCAAAAAGTTGCTAAAGTATCTTGAGAAGACTGATTTCGAGACTTACAAAGCAACCGTCGCCAAACTTGGTCTCCGCAAATAATAAGAAATCCGACCCACGATATCAGGGCCGGATTTTTTTCGTCTTACAAAAAGGCATGAAAAAGGCCCGCGAATGAGCGGACCTTATTGGGGGTGCGTGTAAGATTTTAAATAACTAAAAGCTCACTGAAATCCATGGAAATTTCATCAAGAACCTTTGCTGCGGACTTTGTACTCGCCGTTGCAATCTGATCCGCGAAATACTGCATTAAGAATTCTTTCGCTTTAACCATGTTGGCGTTTCTGAACGAAACATCTGCGTCGTGACGATATCTTATTCCTCTCTCGTATTCGCAGTAGCCCTGGCATGAGTCGAGCTCAAAGCAAATATGATCTCCGCGATCGTAGATTGAAGGCAATACTACGTTTCGCTTGAGGTAGTCCTTTCTGAATGGAACCCAGACGTTCTCGATGAAGATGTTACGTCCTTTGGAGTCTGTCTCGGTAATATTAGGGACTGCTGTTTTGTCCAACTTAAACATGATGCGGCTAATGAGTGATTCGCCGTCAACATCAGCGATTTCTTCGATAAGTTCGCAAGGCGCAATAAGTACATCTGTGGAACCTATATTATGGCTCACGAATATGCTGGCTCTACGCCCATTTCGGATACTTTCAAACTTCTCTGCAAGTTCATCCTTGCTGTGATTACCTGCGATGGCAATCTTGGTTCTAGATACTTCTGTTAAATCTACCATTATTTTAATTACCTCCTTCGGAAAATGGCTGTCTCTGTACTAGCGGTGTTGCTTGCTTTTTGTCCTCTTACAATTGACGAAAAGCACATCTATAATTATACCACAAACGGCTTAAATGGTCAATGTATGCTATAATATAGGCATAAATAACAAATCGAGAAAATGATAGATATTTTCTCGCAATTACTTGCGACAGAATACTTATTATTTTCTCGAGGAAAGGCAATTTGATGGACATCATCAACCCAAGCGGTAAGAAAACCTTCAAGCTTGAGACTGATTTTTGCGGCCGCAAACTTGGTCTTGAAGTGAATCGTGTCGGTTTCCGTACCACTTCATCAGTACTCGTTACTTACGGTGATACAGTCGTTCTCGGCTCTGTCGTCGTCGGTACTAAGCCAGTAGTTCAGGATTTCTTCCCACTATCTATCGATTACGAAGAAAAATACTACGCTTCTGGCAAAATCAGCAGTAGCAAATTCATCAAGCGCGAAGGTAAGCCTTCCGATAACGCAGTCCTAGTTGGTCGCCTTATCGATCGCCCAATCCGCCCACTATTTCCAAAGGGTTATCGCCAGGAAATTCAGGTAGTTACAACTGTTCTATCTATGGATCCTAGCTTCCGCCCAGACGTAATTGCAATGATTGCAGCATCTAGCGCACTCATGCTCGCTGGCGTTCCATTTGACGGTCCTATCGCAGGTCTCCGCATTGGTCGCGTAAACGGCGAATATAAGGCATTCTTGAGCCCAGAAGAACGTGAAGCTTCCGATCTTGATCTCGTTGTCGCTGGTAAAGATTCCGGTATCACCATGGTTGAAGCTGGCGCAAACGAAGTCCCTGAGGATGTTATCGTTGGCGGTCTCGAATGGGGTCTAAAGATGATTCAGCCTGCTATTGAGCTCCAGAACAAACTCCGCGAAGAGGTTGGCGTAGAAGAGAAAGAATATACTCTCATTCTTCCTAACGAAGAATATCAGGCTAAGGTTGATAACTGGATGGAAGGCAAACTTGGTCCAGAACTCCGTACTCAGAACACTATCGAGCGCAACAATCTTATCGACGAAATTCGTTGGGCAATGCACGATGAATTCTGCCAGGAAATCACCGACGAAGAAGCTGGCATCACTGATAAGATGACCGAGGAAGAGAAGATTAATGCTCGCACGCATTATTATGATGAGCACTTCCGCGCTGAATATAATGATGCGTTCGAACTCGCTGTTAAGCATGATGTTCGCAAGCATATTATCGAAGACGGCATCCGTCCAGATGGTCGCAAACTTAACGAAGTTCGCCCACTCAGCTCTCAGGTTGGTATCTTGCCACGCACTCATGGCTCAAGCCTCTTTACCCGTGGCGTAACTCAGGCTATGAATATCGTTACTTTGGCTCCGCTCAGCTATGCACAGCTAGTTGATACTATGGAAGTTACCGACGGTACTCGCCGTTACATGCATCACTACAACGCACCTGGCTATACTGTTGGTGAAATTTCTCGCCTCGGTAGCCCTGGACGTCGTGAAGTTGGTCACGGTTACCTCGCAGAGCGCGCACTTATTCCAGTTCTTCCTAGCGAAGAGGAATTCCCATACGCAATCCGCAGCGTCACCGAGATTATGTCTCAGAACGGTTCTACCTCAATGGCAGCAACTTGTAGCTCATGTTTAGCACTTATGGATGCTGGCGTTCCACTGAAGCGTCCAGTTTCCGGCGTTGCTATGGGTCTCATGATGGATGGCGATAAGCCTTACGTCTTGACCGACCTTATGGACGCAGAAGACTTTGCTGGCGATATGGACTTCAAGGTTACCGGTACTACCGAAGGTGTTACTGCACTTCAGATGGATATGAAGGTTCATGGTCTCCCAGTAGAGGTCTTGAAGCAGGCTATTGCTCAGGCACATGAAGGCCGCATGTTCATCTTGAATCATATGCTTAGCGTCCTCGAAGGCCCACGCGACCATATCAGCCCATACGCTCCTCAGATTGAGAAACTCATGGTTAACCCAAATAAGATTGGCGCAATCATCGGCAAGGGCGGTGAAATGATTAATAAGATCACTTCCGAGACTGGCGCAGAGGTTAATATCGAAGAGAATGGTCTTGTCACTATCGCAGCATCTGACGCTGACAAGATTCAGAAAGCTCTCGATTGGATTAAGTCTCTCGTAGAAGAGCCAGAACCAGGTAAGATCTACAAAGGTAAAGTTGTTTCCATTAAGGACTTCGGTGCTTTCGTAAATATTCTTCCTGGCATCGACGGTATGCTTCACATTTCTCAGATTTCTGAAAAGCATCTCGATAAGGTTACTGACGTGCTCCACATGGGCGATGAAATCAAGGTTCGCCTTGATGCGATCGACGATAAGGGTCGTCTCAGCCTATCAATGAAGAATGTTGATCAGAATGCTTAATCTGTAAAAGCATAAACATTTAAAATAACCAGGATTTTATTGCATAATCCTGGTTATTTTTGTGCTAATATTATATTAAACATAACTTAAAGGAGAATAGTTATTATGGCAACTCAACCCGTGGTTGATCCTGTCAAAATGCCTTCTGTAAAGGCAGACAACAAAGTCATCGCAACTATCAACGCAGTAAGCCTCACGCTCGCTACGTTCATGGGCTGGATGACTATCTTTGCAGCAATTGCAAGCTTTACTAAGAAAGGTTGGAGTGTTGGTATCCCATTCATCGATATCATCCTCGGCGCAAACGCTGGTCACCTTGGCTACGTATTTGCAACCGGCCTTCTAACTGTAGTATTTGCAGTTATTGGTCTTATTACTGCTCGCAAGATCACTGACATCAACGCAATGAAGAGCTCCTGGAAGTGCGTACGCAACTTCTTCGTACTCGTAGCTTGCGCTGAGGTATTCAAGATGGTCGCTCTTGCTATTTACGCTCTTTGCGGTCTTGGCAAGAAGTCTGGCGTTGATCAGGGTTATCTCTGGCTCAACGGCTTCCTATCAAACGCTCTAGCAGCCGCAGCAGCAGTTGCTGTAGTATTTGTATCCAACGCAATCGCAGCTGGTAAGACTCAGGTTCTAAGCCTTATCCGCTTCATCGCTCTTGGTGTTGCTTCCGTAGCACTTATCCTAGCTGTAGTCTCCATGTTCGTAAACTTCTACGGCAAGAAGAGCAGCAGCAGCTATGATCTCGAAGATGCTTTGGATAGCGCAAGCAGCTGGCTTGATTATCTAAAATAATCAGTTGAGTTTTAATAAAAAGAGAAGCGCATATGCTTCTCTTTTTTATGTTATAATTTAAGATATATGGCACAGAAAAAGAGAGGTAGAAAACGCAAGTCGGCTAAAGAAGAAGCTCCAAAGCATGAGCTTCCGGGCGGTTTTTGGCGCCAAGCGCTTGCAATTGTATTCTTAGTTATTGCAGTAACTTTTGTCGCGATGTGGTTTGGCGCAGGCCAGAACGCAGTCTTTTTGCAAGTTGTAAAAGATTTCTGTGACAAGGCATTTGGTTTTACTACTTACTTATTCCCATTCATTTTGACTTATATTTCCGTCATGATTTTCCGCGCACCAAATAACCGTGTCGATACGAGTGTTTGGGTCGCTTCGACTCTCATGATTTTCTGGTTCTGTGGTATTTTTGGCGTCGGCAGTTACGGCACTCCAAGCAATACCGGTGGTGTAATAGGCGAATATATGAATAATTTCGCAGTCCGCAACCTCGGCAGCGGTGTTTCAATTATGATTTATATCGTTTTAATTCTCATTACTGCGCTCTTCATGTATGCGGAAACTCCACTTGCGCTCTTCCGTAAAATCGCTGCTATCTTCAAGACTAGCAAAGACAGCGAAGATGCCGAAAATGCTCGCATAATGCGCAAGAATAAAGAAAAAGACGTCGAAAAAGATAAAACTAGTGACCTTAAGATTGTTGCTAATGTAGAAACTGTTGATCATGGCGCAGCCGAACCAAAGCCTTCACTCTTTAAGACGAAGGGAATGGCAGAAGTTAAAACTGCTCCAGAAGAACCGATGGCTCTCGTTGCTGTCTCTGATCCAAACTGGAAGATGCCTCCTATGGATCTTTTGAATCGCAAAACTACTCCGGCTGATCCGGGCGACACCGAAGCTAATGCTCGTATTATTAAAGATACTCTCGCTCAGTTCGATATTGACGTTACTGTTGATGGCGCAAATCTTGGCCCGCGCATTACTCAGTACACGCTTCGTCCACCTGCAGGCATCCGTGTTAACAAGCTTTTGCAGTATGATAAGAACCTTGCTATGTCGCTTGCGGCGGATAAGATTCGTATTGAGGCTCCAATTCCACGTACAAACATGGTCGGTATTGAGGTTCCAAATATTACGCCAGCTAGCGTTGGCCTTCATGAGCTTCTTCGCGCAACTGAATGGCGCAAGATGGCTAGCGAAAAACCACTCGCATTTACTGTAGGTAAGGATATTGCTGGTCAGGTTGTCGTTGGTGATCTCGCAAAGATGCCTCACCTTCTCATTGCTGGTACTACTGGTTCTGGTAAGTCCGTCATGACTAACGTTTTGATTAGCTCATTGCTTTACCATAATTCTCCAAGCGATTTGAAGCTTATCATTGTCGACCCTAAGCAGGTTGAAATGGCTGCGTATGAAGATATTCCTCATCTTTTGACGCCAGTTATTAACTCTACCGATAAAGCACTTAGTGCTATGAAGTGGGCAGTTGGCGAGATGGAGAAGCGCTACACAATCATGAGCAAAGAGCGCGTCAAAAATATTATCGACTATAACACGAAGATGGCAGACCAGGGTGGTACTGTTACGATTGCTGACGAAGATGGCAATCCTCAGGAACATAACAATGGCAAGATGCCATATATCGTCGTAATCGTAGATGAGATGGCGGATCTTATGATGACTGCCGGTAAAGAGCTTGAAATGCTAATTGTTCGCATTGCTCAGAAGGGCCGTGCTGCAGGTATCCATCTCGTTCTCGCAACTCAGCGTCCAGAAGTCAAGGTTGTTACTGGTCTTATCAAGGCTAACATTCCTGGTCGTATTGCATTCGCAGTTAACAACGGTGTTGACTCCCGCGTTATGCTCGATGCTGTCGGTGCGGAAAAGCTTCTCGGCTCTGGCGATATGTTATTCTTGACTACTGAAATGATGGGCAAACCTCGTCGCGTTCAGGGTGCCTTTGTTAGTGATAAGGAAATTGCAAAGATTACTGATTTCTTGCGCCAGCAGGCTCCACCACAGTATAACGACGAAGTTATTTCTCAGTCTGTTTCCGTTCCTGGTATGCCAGGCTCTGGCGGCGGCAGTATGGGCGGTGGCGGTGACGTCGAGCGTCAAGCTGCAGAGATTGCAATTCGCGCTGGTAAACTTTCTACGTCACTTCTTCAGCGTCAGCTACATATCGGCTATGGTCGCGCAGCGTCAATTATCGATGAACTCGAAGCAAAGGGTGTTGTTGGCCCGGCAACTGGCGGCAATAAGCCACGCGACGTTTTGATTACGTCTATCGAAGAATATCCAGGATAGTATGTTATACTATCAATATGAAACTTAGTCAAACATTCGTAAAAACGACCAAAACTGCTCCTGCCGACGAAGTTAGTGAGAGCGCAAAACTTTTGATGCGCGCCGGTTATATCTATAAAGAGATGGCTGGTGTTTATGATTTCTTGCCACTTGGCATGCGTACTCTTGATAAAATCATTCAGATTATTCGCGAAGAAATGAATGCTATTGGCGGTCAGGAACTCCGTATGACTAGCTTGCAACCGCGCAATGCATGGGAAGCGAGTGGTCGCTGGTCTGATGACGTTATGGATGTTTGGTTTAAGACTAAACTTAATGCTGGCGGCGAGGTTGGTCTCGGCGCAACTCATGAAGAGCCGCTTACGAATTTGATGAAGTCTTATATCTCTAGCTATAAAGACTTGCCAGTTTATGCATATCAGTTCCAGACTAAGTTCCGTAACGAGCTTCGCGCAAAATCCGGCATTATGCGTACGCGCGAATTTATGATGAAAGACCTTTATAGCTTTAGCAAAGATCGCGCTCAGCATGAAGAGTTCTATGAGAAGTGCGCAGAGAGCTATAAGAAAATCTTTAATCGTCTCGGTATCGGCAATGATACCTTCCGTACTTTTGCGAGCGGCGGCGCATTTAGTAAGTATTCTGATGAATTTCAGACTCTTTGCGAAGTAGGTGAAGATATTATTTATCTTGATCGCGAAAAAGGTATCGCAGTTAACGAAGAGGTTTATAACGATGAAGTCTTGGCTGATCTTGGCTTAGATAAGTCTAAGCTTGAGCAGTGCAAAGCAGCTGAAGTTGGCAACATCTTCACTCTCGGCTATCGTTTCTCGGATGCTCTTGACCTTAACTTTAACGACGAAGATGGCAAGCGTCAGAAAGTATTCATGGGTAGCTACGGCATCGGTCCTAGCCGCGTTATGGGTGTAATCGCAGAGAAACTTAGCGACGATAAAGGTCTCGTCTGGCCAGAAGAAATCGCTCCATACAAGTATTACATCGTAGCAATCGGCGAAAAAGCAACCGAGATTGCAGAAGATCTACATAATAAAGCACCTGAACAAATTATCTTCGATGATCGCAAGAATGCGCGTAACGGTGAAAAGTTTGCTGATGCGGAGCTTCTAGGTATTCCATATCGCGTCGTAATTAGCGATAAAACTCTTGCAGAAGACATGGTCGAAATCAAGAAACGCACTGATTCTGAAACAAAACTCTTGCCATTAGCAGAATTTATTGTTAAACTAGGGCAGAAGTAACAGTAAGTTTTTCCTATTTTTCTGGGGCAGAGGAGGATTATTTTATGGCAAAGACAGTCAGCATTACAGCCGCTGGTCGCGCAGATCTTGAGAAAGAGCTTGAATCTCTAAAGGCACGCCGTCCAGAAATCGCAGAGAAGATCGCAACTGCGCGTTCTTATGGCGATTTAAGCGAAAATGAAGATTATACGGCAGCTCGCGGTGAACAGAAGGTCATCGAGGGTCGTATTCTTGAAATCGAAGATATCCTTCTTCATGCAAAGATTATTGAGTCTGGCAAAAAGGAAAAAGTTGCCATGGGTTCAACCGTCACGTTGGAATCTGATGGCAAGAAAAACACTTATACGCTTGTTGGCGCCGTCGAAGCAAATCCGCTCGAGGGCAAGATTAGCAACGAATCTCCAATCGGCGTAGCAATATTTGGTAAAAAAGTTGGCGAGGAAGTAAAGCTTCCAAACGGAAAGACTTTTAAAGTCACCGAAATTAATTAAGCATCCTCACCAGGTAATGTTAACAAAATGCGCTAACCAAAATTAGCGTATTTTTGTGTCAAAAATTTTAAGAGAGGTGGAAAATCAATGACAAAAACATCTGAAAAGGAGAAAAAGACGGCTTTCCGTCGAACTCTCCATTACTACTCAATTGTATTTAAGAAATACAAATTCTACACACTTGGTGCACTTATCGCGACACCGCTTGTCGTTTTAGTCCGCACCACGCTCATTCCGCTCATTTTTGCTAATATGATCGATCGCGTATCGGCGGGCATTTCAAATGATCAAATCATTCCAGAACTTTTACCTCAAGCTATCGCCTTGCTCGCATGCCATATCTTCGGCTCATGCATTATTGGCTGGCTTCGTATTTACTGGGTATGGAAGATGGAATTGAAATCTATGTACGACCTTGCAACTATGTGTTTCGACACGGTTTGTACGCAGTCCATGCAGTTTCATTCTGATCGTTTCTCGGGCTCACTTGTTTCGCAGACGAACAAATTTATTGGCAGCTTCGAACGTTTCTTTGACGTCGTGATCTTTGACATTTTATATCTCATTTCGATGACTGCTTCGATTATGTTCGTTCTTGTTTCGCGCGCACCATGGTTCGCATTGGGCTTGGCGGTATTTATCGTCCTCTATATTCTTTGCTCAGCGCTAACCTTCAAAAAGATTTCGCATCTTAGCCGCGAATGGGCAGAAGCAGAGAATAAACAGACTGGTCAGCTCGCTGACTCTGTTTCAAATATTCTCTCGGTTAAGTCTTATGGTCGCGAAGCGCACGAACGCCGTCGCTACGCAAACTTCAACCGCGCTAGCATGAACGCCGGCTTCGCTCAGATGAACGCACATATGAAGCGCGATATCGGATTCAACTTAGTAAACGTTGGCATCATCGCAATTATCGTTGCATTCATGATGGTTGGTCGCCCAATCTTTGGCCTTTCCGTTGCTACCTTGATTCTTATCGTAAACTACTCGATGTCTATCATGGGTGAACTTTGGAATGTTAATAACATTTTCAAAAACATCAACCGCGTATTTGGCGATGCTTATGAAATGACCATGATTCTTGATACTGAAAAAGCTGTTGTTGACGTACGCGGCGCAAAAGAGCTCGCAGTCGACAAAGGCGGTATCGAATTCGAGAATGTTCGTTTCCAGCATCATAATGCAAAGAATGCAATCTTCGAAAACTTCAATCTAGATATTAAACCGGGCGAACGTGTCGGCCTCGTCGGCATTTCCGGTTCCGGCAAGACTACTTTGACCAAACTGTTACTTCGCTTTGCGGACGTAGAGGCTGGTTCTATTCGCATTGATGGTCAGGATATTGCTAAGGTCCAGCAAGTATCTTTGAGAGAAGGAATCGCATATGTTCCTCAGGAAACTGCACTATTCCATCGTTCAATTTCCGAGAACATTGCTTACGCGCGCCCAGACGCAACGCAGGAAGAAATTATACGCGCTGCTAAGCTTGCAAACGCTCATGAATTCATTAAGGATTTACCTGATGGATATGACACGCTTGTTGGCGAACGCGGCACAAAACTTTCTGGCGGCCAGCGTCAGCGTATTGCAATTGCGCGCGCAATTCTAAAAGACGCACCTATTCTGGTACTTGATGAGGCAACCTCTGCGCTTGACTCTGAGTCTGAAACGCTTATTCAGGATGCTCTCGTAAAGCTCATGAAAGGTCGCACGAGTATCGTAGTAGCACATCGCCTTTCGACGATTGCTAGCCTCGATCGCATCATTGTCTTGGAAAACGGTAAAATCATCGAGCAGGGCACGCATGCTGAGCTCGTAGCAAAGGATGGCGCATACAATAAACTATGGTCCCGTCAGACCGGCGCCTTCCTCGACAGTGAATAAAAAAGATGGTAAAATATAGATTATGGCAACTCTAAAAGATTTTCGCGATGAAAGAATTCGCAAACTTAATGAATTAAAAGAAGCAGGCATTGATCCATATCCTGCACATTCCAATCGCGACACTAAGATTGGTGATATTTTAGAGCAGTACGAATCTTATGCTGACAAAGACGTATGTGTAGCTGGCCGTATTGCTAGTATTCGCAGCTTCGGCAAGCTAGCATTCGTCGTCGTCGAGGATAACTCTGGCAAAATCCAGGTCTTCCTAAAAGATGACGCAGCAAAATTTACAAAGAAACTCGACACCGGTGACTATCTTGAAGCTGCCGGCAAAGTTGGGCAAACCAAAACTGGCGAAATATCGGTATTCTGCGATATGCCACGTATTCTAACGAAGGCGCTACGCCCTCTTCCTGGCCGTGATGGCTTTACTAACAAGGAAGAGCGCTTGCGCCGTCGCTACGTGGATATGGCAGTAAACCCAGAAGTTCGCGAGCGCTTTGTGCGCCGTGCAAAATTCTGGACCGCAACTCGCCAGTTTTTAAATGACCACGGTTTTGTTGAAATTAATATTCCAGTTCTAGAAACTACCACTGGCGGTGCGGATGCAAATCCATTTGTTACTCATATGGACGCGCTTGATCAGGATTACTTCCTCCGCATTTCCCATGAGCTTCCTTTGAAACGCTTGATTGGTGGTGGCTACGAACGCGTTTATGATATTGGTCCTCGCTTCCGCAATGAAGGTATGGATGAAGAGCATCTTCCAGAGCATATCGCTATGGAGTCTTATGCTGCATACCAGGATTACGAAGAAGGTATGGATCTTTACGAAGAAATGATTAAATATGTCTGTAAAGAGACTTGGGGTACGCTTCAATTCGAGCATGAAGGCATGAAGGTTGATCTCGACTGCAAATGGCCACGCATTAGCTACGCAGACATTCTACGTGAGAAGTTTGATGTAGATGTATTCAATCCTGACCTAGACCAGGTAAAGAGCATTTTACGTCAAAATGGCGTCAAATACGACGATTCTATGGGTGCTGGCCGCTTGTTAGACTATCTTTGGAAGATTATTCGCAAAGAGTCTGCAGGCCCATTCTGGCTCATTCATGAACCAGTAGAGCTTTCTCCTCTTGCAAAGAAGCATGAGGCGGATCCACGCGTTACTGAGCGCTTCCATCCAGTTATCTTCGGTACCGAAATGGGTAACGGCTACTCAGAGCTTAACGATCCACTCGACCAGCTCGAACGTTTCGAGAAGCAGCAAGCTATGCGCGATGCCGGTGATGCTGAAGCTCAGATGCTCGATATGGACTTCGTTGAGATGTTGGAATACGGTATGCCTCCAACTTGTGGTTGGGGTAACTCAGAGCGCAACTTCTGGCTCTTCGAAGGTGTTTCCGCACGCGAAGGTGTTCCATTCCCACCAATGCGCCGTGACGGCAATAACGATTAGTTTTACAAAAGTGCTAAAACATAATACTTATGCTTTAGCACTTTTTTGTTTGCCGTTAATATGTAGCTATGAATTATTCTAAAACCACAATAAATCAACCATTTCTAAAAAGCCTCGAGTGTTGCGGGCGTGATACTGAAGTAAATCAGCCGGTTGAATGATTGTGGTATCAGGGCAAAATTCCAGAGAAACGGCCGCCGGTTGTCGCAATTGTGGGCGCTCGGCGCTGTACGAAATATGGCGAAGAAATAGCTTATCGCGCAGCCTATGAACTTGCAAAACACGGCGTAGTGATTGTGAGTGGTATGGCATATGGAATCGATGCTTGCGCTCATCGTGGCTGCCTGGATGCTGGTGGTATAACAATTGCGATATTAGGAACGGCGATAGATAACTTATATCCACGCAGTAATTTTGGCTTATCGCAACGCATTTTAGAAAAGGGTGCAATCATATCTGAATATGCGCCAGGATTCGAGACGCGCGCATATAATTTTCAGATTAGAAATCGCATCGTTTCTGGGTTGGCTGATGCGGTATTAATAGTCGAAGCGGCGCCCGGTTCCGGGACTTTTGGTACTTATGATTTTGCCTTAAAGCAGGGCAAAGATATTTTTGCGGTGCCGGCCGATATTACCAGACCGATGTCTGCGGGCGCAAACGAAATGTTGCGCAATGCGGCGCATCCATATCTCGACGTTTCAGATATTTTGTCGTGTCTAGGAATAAGCTACACGGCTACGGAGCGCGACTTGTCGGGCCTTAGTGATATAGAACAGAAAGTCTATAAGCTAATATTGGAGGGCGTAAAAGATGCCGACGAAATAGTGGCGAGATTGGATATTTCGGCTATGGATTTCAACTGCGCTATCACGACTCTTGAGCTAGAAGATTTTGTTGTTCCACTTGGTCAAGGCTGGGGTCCGCGATAATGCTTATGCTATAATATATGTATTATGGCAAACAAAGTAATGATTGTTGGTACAGGTAATGTCGGCATGAGCTACGGCTATGCTCTTGTTCATCAGCGTACTGACGTAAACGAATTAGTTTTAGTAGATATTAATACCGAAGACGCTGAAGGTGAAGCAATCGATTTGCGTGACTGTCTCGCAGTAGCTCCAAGCTATCTAAAGATTTATGCTGGTACTTACGCTGACGCTCGCGATTGCGATATTATTGTCATTACTGCGGGTATTCCTCAGAAGCCAGGCGAATCTCGCATGGATCTTCTCAAGAAAAATGCAGTTATCTTTAAGGATATGATTGGTCAGATTATGGCATCTGGCTTCGATGGTATTTTCCTTATCGTTAGCAACCCAATGGATGTTTTGACTTATCTAACCTGGCGCTATTCTGGTCTTCCTCCAGAGAGAGTTATTGGCTCTGGCACTGTTCTTGATACTGCTCGCTTGCGTTATCGCTTGTCTCAGCGTCTACATATTCATCCAAAGAATATTCACGCGTATCAAATCGGTGAGCATGGCGATACTGAGTTCGCTCTTTGGAGCTGCGCAACCGCTGGTGGTCAGCCAATTATGGATTTGATCAATAATGATGATCGTATGGCTATTGAAGATTATGCTCGCAAAGAGGCGTACACGATTATTGAAAAGAAGGGTGCTACCTACTATGGTATCGGCTCATGCTTGGCAATGATTACTAACTGTATTCTTGGCGACGAGAATCGTATTCTTACAATCAGCAACTATGATGAACTCAGCGATACCTACAACGGTTATCCGGCAGTTCTAGGCCGCAATGGCGTTGTTCGCCGCTTAGGTCTTCAGATTTCTGCAGACGAGCAGATTCGTCTCAATGGAAGCATTCGTGCTTTACGGGAAGCTATCAAAGAAGTCTCTGAATAGTATTGACTTTTTTGCAAATCTGTGCTATAATTATAACAATACATTACTTCAAAGATGACCACTCGGTAGGGGAGTGGTTATTTTTGTGGTTTGCTAAAATGCAAAAATCATTATAAAATATTGAAATGGAATTATTCATAGTAATTTTACTTCTCGTAATATTCGCAGAAGTAAGCGCGCTCGCTGCGCGCGAGTTTACGCGTAAGCGTATGCCGGCAAAGAATAGCCGCAGAAAATTATTTGTAGATACCTCCGCCCTTATGGATGGTCGTATCTTGTCAGTTGCGAAGGCTGGATTCCTTGGCGACGAAGTACTAATCCCACGCTCAGTTATTCGTGAGCTTCAGCTTCTAGCTGATGGTAGCGATAGTGAGAAACGCACTCGTGCACGTTTTGGCCTAGACATTGTGAATGAGCTAGAGCGTGTCGAGCTAGCGGACGTTGAAATCTATCATGATGAGGGTGATCGCGTTAAAGTTGACGAACGTCTCATTGAGCTAGCAAAAGAAAATCACGGCATCATCATGACGAACGATTTTAATCTAGCTAAAGTTGCTACGGCTGAACATATCGACGTAATTAATATCAACGAGCTAGCACAAGGCTTGCGTAGCGAATATCTCCCAGGCGACAAGCTAAGTGTAAAGATTATCTCAGCTGGCGCCAATCCACGTCAGGGTGTAGCGTATTTACCGGACGGCACAATGATCGTCGTGGATGAAGCTCAGAGATATGCCGGCAAAAATCAGTTCATCGAAATCGAATTCGTCCGCTATCTACAAACTGCAGCCGGCAAAATGATGTTTGCAAAACTTTCGGAACAGAAACGTATTCAGAAAGAACAAAAGGCTCCAAAGAAAACTGCAACCGGTCGTAAATATCATAAAAAGACCAAATAAAAAGAATCGGGTGAAAGCCCGATTCTTTTTTGTAGCAATTACTTGCTCCAGTTTGCAGTATCGCTGTAACCTGCGGTATCTGATACGCGTACAGAAGCGCTCGTTGGCTCTTCTGAGCTATCGTAAGTAACGGTTCCGCTGGATTCAATGTCGCCACTCTTAACTGCCGTGCCGTTGACGCTAATAGTGTAATTCTTTAAGTAATAGCGACCATTGGTCAAGTTTGCAGTAACTGTCCAAGTGCCATTTCCGTTATTTCTGACGGAGATAGCTGCACTTGGTTTGAGATCCGCGCAAGAGTGAACATCGTCTTCGTTTTCAGTGTCATAACCGCCAGCGTAGTAGATTTCCTTCTTGGTCATTGGATCAATCATCTTAGAAACGGTAACTTCAATGCGTGCTTCAGGTGGAGTACAATCAGTAGCCTTCTTCTTTGAAACGGAGTCAAAGGTCATGGTTACATTAGTAATACCGGAAGACTTAGTCTTGTTATACCAGCTTGGCCAAATATCGGTCTTGCCGTTAACGGTCATATGCTGCATGCCAGATGGTTCTTCGATTTTATCGCCAGACTTCCATTTACCGTCTGCGCCATAGACCTCAGAGTGGACGCGGTCCATGTAGTTTGCGCTAATCTTGAAAGCGACATCGTGGCTACCGGTAGGCATAGCCTTGCCGTCGTGATTACCATTCCAAATCGCAGTAGCGAGAACGGTTGAATAAGAGAGCAGCCAAGAGTCCTTAGCTTTGCCGGCACCGTTATCAGTTGTACCGGTCTTTGCTGCGAACCAAGTCTTGTTGCTATAGAAGCCAGGTGCGGTCGCTAAACTGCCGAAGGTATAGCGACGAGCAGGAGCATCGGAAAGAATGCTGGTAGTCATATAAGCAACCTGAGCGTCAACAACACGAGTACCTTCAGTATCGGACCAGGATTCAATTACGTCATCAGTAGCGTTCTTGACTTCAAGAATGTAAGAAAGGTCCTTGTAAACGCCACCACGCGCAATTGAAGCATATGCGTTTGCGTGCTCAACTGGGCGAACACCACAGCCACCACCGATCGCCATAGAGAGACCAGCTGTTTCACCGTTAGCACAGTAAGAAACGTCGCCGAGCTTGTGAGCGATATCGAGGCTGTTTTCAATACTATTAATATATAGAGCCTTAACGGCAGGGATGTTCAAGGAACCTGCTAGTGCCTGACGAATTGTAGTGTCGCCATAGAACTTGCCAGATGCGTTGCGGATAGAACATCTACCAACGTTGCCTGAACAATAAAGTTTGTCGATATTTTCATCGCGTAGAACGGTGCCAGGCCCGTAGTTGACGCCACTGCGCTGAATGAATAGCGGAGTGTAATCAAGAATAGGCTTAATCGAGGACGCTGGCTCGAGGAGGGAAGTCGTAGAGTTTACCTGGCCGTAGCCGGCTTTGTTCCAGTCATAACTACCGACCATTGCGATAACTTGTGAAGTTTCGACATCGACAGAAACCAGCGCTGCGTTATCGGACTTGTTTTTGTAGAACAACTTAGAACCTTCTTTGACTGCTGCTTCCGCGAGCTTCTGTGCGCGATAATCCAAAGTAGTTTTAATAGTGAAACCACCTTCACGCATAGTCTTGATGCCGTACTTTGCTTCGAGCTGAGCCTTAACTTCAAGCACAAACCAAGGAGCTTTCATATTTGCATACTGATCAGCCTCAGGCTTGATTCTTGCAATAATATCGATAGCCTTAGCTTCTTTTGCCTGTTCCACAGTAATATAACCCATGTCTGCCATTGCGTCCAAAATGTAAGCTTGGCGATTCAAGAGATCTTTATGATAGGTCGTATTATATGGGTTAAAGCGACCAGGGTTGTTTGGAATAGCTGCGAGCAATGCCGATTCTGCGAGATCGAGGTCTTTTGCACTCTTATTAAAGTAGGTCTGAGCAGCGGATTCGACACCGTTACGGCGACCACCATAAGGAGACTCATTTAGGTATAGAGTAATAATCTGCTCTTTGTCGTACATCTTCTCAACTTCGATTGCGAGGATAGCTTCCTTAATCTTACGTGGAAGACCACTGAGGCCACGATCCTGTGCTTCTTCGGAGAAGTAAACCTGTTTAATGAGCTGCTGGGTAAGGGTAGAACCACCCTGAACCTGCTTACCGGTAACGGTCATATATGCTGCGCGTAGAAGTGCGCCAAAATCGATACCGATATGGTTATAGAAGTTTCTATCCTCGGCTGCGACGGTTGCTTGGCGCATGTAAGTAGAAATATCGCCACCATCAACAACTAGGCGATAGTCACCGTTACCTTTATCTTCCCAAAGCACTTCGCCGTTGCGATCGAGATAAGTGTTGACTGTGTCCTGAACGCGGTTTGCAAGTTCCTCTGGATTGATTTCTGCCAAATCTTTCTTGAAGTATAAGAAGAGACCGCCGATTGCAATAATAATAAGCAATACGAGCGCGATGAAAATCTTCAAAAGACGTAGCTGATTTTCTTTAGAGAACCACCATTTGAATAGGCGATCCGGGCGTAGTCTAGCCAAGAAGCGCAAAAAAGGGTTCTTTGGTAATTTTGCTAATTCTTCAGCCTTCTTACGTGCGCGCTGATCTTGTTTGACGCGGCGCTTGTAAGCGAGGTTAGAATATAGACTCATGCCATTCTTTTTCGAAGAAGAAGTCTGAGGCTTTTTCTGGGCTTCTTTATCAGCCTTCTTCTCAGTCTTCTTTTTCTCAATGGCTTTCGTAATTTTACTCGCAGTTTTCTTAGTTGCCATAATTATATCCATTATACACTACGAAGCCGGATTCGTCAGAAAAATAAACATAAGAATTTTAATTCAGTAACAGATGACTAACGGCGATTTTTAGGGTATAATATATCTATTATGAGCCATTATGATCCACTAAAAATTGAAGAAAAATGGCAAAAACGCTGGGAAGAAGAGCAGCCTTTTGCCGCCAAAGAAAATGATAATAGGCCAAAAATGTATCTCGCCGAGATGTTTCCATATCCATCCGGTGCAGGTTTGCATGTTGGCCACGTTCGTAACTTTAGTATCGTAGACTGTCTTGCCCGTTTCTATACTCAGCAAGAAATTAACGTCCTACGTCCATTTGGTTACGATACTTTTGGTCTTCCAGCAGAGAATTACGCTATCAAGACCGGCATCGCTCCACAGGATGTCACTAAGACAAACATCGATAACTTCCGCAAGCAGGCAAAACGCCTAGGCTATGCAATTGACTGGTCTCGCGAAATTAATACTTCCGATCCAGCATATTATAAATGGACTCAATGGTGCTTCCTTCAGCTCTTCAAGAAGGGACTTGCCTATCAGGCAGAAAATTATCAGTGGTGGTGTCCAGTCGATCAGACCGTGCTTGCTAACGAGCAGGTAGAGAACGGTTGCTGCTGGCGCTGTGGTCACGAAGTCGAGAAAAAGAAGATGAAGCAGTGGTTCTTCAAGATTACTGCTTATGCAGATGAATTGCTAGAAGAAATCGATTCTCTCGACTGGCCAGAAAAGATCAAGACCATGCAGAAGAACTGGATTGGTCGTAGCGAAGGTGCAGAAGTTGATTTCTTGATTAAGGATCATAAAGAAACTGTCCGCGTATTTACCACTCGCCCAGATACTCTCTTCGGTGTAACTTTCCTTGTCTTGGCTCCAGAACATCCACTCATTACCAAGATTACTAGCGAAGATGCTCGCAAGAAAATGACCCAGTATTGCAAAGATGCAATCAAGAAGTCCGAGATTGAACGTCAGGAAAACAAGGAAAAATCTGGTGTGTTTACTGGTGCTTATGCAATTAACCCAATTAATGGCAAAGAAATTCCTATCTGGGTTTCCGACTATGTTTTAAGCGGTTACGGTACTGGCGCTATTATGGCAGTTCCAGCACACGACGAACGCGATTACGAATTTGCAGAGAAGTTTGATCTTCCTATCGTAAAGGTTGTCGAGAAGCCGGAAGATGTCAAAGATGATTCCAAGTGCTATCACGGCGAAGGCAAGATGGTAAACTCTGCCCAGTTTGATGGTATCGATAGTTTTGATGCTCGCGATGGTATTATTGACTGGCTCGAATCTCAGAAGATTGGCCAGAAGAAAGTTACCTATCGCATGCGCGACTGGCTAATTTCTCGCCAGCGTTACTGGGGTTGTCCAATTCCTATCGCTTACGACAAGAATGGTAAAGCTCACGCAATTCCAGAAGACCAGCTTCCAGTCTTGCTTCCAAAGATTGATGACTACAAGCCAGATTCTAGCGGCCGTAGCGCGCTCGCAAAGTCTGAAGAGTTCATGAAAGTCACGATTGATGGCGAAGAAATGACTCGCGAGACTGATACGCTCGATGGTTATGCATGTTCTAGCTGGTATCTCTGGCGCTATACTGATCCTCATAATGACAAAGAGGCTTGGAGTAAAGAAAAAGTTAACTACTGGGCGCCAACTGATGTTTATTGTGGCGGCGACCACGCAGTTGCTCACTTGCTCTATGTTCGCTTCTGGTGCAAGTTCTTCGCAGATGAAGGCTACCTAGACTTTCGCGAACCAGTTAAGAAGCTTCTTTACAACGGCTACATCAACGCGCCAGACGGCAAGAAGATGTCAAAGTCTAAGGGCAACGTTATTGATCCGCTTGATGTTATTAATCAGGGTTACGGCGCAGATACACTTCGCACTTATGAGCTCTTCATTGGCCCATATAATATGGATGCCGCATGGAGCACGGAAGCAATCGGCGGTGTTTATCGCTTCTTGAATCGCTGCTGGACTCTCGTATTCGAGAAAGACAAGCTCAAGGAAACCGCAACTCTCGCTCTGCGTCACAAGACTATTAAGAAAGTTACTGAGGATATTTGCCGCAATAACTTCAACACTGCAGTTGCAGCAATGATGGAATTCGTAAACGAACTTTACAAATCCGGCGCAGCAGCAGACGACTTGATCACACTTGCAAAGATGCTCAAGCCATTCGCTCCTCATCTCGCATCTGAAATGCTTGAAGAACTTGGCTCTGATGATATCTGGCCAAAGTGGGATAACGAATTGCTAGTAGATGAATCTGTCGAAATGATCGTTCAGGTCAATGGTAAGCTTCGCGCAAAGATTCAGATTCCAACTGAAGATGCAGAAGATAAAGCTAAGCTCGAAGAATATGCTCGCGCGGACGAAAAGGTAAAGACCTTTACTGACGGCAAAGAAATCGTCAAAGTAATCGTCGTTCCTCACGGCAAGCTCGTAAACATCGTCGTTAAATAATAGCGACATAGAAAAATCTCCAGTAAGTCTGGAGATTTTTTGTTAGGCTAGATTTCTATTCGCGAGGTGCGCGTTTGATAAGCTTTGCATGTAGCACAACGCGCTCGGAGCTACTGTAGCAGGTCGATAATGTAAGAATGTTATCTGTAGGCGAAACGGTTGTCTTGAAGTCATGTGCGCTACGCTGGCGCAATAACTCGGCAAAACGACCAAACTCATCGTCACTACTAAATGAAGTCTGAATATAATCATTTGTAGTTGGAATCTTGTAAACACTAAAGACCTGCCATAGTTCGCTGACGGAATTATTTACCGTACGAACAGTAAAGTTGTCTGAATTATTAAGCCAACCGCTAGTCAAAATGTTACGCAAAGTGCCAAACATTGTAGCGTCGTAACGGCCATGAGCATAGAGAATTAAATTACGGTCAGTACCGTCGGCACGGTTGCGGAAATCGGAGAAGACCCAGCCGGCTTTGCTATAGCCTTTATCGAAAGAGTGATTTAAATAGAAATCATTATTGCTAGTCTTAACAAAAGGATAATTAATATTGGTTCCACTAACTTGAATCCATCCGCTAACTTCGCTATTAATTTTGCTTAACTCGTTGAAATCTACATCAATAAGCTTCATCTTAATATAGTTCCAATATGGAGTGTTAGGCGGTTCGTTGGTTGCAATCGTTTCGGTCTGCTCAGAATCTTCAAGCTCTTCGACTTTACCGGCTTCTTCGACTTGCTCGGCCTGTTCGACGGTCTTATTAGAATCAATTTTCCATTCAATAATTTTGTAGCCAGAATAACCCATACCGGCAATACAAATTAGGGCAATAATGCAACTGATAGCCGTCCTTGCGCGGCTCCTACCTCTCCGAATCTTCATACAATAATTATAGCATAAACACTATTGCAATGTATTTTTATATCTTGTAAAATCGCCAAAAATATAGTAATATATAGAGCAAAGTATCTATCATTTAATTAAAGGAGCATTTTTACATGCCTGAACCAAAAAAACAGAGCAGCCCTCGTAAGACCGGCCTTCGCCGCAGTCATTTGCGTCTCGTGCTCGCTCGTAGCGTTAATAAGCATTCGCCAGTAAAGGCGTTCGAAACCGCAAAGAAGACCCCAAATCTTAAGATCAAAGCGGTCAAGAAAAACGAAAAGAAAACTGACAAAAAAGACAAATAATTAGGGAGGCAAAACGTGGCAAGCAATCGACATCTCGGCAGAATTATCTCGCTTCAGAGTCTTTATGAGTATGAATTCAGAAGCAAGGCGGGCGACGCCTCAGCCGACATCGATAGTATCGTCGCAAAAAATATTGAACCCTACGCCAAAGCCCTAGGGGACGTTGATTTTGTTCATAGTCTCACTCATGGTGTTTTTGATGAAATGGAGCAACTCGACAAAGAATTACAGCCGATGGCTCCAGAGTGGCCGATTTCTAGCATTTCCTCAATTGATCGTAACGTCTTGAGGATTGGGCTTTTTGAGCTTACGCGCCGTAAAGATATGGTGCCGCCAAAGGTAGCAATTAACGAAGCTGTTGAGCTTGCAAAAGCATTCGGCTCCGAAAATTCCTCTAAGTTCATCAATGGCGTACTTGGTACTGCTTACCGAAGCATCGGTGGAGAGGAACAACCAAAGCATGCAGAACAAGAAAAACCAGAAGCCGCAGCGCAGCCAGAAGAGGCCGAATCCGTCTAAAAAGACGAACAGTAGGTCTAGCAGGCGTAACGCTCCGCGTGCGCCTAAGCAGCGCAATGGTTATAAGGTTCCAGAAGCGCTACCAACGCAGAATTACAAAGAACCAATTCATGAAAAACTGCGCCAGGTAGTATTACGTAAAAAACCAGAAATCAAAGAAATTGTACGCGAACCAACTGCGGGTGGCATTGTTTTTCGCATGACCGCAGACAATCGCGATATCGAAATTCTTTTGATTCAAGATAGCAAGAATCGTTGGACTATCCCAAAGGGTCATATTGAGCCAGGTGAAACAGCAAAACAGACTGCTGTTCGCGAAATCGGCGAAGAATCTGGCCTTAAGAATGTTGAAGTTTTATCGTGGCTCGGCAAGATTCATTTCAAATATCGCCGCCTCGAAAAACTTGTCCTTATGACTACGCAGGTTTACCTCGTTCAGTCATTGGACAAAAATGAGCGTCCAACAAAGGAAAAATGGATGAACGGTATTCGTTGGTTCAGTTTTTCTGATGCGCTTGATGCTATCGAATATGCTGATATTGAAAAATTAATGTTAATCGCTAAGAAAAAAATCCGGAGTGGGGATCTATAAAAAATGAATAAAGAGCAGATTGATGCTTATCGCGATTTCGCAAAAGAAAAACTTGGATTTGAGTTTAAGAATATTGATTTGCTAATTACAGCTCTTACGCATCGTTCTTACGTGAACGAACATAAGGCATCTGTAACTGAGCATAACGAACGCCTAGAGTTCCTAGGTGACGCAGTCCTAGAGCTCGTATCTTCGGATTTTCTATACAAGAATTATGACCAGCCTGAAGGCATTATGACTTCATGGCGTGCCGCTTTAGTTAATACTGAAGCTAACGCTGCTGCAGGTGAAGCACTCGGTTATGGTCCACTTGTTCGCCTAAGTAAAGGCGAAAAGAACGGCTCCGAGCGTGCTCGACACGTTATTATGGCAGACTGCTATGAGGCAATCATCGGTGCAATTTATCTCGATCAGGGTTACAAATCAGCAGAGAAATTTATCTATGATAATAGCTTAATTAAGATCGACGAAATTCTAGAGACCGAATCTTGGCGTGACTCTAAATCTTATCTTCAGGAAGTCGTTCAGCATCTTGAAGGTACGACTCCAGACTATATCGTCATGAAAGAAGAGGGTCCTGATCACGATAAGAAATTTACGCTTGGCGTCTATGTGCGCGGCAAACTAAAAGCAACTGCAACTGGTCACAGTAAGCAGGAAGCTCAGGTTAAGGCGGCTGGCGAAGCAATTCGCAAGTATAAGAAGGAATATCCTGATGAATTCAAAACCCCAAGTGCAACAAATAAAAATCTCTAAGCGCGTTAAACTTGCGATCATTGCCTGCATAACAATCATGTCGGTTGTCATCTTTGCGGCGATTGCATTATACTGCTCAAATTACTATCCGGATACTATCTCGGAAGGTGTTGAGTTTACAATGCGCGTTGGTGATCGCAGAGCCGTTAGGGGAACGGATAATTTAGTTATCGAGCTCGCGAATATTGAAGATGGCCGCTGTTCATCTATTGATAATCCAAGCGTAGTATGTTTCTGGGAAGGGGAAATTAGCTACACTTTCAGAGTAGATAACGAAGAATTCACGCTAGGAACAGTTACTGATGCTAGTGACGGCGAAAAGATTAAAGATTTCGCTATAAAATATATCTCCGGCGACGAGAAATCTGGCGTATTCGTCTTGCAAAAAAGCGAAAAATAAGATATAATTACCCCTAGTAAAATTAATTTAAAGGAGTATTATGCTTGCGATTCGCTTACAGCGTAATGGCCGTAAAGCTTTTCCGCTTTACAGGATAGTCGTCCAAGAAGCGCAACGTCACCCTCTTTCGGGTCGTATCGTCGCTCAGGTCGGCAGCTACAACCCACATACTAAAGCTACTGTTCTAGACAAAGCTGAGGTAGAAAAATATCTTGGTAATGGCGCACAGCCATCTACCCGCGTTATCCGCATTTTAGTCAAAGAAGGTATCAAGATGCCAAAATGGGTTAAAATGCCTAACGAAAAGAAAGCAGCTGCAAAGCATGCAGACAAGCTTCGCAAAAATCAGCCAAAGGAAGAAGAAGCTCCAGCTGAAGAGGCTTAATAGCTTTAAAATATGCATCCATACGGGTGCATATTTTTTATGTTTTTAGCAAAATCGTTTATACTAGTAATATAAACATTAATTAATTGGAGAACATATGTCCACAATTGACCAACAATTTGTAGAATACATCGTAAAGACTCTCGTCAACAATCCAGACAAAGTTCAGATTGACCGCACTATCGACGAAAAAGGTGTTTTGCTTAGCCTTGAAGTTGACCCAGAAGATGTTGGTCGCATTATTGGTCGCCGCGGTGCTACCGCTCAGAGCATTCGTACGCTTCTTCGCGCACTTGGCACCAAGAATGATGCTCGTTACAACCTAAAGATCGTCAACAATGATGATTTTGAAGCAGCTCCAAAAAATGACGCTCCAGTCAGCATCGCTGAAGAGGAAGAAGATGTCGAAGAGAGCGAAGAAACTGAAATCGAAGAAATCGTAGAAGAAGATAACTCTCCAGTCGAAGAAGGCAGCGAACTTGCAAAAAAGACTCGCGCAGAGCTTGCGGATTTGGACGACCTTGATATATAATACTGTTAATGCTTTTGAAGAATAGAGCATCAAGCTAATTAATTTTAGCTTTATAACATAAAGTTGAGAGCTTATATGTCAAAAAACCACCTTGTGCACAGGTGGTTTTTTGGTGATCTATTTCTTCTGGGCCTTGTTATTCTTAGCGAGCTGAACGCCTACGAAGGCAATTAAGCCTACGCCAATCACTAAGAGCCAGATACTGCTATCTAAGCCTTCTGTTAGATCGAG
>JAKSSX010000005.1 GCA_024402895.1 Candidatus Saccharimonadota bacterium
GGCGAAAAATCATGATCGATAGAAAAATCTTGGATGAATTTAAGGAGAGCGCGCTGCTTTTTGGTTGGGGTATTCATATCTATATTATAGCGCACAAAAAAGATAGCCGTTTGAGGCGGCTATCTTTATTCCTAAATAATCGACTTATCGCAATTATTTTTTGCGGGAGATGGTCAAGAAACCGTTGCGTGGGTTTTCGTTGACTTCGCGGTCTTCTGGAAGGTCACATGGGGTACCCTTACCATTCTTCGCAACCTTGGTGAAGAAGTAAATAGTCTGTGGTTTGCCACCACGAAGAGTTACCTCGGACTTGTGAAGATAGTATTTTACACCTTTGGAATTAGTATGTTCGTAAGCCATTTTAGACTTTCCTCCGTTAGTTGATTTATACCCTTATCTTATGACCCCTATAATGTAGTGTCAAGAGGAAAATTACTTTTTTCTAGGGTGATTCATAAAGATAAGCGCAATTCGGAGGAAAATAGCGATAATTAAGCGTACAACAAGGATGAGCGCCAAGATAACCATAATCAGAATAATAATGCCCGAGCCGCATGGATACCAGTATGGCGAGGAGTACTCGTAGCGAAATAATTCGGTAGATGGGAGCACAGCGGCGCCGTAGGCGTCCATGGTGGAGATTTCTGGATACTTAGCTAGCTCGTCCTGATAACACTTAATATAGAGCGCATTAAAGCCCCAGCCGTTTTTGCGACTTTTAGCATCACAGATTTCCGCAACTTTCTTGTAGACGTTGCCGTACTGATTGGATGAGTTCTTATCGATTTCGGCTTTTGCCTTTGCGATCGCCTCGTTCGCCTTGCGAAGATACTGATTCTCTAGATAGAATGGGCCGGTACCGAAAGTAATAATCTCTAGGCCATTCTGCTGAACAGTATTGAAAACAATGTGCTTCAGAGTGAAAGATTGGAGTTCTCTAAGAGAAGTCGCGAGCTTGTCTTCATTGCCCTCTTTATCTGCTGCCATTACGGCATCACGGAGGTTTGTCATTTCAATATGATCGTAGCGCAAAAGAGTAGCCGCCCAAAAACCGAGCAGCACCAAAATTAGCGCAATCTTCCAACTGGATAGCCGGAAAATCTTAGCTAAAGTCTGTCTTAACTTGTTCTTAGACAGTCCACCCATAATATATTATGATTATATCATGAGTAAGATTTATTTTTCTGGTATTAATGGCGTTGGAATTAGCCCGCTAGCCGAAATCGCACAAGACATGGGCGAGGAAGTTTGCGGCTCCGATATGCGCCGTGGCGAATTGGCGCCAGAGCTCGAAAAACGTGGAATTGAAGTTTTCTACGGCGAGCAGGATGGCGAGTTTTTGAAGAAAAAAATCGCTGAAGGCGTAGATTGGTTTGTTTATACTTCCGCACTTCGCCCTGATCATCCAGAGTTATTAGCCGCACGCGAGGCCGGCATTCGTGTCACTAAGCGCGACGAGTGGCTAAATGAGTTCTTAAATAAATACGATTTAAAGATGCTTGCAGTTGCTGGTACGCATGGTAAGACTACGACTACTTCGATGCTTATTTGGGCTTTCCATGAGCTTGGCATGCCGCTAAATTACGCTGTTGGCGCTAGCCTTCCATGGGGCGCTCGTAGCAATTTTGATCCAAATTCTCAGTATTTTGCCTATGAGTGCGACGAGTTTGACCGCAACTTCTTAGCATTCCATCCTTATGTCGCTTCAATTGTTTCTGTCGACTATGATCACGCCGATATTTACCCTACCGTCGAGGATTATCAGGCCGCATTTGCTCAGTTTGAGAGCCAATCTGAGATTGTTGTAAAAAATACAACAATCGACGAGAGAATTACTCTTCCTGGCGAGTTGCGCCGTAAAGACGCTTCGGTCGTTCTTGAAACCATGCGCCATCTCTGCGATGCGAGCGACGAAGAGTTGATTGATATTCTTAATCGCTTCCCTGGCGCCGAGCGTCGTTTTGAGGAAGTTTCCCAACACGTTTACACCGATTACGGCCATCATCCAGAAGAAATCAAAGCAACCGTCCAGATGGCAGCCGAGCTTCGTGAGCGTGGCAACTTTAAGGGCTTCGCAATGGTTTACGAACCGCTTCAGAACCGTCGCCAATATGAATGTCGCAAAGATTACGGCGATGTCTTTATTGGTGTCGATAAATTGTTCTGGGTTCCTTCATTCTTACTACGCGAAGATCCAGATCAGCCAGTTTTGACGCCAGAGGATTTGATTCCTTACATGAATAATCCCGAAATCGCTGAACCTGCAGAACTTAATGAAGAATTGTCTCAAAAATTACACCAGCTTCGTGAAGATGGTTGGATGATTTTGATGGAAGCCGGCGGCGCGACCGGCGACGAATGGATTCGCGAAGTATTTAAAGATTAGTCTTCGTTTTCTTCAACGGAGATATCAAGACTATCGTCACCAAGAGCCTCTGATGAGAAACTGTCGGAGGCTTTTTCGATGCGGTCGACGACCTTGTCAAACTCGCTCAAATATTCATCAATAACGGACTCAGAAATCTCACCCTCATTTGAGAAGTTTTCTTTCTGGTTATCTTCTTCGTTGTGCTTTTCGCCTTCAGAAATGTAGCCTGGGCGTGAACGATCGAGATAAATGTCACCAGTAGAGCGATAAATCTGCAAGCTGGCAGCAGTAGAAATAATAGCAATAACAGTTGCGCTAAGACCTAATAGAATTAGGTTGCGACCGCCTTTTATTTGTTTGTCTTCGTTCATTTCTTTAGCCCTTCCTTGAGACTCTCGAGAGATTGGCGATGTTCTTTAACGATATTACTTAGACGCTTCATGCTGCTGTCGACATCTTTGCGTTTTTTGCGAACAGTATTGAGCTGATTATAGAATTTCTGTGGCTCATTTTTGCAGTCGACGCTAATAAGCGTTTCTAGTTCCTGAGAATAGCCAATGTAATCGTCTTTAAAACGATCGCGCTCAGACATAAAAGTAGTCTGCTGCTCCGCTAGCTCTGCGCTTGCCATGCCATTTTTGACGAGGCGAAGATTTAGATTCATCATGAGATTCGTAGCGATAGATTCATACTGAGCGCCAAGATGTACGCGATTGCGCGCGTCGTCTTTCTGAATGCGCTTGAGTTGAAGCTTAATGCTGGAGCAGTTAGAAGAAATAAGGCCCATCTGCTCTTCGCTTAAAGTCTTGGCAGAGACGGGATTAACCGCCGCAGCGACAAGAACAATAGCGATGAGAAGAGAGGCCTTTTTCATATAGCTATTATATATTATTCTTCGTCTTCCGGGATGATTTGAAGATGGCAATCGGTAATCTGATATTCGTCGACTACGGATGGAGCGTTCATCATGAGATCTACGCCGGAACCGTTCTTCGGGAAGGCGACGATATCGCGAATATTCTCGGTGTTTTCGAGAACCATGAAAATACGATCAACACCGTAAGCACAGCCAGCGTGTGGAGGTGCACCAAACTTAAATGCGTTTAGCATGCCACCGAAGCGAGCTTCAACATATTCTTTATCATAACCAAGAATATTGAAGACCTTGTACATGATTTCTGGGTTATGGTTGCGAACTGCACCAGAACAAATCTCGTAGCCGTTCATGACCATATCGTACTGATCTGCGACGATTGCGAGCTTTTCTTCATCGGTCTTTGCGTTTTCGAGCGCTTCCATACCGCCCTTTGGCATAGAGAATGGGTTATGGCCAAAGTCGAGCTTGTTTGCGCCCTCATCCCACTCGTAGAATGGGAAATCGACGATCCAGCAAAGTGCAACTTCGTCTGGGTTCTTTAGATTGAAGTGATCTGCAAATGCAATGCGGAGCTGACCGAGAACTTTGTTTACCTTCGCGCGAGTATCTGCACCAAAGAATACAGCGTCACCAGCCTGCGCACCGGTTTTCTTGGTGATAGCTTCAAGTTCCGCTTCGCTCATGAACTTCGCGATTGGAGACTTGATACCTTCTGGAGTGTAAGTGAGATATGCGAGACCGCCAGCACCAAGCTTGCGAGCCTTTTCAGTGAAGTTGTCAATCTGAGAACGACTAAGTTCTGCACCGCCCTTTACGCAGATAGCCTTTACACATTCTGCCTTTGCGAAGACTGCGAACTGAGTATCTTTCAAATCTTCAGTGAGGTCGATAAGTTCCATGCCGTAGCGTAGATCTGGCTTATCAACACCGTATTTTTCCATAGCTTCCTGATATGGGATGCGTGGGATTTCTTCGTTGAGAAGTTTCTTACCACCAAAATCTTTGACGAGACCCTTTACGAGTGGTTCCATTTCCTGACGAACAGTTTCACCATCCTCTACGAAGGACATTTCACAGTCGAGCTGATAGAACTCGCCATAAAGACGGTCTGCACGTGGATCCTCATCGCGGAAACATGCAGCGAGCTGATAGTAGCGAGGAACGCCACCAACCATGAGAAGCTGCTTGAACTGCTGTGGAGCCTGTGGCAATGCGTAGAACTGACCTGGGCGAAGGCGGGATGGAATAATAAAGTCGCGTGCGCCTTCTGGAGAAGAGTTTGCGAGAATTGGAGTCGTAACCTCAACAAACTCATGCTCATGCATGTAGTTACGCATGAAGCGATAGTACTCGGAGCGGCGAGCAAGACGTGCCTGCATGCTTGGACGGCGAAGATCGAGATAACGATACTTTAGGCGAAGTTCCTCACCAGTTTCTACACCTTCATCATGAGTAGAAACAGGAAGAGCCTCGGAGCGGTTGAGGAGTTCGAGAGATTCTACGACAACCTCGATGTTGCCGGTAGGAATATTTGGGTTCTCAAGACCTTCACCGCGTTCGCGAACAGTACCTTCTGCGCGAATAACATACTCGTCACGAAGATGCTCTGCGAGCTCGAAAGCATCTTTAGTCTGTGGGTCGATAACAAGCTGAATAACGCCAGTGTGATCGCGAAGGTCGATAAAAATGAGACCACCATGATCGCGACGGGAATTAACCCAGCCGGCCAATTGAATTTTTCCAGATTTGACAGTTAGATCTTTTGCTAGGGACCTCATTTTTGACTCCATTAAAAATAATATTGTTTACAGAGATATATTATATCATAATTCTCTCTTAACGGAAACGGCGTGACTCGCGGTCAAGATCGCGATTCTTAATCGTTTGACGTTTGTCGAATTTTTTCTTACCTTCACCAATAGCAATAATGAGCTTGATGTGGCGTTTTAGAGGTAGAAGTTCAACCGGAACGATAGTATTGCCCTGCTGCTTTGCGCGATCAAGACCTTCGATTTGCTTCTTGGTTGCGAGAAGTTTAATATCTTGCTCGGTTTCCGTGCCTAGAGTAAGGCCAAGCAAATATAACTCGCCGCGGCGAAGCGTAACGTAAGTACCTTTTAGCTGAGCGTGGCGGTCGCGAATTAAGCGAACTTGCGGGCCGCTCAAAACCATGCCGACTTCGAGTTTATCGGATAGATTATAGTCATAATGCGCGCGACGGTTTACAACCTTCTGCGCCTTGTTGGCTGGTTTTTTAGTTTTTGACATATTCTTATTATACTACGGCAACTCTTTGCGAATCTTACGCTCGAGTTTGCGATTATAATTACGTTCTAATTTTGCGAAAACTTTTGGACCGAGTATGCGATAAGCGCCACGAACACCCGTGTTTTTCATAGCTTCGACGCGCGTATGCCAAGTGGATGCGTAGTGATGAAAGCCGATAGTCTTTTTCGTGCTTTCGTCTTTGCCGGTCATGTAATGTTTTGGGCTGAAATATTCGCGCGAAAAAACTGCAAATTCGTCTTTGCCATAAACGCGAGTTTTTCCGTCGAGTTCGAGTGGCCAGAAATCTTTAGCGTAAACGGATGGACTATGAACGGTTTTTAGGAAAGTGTCGGTCGTGATTTTTTGCTTCGGGTCAGCAAGCTCGTAACGCTTTAGAATTTTGCCAATCCATGGAGATTTTTTGCATGCGCCGAAAGCCGCCGTCGTAAACCAAAAGTTCGATTCCCAACCAGCAACCGCATCATATTTCGTGAGATTGTCGAGCGATTTTAGAAGCTCAACGTCGGTATCAAAGTAGAAGCCGCCTTCGGTATAGACTGCATACATGCGAATAATGTCCGCTGCGAGTGCCCAACGTTTTTCGTCGATTGCTTTTTTAACGAGTGGATATTTTTCGAGATCAATATCTTTCTCGGACCAACGTTTGATTTTGAAATCTGGGTTTAGTTTTTGCCAACCGTCGATATATTTTTGGTCCTGCTCAGGAATTGGCGCATTTCCGCACCAGACATAATGGATAATTTTCGGAATAGCCACTAGAGCTCCTTTTCGCGATTGTCGAGAACGATGTTATAGATTTCTTCCATGCGAGTAAGCGTGTGACTAATGTCGTGTTTTGCGGCGCGCTTAATGCTTTCGTCAGACATTTTTGCCTGGCGGTCTTTGTCGCTGAGGATTTTTACGAGGCTCTTTGCAACTTCGTCAGAATCGTCTGCCTGGCAGAGATAGCCATTTTTGTTGGTTTTGACGAGCTCATGAATTGCGCCCGCATCAACAGCGACGCATGGAAGGCCACTTGCCATAGCTTCCATTAATACGATGCTCTGGGTTTCAGTCTTTGAAGTGATTGCGAAGACGGTACCAGTGCGATAAAGCTGAGGAAGATTATCGCCAACCACGCGGCCGAGGAAATGAGCTTGGTCGGATAAACCAGCTTTTGCGATTTGCGCTTCGAGTTTTGGACGAGCCGTACCATCACCGACAACTACTAAGTGAGCGTCTGGGACTTTTTCGTGCGCCTTAATGTATGCATCCATGAGAACGTCGAGAGATTTTTCTGGGTCCACGCGGCCAACATAAAGGACAATTGGTTTATTCTTTGGAATGCCATATTCTTCGTAGATTTCTTTGTTTGCGCGGCCTTTCGCAAAGCGAGATAGATCGATGCCGTTACTGAGTGCTTCGACTGGAACCTTGAATGGTTTGCGCTTTTGTGGAATGAGGTCGGCAACTGCCTGCTCTGTTGGCATAGTCGCATATTCGCTGCGCTTCAAAAAGCTGACGAAGTATTTGTTCATCATTGAGTTGATTGGCTTCTTTGCGATATGAGGAAGCTTGAGTTGCTGCGTGAGGTTGTCTGGATAGGCGTGGTCGGTTGAAACTAGCGGGATGTCACGCTTCTTTGCGTAGCGGAAGACAGCTAGCGCAACTGGGCCAGGAGTCTGGTCGTGAATAATGTCTGGCTGGAAATCGTCGAGGATTTTCTTGATAGTTGAATAGCAATTTAGGCTGACATTAAGACCGTTTTTGTAGTAGATTTTTGGAAGTTTTACGCCTAGGAAATCTTTTGCTTCAGGAACTTTATTAATCTGGTCTGGATAGACGTGAATTTTCATGGATTTTAGGCGAACAACCGTAAAACCGTATTCTTCGTCTTTTTCGATTTTGAATTCACCATCAATACTTGGCGCCAAAACCATAACTTTGTGACCGCGTTTTTTAAGGCCAGCAGCCAAATTGCGTGAGAAAACTGCTACGCCATTAATCATCGGGTAATAAATATCGGTAGAAATAACAATCTTCATTTGCTTATATTATATCATCTTGTCGCTTTGGCGTTTTTGGGCTGCCAACTTATGAGGAATTTTCCATGCCCTATCCCTCATTTCTGAACTTATGAAAACCTAACGAACTTATTAATCAATAATGCGAGATTTTACGCGATTAAAGTCAGCATGATTATTTCAACTAATGATATCACCGCAGCGTTCCGCTACGCTTTCCGCGCGACGAGAATCATAAGTACTTGCTAATGTGTACGTAGCAAAGATATCAAAAATTCGAATCCTGCGCGCGACCATACGGTCGCCTTCTTGATGCTGAAAAAGGATTTTTCTACAGTTACGCTCAGCGATTGCGTCATATTTTCTTAGTTTATTAATTCGATAAATGAGACTGTTTCGGTTAACCCCAATCAGGCGCTCCAATGCGCGTAAAGTGAACCATAATTCTCGATAATAATTGTCATTCATGCTCAATATATTACCCTGCCGTACGACAGCGACAAGCATAAGCATAATCCCATAAGTTCGTCAGGTTTCCGTAAGTTCGGAAATAGATGAATGGATGGTAAAAAATCTTAATAAGTTCGGATTAGTTATTTATAAACTCATCAATAACGTCAGCAACCTGAGTTGGCTGTTCGTAGTTGAGGAGGTGGCCAGTACCAATGAGCTCCATGAATTGAGCGCCCTGCTCGGCAGCAACGGAGCGTGCATAAACGGCGCGAGTGAGGCGATCCTTATTGCCAATAACATACAAAACCTGCTTGTTTGACGGCGTATGAGTCTGGCTCTTCATGGAAATTTCCATATCAATCAACAAACTATCAGCAGAAGCAAAACGATTTGAATACATGTAATGCAACTGGTCAATCTCCTTTTGTTGCTTCTTGTCCGCAGTTAAATAATGCGAAATACAAAATGAAACCATTTTGCTCTTCATGAACTGGTAACGTTGGCGTTTCGGCAAAATATGCAAAGCGCCGCTAGTGAGCGTATAAAGAAAATTACTATTATGTTGACCGACGCGAGTACGGAAAATTGGCGACATTAGAACTACTTTTTTGCAGACATCGTCGGGATATTTCTCGACATAATGCGAAACAATAATCGAACCCATGGAATGGCCAATAATATACGGTTTGTGCGGAATCTTCGAAACGTAATCGTGGAGCCATTTCGCATAGGCATTGAGATCTTTTTGCTCAATATCCGCCTCTTCACCCGAACCCGGCAAATCCGGCGTCAAAACCTCATAACCACGATCTTCGAGATTCTTTGCAATCGTCGAAAGGCCGTGATGAGTGCCACGAAGGCCGTGAATTAAAACAATCGTCTGCTTCATAATTTGTCGATTATTGCACGCGCTTCGGCGATGCTCTTAGTCAACATAAGCTCCGCGCGCAAGTCGCTTGCGCCTGGGAAATTATTAATATAAATCTTATAGAAATGCTTGAGCGGATCGTACGGGTGGAGGCCATATTTTTCATACAAATCCAAATGAGTGCGCATAAGATCAAGAAGTTCCTCGCGGCTATGCTCTTTTGGCTCGCGCTCGAAACAGAAAGGATTCTGGAAAACGCCGCGACCAATCATAATGCCATCTGCGCCCTGCTCTACGAATTTCTGAGCGTCTGCAGCAGATTTAATATCACCATTAATAATCAGTTTCGTCTCTGGAGAAAGTTCATTTTTAAGAGCGACAATTTCTGGAACGAGCTCATAGTGTGCCTCTACCTTAGACATCTCTTTTTTAGTGCGCAAATGAACCGTGAGCGCAGCTGGATGTTCGTTTAGGAGCGTGCTAAGCCAAGGCTTCCATTCGTCGAGACTACTATAACCAAGACGAGTTTTAACAGAAATAGTAATACCCTCAACTTTTTGAGCAGCACGAAGAATCTCGACAGCGAGTTCTGGTGTGCGAATAAGGCCGGAACCACCGCCAGTAGCAACAACATGACGATCTGGGCAGCCCATATTAATATCTACTGCCTGATAACCAAGATCACGAACAGCAGCGACCGTCTCAGCGAACATTTCTGGGTTTTTACCCCAAATCTGCGCAACAATCGGACGCTCTTCTGCCTCATATTTTAGGCGCTCGAGAGCATTTGGGCGACCCTTCTCGCTAGAGTAGCTATTAACATTAGTAAATTCCGTGAAAAAAATGTCCGGGCGAGCCGCTTTGGCTACAACCTGACGAAATGCGATATCAGTGACGCCCTCCATTGGGGCGAGGCATACAAAGCCTTTTTGGAATTGATCCCAAAAATTCATACCTTTAAGTATACTCTAACTTGACAATTTACGCTAGATATGATATTATGGCCTCAATAGGAACCCAGTTCTAGAAAACTAGGCACGCTAGAAAAAGCTAGAAAACGGTCCTGTAGTTCATTAAAATTTGAGCTCGCATGGAAGTTTTTTGGTTTTTTCTGACGAAACACTTAAATATTTTCAATCTTTTTCCAACACGAACAAGGAGGTGTTTTCAGATGAAAAAGAACAACAGAAAGACTCCTATGGGAGCACGTTTGGTAAGTTTTGTATTGGTAATGGCAATGATTTTCACTTTAACAGCATGTGGTACAAATAATAACAATGAAGGCGCAGGAATTGGCACTGAGAGCAACCCTACAATTGCTCCTCTTGATAATCCTGATGAGCCTAATGTTGATATCGATCCTGGTGCAGACATCGAGGTCGACCCTACAACAGAGGTTACTGAGCCTACTACTACAGTTGAAGCTCCAAGTGGTATGTATACTTATACACTTTATGGTGAAACAATCAGCATGAATGTAAACATCGACGATTATCTTGGAACAAATAGTGCCGGAACACAGGTTTTCTATTTGCCTAGATTAATCTTCGATTTAGGTTGGTGTGCTGGTAATTACACATCAATTGAAGAAGTTGGTAGCAATAGCTTCCCTAGCCGTTGGTGGTTTTACGCAGACAACAATTTAACAATAATGATTAATGGTAGCAAATATGATGATCGTCAGTTCGGTGCCCTTGACGTTGAATACCTTATTAATGGAAGCAATTTCGAAAGATACTACAGTGACGATTCATTGTTGCACATGCCTTATTATTGCACAATTAGTCGTCATTTAGATAGCTGCGTATATACTGCAGCGGGAACAAGCTGGAAGATGACTTACGAGGATGTATTGTTTGTAGCTTATATTCTCTGGTCCGAATCAGTAAATCCCGGCAACAATGCAGTAGTAGCAACATTCGGCGAAGATTTTAGTAATCTTGGCCACTCTGACGGACAGTACCGTTGTATTTTACCTTAAAAACTTACTACTCAAAAAAATGAGCCGCGCGGTTTCCGTGCGGCTCCTCTTTTTTATGCAGCAAACGCGTAATTTGCGCGGCGGCTATCTATATAACTATAGTCTCTCATCGCCATAGTAAATACGCTAGCTACAATCGTGTTCTCTTCTAGCTGAATTTCAGTATTTTCTTCTTCTTTCAATTGATCACCTCTCTTGAAATAAGGAGCATATTCTGAAGGATTATATTCAGCTACCCATTGTAGCACTTCAAGAGTTGCAAGCGTTTCTTCGACTTTCTCTTTCTTAAGGCCAGAATATCTAGCAAGAAGACCTTCGTATGAGTTATCTACTGGATGCTTCTCGTAATATTTAGCCAAATATTCCGTGACTGCAGATTTCTCAATCAAGCCTTCAGATTCCGCTAGGCGTTGATCTTCAATAAAGCGCTGATACTTTTTCGATTCTTCCCACTTCGGAGTTGCATCGAAGCCTATGTTGTTGCCGGCTACACAAGCTTCGCCACTGATCCAACCGAAATTTCTAAGCTTTGTTTCAGCAGATAGAATATCCATACTATCGCCGACGATTGGCACGGCACCAAGAATAGCATCACCAACAGAATTGCCAGTACTTCCGCCATCTACCTCGCCAGCAATATTCTGGTCTGCTAAGCCAAATGGAGAGGATCTTTGACCGCAGTAGACAATATACTTTGCTAGATCCGAATTCTCTACAACTTCTGGCTTACCGTTATTTTCAATTAGGTCGCCATCGCTAATACTATCAACAATCTCCGCCGGATGAGTATTCATTGTACTTGTGTCAGTAATAATATATGGATTACAGAAGGCATCGCCAACTGCCTTAATGTCCGCCAAGTCAGGACAATTGCTTTCAGTATTATCCGCAGCAACCTGAGCTTCAATACCGGCCGATACGGCAGACGAGCGCGGCACCAATGAGCTAACTGCGGTTCCAACTACTTTAGTAGCGCCATTTATTATGCCCATAACAGACGACGAACTCGATATGAGAGGCGTCATTTGTTTTGCTATACTACCCAGGAATGTATATTGCGACGTGATGTCGAAAGGACTCCTCGTTTCACGTTCATAACGCGCGTTTTCAGCAACTACGCGTTCATGTTCAATACTATAGCTTATAAATGCATTCTTCGTCGCCAAGCTACCGCCAGAATATTGATGGTTCTTACCCATATATTGGTTGGCGCCCGACACGAGCGCATTACCAAGGTCTTCGCCTAGAACCTCCGTAGCAATCTTGCGTGTTAGAATATTTGCAATAAACGGAACCATGTAGCTTACTGCTACAGCAACGGCAGTACTAAATGCCGCATTAAATGCTACGCTAGCTGCTTGATCAACAAAGAAGTCGACGATACAGCCAATACCAACCGACGCCGCGCAGGCAACAATCGAAATTACATCAACCGTTACGTCAACCGTAGCTGCGGCCATTCTAGCTACCGTACAGCTACGAAACGCTGACGCAGAAACATCCACGTGGTTAAGAATACTAGCTAAACCAGAGTATAAGTTCTTAGTGAAGGAATTTGTGTTATAACTCTTAACACTTGGATCAGTAGGATCAACCGTAGTGTTACCATAAGTAGCACCAATTGCATTCGCCTCCATAGCGCTTCTTGATCTAGTAGTAGTATCAACTTGATCAGGCTCAAAATTATCATTGCCTAAATCTTTTACGCTTTTAACCTCTGTATAGGTTGATTCGGTTGGCTGAGTTAAAGACGTCATCAACTCATGTAGCGGAGCAGCGTCGCCATCACCTGCCTGTGCTTTTTGAATTCCCTCAAAGAAGTTAGCGGTCAAACTGACGATTTGTAAGGTCTGATAAGCAGCAACGATAGCATTAACTGCACCAACGAAATCAGCTATACCGCAATATACGCCGATTGCTGCCTCAGCAACACCTTTAATTTTACCTAATTTCTTGCCAATGCCAGATAGTTTCGATTTAAGACCGTCTGTACCGGTAACTTTTCCGTTTGCATCAGTTTCAATATCGGCGCGACTTATGCCTGCGTCATCAGCATCCGTTGCTCCAGTCAATGCCTTCTTAGGATTTCCCTCAGCATCAAGTTCTTCTGAGTCTCCTATGTCACCTGTCCTCGTTTTGCCATTCACGCCATCAGAATCCGCATCACCGGCAATGGTATTTCTCATATCTTCCATGCCTTCACCGTTGGTTTTTCCACTCATGAAATCACGCCATATACCTCGCTTAATTCCCATCTTGGCCAGCAGTTTCGTCATACTCGAGTCATACCAGGCAGCGACTGATCCACGCCAAGTTTTAGCGCCGTCCGTATATTTCTGCCTGAACTCCGAATCTTTATTGAAAGCATCTTCAAAGAACATTCGTTCGTCGTTAGCCTGACTTTTATCTGCAACAATCGTCGAAACTTCACCGTTCGCACGCTTAAACTTCATGACAGTAATGCCATCTTCTTCCTCGAAGGTAATATTTCTGGCGCCAAGCTTATTTTCCATTCTACTGGTAACCTTAAACTCATCGGCCTTAAAGTAATGCGCCTTTCTACAGTCGCGAACCAAACCGCTGTCACTCGTAGTTTGCCAATGCTGGAACTTTCTAGCACGCATGTTCTGCGATGTGCCAATTGAATCGAACTGCTCCTGGAACTGGGAAACAAGGCTAAATGGCATAGCCATCTGTCCCATAAATGCGCCGCCGCCAAAGGTTAGACAGCATGCGAGGATTGTAATAATAGGGCCGGCTTTCTTGAATTTCTTGCCCGCCTTAATGACATTGCCAGATTTGAGTGCTTGTGCGCCCTTTACAGCATTCTTAAATTTATCCTGAGTTGAACCGTCGCCATTGCCGTCGGATTCGACGTTATTTTCCTTCTCGCCAAGAGAAGCTTTTTTGTCGCCACCTTTACCCTTTTCGTTTGGCTTTTTGCTAGCGTCTTTTTCGCCCTTCTTTAGAAGGCCCCACTTGCTGTTGCCATCTTCGTCCTGTTTTTTGCCAAACTTACCATAGCCGCCTTTTCCGCCGCCATCGTCTTCATTTTTCTTGCCTAGAAGACTCCTTCTCTTGCCACCCTCTTCTTCGTCAATTGGTCTGCCATTTACAGTAGATTTACGATTAAGGGCATCTTGCCACATATCACCGTAGCGGCTAGAATCGTCGCCGTATTCGCGAGAGTCGTCAAAATCACCACTATCGAAATCACCGGATTCGTCGTAGTAATCTCCACCTCTTGCCATAATTGTATCTATTATACCACGTTTATGCTTATGCAATATTGCAAAATGCTTAAGTTATGCATATAATTATTGTTAAGGAGTAACCTTATGGTCAAAAACAAAAAACAAAACAAAAAAACTGCGTCTAAAGATATTACTATCTTTATTTTGGCGGTCCTCTTAGTGGCTGCTATTACTTTTGGAGTTGTCGCGCTCATCAAACAATCACAACCTAAAGAAACCGGCGAAAAAGATAGCGCACAGGACAAGAATACTGCTAGCGAAATCTTGAAAACCGAAGAAGACTTGAAGGACGAAGACAAGGTCGCCGAGTCTAGTAACGATGCAAAAGATCGTATGGAAGCTGACGAAAAAGTCAAAGTTCCAGCAGAAATCGACGAGTCCGGTCTAATTATTGCAAAACCCGAAATTAGCTTTGTTGCCGAAGAAGGCGACAAGATTGCGGCTGGTGGTGCTATCTATAATATTAACGAATCTGAAGGTACTTGCACTTACGTCTTTTCTAAGGGCGATTCAACTATTACCGCAAGCACGAAGATTCTTCCTAACCCAGGTTATATTTCTTGCGAAACTGCGCGCATTGAAAGATCCAAATTCACTAGTGGAACTTGGAGCGTAAAAATCCAATATAAATCTAAGACAGCGGAGGGCGAGAGTGAAACACAAACTTATACGATTAAGTAGCGTTCTAGCTGGCCTAGCTTTTGTCGCTGTATTTTATGGCTTAGCTTTCAACAATACTCCTTCTACTACGGCTATTACAGCTATGGATTTTAAGGCCGGAAATATTATTGATGATGCAGTTTTTTATAATGCCGGCACGATGACCGTTGAGGAAATTCAGGCACACCTAAATCGTTATATGCCTGCTTGCGATACTTGGGGTACTGGCGCAGTTGGTAGCGGTCGCTATATTAATGGCGTCGCCGTTCCTTCCAATACCACTCGCGCGGAATATGCAAGAAGAATGCGCGCAGCTGGAAATGCTCGTTATCATGAACCGCCTTATGTTTGCGTTCAGAATTACTACGAAAATCCTGCAACTCATGAAACTCTATATGAGACTAAAAACGTCATTAAAGATGGCATGATTTCTGCAGCACAAATTATTTATAATGCTTCGCAAAAATATGGAATTAATCCACAAGTATTGCTCGTTCTCTTGAAGAAGGAGAGTTATGTTTGGGGTGACAACTGGCCACTTAAAGACGAATATAATACAGTGATGGGTTATGCCTGCCCTGACACTGCGCCGTGCGATTCAAAGTATTTTGGTTTCTACAACCAAGTTGAAATGGCGGCATGGCAGTTAAACTATTATAAGAGCCATATTTATAGCTACAACTATCGCCCATACGCAACCAACTCAATTCTCTACTCGCCAACTACTTCATGCGGCCGCAAGAGCGTTTACCTAGAGAATATCGCTACTACTTCCCTCTATATTTACACGCCTTACACGCCAAACGATGCTGCACTTCGCAACTATCCTGGCACCGCAACTTGCGGATCTTACGGCAACCGTAATTTCTTCATGTATTTTAGTGAATGGTTTGGCGATACGCATAGTTTAAATATCGAAAAGAAAAATATTCCAGAATTGAATTATTCACTAACTAATGCTGACGGCACGAAAAATATCTTTGTTGAAAATAATAGCAAAGACGAGGCCGCAAAATTGACTGCTGGCCAGAATAATGCAAGTTCAGTATTTAGCTTTAAACAAAATTCCGATGGTAGCTATGCGATTACTAATTTGAATTCCCAGAAACAACTCGCAATTACGGACAGCGTCGTCATGATGGGTTCCGCAGTAAAACAGTCTACTAGTAGCACTGCAAATAAGTGGTATATCTATTCAAAAGTTAACGGCGAATTCTATATCGCTAGCGCTTCAAATCCTGCTTACGTAATTTCTATCACAGACGACAATCAAGTTGTTTTGGATATTTACGGCAGCGCAAATAGCAAGCCATTAAAACTTATCCCAGCAAAGAATGAAGCTCTTCTAGACGGCCAATATACTATCTCTAGCAAGCTTCGCGATAACTTCGCATTGACGGTTTTGAACTCTAATATTGTTGTTTCAAACGGCAACGATTCTGATGCACAAAAATACACTATTACTTATGATCAAAATAGTAATTACTACACTATTAAAAATACGAACGGTAAGTATGTTTCGCTCGAGTCTGAGACCGTCACGAACGGCGTAAATGTTATGGTTAGCGATGCTAAAAATTCATGTACCCAGAAGTTCTTAATTGCTAAGAAAGAAAACTCATATTCCATTAATTCTGCTTGTGATATTTCTTATAGTTTTGATGTAGCTAGAGCAAGCACCGATAACGGAACAAATGTTATTGCGTATACATTTAGTAGCTCAAAAATAAATCACGAATGGTGGTTCGATAAAATCGAGACAAAGGAAGAAACGCCAGTTGTAACACCTACTGTTCCAGAAAAGACGGAGCCAGAAACAAAGCAGGTTATCGCTGACGGCAAATATGTAATTCGCTCTGCTCTACGCGCAAATTATGCACTCGACGTTTTGAAGGCTGAATTATATAGTGGCGCAAATGTTAATACTTGGAACAGTAACGGTTCAATCGCTCAGGTATTTAACTTTAAGTATGATAGCTCAAAGGATGCATATTTAATCACTAATTCCGTGTCCGGTCATGCGCTCGATATGGCTGGCGGCAAGGCTACAAATGGCACAAATGTTCAGATTTATAACGTCAATAATACTTGCTCGCAGTATTGGAAAATCATAAAGAAAGCTAACGGCAACTATTCGATCATTACATCCTGCGATACGAATTATGCGCTCGATGTCGCAATGGCAAGCGCTGATAACGGAACGAATATTATCGTTTATACTTACAACAGCTCTAAGACAAATCAGGAATGGTGGTTTGAAAAAGTTGATGTAAAAGAAGAAAATCCAACTGTTCCTGAAAAGACCGAACCACAAACAAAGCAACTTATTGAAGATGGTAAATATGTAATTCGTTCAGCTTTGCGTTCAAATTATGCGCTCGATGTTTTGAAGGCTGCATTATATAGTGGCGCAAATGTTAATACCTGGAATAGTAACGGTTCGATTGCTCAGGTATTTAATTTCAAATACAACAGCGCAAAAGACGCTTACTTAATTACCAGCGCCACATCTGGTCACGCACTTGATATGGCGGGCGGCAAAGCAAAGAACGGTGCTAATGTTCAAATTTACAACCAAAACAACACCTGCTCACAATACTGGAAGATTGAGAAAAAATCTAACGGTAAATATTCAATTCACACTTCCTGTGATACCGATTACGCATTGGATGTTGCGATGGCAAGTGCTGACAATGGAACAAACATTATCGTCTACACGTACAATAGCTCAAAAATAAACCAGGAATGGTGGTTCGAGAAAAAGTAAGACAAAGGGGCGCCAGAGAGCGCTCCTTTTTTGTATGGTAAAATATTATTCATGCAATTAAATGATTTTGCTAGTATTGTCCTTTATTTGTCCGCCTTCTTAGCGGCAATTGTTTTTGCGTATATTGGACAAAAGAAAAATCTCAAATTCATGTGCGCGCTAGCTATTATCGTTCCTGTTTTGTTAGCCGGTTTTCGCTATACCGCCGGCACGGATTCTATGACTTATAGAACTCTCTACGAAGAGATCGGCACAGAAAAGCCTGAAATTACCGAATGGCGTGTTAGTTCAGGTAGCCTCGAACCATTCGTTGTCTATGCGTCTGTTATCGGCAATGCTTTGCATCTTCCGCCAAGCTTCCTATTTATTTGTTTTGCTACCATTACGACAGGATTTTTCTATTTGACGACAAAATTATTTAGCAAAAAACGCGCCTGGCTTTTGTATGGCATGCTAATTTTGATTGTTTTTCCAGAAAGCCTAAATATGATGCGCCAGCTTGCTGCGAACAGTATTCAAGTCTTCGTATTGGCTCATATTTTTAGCGAGCATCGCAAAAATAAACGCGTTAGAATTACTCCAATTATTGCCCTTCTAGCGCTTTCTGTATGCCTCCATTATTCATCATTATTATTATTACCGGTCTTTGCTTTGCCATTTATTATCAAACACATTCGCGGACATACTTTAACTTTATTATTATGTATTTTCATTGGCGCATGTATTCTCGCCTTCCCTGCATTGCTAAAATTCGTAATCGATTTAGGTATTTTATCGAATCGTCATTATGAAACTTTCATGGAAATGCCTGGCTCATTAGTTAATGTTAAATTCTTCGCTGCCGCGATTTTGTCTGGCGTATTAATTGCCAATTATTGCCGCACTCAAAAGCTATTTTATAAGCAATACAGCTTATTAATGTTGCTTGGTACAGCTTACGCTGCTGTTGGTTTTTATTCCGGCTATTTAGGTCGTCTAGCTATGTTCTTCTGGATTATTATTGCTATGTTTATTGGCAAGTTTATTTGCCAACTCTTCGAAAAAGAAAACCACCGCGTAGCTGTTTGTAGCGCGGTGGCAATTGGTTATTTCGTTTTGTATTTCTGCGTTCTTGGTTTTAACGCAATTATGCCTTACGATTTTGCTTTGTAATTATTTTTCGGCAGAATAGTCGAACTTGATAAAGATAGCGATAAGAGCTAAAGCAAGTAGGCCGACTACAATTATTGCAGTAGATATAATGCGACTCTTCATTGTTAGGACCTGACTTGCTTCTGAAGCACGCTTAAGAACGGTAACTTTGTAGTTTTTTGCATCTTCACCAAAAGCAACATTGATTGCTTTATCTGCGTTTTCCATAACAGAGTTAGCAGTGCTAATTGCCTTTTCTTCGCTTTCTGCAGTAACAGTAATCTCAAAGACACCAAATGGTTTTTCTACGACTTCATAGCTAGAGAGATCGCCCTCATTAAGTTCTTTGCTCATGAGTAAATCGCCAATCTGAGAATATGGAGAAGTTGCTGAACCAGTGTTAACTTCGTAATTAAAGACCGAGAGTTTTGCGGAAGTTCCGTAATTAGTTGGCCTTGAGAAAGAATAAGCTGCGCCAGCGCCTGCGCCAATAACAAGCGCGACAACTAGCAAAATCCAGCATTTTTTAACTTCTTTGAGATAATTCTTGAACGTAAATTTTGGTTTCGCAGTCATTATTCTGTTTCCTTTGCTTTATTAAGATAATTGATAGTGTCGCGCATTGCGTCGTCGATATTTAGTTCAGTTTGCCAGCCAAGCTCTTCTCTTGCCTTTGTTGGATCTGCCCACATTTCTGCGAGGTCACCTGCGCGACGCGGAGCAAATTCGTGAGGTAAATCGCGACCGCTTGCTTTTTCAAATGCCGCAACCATTTCTTTTACGCTCGTTGCTCTGCCGGTGCCGAGATTATAAATGCTTACACCTGGTTTCATATGCTCGAGCGCTGCGACGTGACCCTTAGCAAGATCAACGACGTGAATATAATCGCGGCGGCAAGTACCGTCTTCAGTTGGATAATCAGTACCGTAAACCTGAAGTTTCTCAATGCGGCCGTCAGCGACGCGCATAATAATTGGCATAAGATTGTTCGGAATACCGTTTGGATCTTCGCCAATTAAGCCAGATTCGTGTGCGCCGATTGGATTAAAGTAGCGCAACAAAGTCGCATTAAAATCCGGATGAGCAATAACGTAGTCTTTAATAATTTCTTCAATAAAGAATTTAGTGCGGCCATAAGGATTAGTAATAGCACCGCCAGTTTTCATGGTTTCAACACAAGCAGGAGTTTCCTGTTCGCCATAAACCGTTGCAGAAGATGAGAAGATTAGTTCCTTGACGCCATATTTTTCCATTGCCTCTAACAAGTTGAGAGTACTGTCGATATTATTACGGAAATATAGAAGTGGTTTTTCTACAGATTCACCAACAGCTTTTAGGCCGGCATAATGAATAACTGCATCATAATTACCCTGCGCAAAGATTTCATCGAGTTTTTCAGCATCAAGCAGATCTGCTTCAAAAAACTTTGGACGCTTGCCGGTAATTTTTTCGATTTGGTCTAATACCGTAATCTTACTATTAAAAAGGTTATCTACGATATCTACTTCGTATCCCCTATTGATGAGTTCGACGACAGTATGTGAGCCAATATAGCCAGTGCCGCCAGTTGCTAAAATCTTCTTCATAGATATAATTATACCTTAAAAGTCTTTTGCATAAAAAAGAAATTTGTAGTATAATAGGTAAAGGACGGGGTTTGGCGCAGTTGGTAGCGCGCGCGCTTTGGGAGCGTGAGGTCATCAGTTCGAGTCTGATAACCCCGACCATTTAAATTTGTCATCAAAAAAAACGACCTTTATCGGGTCGTTTTTTCTATCCTTTTACATTCCTGGGATATGGAAGGCGCTTGGGTCGGAATAAACCTGATCTTGCATTACGGGATTTACGCCATTTGTGCTTGGGCTAACTGCAGGAGTTTCTGCAGGAGCGGCTGGCATGATTGGCTGAATTGGCGTAACTGGAGCAGCTTGTGCTGCGGCTGCTCTTACATCATCTTGGATTCCCTGAGCAAATTCCGAAGCGCTTGGAGCTGGAAGTTCTGGTTCTGGTGCCGGGGCTGCTGCAGTTGCGGCTGCTGGAGGCATTGGAGATTCATCTAGACTAAACGGCGTTGGTGGCGGTGGCAATAATTCACCGTCGGAAGGCATTGGAAGTGGTGGATTTACATACTCTGCCGTTTCAGAACCTAAACCCATCGGGCCAACTGGTGGCTGAGCTGGATCTACGCTTGGAGATGCCTGAAAGTCTGCAGTTGGAGGCGTTACTGCTGCCTCTGGAGCTGCTACTGGCGCATTTACTACAGGCGTCGCATTTTCTACATTAGAGTCAGACATTGGTGCGATTGGAGCCGCAATAGGAGCCATTTCTGCGGTAGGAAGCTCAGTTGGAGCCATGGTTGGAGTTGGCAAAGCTTCATTAAGCTCTGCTTCCATTGCTGCTGCGTAATCGATTTTAGCTGTCGCAGGAAGCTCATCTTCGCTTGGAGGAAGAATCACTTTCTCCGAACTCATAATAACTGGTTCCGGTTCATGCTCTTCTTCTAGTGGAAGGTCAACAGCACCCATCATAACAGGTTCTTCAGGAGCTGGCGCTGGCGCTGCCGGAGTAGCGATTGGTTCTAACTCTGGAGTCGGTAAATCAACTGGAGCCGCTTCAGCTGGAGCTGGGACTGGAATATCTTCTACTTTTGGAGCTTCTTCGGGAGCAACAGGAGTTTCATCTGCTGGAGCTACTGGCGCTGCTTCGGATTCTGGTAAATCAGGAACATTCTCTGGCTTTTTAGCGGAAATTTCTGGCTCTTCTTTTGGAGCTGGTTCTACCGGAATAACTGGCTCGGCTGGAACCGCTGGCGCTGCCGGCTCTTCTGGAGCAGCCGGAATAGCAGGAGTCTCCGCTTCTGCCTTGCGATCAATCTTTAGATTAGTAGGATCTGCTGGTGCTGGAGCCGGTTGCTCTTCTTTTGCAGCATCTTCTGCTGTTTCCATAGCCTCAATCTCAGCAAGTTCTTCATTAATATCTACAGTATTTTGCGCAAATCCCTCTAGTGGGATGCTAGAAGAAATGAGCTGCTGATCTGCGCCGCTAGTCATGAGAGATGCAGCTACAGACATCGTGTCTGCAGTAGTACGTTCATTCGAGAAGCGGTTAGTTGCAGCAACAATACCAGCCAATAAAGCAGTAGCAGTAGATTTATCAATCAACTTCTCTTCCGAGCTGCCGTCATCAAGGATATCTGCGAGATTAGCAATCATTTCAGAAACAGAAGATGCTGCTGGGTCACCCCATTCAAGGTCAGCAAATTTGCCAGGTGCGGTTGCGCCGATATTGATCGAGCTTGCGTCGTGCTTAATCTTGCCATATTCGCTAAGTGCAGAGTCGAGATCTGCCTCAGCATCAACGTTAAGAGCCACAATAAGGTCAACGTTATAATCGCCGTGGCTGAATTCGAGATCGTTTTCAGTAAGAGTGGTCTTATAAGGAGTAATGTAAACTTTTACAAAATCGCCCTCAATCTTATAGCGTAGGTGGTCAGCCTTTTCTTTGTCGAGCGCAATAATAAAGTCTTGAAGACTATTTGTATTAGATTCGAAGGTTTTTTCTGGCTCCAAGAACTCAATAGCATTTGGAACGGCACCAGAGAAAATTGCCGTTGCATGCTTGCCGAGTTTATCGAGAACAAAAGTTAAACCAAGAGCTGCCGACAATTCATCGACACTTGGGTTATTAGATAGTGCAACAAGCACATTGGCGCTGTCTTTAATGCGATCAGCAACCTGAGCAACAACGTTTTTGCTCGGATTCTTAGCAGCCGAATTCGACTGAGGTGTTTTCTCTGGCATTTTTAATTTTCTTTGTTTATTTTTGACCTAATTTGGAACTAGTTTAGCATAAGCTAGTTAAAAATGCAAGCCCTACACTGCTCTACTCTTTACATTTTTACAAAAATAGAATATAATAATGGGAATTGTAATAATAATTTTTAAGGAAAAGTATCAATGCCGATTATTAAATCCGCAAAAAAAGCGGCTCGCCAATCTGTTAAGCGCCGCAACAACAACCAGCAGATCAAGAAGACTATTCGTGCTGCTCTCAAAGAGTTCCACGCAAATCCAACTGCTGACACTATGAAGAAAATTCAGTCCGAGTATGACAAGGCTGTTAAGAAGGGTCTTCTCAAGAAGAACACCGCTAGCCGCCGCAAAGCTAAGCTCGCTATCTTCGCAAAGGCTGCAGGCGTAAAAGCTACCGCAACCGCAAAGAAAGCTGCTGCTCCAAAAGCTACTGAAGCTAAAGCTCCAGCAAAAAAGCCAGCTGCAAAGAAAACTACCGCAGCAAAGAAACCAGCTGCAAAGAAGCCAGCAACCAAGAAAGCTGCTGAAAAATAAAAATTTAGCTTATTAAATAACCACCTTGAAAGGTGGTTATTTTTTAGCTTAATTTATCCATTGGATCGTTTTTGGAAGATTCGAGAATCTCGCCGTAAGTTTCATTGACTGGGCGACCAGTGACTTTAAGAACCTTAAAGGTATCCATAATATCATTGTAAGCTTCACGAGGGTCATCTTTTTCACTTAGATCAGACTCAATGCGGGCATAATAACCAGGCAAGCCATCAATCTTATCAATATAGACGTTTACGGAGTCACCCATGCGAAGTTCTTCGCGACGACGACTAACTTCATAACGAAGTTCGTAGCCAAGCTGATAAAGGATATGAGCTGTTTCTGAATAATCTTTGACGATAGTAGCATTTACAAGATCAAACTTCTCATCCTCGAAGTGGCGACGCATGACGAGAGCATATGTTGCCTTCTTTTCTGGGTCTTTTACGATAGTTCTGAGACTGAGACGTGGCATTGCTTTATCACGAGCAAAGCGTTTTGGTACAAAGACGCGGTCATGCTGCCAGTATGGCGCCGAGAAAGAAAACTCTATTTCACCAAGTGTTTCAATAAAGTCCGCTCTGGAGTTGAGCTTCATCTTGATAATAGTTTTCTTCATACTACCCTCCTATAGTTCTGCGCCTTTTCGCGCTTTATTTGCCCACTCGTCAGCCAATTCGTTGCCTTCCGTACCAACGTGACCACGAGTCCAAGTTAAGTTTACGCCCGGCTTACTCTCATAGAGTTCAAATAATTCCTGAACTAACTCAAGATTTTTGATAGGGCCAGATTTTTTAGTCCAGCCATTTGCCTTCCAGCCTTTTGCCCACTTCGTGACAACATTAATCCAAAATTCAGAATCGGTAAAAATAGTGTCGCCTGGTTCAACAATCTTAAAAGCAGCAATGAGTGCCATTGCTTCCATGCGAATATTAGTAGAATTTGCTTCTTTACCAAGAGCGACTGGCTGTTTTGCATCTAAATCAATAACGGCATAACCGCCAGGACCTGGGTTTGGAGATGCAGAGCCATCGGTATAATAGTGTTTCATTAACACTATTATACCCTAGTCATTTATTAATGCGAAAAACCGTTGCCGATAATGATAATAAAGTCAGCTTCAGTGTTCTTGAGGCTTTCTGGAATCGTAGTAGATAAGGTATGATCCTTGCCGTCAATCTTATAGAACTTCTTAAGTGCTTCCGCAGTAAGAGTCATCTTTGCGTTCTTTTGATAAATACGAACACCATCAAAACCACTTTGATCGCTTGGAGCATTAGCTGCATTCTTGACGTAGTAACCGTTATTTTCTAGCTGAGTCTTCTCTTTACCGGCAATACCGGTAGCAGCAGTGCCGTTCATGACAGTAATCTGAGCATTTTCAGAAGTAAATGCTTCCGCACTAAGTTTGCGCTTCATGTAGCTCTTAATATTAGCGTATTTGCCAACACCGGCAGTTGGAAGAACATAGGAAATATTATTAATCATACCGGTCGTCATTAAAGCAGCTGGCTTGTCGTCAGTCGAGAAGAGAGAGATAGACTCAAGATTCTTCATATCAACATTGCTTGCAACCTTGAGAGCAGTCTTGATTTCACTATCTTTGAAGTCGGTACGAAGGTTATCGCCGACGGCATCTTTGATTTTCATAACAGCAAGTAGATCAGAGGTAATATTCTTTTCTTTCGCTTTCTTAATAATAGCTTCAAGAATGCGCTGCTGGAAGACTTCGCGGTTAAAGTTGCCATTAGCAGCACCATAGCCGCCATATGCGTTGCGTACGCGCGCTACAGCAAGCGCATGAGCGCCATCTAGATGAATTACCTGACCATTTGGATAATCGAGATATACTTTTCTTTGACCATTAATATCTTTAAGACCCTTCTTACTAGTCGTCTCGATCGTAACTTCATTACCATCCCAACCCTGGCCTTTTGTTATAAATACTACGTCAATCCCACCAATAGCATCAACAATCTTTACGACCGCATCCCAGTTTGCGTGGACTTTATAATGAACCTGGACACCAAGAACTTCAGTAAATGCATCAGCTAGTTTCTGTGCAGCTGCGCTTTCATTTTTATTCTTGGAATATTCACAGTAATAAATCTCATTAAACTTACCGGTGCCAGTACATGCAGTTGGAGCTTTAAGGTCACGTGGAAGGCTAACAGCCTTTGCATTACCGGTTTCCTGATTAATACTTAGAAGCATCATAGAGTCAGTAAGGAAGCCGCCGTCGTAGTTTGGATCATCCATACTATAACCTTCTGTACCAAAGATGATAATGTTCGTACGGCCATTCTCATCCTGCTTGAGCGGAGTGTCTGGGTCGGAAGTAATAAGACCTAGCAAAGTACCGCCATCCGTAACCTTAGCGACAAAATCATTAAGATAGAAATAGGCAGCAGCTAACCCAGCAAGAAGCAATAAGACAACAATAATGATTACTTTGCGCAAAATATGCTTTTTCTTCTTCTCTTTTTTCATCTTTTTGCGTTTTTCCTTCTTGCGCTCCTTTTTAGGAATTTCAGTTAAATCAGTAGGATCAACGTCTCTGACCTCTTCTAAGAACTCCTTAACAGCGTCTTCGCGATGAGAATCCCTCTCATCTTTAGCCTGTTTCTCTTCTAGGACTTCATTTTCAGCAATAAGTTCTTTGAGATCCTTCTTTTTACTAGGCAGCTCAAGGCTACGCTCAGTAGTGCGCGTATTTACGCTAATTTTCTTCGTCGCTGGTTTTTTAGCGACAGTTGTTTTGGCGACAGCTCTTTTAGTAGTTGTTTTGTTCGCAGTTTTTACACTTCCACTTCTCCGCTGTAGCCCGTCGATTGACTTGCTATTCATATATATATTTTATCATTTTAAGCACAAAAAGTTTTGCACAATGTGTTAAAAAGTTTTATAATATTTTGGCATTTTAACAACCGAACATGTTCGGTTTTACAGGGGCGAGGCGCTGTTCGGTTTTTATATTTACACCAAAAAACCGGCCTTTTATAGCCGGTTTATGTGGGTAAAACTATTCGTCTTCTTTTACGTCTTTGCGGACAATATGTAGGCGGCGTTCGCGACCTTCACCTTTACTGAAAGTCTCAATATCGGAATAATCCTGAGCGAAACGGTGAACGACACGACGATCAGCAGCATTAAGATCAAGGACCTTCTCATTGCCGGTGCGGCGAACATCGCTAATCCACTGCTCTGCCTGACGCTCAATCTTATCTGCGCGCTGGCGCTTGTAGTCTGCTACATCAATATTTACGCGAGTAACCTCTGCGTTGCGAGCAGAAAGAGTCATCATTACAACGTGCTGAAGTGCGCGTAGGTTATTTGCGTTCTTACCAATCAAGAGCGAGTTCATGCTGGTTGATGGGATAGAAAGCTGGATAACGTCATCTTCGATGGTCGAATAGACAGCTACGTTAATACCAAAGAATGACAATAAATCCTCAAGATACTTCGTTGCGAAGCGAATTGATTCATCTGTATTCATAATTATCTCCTTTTCTTTTTATTAGAAGCAGAGATGCGTGTAATATGTACCTTTTCGTCTTTTTTATTTTTATTTGCTGACGCATAATGCGTAGACTTTTTAACATCCGTATTATCTTCGACGATGACAGCTTCCTTAGCCTCTTTAAGCTCTTTAAGGATACGCTTGTCAGCAGCAGCTTCCATTTCAGTATAATCGCGGCTGAGGATAACTTTCTGAAGGCCGACGGTAATAATATTGTTAAGCAAGTAGTAGAATACAAGCGCACCAGGAAGGTTGATCATAATCATTAACATCATGAATGGCATCATGAAGGTCATCTGACTCTGAGCAACAGCATTAATTTCGCTCTGATCTGCTTCTTTACCAGCAGCAGCATCTTTCATAATGTCGCGCATAGTGCGGCGCTTCTTACCTTTTTGGCGAGAAGGATCGTTCTGACGAGACATAATAAACTGAGTAGCTGCAGATAGTAATGCAAAGATAAAGATTACAATCGCACTCTTAGAGCCGAAACCAGCGGTAGTAGACAAATCAACCGTATTGAAAAGTTTTGGCTGGAATTCGTAATTTACCTTAGTAACGTCATTATCATTTGCGCCGAGGTCAGCAAAATACTTATTCTGCTGTTCAATAATCGTGTCAACTTTTGGAAGAGTTTTTACAAATGAATATGCGGAATGATCAACGTTGTAATTTTCGCGTGGGCGAGCAGCAACGTTAATAGCCGTAAAGAGCGCAATAAAGAGTGGAAGCTGAATAAAGAGGCTCAACATTGAGCGGAAAGGCTTCACATTCTTACGCTTGTAGAGATCCATCATCTGAAGAGATTCCATCTGACGATTTCCCTTACAGCGCTTCTTAATTTCTGCTAATTCAGGCTGAATCTCGCGCATAATGCGAGTCTGGTGAAGCTGACGCTTCATCATTGGCCACATACAGATTTTAGCGATAATAACAAAGATAATAATAGCTATACCGAAATCGCCGACTACTGAATAAATCGCAAAAAAGATATTTACGATTGGGCGTACGATAAGCATGTCAATTAAATCAAACATATTTTTTCACACTCCTAATGGGGCTATTATATTATTTTTGCCTCAATAAGTAAATTATGGATTAGATTGCGGAGCTCTTTGAACTCTATCGTAGCGATTTCTTTCGTATAGACAATAAAAATACAGTCGACCGGTTGTTGGATTTTCGGCAATTCCAAACGAATAGCCTCATAAACCCGACGACGTATTTTATTACGGCCGACTGCTGCTTTTAAAACTTTTTTACTTACGACAACTGCGTAGCGCTGTTTTTTACGAGCGTTAGATGCAAAAACCAGGGATATTTTAGAATCCCTGATTGTTTTGCCGTGTTGGTAAGTGTATCTTACCCCACCGCGTGAATGAAATCGGTATAACCTAGATAACATCCGCTTATGCGCTAAGGCGTGCGCGACCCTTAATGCGACGGCGAGCGAGAACCTTGCGGCCGCTTACAGTAGCGTTGCGTTTGCGGAAACCGTGCTCAACTTTGCGTTGGCGCTTGTGTGGTTGATAAGTGCGCTTTGGCATAATTACTTTCCTGACTTTCTAATTATTGTTTTATTTAAAGAATTATGTCTATTTTACTATTTTTTTGGGGATTTTTCAACTGTTTTTCCACAGCACTCTTCCCTATAAGTTAAAGGCCTGTGGAAATCTCGTATCTGTTAATGTATTGCAAGTATTAGAAAATATTTAGTTTTGGGCAGATTTCGCTATTAAACTGTGGAAAACTCTGTATAATAAGTGCAGAAGAGGAGGTCATAAAGAGATGCCTAATGAATGGCAAACAGTTCTGGACGAGATTAAGAAAAATGTCACCGAGATGGCCTTTAATACTTTTTTGGTTAATATAAAGTTCGTCTCTTACGAAAATAATATCGTTACCTTCTCTGTTCATAATTCTTTTATAAAGCCTAATATTGAGAAAAAATACAAAAGCCAGGTATTAAAGGCGCTCAATACTGCTGGCTACATTTGTGATGATTTTAATATTATCGTCGACGATCAGGCAGCTAAGAAAACCGTTATTCGTCGCCCAGTAGAGACTACACCAGTTCCGGCTCCAGTTTCTGTACATACCGGAAGCTATCAACCGGCTTCAGTCGGCTCTATCGCTAATGGATTTGTTTCTACCCTCACCTCTAATACGGGTCTAAGTTCAAAATATCTTCTAGATAATTATGTTGTTGGCGGCAGTAATGACATGGCTGTAAGTGCTGCTCGTGCAATTATTGAGCATCCAGGAACTAGTTATAACCCATTCTTTATTTACGGTGGATCCGGCTATGGTAAAACTCACCTTATTCAGGCTATCGGTAATGAAATTCACAAACTTCACCCAGAGATGAATATTCTATATGTTACTATCGAGCAGTTCTATGGTGATTTCGTTTATTCCTTACAAAAAAAGAAGCTGGATGACTTTAAAAATAAATATCGCAATCTCGATGTATTGATCGTGGACGATTTTCAGTTTATTCAAGGTAAGGCTGAATCTCAGAATGAGTTTTTCCACACATTTAATGAGCTATATGCAAATAACAAACAGGTAATTGTTGCCGCTGATAGGCTTCCTAGCCAGATTGCCACAGTTGACCCTCGTTTGGCATCCCGCTTAACTCAGGGCATTTCGTTTGATATTCAGCTCCCCGATTTCGAAACACGTTGCGCAATTATTCATACAAAGGCAGAAATGCTTGGACAAATGCTCGATAATGTAACTGTTGAATTCTTGGCGGAAAACTTTGGCACTAATATTCGCGATCTCGAAGGCGAATTAAATAGAATTCTTCTTCTCGCAGATGTTCGCGGCGTACCAACCAGCGATATTATTAAAGATATTACCCCTGTTAGCCAGCCAACTCAGCATCGCATTACACCTAAGCAATTAATCGAGAGGGTCGCTAAATATTACGGCCTCACATCTAAGGATTTGCTCGGAACTAGCCGTGTAAAAGATATTAAAAACGCACGCCAGATCGCAATGTATCTCATGAACGAAGAGCTTGGATTAAGTACTGTAAAGATTGGCAACGAGTTTAGCAAAGATCACACCACTATTATGCATGGTGTAAAAATTATTAAGACTAATCTTAAGAGCGATTTCAATCTTCGTGAACAGGTTTCAGAGCTTAGAGGTAAGATTTATGCAAACTAACTGTGGAAAACTTGTTAAAAAGTCCGTAGAAAAATCTGCGCAAAAAACGTGGAAGCAAATTGTGGATAAATTAGTAAATTTACAGGATGCTAAAGTTTTAAACGAGTTTTACAGAATTTGGCAAAGTTTTACGCAAGTAGTTTTAACAAGTAAAATTGGCAATTTCAATCTGTTAACTAGTAAGTTTTGCACATTTTCCACATATACTACTAATACTATTACTTATTAAATAAGGAACAAAGGAAGGGAGAAAAAATGGAAGTAGAAGTTTTACAAACCAGACTTGCAAAGGCACTAAGCGTAGTAAGTCGCGTAGCAGCAAGCACAAAGGCAGGATTACCAATTCTTAGTAATGTTCTTTTAAGAGCAGATGGTAAGCAACTTACATTAACTGCAACTAATTTAGAGTTAGCAACAGTAGAGTACGTAAACGCAGAAGTTAAGAAAAGTGGTACTTTAACTGTCCCTGCTAGACTTTTATCTGATTTTATCTCCAATCTTCCAAAAGATACTATTAAGATGGTAGCTGATGGTGAAAAACTTACGATCTCTTCCGGCAAGTATAAATCTACTATTAATGGTATTTTGGCGGATGACTTCCCTGAACTTCCAACTATCGATGAAAAAGAAGCAGTTTCTTTTAAAATTCCTGCCGATATTTTTAAAGAGGCTGTTAATCAGGTAATTATTGCAAGTAGTAATGATGCTACTCGCCCTGCCCTTACCGGTGTTTACTTTAATACATTTGAAGGTTCCCTTTATATTGCAGCGACTGACGGTTATCGCTTGGCGGATAGAAAATTTGTTGAAGATGTTAAGAGTGAAATTAAAGCGATTGTTCCAGCTCCTGCTCTTCGCGAAGTTCTAAGTTCTCTTTCTGATAGTGTTGAGGATGTCGAAGTTGCTATTATTGATTCTCAAATTCGTTTCCGCTTAGGTGAAATTGAAATTACTTCGAAATTAATTGATGCTAGCTTCCCTGATTATAGGCAGTTAATTCCAAGAGATAATAAGGCAAAAATTAAACTCAACAAGACTGAGCTGATTCGTATGACGAAAGTTGCTGCATTGTTCGCGCGCGAGTCTGGCGGATCCGTGGTTTGTGAAGCTAAAAAAGACGAAGGAAGCTTTGGTGTTTCCGCGGTTGCTAGCGAGCTTGGGGAAAACTCCGCAACTATGGAAGCAGAGGTTACTGAAGATGGAAAAGTTACGCTTAATTCCAGATATCTATTAGATGCATTAAATGTTATTTCTGATGAAGATGTGGAATATAATTTCTCTGGAAAGTTATCCCCAATTGTTTTGAGAAATATTAAGAACGCTGATTACACGCATATTATTATGCCTCTTAAAAGCTAATGAACGTTATTCAAAAAATTAATTTGAAAAATTTTCGTTGCCATAACGATTTTTCACTAGATTGTAATCGCCCTACTACTCTTATAATTGGAGAAAATGGCAGTGGAAAAACCTCTGTTTTAGAGGCGATTTACATGGCTTTGCGTGGAAAAAGTTTTAAGGCTGTGGATAAAGATATAATGCGTCGCGAATCTGAATTTTATCGCGTCGAAGTAGATCTTTGTGATGCGAAGAAAATTATTATTCGCTATAATCCAATTCTTAATAAAAAAGAATATGAAATTGATGGTAAGAAAAGTATTCGTTTGCCGAAGAAAAATAAATATCCGGTAGTTCTTTTTGAGCCGAATAATATTTATTTAATAGAATCTTCTCCATCTAGGAGACGCGATTATTTTGATGAATTATTCCGTCAAATTGATAATAATTACACAGTAATTTTAGGTAGATATAATAAGGCTTTAAAGCAGCGTAATGATTTATTAAAGAAAGAATTTGTCGAGCGTGATGATTTGTTTTCATGGGATATTCTTTGTGCGCAGTATGGCGCACAAATAAAAGCGACGCGTTTAAAAATTCTCAAAAAAATAAATGAGAAAATGACGGAAAATTATCGCTGGATTGCAAAAAATGAGGATAGTTGTCGTATTGATTATGTAGGTGAAGATGTTGATGAAAATGCCTATATGGCGCGTTTAGCGGCCGGTTTTGAGCGTGATCGGGCCTTGGGTTGTACCTCTTTTGGCGTGCATCGCGATGATTATAAATTTATTTTTAATGAATCTGATGCGGATGGTTCTGCATCGCGTGGCGAAATGCGCAGTATTATTTTGGCGCTTAAATTTATTGAGGCTGGAATTCTTGAAAAAGAAACTGGATATAGGCCAGTTGTTTTATTGGATGATATTTTTTCCGAGTTAGATGAAATGCGTCAAAAACATCTTGTGCAAAACTTTAAAGATTATCAGATGATTGTGACGAGTACGAATGTACCGGCCGAAATGACTGTTAATAAGAATTTATAGTTTTAAGTGTTTCGACGTCTAATTCTGGCGTATTAAAAATAGTTAGAATTGGTTGTGGGGTTGAAATAACTTCCCAGTTGCCGTCGCTGTTTTCTTTTACGACTGCGATATAACGAGCGTGATTGGCGTTAGTGTTATAGTTATCTGTGTAAAAAGTTGTGTAATAATAGTCGCCGATTTGCTTGACGTCATTTATTTTATAATCGGAATTTAATTGATATGCGGCGCGAAGGAATTTTTTAATATCTTTTATTGGGTTTTGTTGGTAAGTATCAAACGGACTTTTGTTTAAAAAAACGATATTTTGAGAACTTAATTCCACACCATCGAACAATTTCATCTTAGCAACCGCGACTTCGAGATATTTTGGATCAGATTTTACGTAGACGACTGGCTTATTATTTTCGTCATACTGATAGCTAATTGAATAAAGTGAGTTATTAATTGGCAAATAATTTAGGATCGGGTTTTCTTCTTTAATTTTTTGACCTTGGCGGCTCAAAAGACTGCCAACTAAACCTTCGACGATTGCGAATTCTTGGCGATGTTGTTTTTCATATTCTCTACCTTCATCGTCGAGCGCCGATAAAATTCCATACAATTCAGTCGTGCCGGTTTCGATCGTGATATCTTCTTCGTGAGTCGAAAAATGATCATTAAACTCAACTTTTAGATGATATTCACCTGGAATAATCCAACTAGTTGAATTATTGGTGACCTTAACGTCATTTAAATAGACATTTGCAGCGTTTGGTGCATAATGGATTTGGGTTTTTGATTTACCTGCGCGATAAATGGAAACCGAGAGTGAATAAATAATAGCAAAAGCGAATAAAACAATAATGAGAATAATCGCGATACGAGTGCGCGGATTCATCTGTTCTACTGCTTGTTTGATTTTGCTTTTTGCCATTTTTATTCGGTGCTCCAAACTTTATTTTGTAGGTTGCTTTGATAATTTAGAGTGTTGTTTGAGGTGAATTGTGGATTTCTATACCAGCGGACGATTGAGCCGTTACCAAACAAGAGATCTTCGCGTCCAGCCATTGGTGCGCGTGCGCTTGAGTTACCATGTGAAGAATAGGACGCGGAAGCGATTTTAGAATCGAAACCAGCAATTTCGCCGACGTAAATAAACGTGTGTCCATTAGAAAATGCAATGTCGCCTGCTTGAAGAATACTGGTATCTACTTGGCGATTTGGTGAGCCATTTAATAGAGTCCAGTTATTAGCTTTTACCCAGTCTTCCTGTGCTCCGGTTGCGCCTTTGTAGCTGTTATATTTCGGATCGAGGCCGGAATTCTGCGTGAGGATGGTTACGAAACCGCCACAGTCGATACCAGGAACGCCGTCGACGGAACCGCCAACGTAACGACCTTCACTAATAGATTGAGATACTGCATTTGCGTAAGCTGGCATGCGATTAGTGAATGGAGCGCTATGATGCTCTGGCCATGCGTAAGCTTTTACTAGTGAAGAAAATTCACCGTTTACAGAACAATTATCATCTCTGCTGTTACTATTTACTGCGTCGTAAATAATTTTTGCAAAAAGTTTTGCACCTTCAGAATTTGGATGAATGCTGTCCGAGAAGTATTGCTCGTTCTTCCCTTTAACTTCTTTTTTCCAGTCAGCAACGGTAATATTAGAGTTATTTTTTGCATAATCAAAGAATAGTTGGTTGTTTGATTCGTATTCATTCCAAGTTGCCCAGTCGGTAACAAAAACAATATTTCTACTAGTGCCGATTGCTTGAATTGCTTCATCAATATTTGCGGCTGTTAGTGATGAGCTATTTGCGCCGAGTGCAAATACGACAGTATCTTTAATGTTCGAAAAATTTCTAGCTATATTAATTCCCTCATCCCAGCGACGACCGTTCTGAGCGTTAATATCTGCCTGGGTGATTTCTGGGAATTGTTCTAGGAGTGCGTTATTAGATGCAACCGTAATTGAGTCACCGATAATTGTGACGTTTGCGCCGTTTTCGGTATTACTGAGATTTGTGCTTACATTTGAGCCTTTGCCGGAATATTGTGCGTAGTATTCTTTTGCGTAGTCGCGGCGTTTTGAAGTTCCCTGGTATAGAAGGCCGGCGTATGGCTCGTAATAAAGGATTGGTGAATCACCATTAACGGCGCGCTCAAAAATCGCGAGAAAGGCCTCTGCTGCGGCTTCTACGGTGCTTTGTTTCTTAACTTCGGAAATCCAATCAAATGCATAGCCATTCATTGTGTAATCGAGCTCAATTTGAAGTAGATGATCGAGATCGTTTTGTGGAATATCTTTGGATTTTCCGGATGGCCACCATTCTGCTTCGAGATATTTTCCGAGGCCAGCTTGGCGAATTTGATCAAGAAGTTTTTGATTATAGCCGGTATGCCATTGGAATAGTCCATAAAACGCGCCGGTACTTGAGCGGGTTGGTTCGACTCCGGTTTCTGCTTTTGCGTTTCCGAGAATGCCAGCAACTTGAATATCTGAAAAACCCTGATCGATGTAATAGTTCCAAACTTTTTCCTCGATAGTATCGCCGGAAAGTTTTGTGGCGTAAGCACCGCACATATCATCGCTACCATTCGGATTATAATAGTAGATATTGTTAGTGTCATACATATCGAGAACGTCATCGCTTGGAAGTGCTGCGAAAGCAGGCTGCGCAATAAGGACTGAAGCCATTAGGACAGAAAAGATAGTTTTGAGAGATTTCATACTAGATAGTTCCTTTTGTCGATGAAGATTTTTTCAATATGTTGTGCAATTACTGGAGTTGTTTCGAATGAAGAAGATTCGATCTTGATTTCTTTTGGAGCTGCGTTTTTGCTAAATGCATAACGTTCGGATGGATCGTAGTTGGCAATTCTTGTTGCGTAATTATTGAACTCAATTAGGAATGCGATGTCATCTTTTGTTTGACCGGAAATACGTGCGAGAGTGCCTTCAAAGGAAGTGTCGATTGGGTGCTCTGCTTCGTATTTCTTTTCGTATGCGAGGACTGGATTCGAATCTTCTTCGTCGGTCATGTTTCCGAGAATACGCATATCTTCGATATAGCGCTGATAGTACTTAAATTCGCTATCCCAGCGTGGATTATCGCTACCCATTCTACAGTTATCACCGGTACCCCAACCGCGGTTTGCAACATCTTCAGCTGCGTTAATAATATCGAGTACATCATTAACGAGGAAGAGATTATTTCCGACGGTTCCGAGGTCAGTTTGAAGTGAGTTCATAATGTTAGCATCAAGAACACCCCATGGAGATTCGCGCTCAACACAAACGTTAATGAATTTTGCGAGTTCGGAATTATCTTTAATATTACCTTTACTGTCAAGGTTTGGTTCGATTACTGAAACATAGGTTGGATCGTCTGGTGCGAGATCGATGGTCGAGTAATCCATGCCGACGATTTCCTGATCATAAATATCGCAAACAGTATTGTCGAGCGCATTAGTACAATCGGAATATTTCGCCGTGTAGATATTTGGATCGTCGTAGGCGGAAGCGATTGGATTAAGAACGGATAGCGAGTTGGTTAGAGTCGTGGCAAAGTTAGAAACTGCGCTAAAAGTGCTATTTGAATAAGACATAAAGGCAAACTTAGATAATAGTGAGCCTAAGAATGTGTTTTTACTAGTGATATCGAATGGGCTACGATGAAGTCTATCGATTTCGGCTTCTTGTGCATTTGCGAGTGCGATTTCTGCATTTTGGCGTTTAATGTAATCTTCTGAAGCTGGCATATATGCGCTTCCCTGCGTTGAAAGGCGGAAGTTTGCGTTAGCTGCGCCTTGGGAGAATAATTCGCCTGCTGGAACGCCTGTGTAAGTTTCAAAAATGTTACTTGCGAAGACCTTCGCGACGTAAGGAATGATTGAGCTAATGATAGCGCCGACGATGCCGGTCAGAGCGATACCGCCAACCGTGTGCGCAACTGCGCTAATAACGAATTTTGCGAGAGTTCCACCAGGAACTGCGTTAGAAACAAGTGAGACAACCGCGGATGCTGCCTGAACGCCATCACAAACTACGTTAGTTGCACCGGTGCTGACAGCAATAGTTGTCGCAGCGCGCGTAACGTTTTTAATGGAATATGGAGCGCTCTCTTTTGAACTTGATGGCGTGTTGCCGAGGATAAGTTTTGCGCCGGTCGATTGTAGTGGTGAGCCGGTGACGTCTTTTGTAGTGGATGAGCCGTCGTCGTTAATGTATTGAACTTGGCTAGTTGTTTCGCCGGTTAAGAAGTTCAGTGTTTCATTTACTGCGGAAGCATCGCCTTCGCCAGCCATCATCTTACTAATAGGCTCCATGAGACTTAGGAAGTATGAAATTGACTGGAAAATTGTATATGCAGAAACCGTGACGGCTGCCATGTTTGCGATACGCATAGCTGAACAAAGCGGAACGCCGACGTTAGAAATTTTGCCTGCGATGGAGTTAACCATTGAGCGCGCTTTCATTTCTGGTGTGTCGCCGGAGATTTTATTCGTGTCTAAATCGTCGCCGTTTTTGCCAACTTTATCTTCGCCGGTTTCTTCGTCTTTGTGACGATTAACGGTGTTGAGGTTGCCATCTGTTCCAGTTACGCGATCGGAAACGGTGTCTTTGAAATTTTTTGTATCAGTATCACTATCACCGGTGGATTTATATTGGTCAAAAATGTCGCGAGTCGCGCCCTTCTTTTTGTAGTAGTAGTCTGCGGAATCATCGAAAAAGCCAGCTACGCGACCGCGCTTAGCTTTGTAATAGGCTTCGCGGAAGTTAGGGTCGGATGCAAATTTATTTTGGAATGAACCCGCATCAATAATTTCGTCGTTATATTTTAGGACGGTTTTTGAAGTGGAAATACCGTTGGTTGGTTTGAAATTTCCGTCAGCGTCGATTTTACCAACATCAATGCCATTCTTTCTGAGGCGAGATTTTAGGTATGGTGAAAAAGTTGTGTACTTTTGGCTGAAGTTGCTGATTTTAATTTGGTCGCCGCCATTGATTAAGTACTTAAAAATGCGAGTATTGCGTGAGTTGTAGGAAGAAAATTGAAGGTCGGTTGCTTCGGTATAAAGGCTGGAAAGATGTGGGCCCAGAATTGATTGTGAAGCGTAAAAAAGTGCACCGCCGCCAAGAAGAAGGCTGGTAATAATAGTGACTGGAGCGAGACGCTTTTTAAAGAAACCGCCGCCTTTGCCGTCCTCTTTAGATTTATCTTTTTTGCCTCTGCCGACGCGAATAGCTTCTCTTTTGCCAACAACAGAGTTGCGGAAATCTTTTGAGAACTTGCGAGTGCGATCATGCTCGACGCTTTTTAGGCGGTCGATTGCGCGGTCTGACGGACGTTTGTAACTTCCCTGAGTATCTTCGGCTGCGGATTTTTCGGCATCAGAAAGCTCTTGGCGTGCAATATAGTCCGGACGAATTTCCGGATTTTCCATGCCATTATATGGATCGTTCTTACGACGATACCTATGACCCGACTCACCTGCCGACATATTACCTATAATTATATAATTTTTAGGTAATAATGTCGACTATAAGCGTTTTACTTTTTTGCGTTTGGATTAGTGGTAATGAGGGATTCCTCAGTCTCACTAGCAACGATTTGAATATGAACGTGGTTTTGGCCTGCAAAGAAGAGACCTTGACCTACTGGGAAGCTTGCGAGACGCTTGCGTTCCTCGCTAGTAAGCTTAAAGACATCAGAAAGAACGTCGACTGCGGATGAAGACTGCTTCAAAAGTAGCTGCATCGAGGAGTTGTTAACGATAGCGCGGCCCATCTTTGATGACATAAAGTCTTCGACGTCCTGGGTAATGGTTGTAAGACCAAGGAAGTACTTACGAGCGCGCTTAGCGAGGCTAAAGAGGAAGCTTGCGGAATCTTCATATTTCATGAGCTGCCATGCCTCATCAACGATAAGCATGCGCTTCTTCTGGTTTGCGCGAGTAATGTTCCAGATATGGTTTAGGACGATATACATAGCGACTGGGCGAAGTTCGTCTTCGAGATCGCGAATATTAAAGACAACCATCTGGTTATTAATATCAATATTGGACTGCTGCGAGAAAATACCTGCGAAAGTACCGGTGGTATATTTGCGCAAGCGCTGTGCAAGACCAGGACCGGTGCCGCCCATATGAAGCAAAGTATCATAAAGGTTAATGATGGTTGGAGGTGGAGCTGCATGAGTGAGAGGATCATTAGTAATACCTGCGCGTGCGTAAGTATCAATAAGAGCCTGATCGAGATCGGCTTCCTCGTTTGGACTTAGAACGCCGCCACCAAGCATGAGACGGAAGAGACCGTGAAGCGTGACGAGGTTTGCACGAAGCGCATCGTTTGCATCTTCTGCATCAACAACTTTTGGAAGATCAAATGGATTAATACGAACATCGGAGTTAAGACTGAGGCGAATATAGGAGCCACCAACAGCATCTGCGAGCTTCTGATACTCGTTTTCTGGGTCGATAATGAGAACTTCTGCGCCGACCATCATGGAGCGAAGGGCTTCAAGCTTAACGGTAAAGGATTTACCTGCACCAGACTTTGCGAAGACGACCATGTTGGCGTTTTCAAGTGAGAAGCGGTCGAAGATAACGAGACCGTTGTTGTGCATGTTGATACCGTAAAGAATACCCTTCTCCTGAGTAAGGTCGGCAGAAGTGAATGGGAAGCTAGTTGAAATAGCGCCCGTGTTCATGTTGCGGCGAATCTGAAGCTGATCGGAACATTGTGGCATAGTACTATTCATGCCCTGCTCTTGCTGGGAGCTAGCGACCTTAGTGAAGATCATTTGCTGACCAAAAATGTTCTCAATTTTGTGCTGGACGAACTGGAGTTCATCGAGAGAGTCAGCATAAATTGTAATATAAAGCGCATAGCGGAAGAAGCGCTCTGCACCAACCTGGAGCTGATCGCGGAGATCCTCAGCATCGGAGATAGCGGCTTCGAGCTCTGGGTCACGAACCTTACCCTTTTCACTGTTAATATCCATCGTTGCTTCGAGCTGAGTAACCTTTTTGGTAAGGTTTTTCATGATGATAGCGGTTTCGACTGGATAGATATACATTGAAACGTCGAGAACTTCATCCATGTTAATAATGGAGCTGAGCCAGCCGGTCATAAGTGAGCGTGGATAGCCGTAGACATACATGGTGCGGCCATACTTGGTGCCGATGCGGAAATGGTCTGATTTGAATTCGAGGCTTGATGGCGAAATAAGATCGCGAAGGGTGGTAATACCTGCCTCAAAGGCACGCTGAATTTCAACTTCTTCTTGAAGCTGTGCTTGTGCTGCGATATCAGCTGCGCTGAGTTGTTTTTGTTTTGCCATATTATCTCTCCTCTCCTGGTTCGGCCTTCTTTACATAAAGGTGCGCAAGCTTATTGAAGTCGCCAAGTGGCTCGCGAACAGCAGTATCTGGGTTGTTGAAGTTGTAGTAAAGCTGGCCGAGTTCCTTAGTGTTGAGACGAACGGACTGAATGCCAATCTGGAAGAGACCGGAAACGACCGCTTCGGCGCGGTTGTTAATTTCGCTAACTGCCTTATCGTAAGTTGCGCGATCGATACGCGTGACGGCGGGAGCTTTATCTTTTGAGAAAGTCTTAAAGAAGTTCTTGGACTGCTCGAGTGCTTTCTCTGCTTCTTTGGAAGTGTAGTAAGGAATTACAACGAAGAAGGACTTATCCATAATGTTTGCTTCCTGAGAAAGTACATCGATGAAGTTGATGTAATCGTCCATAAGAACACCAAGAAGCATGTTGTCGTTCTGACGGCGAAGTTCCATGAGGCGATCGATATAAGGAGCAATATCGACGCGCTGGGAGCGAACCAAAATCTGAACGGTAAAGTTAAGAGAGTTAAGGAAGTTCTGGTATGCGTACTCGACGGATTCGCGCTCTTCTTCGGACATAAGGTCGAAGTTGATGGATTTACATGCAACGACGGCACGGAAAGAACCGTCTTTCATAATAACCATAGAATCGCGAAGCTCGGAAATTAGGAGACTGGATTGGCTGGAATTTGGATTGTCATGACGAGCTGGCTGAGCGGCAGCAGCAGTAGCGGCTGGCTGCTGAGGCTGTTGTGGCGCAGCAGCAGCTGGTTGTTGTGGCATTTGCCCGTATTGTTGTGGTTGATTTGGTTGCACGATGACTCCTTAATGTAATGAAATATATACTTCGTTATCGTTTGAATTATTTTCCTGAATGCGTTTTGCCTGTTCTGCGATAGTCTCGATTGAGAGGTCTGGGTTGTTTGCGAGATCTTGCATTTGCGCGGTTTGTTCTGGTGTTGGTTCTGGTTCAGGTTCTGGCTCTGGAATCGGGATTGGTTCAGGTTCTGGTTCGGCTTCTGGCTCTGGGTCCGGAGCTGTGAGCGCTTCGTGAATTTCTTCAATGTCAGGCTGAATTGTTGCGAGGCTAGCCGAAATATCTACCGGCATACCTGCGACTGCTGTAGTTGCAGGCGATAATGGCTGAGCTTGTGGTTGAGGCTGTGCCTGCTGGGTTATTGCTGGAGAAATTGCAGGTGGCTGGAATGGCTGAACCTGTGGCTGAGCTTGAGGCATAGCAACTGGTTGTGGCGCTACGGTTGGCTGTGGCATTACGAATGGCTGAGGTGCTGCCGGTTGAGCAGACATAATAGGTTGCTGAGGCATAGCTGGCTGTGGAGCAACTGCTGGCTGAGACATAATAGGTTGTTGTGGAATAGAAACCGTAGGCGCAACTGGTTGCTGTGGGATTTGATGAGAAATTTGTGGTGCTGCGGATGCGTCCGTACCATGAATACTATTTTGATTAATAGCATTGCGCATCTGTTCAACAAGCTGCGCATGGCGAGCAGCACTGCTCTGCTCGAGGTTTTGATCGAGATTATAGGTTTGGCTGGTTTCAAAAATATCTTTAGCTTGGGAAGCTTCGGACGCGATATCGTCTCTAAGGTTTGAGTTGGTTTCCTTAATTGCGTAACCTTCAGTATCGACGATGTTAGCAAGGAACGAGAGGCGATGGCTTGCTTCTTCCTGGCTAAGGTCTTTCGTGCGGCTAACTTCAATATTCTTTGGAGCAGTAATAGTAATAGTCGTATCTGACTGGCCTGGCATCCAAATACGCTTTTGTGGCTTTAGGTAGAAATCTACGACTGCAGAAAGATAAGTTTCCATTGGCTGATCTTTCTTGAGAGGAAGCGCCAAAATGCCAAGGAAAATGATAAATGGAATTGGAACGATAACCAAAAGTGGGAAAATTTGGAATAATAAGAAAGCAACAAAACCTAAGCCCGCCGCGATCATAAGATAGACAAATTGACGGAAGCTAAAAGGACCGAGGAGTTTATCGTCCGCCTCGACATCCTGAGGGACCTTATATTGAGCCATACTTTCATTTTAGCATAAACACAATTAAAAAGGACCGTACAATTGACGGTCCTTTTTCTTTGCCCTGTTGATTAGTCGTTGACGCCGAGCATCTTGCGAACTGCTGGGTTCATACCAGTACGCTGTGTTGCCATGGATCTCTCAGTATTGAGCTGATTAATCTGTGTCTGAAGTGCGTCATGGAGGCGTTTGTTAATCTTTTGGCCATTTATCATGACGTATTTTGTTGCGTCTTCTGCGCCATCGGCTGCGAGCATTGCTTCGTTGAGCTTTGTGATGGTTGCAGTCTTCAAGGTAGCAAGCTGAGGTGCAGTCATAGCTTCAAGGAACTCTATAATGTTGCTTGTGTAAGAATCCTTGTGCGCAAAGAAGAATGCGTTGTCTTCTGCGGAGTTGCTACTGCTGTAGCCGCCGGTAAAGAACTTATTGAAGGATTCTAGGCGTTCACCATCCATCTTACCGGAACATACGGCGGAGCGTAGGTACTTAATTGGGTAAGTTGCAAGAACTTCGTTACCGTTAGCGTCCTTAGCGATAATACCGGCTTTTTGTGCATCGAGCATCTGGTTCCACATCGTGCGGTCAGCAGTTGCGATTGCTTCCCAGCTACTGAGTGCGTTACCAAGTTCAACGCGTGAAGTTTTACGAGCAGCTTTGATATCGTGGTCGCCTGCAAGAGTTTCGCCCTTAGCCCAAGTTTCGTAGTCGATGTAGGCTTCAATGTCTCTACCTTTACCGTTCATACCGCGGCGCATCATGTTAGCCTTTGCCCACTGTGCGACATCAAGGTCCTCGGCTTTCATGCCTAGACAAATATCGTTGAGGGCTTTCTGGAAGCGGATATTATCTTCACCGTAAGCTTCGCGAGAGAATCTCTGAAGAACGTCACCGATATCATCCTTATCGCCACGCTTATACATGATTTCAAGAGCAGCTGACATTGAGTTGTAGTCCTTGTTTTGGAAGGCATTGATGAGCTGTTCCTTGATGCGTGGGCCTGCTTCGTAATCATCATAAAGTTCGATATAGTTGCTGCGAGCTTCTTTATCGACTTTGCGCTTTGCAGTAATAGCGTCTGCGAGAGTTGCGTTGATGGCTTTTTGACCGGTATCGTAAACGCTCTTCTCTGCTGCAGTGAGTGGGCCAAGATTGAAAGCGTTCATTTCGGCAGCAGTCATAGTTTCGCCGGTTGTTTCGAGAATTTTCTTTTCTGCGCTAGTTAGGGATTCGCCATTTGCTTTCTTGCGGACTGCTTCGCGTTTGAATACTGCGCTATCGTAAGCAGACTTCTTAGCGGAAACGGTATCAAATTCGGAAGCGTCAATGTTGAAGCTATCGAGGACGCGCTGATGAATAGCGTTACCGCTCTTCTCGACGTTATCGTGAATAAGCTGTGCGCGGTTTTCCATGTTTGCGAGAGTGACGGAGCGCTTGCGGGATTCAGCGGCAGCAGCGTTGACGATTGCGTTTTCGTAGCCCTGATTAATAGCTGCGACGCGAGCGAGGTCGCGGGTGCGGACACGCTTATCGGTACCGTCGGCCTTGAAACCTTCGTCCATATCGCTTAATACGTTAGTACGTGCAGTTGCGTAATCCATCTTTGCGCGCTCATTCTCATAGTGGCGAATACCACGTCTGTTGAGCTGACCGTTACGGTTGCGCCAGCTGGTCATAGCTGCGGTTAGGTTGCGATCCTTATTGTTAGCTGCGAGCTCGTTAGTATCGAATTCGCGGCGTGCGCGTTGGCGTTCAAGATACTGAGCGAGACGAGTGGATGGTAGGACTGGATTGCGTCTATTGAGCTGATTCTGCTTTGCAAGTGCCTGCTGGCTCATAGAATAGCGAGCGAATGCGCCCTGTGGGCGAGCTGCTGCGCGACCGATGATGCCACTGATTGCGCCGAGTGCGGAATGAGACATGCGCATGAGTGGAATAGACATGAACAAAGGAAGAACCTTGACTGCAATACCGAGAACGACACCGAGCCAGTTGGTTGCAGAGGTAATGATTACAAGACCTGCAAGCTGGGATGCGCCGTAAAGAATACTAAACATTGGATAGAAGAATAGCATCTGGGTAAGCATGCTAAACCACTTCTTGTACCACTTCTCTGTATTTGGAAGCATGTAAGCGATAAGTGCGAGTGGTGAGATCATTACGAGAATATAAATGAGTGCCTGGCGAGCCGCCATAGTGACAACTGCGGAGATGACTGCAATAAGGCCGGAAAGAAGAACTGGGAGAAGCATCCAGATAACGCCGCCGATGGAACCGTAAACTACTGCGCCAGCGAAGACTGCGCCTGCGGTACCAATGCCGAGCATAGCTGCGACGATACCAGCAACAGATGCGCCGTTAGCGGTATCAGAGATGGTACCGTTCTGAATTGCGATATTTTGGATGTTTTCGAAGAAGGATTGGAAAGCGTTGCCAAGGATGTTACTGACGTCGACTGCGAGCGTACAGATGATGTAGCTAAGGTTTACGAGGATAGCAGAGATGATAATGCGTGGGAGGGCTTTCTTGATACCGTAATTATTCATGCCATAGCCAGTGATCTGAGACATAGTGATAACAAGAAGGAAGATAATGAAGATACTATTAGTAATATCCTTGAAGTATTCCCAAACGACGTAGGTTGGAGAGGTCGTATCGGTTGGAATTGGGTTTACTTCAATAATTTGAGTAAGAATGTCGTAAGCGCCGTCAATTACGTTACCAAAAAGACCCGCGCCTGGACAAATGATCCAGCCGAGGCTACCTACCTGATCATAACAACTGGCAACTTCGGACTCTTCGTCCTCTTCTGCGTCTGTGGTGTCGTTTGTATCGGTAGAATCTGGGGTAGTAACGCTTGGCTCATCTGTAACAGTAGTAGCGTCACCTGTATTGTCATTACCAGTATTAGGTGTCGCAAAAACTGGACCGGATAGTGCTAGCACACCAAATACGGCCGCCATAACAGATAGAGCTATGCTTTTAATACGCTTGCCCATAACATTTCTATTATAGCACACATAAGCATTTTCGTCAAGTATTATATTGTAATATTTGTAGTTTTGCCACAGTTTATGGTAATTAATGAATTTTATATATATAATATAGTTATGCTTAAAAAGGTCTTAAAGAAATCATTAGCTGTATTTTTGGCTATTTTTATGGTGGTAACGTGTTCTTCGGATGCTTTTGCGGCCTATCCTTGTAAAGGCGGGAGTGCGTCTAATTCGGGCTATGGTGGTGGTAACTCCGGTTATACTGGCGGGGGTGGATCTGGCGGCTCCGGCGGTGGCGGTAGTTCTGGCGGCGGCGGTTCCGGTGGTGGAAACTCGGGTTATAGTAACTCTGGTTATCGCAATCCAACGGTTCCTACTGCTCCAGTAGATGTTTCTGAGGGCAACTGTACTTCTATTCTCCCTGGTGGTTGGTGCGAAGGTGAAAAAGGCGCTGGTATAACAGATATGATTAAATTCGTAGTGTCGATTTTAACTGGCGCAGTTGTTGTAGCTGGTACGGTCGGCATTGTGATTTGTGGCTTTATGTGGATGTCTGCTAGAGACAATGAAGCTCAGGTTGCTAAGTCGAAGAAACGTATCTTGGATATTGTGATTGGTATGATTGCTTGGGTTCTCCTTGCCCTTCTTGCTAACCTGTTTATTCCAAAATCTACAACTAATATTAATAAGGATTTGAGCAATATTATTCAGATAGAAAATCTTGCAGTCGAAAATGTAGATATGGCTGCGGGTGGTTTTTGTTCGCAAAAGGCGACTGGTAATAAGCCGATTACGCCGATAAAGGCTGATTCGACGGACATTGCATGTGCGGATGGTACGACGGATTTGGGTATTGAGACGGAAGCTTATACTAATGGTACGAGAGTCTCGATTAGATTATGTTCTATTCCTACTATTAAATCTACTGCGAATACAGATGATGGCTACGCTCGCGTAAACTCTCGCGTGTCGTCGTCATATTACCTACTTGGTAAAAAATATAAAGAGCAAAAAGGAACATACTTAACCGTTTCTCAGTCGTTCCGTACGATGGCAAAGCAGCAATATTTCTATAACTGCTACACTACTGGTAGCTGTAACAATGGTAACTTGGCGGCAAAGCCTGGTTATTCAAACCATCAGCTCGGCACGGCGCTAGATTTTGCTATGCAAGGCAGTGGCTGGGGTAATACTGGCGTGAGCGGCTTCTTTAATAGTAATTTGTCGACTTATGGTCTTCATCGTGGCGTTTCGGGTGAGCCTTGGCATGTTTCTCCGCAATAATAAATAATATATAATAAGGGTAAGTATGAAAAAGAGATTATTAATTCTAGCTTCAATAGTTGCAATAGCCGGTGTGGCTTTTTGCAGCAATAACACTACTTATGCTGATATAGCTTGGTGTACTTCTGTGTCCACCGGTGGGACTGCGACGCCGAAGGCTTATTGTGCTGGCATTATGTATAGAAGTATGACTACCTTACAGCAATCACAATGTAAATCTATAGGTAATAGCTCAAGTACTGCTCAGGATCCGAAAATATGTAAAGATAATATTAAGAGTCATTTAACATGTTCTGGACCTGGCGAGGAAGGCTGTAAGACTATGAACTCTTCATATGCAAATGAGGTTTATAGCATTATGCATAATAATAACGTTGAACCATGTAAATCTTCCGATGGTACCCCTGGTGAAACCTATTGTAGAAGTGCTAGTGCCAACTGGAAGTATTATTATACTTCAGACCCAAGCAGTAGTTCTGGCGGCGGTTCCGGCGGTAGTACTGGCGGCGGCGGTAGCACTGGCGGCGGCGGTAGCACTGGCGGTGGCAACTCAGGCTACAGTAACTCTGGTTATCGTAACCCGACGGTTCCTACTGCTCCAGTAGATGTTTCCGAAGGTAATTGTACTTCTATTCTTCCAGGTAGCTGGTGCGAAGGTGAAAGAGGTAGTGGTATTACTGAAATGATTCAATTCGTAGTATCTATTTTAACTGGCGCAGTCGTCGTAGCTGGCACGATTGGTATCGTGATCTGCGGCTTTATGTGGATGTCTGCTAGAGACAATGAGGCGCAGGTTGCTACTGCAAAGAGGCGAATGCTCGATATCGTGATTGGTATTATTGCTTGGGTTCTCCTTGCCTTCCTCGCTAACCTATTTATTCCAAAGTCCCCTGAAAGTATTAATCGTGACGCGAATATATCAATGAGTGGGAGAAAGTAGAAAATGAAAAAGTTATTTATTACATTTGCGGTCATAATGATGTCTGCGTTAGGTATTGTTATGCTCCCTGCTCAAAAGGTATCGGCTGTACAGGATTGTGGCGGTCACTTCCTCGGTTTGCCGGCTTGGTATGATGGTCTTATCGATGCTGATTGTAAAGTTAAGACGCCTACGAAAGATGGTACTGGTGCTGATTTAAGAAACTTTATATGGACTATCGCTCTTAATATTGTCAGTATGGTGATGGGCGTTATCGGTTATCTCGCAATTGGCTTTGTTATGTATGGCGGTATTCAATATATGACTGCTCAGGGTGATCCTGGAAAGGTTGCTAAGGGTAAGAAAACGATTACTAACTCTGTTATTGGTTTGGCAATTACGATGTCTGCCTCTATTATTAGCGGCACAGTCGTCGGTATGATTACTGAGTTCAAGGCTAATGCTGGAAACGGCGCACAATTCTTCCAGAGTGTATTTAATAAGGTTTTCGTTTGGTCCGGTATTATTGCTGCAATCATGATTATTTATGGCGGTATTCAGTATGTTACTAGTACTGGTAACCCAGCAGGCGTTTCTAGAGCGAAAACTACCATTCTCTACTCTGTAATTGGTCTATTAGTTGTTATTACAGCTTCCGCAATCGTAAACGTAGTAGTAGGAGCACTATAAAATGAAAAAGAAAATTATTGCATGCTTAGTCGCAGTTGTAGCTGTTTTGATGGCTGCATTCTCCCCTGTTGCTTATGCAACCGACATTTGTAGCGGTGGTTATAAAGGTAACAAAAACGATCCAAACTATAAAGCAATCTGTGAAACCAATAAAAAAGAGTCGGACGCTCAGGATACGGTTAAGAATATCTTAAATACCGTGTTTGCTTGGGTTGGTATTGTTGCAGTTATTGTGATTATTATTGGCGGTATTTTCTATATTATTTCCCAGGGTGAGCCAGCAAAACTTGTTCGCGCAAAGAGCGCAATCTTGTATGCGGTTATTGGTTTGATTGTTACATTGCTTTCTTTCGCAATTGTTAACTTCGTATTGGATAGAATGGGCGCTGAATAGGAGGAGGTATGATTTCAAAATTATTAGCTGCCGGTATTAAAAATCAGGTTCAGAATATTAATGGTGAAGAGACGCTCGAAGGTGATATTAATAGTATCATTAGTGGTGTCATGGTTGCGGTTGGCGTTGTAGCTGTTATCTTTATTATCGTTGGTGGCGTTAATTATATGACATCTCAGGGTGATCCTGGAAAAATTCAAAAAGGTAAGAAAACTTTGATTTCCGGTATCGTTGGTTTGATTATCGTTATTCTAGCTTATGCTATTGTTAATTTTGTGTTGAATAGTCTATAAGATATGATATTATAATAATTAAGGATATACTTTTTCAAAAAGGAGAAGAAAAAATGAATAAAATTAGCAAAGTATTAAAAGGTGCAGCTCTCGCTGTAGCAGCAGTTGTTGCTATTTCCGGTTCTGCTTTCGCAGCTGATTATAGTGGTTGTGTTGGTACTGCAGCTGGCGCAAAGTACCCAGGCCTATCTCTAGAGTCTGCTGACGATTACAAAGTTAAATGTCCAATGGTTGGTGGTACTCAGTTCTACGGTAAGACTACTGCAGATTGTGCACAGGCTTCAACCATCGTTTCTAACCCAGAAGGTTGTACTGGTGATGATATGAACGATATCATCTCCAAGATTATCAACGCTATCATCTTCGTAATTGGTATCGTTGCAGTTATCATGATTGTTCTTGGTGGTATTAGCTATGCTACTTCCCAGGGTGATCCAAGCAAGGTTAAGAAAGGTAAAGATACCATCCTTTATGGCATTATCGGTTTGGTAGTTGCCCTTCTTGCATTCGCAATCGTCAACTTCGTTCTCG
>JAKSSX010000006.1 GCA_024402895.1 Candidatus Saccharimonadota bacterium
AAAGCGAAAAGCAAAGCCTCGACAATAATAATTGCAATAACTAAGCGAACAATCGAGCCCATATCGACAAACTTAGATAAGGAAGATGCTTCGCTAGCAAGCTGGAAATCTTCTGGTAAGAGAGGATAGCCACGCGAATTATATTTTGCGATATGAATGAAAGTTAGAATCGAGAGTGCGCCGAAGCTAATGCCGACTGTAAGAATTGGTCTGCCGCAAACTGCCCAAAAGGCAACGAGAATTAGCCAAACAATAAATGCGTTAAATAGAAAAACTAGTGGGCTTCCAAAAACGAAGCTCCAAACGCGAGTGAAATCATTAATAAAATAACGATACTCTAGGAACCATGTCAAAATGATTGCTGAAAAGAGAAGAAAAACCAACGAAGCGCCAATATACTGACCCTGTTCATTCCAACGCTTTGGGCTGACTTTCTTCCAAAATTTCTTCAAAGATTGTTTCATATCTTACTAATTTTACCATATCGGTCTGAATGATTATACTTATGCTTTCTTTTCTGAAGCTTAAAATTATAATTTTTCCATGAAATGAATTCATCGACCGCACATTTCTATTCTGCCAATTGCAATCTCGCTAGTAGTCATCATAATCGCTTTTGTTTCGGAATATATATTGCCGCGCAAAACTGAGTTGGAGCCACTGTTTGAGAAAAACGTTGTTCTTTCCGGCAGTATTTCTGATGATGTTGATTTCAAGAAAAATGATTATCGCATACGCCTAAAAACTAATCATGGACCAATATATGTAATGATTGAAAGAATGCCGAAAGGCGTAGAACTAGGGCGCTCAGATTTAATTAGCTTGAAGGGGAAAATCCAGGCGGGCTTCGGTAATTATGTGGCATTCATGTATCATCCTGAAATAATTAAAGTTAGTCATCCTAGCATGCCGGACTTCTCGAAAGAAGTTCGTGACGCTTTCTCTAAATCAGTTATCGAACAGATAGATAATAGCGAGCAAAGCAACCTAGCTCTGAGCTATCTTACTGGCCAGAAAACACTTCTGACGGAAGAGCAGAGTGAAAAGCTGCGTCTTGTCGGCTTGGCGCATGTCGTTGTTGCGTCGGGCTATCATCTTTCTGTTGTTGTAAGTCTAGCTAAAAAATATTTAGGCAAGATTTCTCGCTTTGCCACGCTCAGTGGAGCGCTAATATTACTTACCGCATATATAAGCGTCACTGGTTTTACGCCAAGTATGGCACGCGCAGGAATGATGACCGCGATAGTTCTGTTTGCTTGGTATTATGGGCGAAGATTCCATCCGGCCAGGCTAATTATGTACGTAATGGCGATAAGTTTAGTTATGGACGGCGGCTATATTTCGAACCTTGCATGGCAACTTTCTTTTGCCTCCTACACGGGAATAATCTTTATTACGCCACTAATTACGAATTTTCTATATGGCGACAAAAAGCCGGGCTATTTTGCAAATATAATTATCGCCAGCGTTTCAGCGCAGATTTTTTGTCTGCCGTTCACGCTGTATTATTTTGGATCGATACCAGTTTTTGCCTTTGTTTCAAACTTACTTATTACGCCACTAATCCCATTCGCAATGCTCGGCACATTTTTATTAGGCATTACGAGAATTCCGGTTTTTACATTTTTAACTAAGCTGATTTTAGCATTTCAGCTCAAGGCTATCGATTTCCTCGTATCGTTCCCGTGGGCAAACATTGATTTCGGTGCCGGAAAAATAGAAGTATTTTTATTGTTTATTCCAATAGTTGCCACGATATTGATATTACGGCGGTGTACCAGATATAGTTATCGCCCCAGTTATGTTAAAATATGTGCATGATAATTCACTCTGAAACAGAGATGTTGGACTTCGGTAAAAAGTATGCTGAAGCTTTGGAGATTCCGGCAGTTATTGAGCTTATTGGCGACGTCGGTGCTGGCAAGACTACTTTTGTGCGCGGCTTAGCACAGGGTCTTGGTATCAGTGAACCACTCAGCTCGCCGTCTTTTACAATTTCTCGTTTTTATCAGGGTGAAAAGAGTGCGCTCACGCATTACGATTTTTACCGTCTCGAGGATCCGGGTTTGATGGCAGAAGATTTAGCTGACGCGATTGAAGATGATAATAATGTTACGGTAATCGAATGGGGACAGAGCATTGCTGATATTTTGCCAGAAGGCCACAAAATTATTGAAATTAAATACATCGACGAAAATACGCGGGAGATTACTGAAAGATGAAACTTTATTTAGACACATCTTCGCCAAAAACTATTCTCAAACTTGACGATAAAAACTATGAATGGGATTCTGGCCGCACTCTTGCGCGTGATTTATTGAAATTTATTCACGATAAGTTAGTTGAAAACGGTGCAGATTGGAAAGATATTTCCGAAATTACATTTTTCGCTGGTCCAGGCAGTTTCACTGGACTTCGCATTGGCGCTACGGTTATCAATACACTCGCTCAAGACTTAAATATTCCACTTTACAATCACCGCGGCGAAAAAGTCGAGTTGATTTTGCCAGAATATGGCCGTCCAGCAAATATTACTCCACCAAAAAAATAATCTGCATGCTAGAATAAAAACAGGGGGAATTACTGTTTTTATTATTCGTTTTTAATTTTACTTAGAAAGAGGTACAGATGGATTGGATTATTCCAGCAATCGCTGCGCTCGTCGTTGGTGCAGGTGCCGGCGTTGGTGTTTCTTATGCTTCAAATAAGCGTAAAGAAAATGGCGGCAAAAACAAAGCAGAAGAACTTGTTCGCAAAGCAAAACACGAAGCTAGCGAAATCGTTCTTAACGCTAAAAAAGAAGCTACCGATATTCATGACAAGAATCAGAGAGAAGAATCAGAGCGTCGCAAGGAATGGAAAAAGACTGAGGATCGTCTCGCGGAGCGTGAATCTTTGCTCGATAAGAAGCTTGATCAGTTAGATAAAAAGTCCGAGAATCTTCGCAAAGAAGAAAACGAACTCGAAGACCTAAAAGAAGAAGTCCGCGGTATTCGCACAAAGGCTCAGGAAAAGCTCGAAAAAATTGCCGGTCTCAGCAAGGCAGAGGCAAAAGAGAAGCTTATGGCTATGACCGAGCGCGATATTAAACAGGATCTTACTGAGCTTATTGTGAAAGAACAGAAAGCTCTCCATGACCACATTGAAGAAACTGCAGAATCGATTCTTCTAACTACTATGGAGCGTATGTCTTCTGAGGTTACGGCCGATCGTACTGTCACTGCGTTGAAGCTTCCTGATGACGATATGAAAGGTCGCATCATCGGTAAGGAAGGTCGCAATATTCAGGCTCTTCAGCATGCTACTGGTGTTGATGTTCTCGTTGATGATACTCCAGGCATGGTAGTTCTAAGCAGCTTCGATCCAATTCGTCGCCAGGTTGCTCGTTATGCGTTAGAGCGTCTCATGAAAGATGGCCGCATTAACCCATCTAGCATCGAAGATGCAGTTGCTCGCGCAAACCGCGAAATCGAAAAAGAAGTTGTTCGTGCCGGCGAAGATGCTGCACGCGAAGTTGGCGTAATCGGTATTCCAAGCGAAATCCTTCACCTTCTTGGCGAATTAAAGTTCCGTACTAGCTATGGCCAGAACGTTCTTCTTCACTCTATTGAAATGGCTCACATGGGCGGCATGATTGCAGAAGAAATCGGTGCAGATGTTCAGGTTACTAAGACTGCATGTTTGCTTCACGATATGGGTAAGGCTGTTACTCACAAGATTGAGGGTAAGCACGCTGATATCGGCGCAGAGCTCGCAAAGAAGTATGGCATGGGCGATAAAGTTGTTCACGCAATCGCAGCTCATCATAACGATATCGAGCCAACTACTCCAGAAGCTCTCGTTGTTAAGATTATGGATGCTATTTCCGCAGCACGTCCGGGCGCACGCAATATCTCAGCAGAGAACTTTGCAGAGCGCATGAAAGCTCTCGAGAATGTTGCTACCAGCTTCCCAGGTATCGATAAGGCATATGCAATCTCTGCAGGTCGCGAAGTCCGTGTTATTGTTGAACCAAAGCAGATTGACGATCTTTCCGCTCTTAAGCTTGCTCGCGAAATTGCTGACAAGATTGAGGCTACAATGCAATATCCTGGCGTAATTAAGGTTAACGTCATCCGCGAAACTCGCGCAATCGAATACGCTAAATAATTAAAAATCCTAAAAGTATCGCTCTCGGGGCGATACTTTTTGTGGTAAAATATAAACATGAGCGTTAATGGCGCTGAGCCTACGGGTGAGGTCAAAAAAGAGATAGAAGAGCCTATTTTGGGCGACAACGGCGTAAACTATGATGTCTACGCTGAGGATTTTGCGCCTAATAAAACTTCAAATGAAGATACCTTTTTTGATTCGAAAGAATATGCCAAACGCCAAAAGACGGAACTTATTACGAACGTCAAAGGTGCTGATAAAATTAAGCGCGAAGAAGAAAAACGTGAAGCGGCTGACGAAAAGCGCAAGCTAAAAACTTTACGCAAAGAGGTTCAACAGGGGCAAATTGCGCCTAAGGAAACTCAGAAAAAGAAGAAAGAAACAGACGAAAAAGCACTTGTTCGTAGATATAAGAGAGCAGAGTTTTTTAAAAAACATGGCAAGAAAATTACGATTGCTGTGGTTTTAGTAATTATTTTGTCTGCGACAGCTATCGTAACTACGATTAAGATTTCTAACGAAAAGGAAGAGCAACAGACAAAAGAAGAAATTGCGGTAGATCTAAGCCATAACGTTAAAGATATAGATGAAGCTCGCGAACATTATGGCGCCGAATCTGAGGCATATTATGAGGCTGTTCAGAGGTTAATTAATGAAGCTAAGCATAATGCTAATAAAGCCAATCTATTATTACTAAGAGCTGAAGATTTGGCAAATACTAATACTCCAGAGTTAATCAAAAAAGCACTTGAGGACGCTTATGCTGCCGAAGAGTTATATCCAACTATCGAAAGCGCATTTAGAATTGAGGATATCGAGAGAAAGTTGGGTAACGAAGAAAAAGCTAACGAATACAAAGCGATAAAAGAAGAGCGCGTCCAAAGCTCAGGACAACCGACGGGAGAGGGCTAGAATGAAAAAAAGGTTGCTATTTATTACAGTTATTGCTCTATCTATTTCGGTAATAATGGGTGGAGAGGCTTTTGCTGCCGATAAAGACAAAGCGACTTGTATGAACAAAGCTAATTCGATGTTCAAAGTCAATAATGCTTCTACGAAAGTGTACAATAATATCTCGGATATCTCGCCAGGTAACTCATTGGACGCTGCTGGTGTCGAGTGGGCTTGTTCTGGTGGAACCTCAAGGGGCATTACTTGGTTAACCGACGATAACGGATACACTAATAATGGTAATGGTACGTATACTATTCACGCAAACGCGTTTATTAACCGTACGGGTACAACTAATATGGCTATTGTCGGCGCTGTTAGTTATAACTGGGGGCAGACTATATATGCGACAAACGTGTTAATTTGCAATAGTTCTAAAACTAAATGCGATGGTGCAATCGGTATTTCATACCCCTCAGGCTGGTCGAATGCATACGGTAATTTTACTGGTAGCGGCCAACCTTCTGCTGCCGGCTATGGTAACAATTATCGAACAAGAGATCTTTTGCGCGCGACGAGTGACAATACTTCCGGCTTGAACGGTTGGACTAAACCGCAGAGTATTGGTCGAATTACTATAGATGGTGAAACGCTCATCAATAACGCTGGTATCGATGAAAGTCCTAATGATTACGGTGTAATCACGCTAAAGTTATTCCGTGGCTTCAACAATGGTTCCTCTAGCTATGGTTGGTCTACCTTTCAGGTGCTAGTAGAAAAGAAACCGGATGTTAGCGCTATCAATAATAAAACTCGTGCGCGTACTGACGTGGGTAATGATGGTACTGTAGACCATACGGATACTACTGGTTTTGGTACAGATAGCGGCACTATTAGCTATACGACGGCAAAGAAATCCAATTCGATTCAATTTGATAGTATTCTTCATGCGAAGGTTCTATCTGGTAACGAACATAATGCTACCTTTACTTGGAGTGGGCTCGGTTCTACGTCAGGTACCTCTGCATCTACTACAATAGCTGCAAAACATGGCAACGGACAATATACTCCATCGGATTGGAGTGGTTCAACATATAACTATAAAAAAGTTTCAGTTAATCTTGATCCAGGCGAAAACGATACTAAATGTTCGGGTATAAATACGCCGCAAAGTTATTCGACCACTGCTGGCGGAAGTGGTACGAGGACTTCGCAAATATGTATTAAACTTTCGCGCGCAAGTGCGAGATTTAGTGGCACTACCACTGCGGCTGTCATTAAAAATACTGGCACTGACGGCGGTACCTCAGTAAACATCCCAAACAATCATGTAATTAATCTTGCTAACAGTGATGATGGCTCATATAAGATTACTTTCACGCATAAAGTAAGTCGCGGTAATGATGGTGCAGGCGAAAACGTCGCTACGTATTTTGAGGCGTCTCGAAGAGATCCGAGCGCAAAGAAATCATCGACAGCAACTTGGAGTCCAACGGACAGCAATAAAAAAGCGAACACTACTGCGTTAGCGGAGGGTGGGCAGACTAATGTTTGGACTCCGTCCGTTTCTGGTACTCTAAAATATGGCGAATCTCGTACTTTCTGTAGCACGATGAGTTATCGCGCTGTTCAGAAAACGAGTGATGCTCTCACTAAGGCAACTGACTCCGAGTATTGTATTACTATTACGCGCCCAAAGGCGAGCTGCTCTATTAATGCTGCGTTTAAATATGGCGTAAGCGACGGCATTAACGTTGGCACAATCGGTGTTCGCAACTTTAATAGTGGCGCAACTGATTTCTCGTGGACTACCGTTAACAGGGATCCACTCCATACACTTGCTTATAACGATAGAAATATCTGGGCTATGCCTGGCGATGATATTCAGTTCAAATACGGCGCGTGTGCGGGTGCATTTTATGCAATCGAATATACCCCGACTATTGTCGATAACGGAACTCATTACTCGACTGCCGGCTGGCTCGCAGTAAATGCAAAGGGCTCTGATGGCTCAACTGGAACACGTTACTTCTATGGCAATAATACTACTTCTGACGGTTATCTATTTAAAGATACAGCTAATAAATATAGGAACTATACTAACTATAAAAACCCAGTAAACTTCAGCGGAGCAAGCCTTAATGCTATCCGCGTAGATACTCCATTACCATACGCTACTTGGACAACCGGCAACTTTGGCACTAACTTGCCAACCAGCGGTTTCTTAAGCCATCCAGCTAACTCTGAGCCAGTCGCAGAAATGTTTGGCAATACGAATGGTAACGGCAAGGTAAAATATACTGCTTCGCCAAGCACTTCCGGCTATGACGGGACTACAGCTAATACATATAAGGTTTGTAAATCTGCAGACGGCGAAGGCTGTGTTCTTGGCAGGCAAGATGTCGGCGGCGTAATTGTTCAGCAGCTCACTTGGAATTATCATGTTGTTGAAAATAGTAACGTCATAGGCAGTGCTGCAAACCATAGCGCGACAGGCATGGTCCGCGTTCCATATAACTACTATTTGCAGCCATTCGTTAGGAATGAGAGTGGCGTTGTATATCTCGGCGAAAGCGGAGTTATGAACCCTGGCGTTGTAGTCTTCCCACGCGAGAACAAATATGTCCATGGCGGCGCAACTTATGCAACTACAACGAAAGAAACGCATATTAATGTTAAAGTTTACAATCAGCAATCTGGTAAAGTATTGGCAGTCAGTAACAGTAATACTCGCCTAAATAAAGAAGGCAAGACTCTCAATTCCGGCAGTGAAACTAGACTTGTTGATAATTCATTCTTACCTAATGGTATGAAGTTCACTATTCTAGACGATAATACTAATCAAGTTGGTCAGAAGATTTGTACTGAGATAAAAATCTGGCCAGTTGATAGCCATGAAACTGGCAATAGAAATGCGGTTAGGGGTGCAGCGGAGAATAACTCCACTGATTCTAACGTTCAGTATGCGCTTATGGAAGGCTATCGCACTACTAATGGTCAGCCAAGGTATTCAGCTACTGCGACATCCTGTTCAACTATCGCAAAACGCCCAACGATGAGCGTCGAATCCTCGAACGCATATAGCGCAACTTCGTTTACTACAAGTCTATACGCTAAGACATTTTATGATAAGAAATATATCTTCGGTTCCTGGAGCGAATATGGCGTGTTTGGCTCAATAAATACTTCGGATGGCAAGACTTTCGTTTCCGGTGCAGCGATTGGCTATGCTGCAAATCAGAATAATACCGTCCGCAATACTACTCGCGACAATGAGGAATCATTATCGGTTGCTACTGGCACAACGAGTGGCAAAGTTTGCCAATTTACGACGCAAACTTTCGTTAATATAGTTAATGGTGAATGTTCATCTAAGGATACAACTATCGGTAGAGATGCGATGAAGAATTATCGTGACGATATTCTTCGCCGCTATGATGAAATAAGCAACACTCGTAATAAAGTTGGTAGTAATCTTGATGCTATCGCAGCGGACTTAGAGAGTTATCGCTTAGACGATGGTGATACGAACAGCGTTATTGGCGTATATACGGAAGGCGATGCGTCACTAAGTACGGTGCCGGCAACCGCGGAAAATACGAATCATACAATTGTCTACAACGTTAATGGCACACTCACGATAAACGGCAACATCAATGATGAACGTAATGTACCAAAGAAAGATCCTTCGGAAATGACAGGCGTAATTATTATTGCTGATCGCGTCTGGATTGATGCAAGTGTAGATTATATTAATGCTGTCATTGTTACTCGCGAGAAGAACAACGCAGAGGTTAATACTTGCAAGACGAGCAACGGCGTCACAATGACTATTAATGGAGTCTCCGGCACGCTTAATAGTAAAGTCTGCAATAAGACGCTCGTATTTGACGCTCCAGTATTTACGAGAAAAATTATTCTCAACCGTACTGCAGGAGCGAGTGATGGCAAGCAGGGCGCAGGTAGAGAGTCAATTAAGCGCGCAGAAATCTTTAATCTAAATATGGCGAATTACCTTTGGAGCTATAGCCAAATGACTACACATGGTCAGGCTGAAACTACCTACATAAAAGAGCTTCCTCCAAGGTATTAAAACGTGATTTTTCGCTTATGCTAATGTATAATAAAGATATGGGCATTGTTCCGGAGAAAGAGCTAAAAGGTTTTACTATTATTGAGGTAATGCTATTTTTGGCGCTCAGCGGCTTCCTTCTAGCAGGTATTCTTGCCGGAACCGGTTCAAGCATTGCTAACCAACGTTACAAAGACGCCGTTCAGGATGCAACTGATGCTTTACGTAGTGCATTCGCGTTCGTTGCTGATACCCAGATTGAAACTCGTAGTAATGGCGAAGGTGCATGTGGTGGCACAGTTGATGGCTTTAATGATGTCTCTGCTGGCGACAATACGCTTCGTGGTCGCACATCTTGTGCTGTTTATGGCGCCGTAGTCATGATTGATGGCCCACTTATTCAGACCACTACTGTTATTGGTCGCGATTATTTTGATTTCATTCGCGCAGCTTACGACGCATCGGTTTCTAATAGCTCAATCAGCAATGACTTAGCTACTGTTTTGAATCCGGCGAACGATCTAGAACTTTTGAAAGCTCTTCATGTTAATAATCTAGCTTATCATTGTCCTACGGCTGGCAGTTGTAAAGATGTTGCTGTTGCTGGTGGCGTAAAGCAACAGAAGTTAAAATGGGATACTTCCTTCAAAGCTCCTCGTGGCGAAGAGGATAATAAAAACGAAGACCTGAAGCTTACTTTGTTAATTTATCGCTCGCCAGTTAATGGTTCTATTCGCACGATTTCAATGGATAGAGTTATTACTAATAATGACGGTTCTACTGTTGATTATAGTAATGAATCTAGTTTGTATAGCCTCTCTAGCCAGGGCATCTATCAATTCTTCGGTAAAAACCAAAATAACACTCCATATATGACTCAAAAGAATATTTATCTTTGCGTTGATAGTAATGGTGCTGATAGCTATGCTGAGCACCGTAGAATTATCAAGATTGCGAAGAATGCTCACTCTCAGAGTGGTGTCATTCTATTAGATATGGATGCTGAAGTATATGAAAACGGTCAAGAGGTATTATGCGACGACAAGTAAAACATAAACGTGGCGATACTCTTATCGAAGTAATGCTTTCGATTTCTATTTTTGCGCTCGTTGCGATGATTACTATTAACATGATGAATGACGGCATTAATACTGCTCAGCGCACCCTTGAGGCAGAAATGGCTCGTAATGAAATCGATGCACAGGCAGAGGCATTGCGCTTCATTCACAACAGCTATGTTTCTGAACGCCAGGAATCCGAGTCGCAGAGCCAGTTCCGCAAGGTTTGGAGCAAGCTCATCTCGAATGCTTCTATTCCTAGCCTAACCGCTACGACCGCAGCAGATGTTGATCCAGGCGCGTCTTTCGATATTAATAATATGAATTCATGTGAAGAAGCATACCAGAACGGCGCACATTTGGAGCGTTTTAAGGCTTTTGTTCTTAATACACGCCTTATTGTTCCTGAATTTTCGACTAACTCGAACTTTAGCTATCTTGGCTTAAAATATAGCGATAAAACTACTTCTAGTGAAGATAATCTAATGAATCACATGATTGTCTACTATAGCAAGGGCGGAACTAAATCTGGCAAGTTTAGCGCCCCATCACTATATCCACGTATTATTTTTGGTAAGCTATCGGGCAATAATTTAGCTGGTCATAAGACCAATGATGACAATACTGCTCTCGATGAAGGTAGTGATATTTTTAACGATGTCGCTATGGCTGAAGGTATTTGGATTAATGCCGTCAGTAATATAGATAAGAATATTACTTCAAGTAAGGGCGCTGATTATTATGACTTTTATATCAGAACTTGCTGGCATGCTGCTGGCCGTCGCGTTCCTTCAACTATTACTACTGTTGTTCGCTTGTATAATCCGGAGGTTATGCAGTAATGAAAAAGAAGGGCTTCACAATTATCGAGCTCATGCTCGCAATGGCATTCCTTGGTACGATGCTTGTTGGTATTGCATCGTTAACTATGCGCATTACGAATATCTATCAAAAAGGTCTTTCTTTACGCAATATTAACTCGATTGGTCGCGAAATTATTTCTGATATTACGCGCACAACGAATGGATCAAGGGTAAATATCGATATTAATCCAGAAGTACCAACTAATGGTCTCGTTACTCAATCCGACATTAGCCTCGCTCGTGCCGAATACTATATCTATACTGAAGAATTTGAGAATGGCGATAATCTCGCTGATGGCGGCCGTCAGATGGGTGGCGTATTCTGTACTGGTGATTTTAGCTACATTTGGAACACGGCAGACAATCTTCGCAAGATTCGCGAAAACGGTGACGATAAGGTTAAGGATAAAAACATCAATTCTTCGAACGTTAATGAAATTCTCGCAAAAAATGTCTACGTTATTCACGCGAAAGATGGCTACGTCATTCCAAAGCTAGCTCGTTTCCAGGACAAGGAAAGGGAAGCGTGTACTCATACTGAGATGACTATAAATGGAAGCGTCCGCTATGTTCCATCTCAAGACAAGGATATTGCTCTTAAAGCAAAGAGCGCATACCTCTTCGATATTAGTGCTGAAGGTAGAAAGTTAGATGCCGTAACTGAGCTCATTGAGGATAATGAAGCTGACCTCGCGCTCTACGATTTCAAAGTATTTCCGGCAACTCAACACAATGCGACGAAACAGATTTTCTACTCTGGCATGTTTATTCTAGCTACATATCGCGGCGGCGTTAACATTAAGTCTAATGGCGATTTCTGTCAGGGCTCCGATAATGAAAATGGTCTCAGAGACAGTGATATTACCTTGAATGATTTCGATTATTGCGCAGTAAATAAATTCAATTTTTCCGCCCGCGCAACTGGAGAAACTGGTATAAATAAATATGGAGAGTAATGAAATGAAGACAAGAAAAGGTGCAGCCTCGATCTATATTGTAATTTTTACAACAACTTTGTTGGGCATTATTGCGCTTAGCTTTGTACGTATTATGCTTGCGGAATCTATGCGCACTACGAACTACAGTCTTTCTCAGTCCGCATATAACTCTGCGCTAGCTGGCGTTGAGGATGCGAAGATTGTCTTACTTCGTTACCAAAGCTGCTTGAACGATAACAGCTTCTCGACTGCTGGTGGTAAGAATAGCAACTGTAATGAATATATGGAAAAATTCAAAGACATGCAGACTGCTATGAATACCTCTAAAGACTGCAACACCGTGGGTTATTTGTTGCATGGCAACACGAGCAATGTCGAGACCGTAATTAGAACTAATAAAGATTACGATACTGGCACTATTGATCAGGCTTACACTTGCGTAAAAATTGCAGCTTACACCGAGGATTTCCTTGCGACGCTCAGTAGCAAGAATCCTACTAAGCTAATCCCATTACGCACTGATAGTCAGAGCGAGCATAACAGCGTTAACCGTATTCAGATTCAATGGTTCGACGATCAGAACTATACTGATATCTCAAATGAAGGTGTTATTAAGGATGAATATGCTGGTTTTTGGAAAAAGAATAACGGTAGCGACCTTACTGGCAGAATTACAACCAACAAAGGCAACTACTCAAAGAAAACTGCTGCGGATTTCGGCAGTTCATTCACTGAAAAAACGATTGTTCCTCCAGTAGTTCAGGCTACCCTCATTCAGACTAATGAAACCTTCACGATGGAGCAATTCTACGCTAGCGCAGGTACTGACGTGAATAGTCAGACTAACCGTGGTACTTTGATGCTACGCCCATCAACTAATAATGCTCTCAAGAGTACTTATAACATTACTAATGATAATCATTCAAACGTTTTACCAATGAACTCTTTGGCATATTCCGCAAATAAGAGCTTCAATACTCCAATGGATGTTGTTTGTAATCCAAACAGCTCGGAGTGGGGAACTTACGCATGTTCAGCAGATATCTACTTACCGCAGCCAATTGGTGGCCTAAACCGTAACATGGCAACATCCTTTATGGTTGTTAACTTGCCATATGGCGGTCCTCAGACAGATATTTCTGTAAAGATGTTTAGCTGCGCAGATCCAACTGCAGCTTCGACTGCTATCATTGATAGCAAAGTTAACTGCCGTAACGTATACTTCGCAAACGTTCAGCCAATGATAGACTCGACTGGTCGCGCAAACGACTTGTTCCGTCGCGTTGAATCTCGCATTGAACTAGCTGATACAAACTTCCCAATCGCAAACTACGCTCTCGCAATGACTGATCCAAACAATACTACTGGTATCGTAAAAGATTTCTACACTACCTACGGCTGTAACTACTCTAGCTCAGAGTTCAGTACTCAGAAGAAAGAGATTGTTAACGTTAACGGCAAGCAGCAGAGCGAATTGAACTCGACTGTGAACGTCGCCGATGGTCTTTCGGGTGTTAACCAGAAAGTCTGTCCTGATGTAGACAAGAACAGTAGCTTGACTCCTGGAAAAGGTAACGGCGAATAAAAAATGACCCTTCGGGGTCTTTTTTATTGGTGCCCGCGACTAGACTCGAACTAGCACATCCGAAGACACTAGCACCTGAAGCTAGCGCGTCTACCAATTCCGCCACGCGGGCATACGCTAATTATAGCATGATGCTATAATAGGGTAATGAGTAGATATCTTAGCTCGGTCTGGTCATTTATTCAGGCTCGCAAGCGTATTATTTGCATTATAGCCCCGGCTCTTCTGGGTCTACTTTTTATGATTCTTTGCATCGTTCAACTTCAGCAGTCGATTTGGTTCGACGAGTCATATAGTGCATATTTAACTCGCTTCGAATATCCAAAAATTTGGGAGCTAACTTCTCGCGACGTTCATCCACCACTCTACTATTTTGCGCTCAAAACTTGGGCTCATTTCTTTGGTCATACTGATTTTGCGATGCGCATGCTATCTGTGGTATTTGGCGCAGTTGCAATTCTTTTCGCATTCCTTTGGATTAAGTATAAATACGGTGCGACATCAGCGGTTTTAGCAACTACTTTGCTTGCTATCTCTCCGTCGATTGTCCGCTATGGCCAGGAGATGCGCATGTATACGATGGTCCTTGCTATCGTATTTGCAGCAACTTACGTTCTTCAGCTCGCCATAGATAATGGCAAAAAACGCTGGTGGATTTTGTATGCAATCTTGCTTGCAGCTGGCATGTGGACGCATTATTTCTGTGCATTCGCATGGATCGCACATCTCGCGTATCTTGTTTCTGTTTATCATAAGAAAATCTTTCAGAAGCGTATCGTTCTAACCTATGTCGGTGCAGTCGCGCTCTTTCTTCCTTGGGCGCCAAGCCTAATCATGCAAACCGGGGCAGTGCAAAGCGGTTTCTGGATTCCTGAAATGACGGCACAAACTGTGCTGGATTATTGGACTGAGTCGGTCGCTTACGAAAGCTCATGGGATTTGAAAAACTGGTTGCTAATGCTAACTATTATCGCGACAATTTACATCATTTCTTTGATCGTGAAGTATCGCACGAAGATGAAATTATTGCTATATATCATGCTAATTCCGCTCGCGATACTCATTACTGTTTCGATGCCTCCGCTCGAATCGATGTTTATTCCGCGCTACATTTTGTTTGCAATTGCTGCGATTGCGCTCGTAGCTGGCGTAGCTCTCTCATATTATATTCGCGAGCCATTAACTAAGCGTTTTTCGCAGAAGCGCCTGAAACGTCGTGTTATTTCTGCGTCATTTGCTACTTTAGTTCTATTTGGCGCCAGTATCAGCGGCTTAGTGTCTGTATATTCGAAAGGGAATTATAATTTTAGTACGCTTACTAAATCGGCAAGTAAAGATCTCTTTGAGACTATTGTTACTTTGGATGGCGATCAGAATCTTCCGATTATTAGCGCGTCGGAATGGCTATATTTCGACTTGGCATTCTATGAAACAAAAGAAACCCCAGTCTATTTTATGAATGAAGTTGTCGATTATAAATATGGCTCGCAATATCCGCTACGTGATACTAAGGTGGGTCGTATTGACGATTTGGATAAGTTTATTTCGAAGCGCGATTCATTCTGGTATATTACAACAATCGATAAAGAAACTAATGAGCCTGCTACAAAATTCCCACGCAAAGATTGGTCTGTTCTTCAATATTCGGCCGTCAATTTCAATGAGTTTAGTGACACCTACGCCATCGTAAAGATGGTTAAACAGTGATATAATACGCCCTAGAGTCGGGGCGTAGCGCAGCTGGTAGCGCGCGCGGTTCGGGACTGCGAGGTCGCCCGTTCGAATCGGGTCGCCCCGACCATTACGAAGCATAAAAATAAGCCGCATCAGTTAAGATGCGGCCTTTTTCAGCCGTTCCATTTGCGGAACAGTTTAGTAAGTTGCTGGCTATTGAGCTTAAATCTCTTCTCGAAATTGACGCGTAAGAAAAACTCTGGATAGCGGATAGGATAGGGCCACTTATCAAGAATTTCGTAGTATTCTGTCGGACTCAGCTTCGAGTCAATCATTCCGGCCAAATGATATATCTTACCTCTTTCGTCTTCGCAGAAAGTCAGGATATATTTATCTCCGGAAATCTTCTTCTCGACGCGATCGTCGAATAGCTTTTCTTTGCGCTGCTCAATTAGTGTCTTGTCGTAATAATCCCACCTGTGACAACGTGTACCAGGACCAAAACCTAAAACATACATCAGAAAATCATTCGGATGATTCGGAAAATGCATTCGCGAAAGTTTCGGCTCGCTGCCATCGCACTCAACAATAAATGCGTCGCCACTTTTGACATTATCACGACGTGCTACCTCTTTGCCACGCCAGAAAATTTGTAGTACTTCCGTCATCGGATCGTAACTGTAATCAGTAGATCGAGAATCGCCGAGACGAATTTTAATTACTCCATAACCGCCAATAAAAATCTTGTGTTTTGCCATAAGCTCACCTCCTCTTTGTGAAAAGCAAAACTACCAGCTGATTAAAAAGTGCTCTCCTATCTAATTTATTATATAATAGATATATTCACTTTTATAGGAGTATAACGTGCCAGAATATAAAAACACTGCGGGCAACAAAAAATCGCAGAAACCGAATAAAACTTTAAATTTCCTAAGACTGGGCATCTTTTGGCTAATCGTACTATTTTTGGGTAGCGCAATCTTTTCCAGCATGACTGGCGAAGGCTACGGCAAAGTAGAGGAGCGCACCATTACGGAAATCCTCAATTACGCAAAAGAAGATAAGCTCGAAAAAATCGAAGTTACCGGTAACGAACTTAAAGTTACTGCAAAAGATAATGTAGATTTGCCAAAGGTTATGATTTCTCGCAAGGATGGCGCAGGCACATTGCAGGATCAGGGCTTCAGTGAAGTAATCAGCGAAGGTAAAGTTGCTGTCGAAAACAAAGACAATACTGACGTCTTTGGTATGATTATGGACATCGCTCTAATTGTTGGCCCAATTCTTCTTGTAGTTGGCTTCCTTATTTTCATGATGCGCCAGGCGCAGAGCATGAACAATCAGAATATGGGCTTCGGCAAAGCAAAAGCTCGTCTTTATGGAAACGAGAAAAAGAAAGTTCTCTTTACTGATGTTGCCGGTAATGAAGCAGCAAAGCAGGATCTTTCTGAGGTTGTCGACTTCCTAAAGAATCCAAAGAAGTATGAAAAGCTCGGCGCAAAGATTCCGCGCGGTGTTCTTCTCGCTGGCGATCCTGGTACTGGTAAAACTCTCATGGCTCGTGCTGTTGCTGGTGAAGCAGGCGTCCCATTCTTCTCAATTTCTGGTTCTGAATTTGCTGAAATGTTCGTTGGTGTCGGCGCATCTCGTGTCCGTGACCTCTTCGCAAAGGCAAAGAAAAATGCTCCAAGTATTATCTTTATCGATGAGATCGATGCTGTAGCTCACAAGCGCGATGCTCGTGGTGGTGCAGGTCGCGAAGATGAACAGACCCTTAACCAAATCCTCGTCGAGATGGATGGTTTTGATAATGACACTGGCGTCATCGTCATTGCTGCAACTAACCGCGTCGATATGCTCGATAAGGCACTTCTACGCCCAGGTCGCTTCGATCGTCATGTTAACGTTACGCTCCCAGAGCGCAAAGATCGCGTTGATATCCTAAAAGTACACTTCAAGAACAAACCAGTCGCCGACGATGTTGATATTGAGGCGCTCGCAGCAAAGACTGCAGGTTCAAGTGGCGCAGATCTCGCAAATATCGCAAACGAAGCAGCAATCAGTGCAGCTCGCAATAATCGCAAGCAGGTCACCAATGCTGACGTTACTGAAGCATTTGAACGTGTCGCTATCGGCCCAGAGCGCAAGTCTAAGGTCATGAATGAACAAGAGCGCAAGACTACTGCCTATCACGAAGCAGGTCACGCAATTGTCGGTCATGTTCTTCCGGATTCCGATCCAGTTCACAAAGTTACTATCATTCCACGTGGTCGTACCGGCGGTGTCACTTGGTTCCTACCTCCAGAAGATCGCAGCTATAAGAGTGTCTACGATTTGAAAGATGTCCTTGCTCGCGCAATGGGTGGCCGCGTTGCAGAACGCCTCATTCTCGGCAAAGACGGCATTACTACTGGCGCAAGTTCCGACCTTCAGCATGTTGCTGAGCTCGCTCGCGAAATGGTTACCGCAGAGGGCATGGGTGAAAAACTTCGCGATCAGGTTTTCAATACCAATGAAGTAAACTTCTTTGGTGATCGTGCAAAGATTTATTCTGAAAAGACTTCCGAAATTATCGATGCAGAAATCGAAGCACTCGCAAAGGAAGCTAACGCTCGCGCTGAAGCAGTCCTTCAGGCTAACCGCAAGTATCTCGACGAACTCGCAAAAGCTCTCCTAGAGAAAGAAACTCTCGAAGAGAAAGAAGTTGCAGCAATTCTCAAGGGTACAAGCTTGCCAGAATCTGCTAAGTTGCACGATTAATAAAGTTAATAAATGTTTTATAATTGAATAAGTATGAAGAGGAAGCTCCGTTTTCGTTCAGTTGTTTCGCTTGCAAACTCTAAGTTGTCAGTAAAAACTGCGGCTATCGTAATTGCGGGCTCTACTCTTGTGTCCGCATTGCTCGGCATCTTCCGTGACCGCTGGCTCAATACGATGTATTACGATACGTATCCAGCAGGCCTCGATGCTTACACGGCAGCTTTCACTGTTCCGGACTTCTTATTCTTTATTATTACGTCAGGCGCTTTGGCAGTTACTTTTGTACCAGTCTTCAACCAACGCCTCGTTAACGGCAATAAAAAATCCGCATGGGAGCTCAGTACTAGCACGCTCAATTTTCTAGCGCTTCTAAGCTTGATTGCGTCTGTATTGATTATGATTTTCGCTGATCCGCTCGTTCGCTACGTAGTTGCGCCGGGCCTCAATGAATCTGCGATGTCTCTTGCGATTAATATGATGCGCGTGATTGCAATTAATCCGTTCCTGTTCTCGATTTCTACCGTGCTCGCAAGCATGCAGCAGGCAGTTGGCCGTTTTGTATTCTACTCGCTTGCACCAGCGCTCTATAACGTCGGCATTATCGTCGGTATTCTTGTCTTTACGAACGGCATTAATATCTTCGGAATTCAGTTGTTTGAAGGTGGTATTATGGGCGTCGCACTTGGTGTTGTCTTCGGTGCGCTTTTACAGCTCGCGACCAGTATTATCGGCCTCGTTGGTCTCGGTTTTGACTATAATTTCAAGATTAACTGGAAGAATCAGGGCTTCCGCACAGTTCTTAAACTTCTTCCATCTCGCTCCGCAGACCAGGGCATTGATTATGTTATGAGCATCATCAATACTAACCTTGCATCTCGTATGGGCGAGCAGTCTATTCGCGCTTATCAGCAGGCATCCAGCCTTCACTCAATGCCGGTCAACCTTATTGGCGTAGCAATTTCTACCGCATTCTTCCCGAAGCTTAGTGAAGAAGCAGGGCGCAAGAATGACGTAAAGTTCCGTGATACTTACCGCGAGGCACTTAGCACGATTATTTTGATTTCTATGCCTATTGCTATCATCGCGTTCTTTACGCGCGGATATGTCGTTAACTTTATCAAGAACGGCGGCGATCCAAAGATTGCTAGCGTTCTAGGCGCATTTATTGTCGCAATCATCACGCAGTCGCTTTATCACATCGTTGCGCGCGGTTTCTATGCAAAGCAGAACGCAAAAACCCCGCTCATTGTTTCGATTGCGGCGTTCATTGTTCAGGTTGTCGCAGCTATCTTGTTCAGCTTTGGTGGCTTCGGTCCGGAAGGCTTGGCTTATGCATGCAGCATCTCTGCAATTTTCGAAGTTGGCGTCTTGCTAATTATTCAGAATCGCGAAGGCAAACTTCTCGACCGTGAATTCTGGGTTACTGCAGTCAAGATGACTATCGCGTCAGTAATTGCCGGCGGCGTTTCCTACATCCTCACGAAGCTTCTTCCACTTCGCGCAAGCGACAACTCCTTCCTCGCAACCTTCCCGAAGTTCTTCGTTATCGCCGGCGTTAGCTTAATCCTTTACATTATTATTTGCGCAATGCTCAAAATTAAAGAGGTCAAACCAATTATCGACCGCTTTAATAAGATTGTATTTGGTAATGTAAAGCCAAAAGAATAAAAGTTATTATTTCTCTAAGTGTTTGCGCGCAACTTCGGTTGCGATGCGACCTTTTGGCGTGCGCTGAATCATGCCAAGGCGCATCAAATATGGCTCGTAGTAATCTTCAATTGTTGAAGGCTCGTCGCCGGTAAGCGCAGCAATCGTATTAAGACCAACTGGTTTGTCGCCGTATTTATCGAGCATCAAAGTAAGCATATTACGATCAGCCGGGTCCAAACCAAGCTCATCAATCTCTAGCATTTCAAGTGCAGATTTTGCAATCGGAGCATCAATAATGCCATCGCCGTTTACGTCAGCATAGTCGCGAACGCGCTTCAAAAGACGGTTTGCGATACGTGGAGTAAGGCGGGAACGCTGCGCAAGAAGCTTAGCGGCATCCGGTTTAATATCAGCCTCAAGCAAGTTCGCAGAGCGCTCAATAATCTTCTGAATGTCGTCGTCGCCATAGTATTCTAGGCGATAAGAATGGCCAAAACGGTCGCGTAGCGGACCTGCCAAACTACCGGCCTGAGTGGTTGCGCCGATGAGAGTGAAGTGTGGCAAATCTAGCTTAACGCTGCGACCAGCCGGACCTTTGCCAATTACGATATCAAGCTTGTAATCCTCCATCGCGGAATAGAGAATTTCCTCAACTGCGCGGCGCAAACGATGAATTTCGTCGATGAAAAGAATATCGCCGTCGGTAAGATTCGTGAGGATACTTGCAAGGTCGCCAGCCTTCTCGATGGACGGAGCAGAAGTAGCGCGAAAGTTTGCGCCCATTTCGTGCGCGATAACGCCGGCCATAGTAGTTTTACCAAGTCCAGGAGGGCCATAAAGCAAAACATGATCTAGGACGTCGCCACGCTTTTTGGCTGCGTCGATTGCGAGTTTAAGATTTGCCTTGAGGCGTTTCTGGCCAATATATTCTTCAAGATTTGTCGGACGCAAAGAAAACTCAACGACGTTTTCCTCGGCGTCATCTTCATGAAGGCTAGTATCAATTACGCGCTCAATTGCCATATATCTATTATACAACACTTGACAAATATATAACGCTTATGGTATAATAATAAGATAATGCTCGTGCTTTCTGCATGGGGCAATACTTGCTAAAATAAAAACAAAACTAGGAGGTTTATGGCAGAAATAAAAGGAACAAAAACAGAGAAAAATCTTAACGCTGCTTTTGCAGGCGAATCTCAGGCTCGCGTAAAATATCAATTCTACGCAAGCAAGGCAAAGAAAGAAGGTTACGAGCAGATCGCTGCTATCTTTCAGGAAACTAGCGACAACGAAAAAGAGCATGCCAAAATCTGGTACAAGCTCCTGAATGATGGCGTCGCTGATACTATGACTAACCTTAAGGCTGCCGCTGACGGTGAAAACTACGAGTATGTAGATATGTATGCGAAGTTTGCCGCAGAAGCTCGTGAAGAAGGTTTTGAAGAAATCGCAACTCTATTTGAGAAAGTTGCAGAAATTGAGAAACATCACGAAGAGCGTTATCGCAAACTTATCGAAAATATCGAAAAAGGTATGGTCTTTAAGGGCGACGGCGTAACTGTATGGAAGTGCCGCAACTGTGGCTATATTCATATCGGCGATTCTGCTCCAGAAACTTGCCCAGTATGTAATCATCCTCAGTCCTACTTTGAAATTGAGGCAGAGAACTACTAAAAATGTCTCGACGCGCCCGTTATCGAATGCGTCGCATTAGCGCGGTTATTATCGCCGCGCTACTTTTTGGGGTACTAATTCTTACTAATCCAAAAGCCTATGAATATGCCAGCATGTTAGGCTTTTCGGATGAAAAACTTCCAGACTATAAAGCCGAGCAGAGCAAAGCTGATTCTCTACTCGCAAAAGATGTTCTGGAAGATCTTGCAGTCAAAGAAAAGGATACCGAGCATAAATATTATCGCAAACAATTCTACGATAGCTGGGCAATCACTGATAGCGGCTGCAATACTCGTGAGGCAATTTTGGCACGCGATTTAACGGATATTTCCTATAAGGATGAAACCTGCAAAGTTGCGACCGGAACACTAATCGATCCTTATACCGGCAAGACAATAAAGTTTGAACGTGGCGATAGTACTTCTGCTGCAGTTCAGATTGATCACGTTGTTGCGCTCAGTAATGCTTGGTCTACTGGTGCCTACTTATTGACTCCGGAAGAGCGCCTAGCCGTCAGTCAGGATCCGCTTAATCTTCTAGCGGTTGACGGCCCGGCAAACCAAGAAAAATCCGACCAAGCTGCTGATACTTGGCTTCCAAGTAATACGGATTTTCAATGCCAATATGTCGCGCGTCAGATTTCCGTAAAGTATAAATACCATCTATGGGTCACGCCGCCAGAAAAACTTGCTATGCAAAAAGTCCTCGCGACTTGCCCAGAAGAGCCTACTCGAGGACTACAAAATTAGTCACTGATTTATCGCCATTGACGGAAATAGCCGCCAATTGTGCGCCCATATCGGGATGATCCTGTAGATATAATTCCGCCGCGAAGTGCATTTGCTCCTGCTTTTTCGCAGTAATAGCATCAATGCCGCTGTCGTCTTTGCGTGTTTTAACCTCTACAAAATACAAAGAGTTATCTTTTTGTGCGACGATATCAATTTCACACCATTTAGTTTTCCAGTTGCGCTCAATAATCTCAAAGCCTTGCCCGATAAGGTAGCTGGCAGCCGCTTCTTCGCCTTCGCGCCCACTAATGATATGGCTAGCGACGGCTTTCTGCGGAGCAGTCTCGGCGATCTCGGCAACGGGCCTAAAACTAAAACGATGTTCTTCGCACGGACCTAATTCTAATAAAGCCTTTTTATGCGCGGCCGTTCCGTAGCCTACATGTTTTTCGAAACTATAACCAGGGAAGCGCTCGGCAAGCTCAATCATATAATTATCGCGCGCAACCTTCGCAATAATTGAAGCCGCAGAAACCTCAGGCACTAATAAGTCCGCCTTTGGTTTCACGGTTACGAATTTTCCGAGTGGGGTATCGCTAAGGAAATTAATCGTGCCATCAATAATAATTCCATTAAATTCGGCATGCGCGGCCTGAACTTGCTGGACGGCTTCGCGGCAAGCTTTGCGTAAGGCAGCAGATAAACCGATCTTATCTAGCTCTGAAGCAGAAACCCAGCCAAGGCCACAAAAAGCCTTCTCGTGAATTTCGGCAGCCAAAACCTCGCGACGTTTCGCGCTCAGTTTTTTACTATCGGTCAGTCCTTCGATCGGCTCGCGCAAAATACATGCACCAACAACAAGAGGTCCCGCCCAGGGACCTCTGCCGACTTCATCTATTCCAAGTAGTTTCAAATTAAGCTTCCGCTTTTTCGGTTGCTTCTGCAGCTTCCTCGACTACCTCTACAGCTGGAGCTTCTTCCTCAGGAAGAGCGTTAACTGCGTGGCGGTCAAAGTCTTTCTGTGCAAGACGTGCAGACTTACCGGAGCGCTCACGTAGGAAGCGAAGGTTGTTGCGGCGAACTTTACCGCGGCGTACAATCTCAATCTTTTCTACGAGTGGGCTGTGCATCAAGAAGCTCTTCTCAACGCCAACACCGGACGTAACTTTACGGACAACGATACGTTCAGTATGAGAAGCTTTGCGATCAACGCGGATTACAGTACCTTCAAATACCTGAATACGGAACTTGTCACCTTCCTTAATTTTCTGGGATACACGTACGGTATCACCGGAACGGACGTCAATGACTGCCTTTTTCTTCTGAGCATCACCGACCAATTTGAGTAATTCAAACGACATATTCTTACCTTTTAATATTAAAAACTTCCCTAATTTTAGCATATTTTTATCTGTTTGAAAAGGGTATTATAGGTGTTTTGCGCTATAATAAGGGTATGATAGCTCATCTTAAAGGTATTTTGACCGAAAAATTCGCAAATTCAGTAATTATTGATGTTCATGGTGTCGGCTACGAGGTAGCGCTTAGTCAAATCGATTTCGACAACCTAAATCTCGATGATGAGGTGAAATTATATACTTATCATCACGTCCGCGAGCAGTCCGAGGAGCTCTTCGGCTTCACGAGTCTCGCTGCAAAGAAGTTATTCGAACTATTAATCTCAGTACAGGGCATTGGCCCAAAGGCTGCTATGGCTATTCTTAGCCTCGCCCCAGCGGAAGAAGTACGCAACGCAATCGCTAATGCGGATGCCGCATACGTTTCAAAGGCTAGTGGTGTCGGTAAGAAATCGGCAGAACGCGTAATTGTAGATTTGCGCGACAAAGTCGGTCTACCAACTTATTATGGTCGCAAAAGCGAGCCACAGGCGCCAACTAAAGTTATTGAAAATGATGAGGCACTTGATGCGCTTATGGCTCTCGGTCTCACTCTTGCGGACGCTACAAAAGCCCTCGAAAACATCGATCAGAGCCTCAGCGTAGAGGAGCGTATTCGCCAGGCTCTCAAGAATCGCTAATAAAGCTTATGCTTGAATCGGCCTAAAAATTTTGCTAAAATGATACTCGTTGCTCTGGGAACGTGTGTATTATAACTATCACAGTTTGGGGACATAGTCGTAAAGAGCGATGGCTTTGCTAGTATTTATGGGATCGCCATGCAGTCGCAGGCGATAAGCTAAAGAATAGAAGTAAAGCAATATTACGTAAGCAGGAGAAACCATGAAAAAGCGTAACCGCAAGGGGACGCTCCAAGTGGACGCGCTTCACTGGAATGAATATATCGAGGTGTAAGCGCACAAAAAATAATCGCCCGTAGGCGATTATTTTTTATTCTTCGGTTTTCTCTTCGGATTCAGTATTCTTAGCTGGGCCAGTTTCTAAGCCTTTAGCCTTGAGAGCGTCGTTAATCTGTTTTTCGATATGATCTTTAACTTCGCCATCTACATCGCGGAAATTAATCTTCGTTCCGTTAATATAAAGACTTGGAGTTTCAGAAACTTTGTCACGCTTTTTGGCTAGGTCTCTATCGAAATCAATCTTCTTTTGAATGCTTGAACTAGTCAAATCACTCTTGAACTTTTCGACATCAGCTTTGTCGCCGGCAACCTTCTCAAAATATTCAGCGAAGGTATTGGTGCGCTTTTCGGTATCAAAAATATTCTCCCAGTCAGCTTGGTTAGCGTACAAAGTTTCAAGCATTTCCCAGTAGAAGCCCTGGAAGCCAGCAGACTCGGCAGCTGCAGCAGCAGAGCGAGCATTCTGATGATAAGACATAGGATAAGTGCGGAAAATAAATGCAACGCGATCGCCGTATTCTTTATGGAGCTGACTCATTTTTGGCATCATTGAAGCACAGCCAGGACACTGAGGGTCTGCATACTCTACTACAACAACCTCTGAATCTTCTTTGCCGCGAACATGATCACTAATATTGCCGTTGTTCTCGTCGGCCGCAATAACTTTTGTCGTGTCGTAACTATTAATATTGACGCTGTTGCTTGGGTTGAGGGAAGTGTAAACAGCCAAACCGCCGAGCCCTAATAGCAAAGCAATGATAATTCCTATAGTAACTTTATTCATAAGATAATTATAACCTAAAACGCTTATCATGACTCGAAGCAAAATCGCATATTTGCGCTATAATCTTGTTATGTTTTATGACTTTTTACATAAAGTTCTAAAAATCCCGCTAACCATGCGCGTCCGTTGCGACCGTAGTATTAGCAAAAAACCGGAATTAACGGTGGTATTTTTGCACGGCATTGCATCTAGCTATGCTACTTGGCGCGAGGTTTTGCCGCCTCTCCTCAGAGATAGAGATTTAGGCAAAGTTCGTTTTGTTGCGCTAGATTTAATCGGCTTTGGTAAATCCGAAAAGCCAGATTGGTTTACTTACGATTATGCCGGCTATCGCAAAACGCTTACTCGTACGTTCAAGAAGCTCAAAATTCGCACGCCGATTGTTTTATGTGGCCATTCTATGGGCGGCCTAATTGCAATCGACTACGCTGCAAATGGCGATCGCCTCATTGATCAGCTTATTTTAATATCGCCACCAGTTATTAAGGGAAGTGAAGTGGCTGGCCTTCAGGACCAAATCTATACTAAACTTTACGGCGAGCTTCGCAAACATACCGGCGCTAAGCCAATCTCGGTTGCTGCAAGCTTTATTGACGCTTTGTCTAGCTTCGAAAAGCGCAGCCTTAATACGCGTGCCTTCCGCAAGACGATGGACAATATTATTCTCAACAAAGAAAACTACAGTACGGCAGCTCATCTCAAGATTCCAATCGAGATTATTCATGGTCGTTTTGATCCGCTCGTTATCGGCGCAAATCTAAAGAAGCTAACCGAGCGCAATTCGCATATTCATCTCACGGAAACTTTTGGCGGTCACGATATGTTCGGCGCTAAAGCTAAGAAAATTAATAAAATTTTCAAAGACACCATACTGCATATGCTTTTGCAGTCGGATTTGTGATAAAATAAGCATATGCACGGGTTGGGCATTAATATTAACGACATCAATGACCGCATCGACTTTTGTAATTATTTAGCGGTCGCTCAAATTTTCTTGCAAGATAATTTCTTGCTCAAGCGTCCGCTTGAATTTTCAGATATCAAACCACGTCTTCTTGGCCACTGGGGTTCTTGCCCAGGTATCAACATTGCTTACGCAAACCTCAAGGCGCGTTTTCCTCATATGCAGTTTATTCTTGGCCCAGGTCATGGTTTTCCTGCGCTTCAGGCAAACCTTTTCTATGATGGCGATTTGCAAGAATATTACCCAGATGCAACCCATAATCTTCATGGTATCGAATACATTTGTAAGAATTTCTCATGGCCATACGGTTTTCCTTCGCACTCCAGCCCAATGACGCCAGGCGTTATTGCTGAAGGTGGCGAGCTTGGCTATTCTTTGGCTACCGCTTACGGCGCATCTCTCGGTCGCCCAGACAAATTCATTGCTGTCTTAATCGGCGATGGCGAGATGGAAACCGCAACTGCGCTAGCAAGCTGCAATCTCAATAAGCTACTAAATTCCGACGGCAACGGTCGTGTTCTTCCAATTCTTCACCTCAACGGTTACAAGATTTCTGCGCCAACTATTTATGGTCGCAGTAGTGAGCGCGAGCTTCTTCAGCTCTTCCGTGGCTTCGGCTATGATCCAGTAATTGTCGACGGTACTAATACTGAAGAATTCCAGACAGTCCTAGCTGACCTCAAGAGCAATTCGTTTATCATTATGAAGACGCCAAAGGGCTATACTGGCCCACGCGAGGTTGATGGCGTAAAAGTCGAAGGTAACTGCGCGTCGCATCAGGTCCCACTTCTAAACGCGAAGACCGACCGCGAACAGCTAAAGATGCTAGAAGATTGGTTAAATTCATATAATTTCAAGGAGCTTTATGATAGATTTGCCTACGAGAATAGATAATCCAGGTGAAGAGCAGGGCTCTAGTGCACAGGTTTTTGGTGACGCTTTGCGCGAAGAAATGTATCGCTATGAAGATTTTTACTTCTTCTCACCAGATGAAACGACTTCTAATCGCCTTTCTGCAGTTTATGACGCAACCGATCGCGCTTGGACTCGCCATGTAGAGCCATGGGATAAAAGCCTCGCTCCAAACGGTCGCGTTATTGAGATGCTTTCCGAAAATACATTATTCGCAGCAATGGCTGGCCATATTCTTAGTGGCGGTCGCGGTTGTATGACTTCTTATGAAGCATTCCTTCCGATTATTTCCTCTCAGCTCGATCAGCATCTAAAGTTCTTGAAGCAGAGCAGCGAATTTGAGTGGCGCAAAGACGTTCAGCCTCTTAATATTCTTTCGACTTCTTGCTGGCAGCGCCAGGATCATAACGGCTACACGCATCAGAATCCAGCACTTATTTCTAGCGTTCTCTCAAAGCCATCCAATCGCGTAAACTGCTATTTCCCAGCAGACGATGTATCCGCAGCTGCAGCTTGGGAGCATATGAGCTCCACTAAGAATGTTGTGAATCTTACAACATTTAACAAGAATCCTCAGCCACGTTGGATTGATATTAATCATGCTCGCTATCAGCTTGGCGACGGTCATGGCTGCTCGATTTATCAGTTCGCTTCCGATGAAAACCCAGATATTGTAGTTGCTGCTATCGGCGACATTCCTACAACCGAAGCATTAGAGGGTATTAAGCTCGCTAAGGCAGAAGCTCCAAATCTTAAGGTTCGCTTCGTTGGTATTAGCGCACTTTCCTATGCTGCAATCGGTACTACGGACAATAAACTTCTTCCTCATGATTTCGATGACGTATTCACTCGCAGCAGGCCAATCGTTGTTAACTTCCATGGTTATTCCGAGACTATTCGCTCAATCTTCTCTCACTACGTAAATCCGATTCGTCTATCTGTTCATGGCTACGAAGATCAGGGCTCAACCACCTCGCCGCTCGACGAGCTTGCTCGCAATCACTGCTCACGCTACGATATCGCGGCAGACATTCTAGAACGTTCCGGTAATTATGGCCACGCTCGCAAATTCGAGGATTATATCATCGAAAATGCCCATTTTGCGCACCTTACTGGTCTAGATAAATAGAAACGCTTATGCTAAGATAAAAATATGAATGAGGATGGGAACCCAAATTTGCCACAAAGCCCTATTTTTTCAGACCCTAACACTGAGACTGAAGTAGGAGCTCCGATTACTAGTGGCAACATAAATCAGCCTATCGCGCCTAATACTTCCAATCAGGAAAGAGCGCGTAGTTTCTTTGGTGCTGCATCGCGCAGGCCACAACAGACAAGTACAGTTAATCAGATTGACTCAGCTGCAAAGCGCGAGCTTCAATCTTACATGAGCAGTGATGCTGATAGTTTATATATCGTAAATGATGTTAAGCCTAAAAAGAGTAAAAAGCCCCTCTTCATCGCTCTTGGTGCAATTGCGGTAGTTGCAATTGTAGTTGTCGCTATCATTATGGGTACGAGTTCCAAATCCGTAAATAAAAACGACATTATTACTGCTTTTAATGAGTTTGAAGCAGACTATGAGAACGTGCTTTCTGTATACGACTACGACGAAGGTGATATTTCTAAGATTCTAGAGAGCAAAATTAAAGAAACTAGTCTCTTTATTATGCAAGATAATGTCGTAAATGAGACAACCAAAGCTCTTGAGAAGGTGAAGAGTAGCTATGCTAATATGGAAAAAAACTCGCCAGAGAAACTTCTACCAGAAGGAGAGAGAGCGCAATTTAATGATGCAAAAAATAAAGCTAAAGAGCATATCGATATTATCGAGAGCAACGTAGCTCTCTTCAGCAGCCTTAATAAAGCCTATATTAATACTGTTAGTGATCTTGTAAAAGGAAAGATAGAGACAACCTCTGGCTGTAGTCTTAAAACTGACGCAATGGAAGCATTAGAAAAAGACAAAAAAACTGCTGAAATTGCGAAGAAGTATTATAAAGCAGTATGCGATATTAACGATGACGTTCTTTTAGGTGTTAATAGAAGTGACAAAAGTGACTATAGTGTCTCGGATGCTAAGAGGGAAGTAGTCAAGAACTTAGGTAGCTTGTATGACGTTAATACGACGAGGGAATATCTCAGAGGAATGCGCGAGGACTTAGAAAATGAAAAGTAAAAAAATAAAATATATTGCATTGGCGCTCCTTATAAGCGTAACTGCAGTATTTACTCAAATTAATAGAGTTAGCGCATTCGATACTAGCGACATGGCGCTTACATATAACGCAGAGAACCGCGCGAAGGCAAAGGCGTATTACACTGGTCTTGTATATTGTTCGTGGCGTGGCAATGATGTCGATGACTTTTCTATCTATTGGATGTTGAATGGCGCCTTTGCTGGCAAAGAAAGTGGCAATAATGATACTGGCAATAATATCACGGATGATTATCTAGAATATTTGCGTGGTTACAAGAATGATAATGTCGACTGTTCGCACGGCACATTGATTAAAGATGCCTTCAATATCTTTGCTGAGATAACGGGCGGTCCAACATGGGACGGCTTATCTCTTGATGAAAAGAAACAACTTTTCTGCGGCACTACGTCAACTGGCTTAACTGACCATCATGGCTGGTTCCATGCTGTGTTTGATAGCCGTGGACCAAATGACTGGAATCGCGATTGTGTTGGTGATATTAACTATGTCGTCGAAGCAAATAGCCCTAACACTACGGACTATGCTTTTGTGCATAATAGTGGTGATGATGCGAAAAATGGTATTGACCATATGAGGCGTTTTGTTGACGATCATTACTTCCATGGACAGTTAGATCTTACTGCTGCTTACACTGACGATGAGAGATATTATTTACATAAAGGTCTTCTTTTTGGTTACTGTTCGGATACAAATCCTGTAATTACGCTAAGCAACCCTGGTGACGATAGTGGGCATACGTCATTTGTCGATCTAGAACTTGGCGAAAAAGAACTTAATCTCGTAACAAAGTATGTAAATGTCGAAAATAAACATATTAATGCTGACTGGTTTGAGGTTAAAGACAGTGGTAGAGATACAAAAGAGAAAGATGCTGACTGTAATGAGGAGGCCCACTACGCAATTGACGCGAACAATGATGCAGCAGTCGCTGGAGCAAAAAACTCTTTAGTTGAATACTTAAAACTCGACTGCAAGAAAGCCTATACGGACTTCTATGCGGAGCAGCAAACGTATCGTCAGTCCTTAACGGAAGCTGACGTTAATGGCGGAAAAGCATCATATGTCTCATGGTTTGAAAGCTTACCTGAAACTCCAGATGATGCGTCGTGCTACGTAACTCAAGATACGAACCCAGTTTTCAGGTGCACTGTCGATGACTATATTAATGGGTTCCTTGCAACTAATCCGGATCCATCCGCTCCAGGATATAGCGGCTATGCCGTAACTACTCCTTCCGTAGAAACGCCGGGTGACAGCGGAAGCGCTGGTGCGCGTGATCCAGACTGCTATTCGAACGCTGGCGCGCTTGGCTGGGTTCTTTGCCCAATCATTAATCAAGGTGGCGACTTCGTCATTACTATGTATGAGAAGATTATTGAACCATTCCTAGTTCTCGACTCTGGTCTATTTGATGCTAGTAACAGAGTTGGTGGCGTTGCTACCTATAGTGCGTGGACTCAGTTCCAGACCTATGCAAACATTGCCTTTATCATCGTCTTCCTCGTAGTCCTATTCTCCCAGATTACTGGCTTCGGTATCGATAACTACGGTATCAAGAAGATTTTACCAAAGCTTATCATTGCAGCGATCCTTATCAATATGTCATATGTCATTTGTCAGGTTGCCGTCGATGCCGCTAACGTTGTCGGTTATGGTGTAAAATCTATCTTTGACACGGTCGGTAAAATCAACAGTTATGATTCTATTCAATTGGCAGAAACTCAGGGCCTTTCCTCTGGTGTCGCTAACGCCGGTGTCGCAACAACTATTCTGGTTGCGTTAATCATAATCATAACTGGCGCAGCAATCCTGTCTCAGGGTATGGCAATATTGGTTCCAGTATTTATGGCGATTATTGGTGTAATTATCGCAATCTTCACGCTATTCTGTTTGCTCGCAGTGCGCAAAGCTCTCGCAGTAGTCTTGGTTGTCGTTTCTCCAGTAGGCTTCCTGTGTTACATGCTGCCGAATACGAAGAAAATATTCGATAAATGGCTGACAGCATTCAAGGCGACATTGATTGCATTCCCAATCTGTAGCGGTATGGTCTATGGTGGTCAGGCGGTTGCTCGTATTCTTGTTCTCGGTGCAGGTTCATCGAACTTACCATTCTTGATTGCACTTTCTGCGGCAGTTATGAGTGTCGCTCCAATCTTCATGATTCCGGGTGTACTTAAGAAATCTATGGGCGGAATTTCCAGATTCATTAATGGTTTCCAGGGCAGAGCAAACAAATTCGCTCAGCGCCGTGCGGGTGAAAGCCGCGCAATGCGCTACATGAAGCATCAGGGTGAACAGCGTATGATGGCACGCCAAGGCGAATATAATAACAGACGCGCTCAGCGTACAATCGCTAGAATGGATAATAAGATGGCGAATGGTAAGAAGTTGAGCTCAGCCCAACAGAGAGAATATATGAACGCACACGGCATGCGCGCAGCTCATGAGGGCGAACAGCAGAGAGCTTATGCGCTTAGCTTCCAGGACAAGAGTCCGGAGCAGGTAGCAGACTCATTTACTAAGATGGCGCAATCAGGCAAGTATGATGCAAACTTGGCTCAGGCCGCAGTTCAGAAGTTGGCAGACTCTGGTCAGCATGAATTGTTGAACAAGACGCTCGACACGATGTCTCCACAGATGTTGGCGAATATGAGTGTTCAGGATAAACAAAAGCTCGGCACTCAATTGGCTGGACTTAAGAAAGATAATATTGCTGCTGGTCTTTATGGTAAAAGATTGGCTGCTAGTGGAACCGGATCGGATAGCTATGACAGAAATCTGTCTTCCTATATGACGGCCGGTGGCGACAGAGGCTTCAATAGTGATGTCGCTCGCGCTGGTCAGAATGTAATCGCTTCTCAGGATGACTCAACGCTTAAATATATTGCAGGCTTTAATAATGACGCAGACGGCAATCCTACGGGAGACAACGTCCACTTCTCCGACGAACAGATGCGCAACTCCATTGGTAATCTTGATACTAAGCAGCAGGAAGCTATGAATGGTATGTGGCAGAGTATGAGTGATGAGCGTAAGGGTGAGGTTCTCGCAGGTACATCGACGCAGCAATATGCTAAGATTGATCAAAGTCTCAAAGATAAAATCGGCGGAGATGTCGTTGATAACTCAACCGAGGCTCAGCGTGTCGCATTGGCTAGCGAAGAGAACGCAAATATTCGCGCTAATCAGACCGCAGAGCAGAAGGCTGTCAGTAGTTGGGATAGCACATCTGCAAGTGTTAAGACTGAGGCTATAAATAAGCATTGGGGTACGCTCACAAGAGAAGAGCAGTATGAATTCCGCAAGACTGTTCCTAAAAAACCTGGCGAAGACAATGTTGCTCATATCGCACGCGTGAGAGCGGAGGCAGCAAAGAAGGGCGGCGGCTGGCACTAGAGCTAACCGCTCAAGGTATAAAAAATATCCTGCTAATCGGCAGGATATTTTTGTTTGATTGAAACTATTTAGTTGAGCGAATGACGTTTTCGAAGAGCATCGCTACGGTCAATGGACCAACGCCGCCAATCTTTGGCGTAATCGTTAAGTCGTCACGTTCTTCGCGTACTTCGTCGGAGACATCGCCACGAATGATACCTTTTTCGCTAGCCGTACCAGCATCAACGACTACGGCACCCTGCTTAAGCATTTCTGAAGTGATAAGGCCAGGTTTTCCAGTCGCAGTAACCACGACATCGAACTCAGCTAAGCGCATCAAATCGTCGCCACGATGGAACATCTCGACGTCATAATTACTTTCGCGCCACATCTTGAGAAGCGGAGCGCCGACTAATTTACCACGTCCAACTACCGCAAGCTTTAGGGAAGGCAATTCGATGCCATAGCCAGTCAAAAGCCAATGAATTGCCATAGCGGTTGCCGTATCGCGTTCGCCACGTAGACCATCAACGTCTTTTTCGTTTGGAATAAGCTCCAAAATCGACTCATCGCACGAAGCGAGAGGAAGCTGTACGATGATACCAGAAACGGTCTTATCTTCGGCTGCTTCACGAACCATATCTGCCGCATTTTCAGGCGTCAAAAGGCGCTTCTCGACATCGATATGGATATCTGCGCCATACTGTTCCTTAAGTGACATATATTTCGCAATAACAGGACTGTCATTGTCGTAAAAAATCACTAATTTAGGGAACTTTTTAACTGCACGCAACTGGCGTACCTGTTTTGCCTGGCGTTCTTTGATAAAGCCAGCTAATTCACGTCCATTTAATTCTCTCATTGGCCTAACTCCATTGGTTCTTGCTCTAGCGTGTAGCCGAATTTTTCTTTTACGCGATCAATAATTTCTTGACGCGCAGCTGCGAGATCGGCGTAGTCGCGAGCACTTTCATTAATTAATACTAGGGAAGCCTTATCTGAAACGCGCATGCCGTGGAAGATTTTACCTTTTAGGCCTGCGTTTTCAATGAGCCATCCGGAAGGAATCTTTCCGCCATCCCAAACTGGAATACCGGCTGCTTCTGCGGCGCGAATTTCTGCTTCGCTGTTAAGATAAACATTTTTAAAGAAGCTACCACTGCTTGCAATCATATCTGGATCTGGAAGCTTTGCTTCGCGTACGGCGCGAACTGCGAGACGAATGGTCTCTGGAGAATAATCCTCAATGCCGTTATCATCGAGATATTTCTGCAAGCTGTTATAAAACGGAGGCTTGAGCTCCTTGTGCTCTAGACAGACAACAACTTTCGTAATGAAATAACGTCCAACTGTGCTGCCACTATTGAAGATGCTATGGCGGTAACTTAGATCGAGATCGATTTTCGGAATCTCAACGAACTCTTCAAGCAGTGTATCGTAAGCGCGAACGTAAACGAGTGTCTGAGCGATATCTTGTCCGTAGGCGCCAACATTCTGAACTGGAGCCGCGCCGACCGTGCCAGGAACCGCACTAAGCGCCTCAATACCGGAGAAGCCTAGGCTAGTAGAGTAGCAGACGAAATCATCAAGCAATTCGCCGCTATAAGAGTAGAGCTCGATACGATTATTATATTCATCACTTTCGACGCCCATTCCGCGAATTTTATTAACAAGAATTACACCTTCAAAGCCACCATCACGGCCAATAATATTACTACCAAGACCGAGAACATATACCGGGAGACCTTGTTCGCCGGCAAAAGCGTACGCTTCCGGAATGTCTTCTTCGGACTCGATATCAATGACGTAGCGAGCATTACCGCCAAGTCTCATAGTAGTTAGGGTAGAAATTGCAATGTTTTCGCGAATCTTCATTAGTATATTATATAATATTATTATGGATAAGCTGAAACGTGGCTTAATTTACGCAATCAGGGCGTGCTTTGTAATATTCGCCGGTCTTTTCTTGGTTTGGATTTTGCTAGATCCGAACTATAACAAATGGGGCGGCGTGCTTTCTGGTATCGTTTTACCTTTCTTGCCCGTAATTGTTGAGCGCGTATTCAAGACGAAAATTGCCTTTCGTATTCAGCTTCTATACTACATGTTCTTATTCGTCGCACTCGATATGGGAATCTGTATGGACATGTATAAAACTGTTCCATATTTCGATAAGGTTGTTCACTTTGGCTCCGGTATTCTGTCTACGATTATCGGCTACTATGCAATTATCTTCTTTAAGGCGAAGAAAACCCCAATCGCTTTTCGCATCATCTTTATTATAGGCGTAAGTATGCTCGTGGCGGTTGCCTGGGAATTCTTTGAGTTCGCTTGCGATAAATTCCTTGGCCAGAACATGCAACAGCTTGTTTCTGTCGGTGTCGACGATACTATGTTTGATCTCCTTGCAGCTACTATCGGTTCCGGTATTGGCGCATATTTGTTTACGAAACCAAAATTCGTTGAAGCTCTCGAAAAAAACTAACAAAAATAGCCTCCTGACCCCTGTATTAGCACTCTTGACAGTAGAGTGCTAATGGACTACAATAGCCATAAGAATTGGCACTAAACCACCGTAAGTGCTAAACGATTAACGTTTTTTCTACGAAAAGGAGGAAAAAATAAAATGAGTAAAATTATTGGTATCGACCTCGGTACGACCAACTCGGCATTCGCTTACATGGTCGCAGGTAAGCCAGAGGTTATTACTAACAGCGAAGGTGACCGCACTACGCCATCCGTCGTTGCCATTACTAAGAAGGGCGATCGCCTAGTTGGTAAGGTTGCACAGCGTCAGCGTGTTACTAACCCAGAAAACACTATCTATGGCATCAAGCGTCTCATCGGCCGCAAATTTAGCGACAAAGAAGTAGAGAACGATAAAAAGAATGCTCCATACAAGATCGTAAAGAAGGGTGACGGCGTCGCAGTAGAATTTGGCGGCAAAGAATACACTCCAGAAGAAGTTTCTGCAATGATTCTCAGCAAGATTAAAGCTGACGCAGAGGCATTCCTTGGCGAGAAAGTTACTGAAGCTATCATTACTGTTCCTGCATACTTCGACGATTCTCAGCGCCAAGCAACCAAAGATGCTGGTAAAATTGCTGGCCTCGAAGTTCGCCGTATCATCAACGAGCCTACCGCAGCAGCACTTGCTTACGGTCTAGAAAAGAATGAAGACCAGAAGATTATTGTCTTCGACCTTGGTGGTGGTACATTCGATGTTTCCGTCCTCGAGCTTGGTGATGGTGTCTTTGAAGTTAAGTCTACTAACGGCGATACTCACCTTGGTGGTGAAGACTTCGATAACAAGATTGTTGATTACATTCTCGACAGCTTCAAGAGCGAAAATGGTATCGATCTCCGCAGTGATGCAGCAGCTATGCAGCGCATTAAGGACGAAGCAGAGAAGGCAAAGAAAGAGCTTAGCTCCGCAACTGAAATCGAGATCAACCTTCCTTACATTACTGCAGACGCAGATGGTCCTAAGCACCTAGAGCTCACGCTTACTCGCGCAAAGCTCGAAGAGCTCGTAAAGCCATTGCTCGAGCAGCTTGATGGCCCAGTTGAGCGCGCATTGAAAGATGCTGGCCTCGCTCCATCCGATATTGCAGAGGTAGTTATGGTTGGTGGTATGACTCGTATGCCAGCAGTCGTAGAACGCGTTAAGAAACTCTTCGGTAAGGATCCAATGCAGGGTGTTAACCCAGATGAGGTCGTTGCAGTTGGTGCAGCTATCCAGGGCGGCGTTCTCGCTGGTGACGTTAAGGATGTTCTCCTTCTCGATGTTACTCCATTGACTCTCGGTATTGAGACCATGGGCGGCGTACGCACTCCACTTATCGATCGCAACACTACTATTCCTACCAGCAAGTCTCAGGTCTTCTCAACCGCAGCTGATAACCAGCCACAGGTAGAAATTCATGTTCTTCAGGGCGAACGCGAAATGGCTTCCGACAACAAATCTCTCGGTCGCTTCATTCTCGACGGTATCGCACCAGCTCCACGCGGCATCCCACAGATCGAAGTTACCTTCAACCTTGATGCTAACGGTATTCTAAACGTTACTGCGAAGGATAAAGGTACCGGCAAAGAGCAGAGTATTACTATTCAGAACTCTGGCAACATGAGCAAAGAAGATATCGAAAAAGCACAGCGCGATGCAGAAGCTCACGCAGAAGAGGATAAGAAGAAGAAAGAAGCTATCGAAGCTAAGAATATTCTCGAAAACTCTATCTATCAGGCAGAAAAGATGCCGGATGAATACAAAGATAAGATTTCTGACGAAGATAAGGAGACTATCAAGAAGGCAGTTTCCGAAGCTAAGGAAAAGCTCGAAAAGAACGCAGATGATAAAGATGCGCTCGAAGCAGCAACCAAGGCTCTCAACGATGCAATCATGCCAATCGGCGCAAAGATGTATCAGGCAGCTTCTGAAGACAAGAAAGACGACGCAAAGTCCGACGATAAGAAGGATGATGACGGCGCAGTCGAAGGCGAAGTAGTCGACAAATAATCATCATAACTAAAAAGACCACCCTGCGAGGTGGTCTTTTTGATGGCTTACTTTATAAAGCTGCTTTAATCATATCTTCGTCAATAGCAATCGTGTCACCAGAATCGGTAGCGCCGGACAAGACTGCGCGAGCGACGATATTCTCGACCGTCTTTGAGACGATGCGGCGCATTGGGCGCGCACCAAGCTTAGGGTCGTAGCCACGTTCAACGAGCAAAGCCTTAGCTTCAGACGTGAGTGATACGGAAATCTTGCGAGGCTCAAGCGTCTTATTAACGCCAGAGATAATCAAGTCGACGATAATGAGCAATGCTTCCTTTGTGAGCGGCTGGAAGACGCAAATCTCATCAAAGCGGTTCAAGAACTCAGGCTTAAACTCGCCGCCAGAAATCAAATCATTCGTCAAACGTTCCTTAATCAAGGACATATCGAGACCCTGATCAATGTAATCGCGAATATTATTTGCACCAGCGTTAGATGTTGCGACGACAATCGTATCGCGGAAGCTAACCTCACGGTTCTTTACGTCGCGCAAAATACCTTCATCGAGCAACTGAAGCAAAGTAGTCAAAACGAGTGGATGCGCTTTTTCAATCTCATCGAGCAAGACGACAGAGAATGGATGCTTCATAACCTGAGCAGTTAAGCTCAATTCGTCTGTTGCGCCATCAGCAATCAAACGCTGAACGTCGTCTGCGGAAACATATTCGTTCAAATCGATACGAACAATTTCACCTTCACCCTTGAAGTAGACTTCAGAGATTGCTTTTGCGAGCTCGGTTTTACCTACACCGGTAGGGCCAAGGAAGAGGAAGGTGCCAATTGGGCGGTTCTCATTGCGAACACCGGCAGCAGAGCGACGAAGCGCGTCACTAACAGCGGTAACGGCCATATCCTGACCAACCAAGCGTTCGTGAATGAGCGATTCCATATTGAGCAACTTCTCGCGCTCGCTTTCATCCTGCGAAGACTGCATTTTAACGCCATAAGTCTTTTCGATTGCTTCCTGAACTGAAGTATCGGTAACGAAACCATTCTCTGCATATTTTCCGGCAGCCTCGAGCAAGTTAAGCGCGCGACCTGGCATTACGAGGTCGTGAACATAACGTTCAGAAAGATGATAAGCTTCGCGCAACGACCAATAGGTATAAGTAACGCCTTCCTGGTATTCGAGAATAGGTACATGGTCCTGCATGACCTTGAAGGTTTCTTCCTCGGTTGCAGGTTCAATCATAATTTTATTAAGTGCATTTGCGAGTGCTGCCTTCTTTGCAGAAATTTCCAAGTAGCGCTGCTGGTCCATGGTAAGAATGACGCGTAAGCGACCGCCTTCGAGCACAGGCAAAAGAATATTAGAAATATCTACCGAACCAACGCCTTCTTCAAAGAACATCTGAGCGTTATCGAGCCAGAGGATTACGTTCTTTGCGTAGAAAGTCTCATTCAAAATACGAGTCATTAAACGCTCAAGCTGACCGCGTTCGCCGGCACCACTAATCAAAGCAGACGCATCGAGTTTGAAGACCTGACGGAATTTAATGCGTGACGAAATCTTGTTGTCGGCATTAAGAATCTCGGAAGCAAACTCATTAACGAGCGTACTGCGGCCAGAACCTTCTGGGCCAATAATTGCAACGTTTTGTCGACCGCCTTTTGAAAAGACATCAATCATTTGGGAGAGATTTTCACGATGTAAGTCGACGGATACATTGCCGCCACCACGAGTGCTTTCATGGGCCTTAGAAATGTTAACGGCATAACTATCGAGCAAAGGCGTATAACCGAACATTAAATCGCGTGCAAAACCGCCAGTATGGCGCTTCAAATTGAGACCTTTAACGAGGTCGTTTAGATAATTAAACCAGTTAAGACCGTCATAAAGATCGGAAATTTCGAGCTTCATGGATTTCAAAATCTGCTCATAATTCGGTACACATTCAATAATTGCGACAGCCAAAACGCCGCCAGAGATAACTTCGGATTTTGTCTTTTCGCGAATCTCGAGCGCCTTATCATAGACCGCATCCATTTCATTAGGAATAAGAGCTGAAACTGCCTCCATCATACGTGGCGTAATTGAGTAACGCATTGCGAGGAAACCGCCGCTGCGAGTTCTGTAGTACCATTTTGCGATATCTTGCGGAGTAGTGCTCTTAGTGATGCGAGCTAAACACTCGTTACTGAGAAGATCATTTACAGTGTTACCTGAACCGATTGGGATATGCTTAAGTTCATATTTACCCCAAATTAAAATCTCTGCAGGAAGGGAAGCGAAACCAATCAAAATCCAGCCCAACGAATTACGGTAAGCGAGAATAACTGCGGCGCCAAAACCGACTAAGGCTAGCATTGAAATCCACAAAACTGCTTTTACTGGAGTCGAATTAATGACTTTATCTGCGCGCGCCTCAACTGCACGACGACTAAAACTACTAAACTTTGCCATTAGAATACTACCCCCATCGAACTAACGATAATACCGATAACTGGCAAAGCCGGAACACATGGCCACAAAACCGCTAAGAGCAAGCCGAAGACTAACTGGAGACTAAGCGTAATAATGCCTGCAACAATAATGAAGGTACGTACAATAAAGCCGATTACGCGCGAGAGTGTTCTGTCAAAGAAAGCAATTAAAGCGCCCTCGAGGCCACCTTTTTCGCCAGTTTCGTCAGCAGAAATCTGCCTAAATGGCTGGAATAAAGTTTTTAATAACAAACCGATAGAGAAAAAATCGGCCATATTTCGCATTTTGGCGCGAAAACCATCAAAATATATCATCCACCCCCTGAAATACCACCACTGTAAAAAGCTAACGGCTAACATGCTTATAGTATATCATATTAGCTTAAGCCTATTATCTTAGCCGAGCTCCAAAAATTTTGCCAAAAGAAAGCGTTTATGCTAAAATAACCAAGATAATTCAAGGAAAATAAAAATGCAAAAACGCAAACAACTACAATATGCTGTCGTCGGTGTACTTGGCTTTGCGCTTCTGTTCATGACGATCGGATTCGCTGCATATGCTCAGCTCGTTAGTAATGACACTGCCTCGGCAGTCAGCCGCAAATATAACGTAAACCATAATGTTGGTTTCGAAGCCGATTCGTATCTCCAAAGTGAAGATTCCGCCACTCCATCCAGCAAAACTATTGGCAAAAACAAAATCGATTTTAGTGTTACGCTAGAACATCCTGGCGATACTTATGCTGCCTTGATTAATGTTGTAAATAATGGCGACGTAGCTGAAACTCTCAGCGGAATTGTAATGACTGGGCTCGATGAGAGCATTGCAGATAAAATTGACTATCGTATTTCCTATGACGACGTAGAATATAACGGTACTTCATATAGTGTCGATAATGAAATCGAAACTGGCGATGGTGCTCGTAAGCAGTTATTCATTGTAGTCGAATATAAAGACGGCGAAGATGTCGGTGCTTTAAATCTCGATTTGTCTGCTAGCTTAATGTTTAAAAAAGACTAATAAAAAACTCGATCACGCCCAGTAAACGGCGTGATTTTTGTTCGCAAATAATATATAATAATGCTAATGCTATTGGGAGGTAGCACTAATTAGAGTGTGAAGTTTTCTATATAACTCAAATACTGCGAGAGTTTTAGGGAAAACATGAAAAATATCTTCGGGCGAGGAAGGAGAACTCGTCTAGAAAGAAATTCGAAAAGAGTAAGGGTGTCGCTTTTTGCGCTCGTCGCTTTTTTGGGTTTGGGCGCCGTCGTAGCAACTTTTGCAGCGACGCTCGAGAATGACGTTCGCGTGGGTACGAACGCAGAACTTAAATATTATCTTACCGTCAAAGAGGATGGCGTCGACGCGAGCGGAAAAGAGTCAAATAACTCTACCGTCGTTCAAGTTAAAAGTGGCCGCATCGAAGTGACAGATAAGATTCCTGACGGTTTAGTATTTCAAAGCTTCGTTACTACCTCTAATGGTACAATCGGCGCAGTATCTAGGGGAGACAAAAATGTAGCGTGCACCGGCAAAGTTATCGATGACACTGAAACTGACGGCGTCTGGAATGCGGATAATTCCGAATACACCTACCATGGTCTCCACTACAATAAGAACACCGGCATCGTCTCCTTCGCTGCCGAAAAAGTTCAGGCTGGCTGCGAACTAACTGTTGGTATCGTCGTAAAAACTCCTGAAACTGTCGACGATCCAACTACCTCCCAAATCGAAACTCGTAGAGATTTCTTTAACACTGCATACGCTGCAGAAAAGGACCTAACAGCTACCTCCAACACTGTCCATGTTTACATCGGTGACTCTCTTGCTACGTTAAATAATGTTACATATAGATACTCCGGCACGGTTCCAGCTAACGCCCCAGCTGCTCCTGGTGCTCAAAAGTATTCCAAAGGCGTGAAAGTTACTGTTAATAGTAATCCGGCTCTCGAAGGTTATACTTTCTCCGGCTGGACAACCTCTAACGTTACCGTAAGTGACGGCTCATTTACTATGCCAGCTAGCGACGTCGAGCTTATTGGTAATTGGACTAAGGATGTTGCTCCAGTAACGCATAAAGTTACCTACGTTATTGATGGCGAAAAGCCAGAAGACTACATGCCTCCAAAGGCGAAAGATTACGCGGTTGGTAATTCTGTAGATTTAGATTCAACCGAAAAAGATGCTATCATTGACGGCTACAAATTCCTCGGCTGGACCACAACTGATCTCGCGCTTTCCGGCAATAGCTTTGAAATGCCGGACAAAGACGTAACTATCTATGGCTCGTTCGAGCGCATTGGCTATATGGTTTGCTACGAATTCATGAACCAGCCACAGCCAGCTAATGCGGCGAGCCTCGTTCCTGCTTGCGAAAAGCATTATCCGGGCGAGAAAGTCTCATTAGCGGCTAACCCAACTGCTACTGGTTTTAAGTTTACTGGCTGGTATGCAAAAGATGGCTTCGTAATGCCAGAAAAAGATGTCCTCATTCAGGGCGAGTGGAATGTTGAGGCGGGGAAGTTCTCTCCTGAAATCTCTAAAACTGTAGTAAATGAAAAAGCTAAATATTACTATGGTGAAACAGTAGAGTTCAAGATTACCGTTAAGAATACTGCAAGTTATGCGATCAAAGACGTCTTCGTTGAAGAACAACTTGACGGTGCATTCTTTACTGAAGGATCCGGCTATACAGTCAAGGGCGGAAAGATTGCAGTTATTGCAAATATTCCTGCCGGTCAGAGCGCAGATGTTTATGCTAGCTACAAGATTACTGAGAATAAAACCGCAACTCTAACGAACGTTGTTGAGTTAACTAGCGCAATTGCTGACGGTAACAATCATTTTGACGATAGTAAAGAGTATAAGGCGAGCGCGGATTTTAATACGATTCCAGAACCAGTCACTCCGACCGGCATTATTATGAATTCATTGCCTTATGTTGGCATTGCTATTCTAGCCACTAGTACAATTGCATTATTTGTCTTTATTTCCAAGCAGGGCAAGATTATTGCATTCTTTGCTAGCGCAAAGAAATTCTTCGTAAAGAATAGACTCAAAATTGCAATTCCAAGCCTAGCAATTGTATCCGTAATTCTTGGCAGTATTGTAGCGAAGACTGTTTCTGCTGCAACTTACACTGAGGTCATTAAGTCTATTAATCTTACTTCGCAGAACACGAGTTACGCAAACAACGCTCCTGGTGCTTGGAATATTGAGAAGAGCGCAAAGTGGACCGGTGCCGGAACTGCGAGAATTACTTTTAAGGTAAATACTATTGCGAAAGTTACCGAAGGGCATAACGTAGATATTATGATGGTTTTGGATAGCTCTGGGTCTATGTCGGGAAGCAAGCTTGAACGAGTAAAAGCGGATTCCGTGGCGCTTA
>JAKSSX010000007.1 GCA_024402895.1 Candidatus Saccharimonadota bacterium
GCCGGTCGCAATATCTAGGCCAGCATTGCGCGCGCTACCAACGCCGCCATTTTCCTTATCGACCAAAACAATACGTGAATCTTCTGCTGAAAATTTTTGCATAATTTCTAGGGTAGAATCGGTTGATCCATCATTAATTATGATAATTTCAAGATTCTCGTAGCTCTGATTAATGACACTTTTTATGCAATCTGTGATATATTTTTCGCAATTATAAGCAGGGATTATTACGGATACTTTTGGTTTCATTACTAATAAGTATAACATTTTGGCAATTTGTTTTTGCTTATGTTAAAATAGTATTAGTAAGAGGTGTCAAAAAATGTCAAAGAGAAAAAATAAACACCTAAAGAAGGTCCTTGGTCTATTTTTGGCCGTTCCTGTTTTGGTGGGTATTGCAGTAGGTATAAAAATCGCAAGTCAGGCAAACGCTGCCGGGCAAAATTACGACAAGATTAAAATTTCTAGTGCCGTAATTAATTCGCGCGTTACTGGTACTGTACCATTCTCTAGCACCTCAGATATGAATGGTAACGATGCTTCTGCGAGCGATGATTATGTCAGAACTTTTGACACCGTAAAATACGACGTAGAAGTCTCGACAGTGGCTGTCGATCCAAGCGAAACCTTGTATGGTGGCACGATTTTCGTCAAAGTAACTGTACCGAAATATCAAAACGGCGAAGCTGCTCTTAAATTTGGTAGCGATGTCTGGATGGAAGACGTCAAGGTAGACAATAACGATAAGTCTGTAGTAACGATGAAATATACCATCCCTAACAACGAGCAGGCAAGTAGTATTAACCGCATCTTATCCTTTACTGCAGTAGTTGGCGGATATGCGCAGGTTAATTCTAAAGGTCCGACCTTCGAGTTCTGGATGGAGGGTAATAAGCCAGATAATTCTTCCTCGCAAAATCAATCCGTTGTCGTTTCTGACGCAAGGCAGATTATTATAACTGGTAAACAAAACGTCAATGCGAATATTCACGCCGACGGAGATGTTCATGCTCAATGGATAAGGCCTGACATGAATGATGCTGGGGTTCCGGGCATATATAATCACTTCTCGGTAAATGGCTCTGTTTATTCCGGTAGCACATCTTCGTATGATTTCCGTGGCGTAGAAATGCCATATCGCGAAATGACTATGAGATACAGAGTCTCATATAAATATAGGCAAAATTCAAGTGGCGGAGATTTTAAATCTTTCCCTAGCACTAATCCGCTTAACGGCGCGTATATAGTCGCGTATGGCCCAAATGTTGCCGCTGCACCAGTCTTTGGCACCTATACGCCAATTACGGATTTCTTTAGAGGAATTGACATATGGCTACCATTCTATAAGGGAACTGTAGATTGCGGCGATATGTCCGTAGATCTTACTGGCGACATTTTAACCGTTAAATATAAGAATTTCAAAGCTCTAAACAATAAACTCTACTCCAGGAGCGACTTCAGACTATTTGATGGCTTAGGCTTCTTTGCTGTTGGCTCAATTCAGTTATTCTTCCCACTAGCTAATGACGGTAATCAGAATGATTATGAAGTAAAATATGATCTCATTGATTATTCATATGGAAAAGCTGATGGAACGACTGTAACTACTCTAGCTAAGGATGATGCGAAAACTAACGATAATACTGGCGGCTTTATAAAGTATACGAATTTCTCAGATGGCCTTCTCGGTCAACAAGTTACTGTAGCAACCACTCAGAATGACTCTAAGGGTTGGATTGATGGTAGTAGCATTCATCAAATGGGAAAAGACCTAGCAGGATATTATATGTATGGATTGACTGATGGCCCAGTCTATGGCGGTGTAAAAGCGCTATTGCTATGGGATAATAATTATATTAGATTTAGTGGCGTTACTGCTAGCGATACTACTGGTAGTAATAATACTGTTTCCGGCGATAAAGTGATTTTTAGCTACGGCGTTCTAAAGGGAGCGGAAAGCAAGGGTATAACTACACTTGAAGAGTTAAATACGAAAGACTTCGAGGACTTTACTTGGTATAGTACGTATTCTGAAGCATTATCGCATGGCGTTGTTACAGCAGTCACGGCTGACGACCCAGAAAACCTAGGCTTTGGTTCGCAACGTGATATTGTTCCAACATTTAAAACATTTTGTAATGAAGCGGATGGATGCGTTGGTAAGCAAGCATTATTCCGCATGAGAAGTCGTGCATATCTTGATGCGGCTCGTACGCAAGAGATTAAGTATGGCGGTGACCGTTATAATTCATCCAATTCATTCGTTCCGTCAGAATGGGCAGGCAATAACTTTATTGGACAAGATAGTATAAATTTCGGTGATACTATCACTTTTGCCGATTCGTACACGAAAGTAACAATCACTACTCGCGATGATGCTGATGTAATAAAAAGAAACTACAGCGTTTCTGAGCGTTACGTAAAATATCTCGTAGAACCAAAACTCATTAATGGTTTCAATGAAAACCAGAACGATCCAGTTAAGAAAAACGTGAAGTTGACCGTAACGCTTCCAGCCAACCTTAGCTATGTTGATAAATCAGCCACGAAGGCTCCTAACTCAGTCGTTAAAAATGCTGACGGAAGCTCGACTATTACATGGATTTATCCTGAGTGGAAGGTAAACAGGACTGCTCCAGGTGGAAATATTGAGCTATTAGCGGCAATAGATGAAAGTACGCCAAATAATACTCAGCTTACAACAAAAGCCGTAATTGGCTACGAAGGCGAGCGAAGCAATGAGGTTCAGCATCGCACCAGCGAATCTGGCATAGCTATTTCTAATCTCGCCGGTTCTTCTATTCGCACAGATGTTAATAAGTTAGTCATCGAGCGCGACGATAGCTTCGCTGTCTCGCAAATCATTGGCAATAACACCGATAATACAATTACCAATGCACGCATTGTTGAGGTTTTGCCAAGAAACGGCGACGATAAGGGCAACTCATTCTTCGGGAGCTATACTATCACGCCAACGTCGATCCCTAGTGGTCAGAAGATGTATTATACGACCGCAGCAATTGCTGACTCTGGCTTAACGAAAGATGGAACTGGTGCTTACGTTGCTACTGGCGTAAATTTGAGCGACTCGAAATGGGTTCAGGTTTCTGCTGGCGCAACTATTCCTGCTACGGCGACCGCAATTATTCGCACGATTGATAGCATCAGTCCGCGCACAAGCCTTAGCTATAGCTATACCGTTAAGACTAGTGGAAATAACGCAAACAACATCTATGCATTCCGTAGTTCACTTACCGGTCAGCCACTTGCAACAGCTTTAATGAGCAACGTAGTAAAGACTAAGGTTATTAACCGTAAGCTTGGCGGCATCGCATTTATCGACTCTAACAAGAACGATAAGTATGACGATTCCGATGCTCGTTTGGCTAATATTCTACTAGAACTCGTCGATGCTGACGGCAAGCGAGTTGCTACGACTTCGACCGATGATAATGGTGTCTATACATTTACGAACTTGCGCAGAGCAAATTACGCAGTGCGCGCAGCTCTAACGGACGAGCAGAGCAAGCTTTACTCGATTATTTCGAAGCAGAATATTGATGCGAACGCATTCAATAATAACTTCGATCCAGAGAGCAAGATTACGAATGTAATCGCATTCCTCAACGCAGATATCGATGACGCGTCTGGCGAGAAGGCTATTACAACAATCGGTGTCGGCCTCGTCGCAAATCCAGCAACGCTTATTGTGAAGCATATTTACATCCTCAAAGATGGCTCCGAAAAAGTTATAGACGACAAGACTGAGACTTATGATAATAAGTATGTCATTGGCGATAAATACACTACGAACAGTCTCGCGGAAAAAGATCTAGTTAATGGCTACAAGCTTCGCGAAAAACCATCAAATAGCGAAGGAACGATTAATGATGCAGTAGTTGAAGTTAAATACTACTACGTCGATCAGTATGGTTCACCAAAGACTGCGGCAGGAATCATTACTCCTATCCTATTTACTGTAACTCCAATGGTCGCAATCGCAATCCTTATCGGAATGCGCTCACCAAAGACTAAGAAAAAATAAGAGCAATAGTTAAACTATTCTTCTTCAAATTCTTCGATTTGCTCGTCGTTTAGGCGAGCATTTTCGGCTTCGCAGCGCTCGTAATAATCGTCGCCACGGCCAAAAAGAGAATCGTCCTCATTTTCGTAATCCGAAAACTGGGCGTCATTCAGCCAATTCGCGCCACGCTCTTCAATTAACTCAGTGGAATCATGATAATCCCATTGTGAAGTTCGCGCATCTTGAATATTCTGACTCATACATCTATTTTGCGACTTCGCACTCAGAACGTCAACAACTGTAACAATCGCGACTATGTCATTTACAATTCTGATTGCATTTGGCTTGAAGCGTCAGGAAGAGTCAGAAAAGAAGATGGTTAGTAAGTAAGTTGCTAGCCATCAATAAACCCACTCGCTATTGCGGGTGGGTGTTTTTTTATTCAATTTTCTCGGCCGTAATGTAGAATTTTAGATGATCAAACGTGCGTGGCGCATGGAAGAATCCAGTCACGAACGAAGCGTCACTTTGGATAGTATTTTGAACGCTTGTATCTTGTGTGTAGTCGAAAACTTTACCGTCCGTAGATTTACCGATAGCCGAAATACGAACTTCGTTCATAACGTCGCCACTAGCTCTATTGCGAAGTGAGAAGTTAAACTCCTTACCATTAGCTGCAGTCGTCGTACCGCTGACGTAGAAATAAGACAATCTAACTACGCTGCCGGCCGGGAAGAGCAAATCGTTAACCAAAATATCACTACGAATATTTGAAACAATCGAATTCTCGCCGTCGTAACGTAAATACATTTCCGTACCTATGGAACCATTCAATTCAAACATACCGTCACTATAAACTGTAAGCGAGGCACTACTGCCGACTGGAGTTGTCATTATCGGCTCGCCGCAGTCGCGTTCACATTTCTTCTCCATATGAACCTTTGCGATTGCGCCTTCAATCTTTGGTTTGTTCGAATAAGCAGAGAAGCCGATCGTGATAAAACCGACGCTAAAACAGAGCGCCAAAACTAATATCCAGTTTAGGATTTTAGTTTCTGACGCTTGTTTTTCTTTAGGCATTTATAGAATTCTCACTTAACTTATAGATATATACTATCTTATCAACGCGAATATAGAAATATGCCATAGTATGTGCGGACTTCTCGTAGAAGTTGATAGGGCGATGAATGCTATCGCGAGCATCAAGCAGCTCTTCGAAGCTAGTTACAGTCTTCTGGTCTAAGTGGCTGAAATCTGGCGCAGTCTTAGTTTCGACAATGAGTCTATCGTATTCTTTCATGATACGCTTTAGAGTCTTGTCGTAGCCAGAAGTAATTTTGCTGATTGCGTGAACCTTTAGGGCGATTTCAATAGCAAAGATAATTGCAATTGCGAGCACGATGAAGCTTGGCACGAAGAAGGCCATAGTTTCATTATTAAATAAATCATTGCGGCCGATTGTGAAGGAATTTCTAAAGTTTGCATCCTTCATATCTAGAGTTACTGCGTTGATATTTAGCGGGATAGAAATAGCAAGCTTCTGAGCACTATTGATACCATCGAGACTATAGTTGCTGGAAGAAATATCCTTCTTAATATCAACGATTACCTTGAGTTCGCTATCAGCATTAACCTTGAAATCGGCAAACTGTTTTGCAATCTTGTCGTACTCTGCGTAGTTAATCGAAATACTCTTTTTGATAATATTCTTACCATCTTCGAGTTTAATGGAAGTTGGACCAGAAAGCTCGAAACGCTTGTTGTAGAAGAGCTCATCGGTGTCAGAATTTACGATATTCAAAAGACCGTAAACTTCGTAATCAATCTTACCGTTTGCAGATTTGCTGGCATCAATTTTGTAATTAATATCCAAATCGATATTCTTGATGAGATTCGAAATGAAGCTAGTTACTTTGTCGTTTTCTGAGCTAGAAATATTGATGTTGTCATAGAAATTATTTGGGCGAAGAGCAACAGTGTAGTCGATTTTACCGGATTCGCTAATATCGACAGACTGGGTTTGTTTGGTCATGAGAGACTTTACGAGCAAGCCGCCAAAAATCGCCAACAAAACACAGAGGACAAGACAGTAAATATGAGTCTTGCGCCTGAGATCGCTGATCTTTATATTATTTTCGTTTATTTCTTTCTTTTTCATTTTGCCCATCCTTTCTATTGCTCACTTAGTAAAACTGTCGGATAACCTATTATTGGTATTTTCGCTTTTACGACTCCGACTATGCTTTCGCGTTTTATTTTTATATCGTCTGGAGATTTGTTTGCGTCGCCTTGTGTGACGAAATATTCTCCGTCTCGATCTTTATTCTTTTCGATAATGCGATGAACGATAATGGATTCTCTTGCTCGATAAGCGATTATGTCGCCAACCTCAATTAAATCTGGTCGTTGGTCGACAATTACGACTGCTCCTCGATCGAATGTTGGGTTCATGCTGCCACTTGCGATTGCGATAGCGTAGAACTTGAAGTAGCCAGAAACGAAGTAGACCATGACAAGTGTAAAAACGGCCGGAATAATGTATGGCGTTAAGCTACGACGGTTGTAATTGCGTGGCGTAATCTTCATGCCTTTGTTTGCTTTTGCTTTGAATAAGAAAGCGCGAATGAAGAAGAAGACTGGGAGTAAGAATTTTAGTACTGCAAAAACGTAGTCGTTTGGCGCAGGCGCAATCGGCAAAATAATTCTATAAAGACCGAAGATTGCCGAATAGATTAACGCCGGCGTAAAGCCGTAGTTGTATGTAATGTAGGATAGATAAATGTTTGTCGAGATTGCTGGCAAGACATATAAGCTAGCGAACAAGAAAACATCCTGCGTGCTAGTAAATGTAACGCCGATGGATGCGGTGTAGATTGAAATTAGAATAAATATAGCAGTAGTCGAAATAATGAATGGTCTGCTTAGCTCACTCTTACAGAGTAGAACAAAACGCAAAAGACTTAGCACGACAATATCAATGATTGTCGGCAAAATGACATTAATAATACCTTCAAGACTAAAATAATTATGAGTTCTCACGAAGTCTACAAAGAGACCGGAAATATAAAAAAGTAAAAGCGCTACGATAGAATACTCAATGATATCTAATGAGAAATCTTTCTTGTAGCGTTTGTTATTGCGTTCAAGTCCAAATAGCAAAATGCTGACGCCTAAGGCTGCGCCGAGCCCAAGTGAAAACCAGAGGCCACCAATACGGCTACCGCCTGCAAACAAAGCAAAAAGAGCAATCAAAAGGATAAGTTCAACGCAAATTAGACGTATGTAACTCTTTTTGATTGCTCTCATGCTGATTTAAAAATGATTAGTCTTGTGAAGAGTAAAGCAATTCGACGTCACCAAATGCGACAGTGAAATCGCCATCAACGAAGTAAGAACCTTCGTCGAACTTTACAGTAACTTCAACTGGCTCGAAAGCGTCGATAGCAAGCAAGTTGCCAGTGATGCCGGTCTGGGAACCAGTGTAATTGTTGTTGTTAACCTTTACGCTGAGGCTGATTTTCTCACAAGCGCTAGAAACTAGAGCAGCGCTAGTGCCTTCTGCTGGAGTACAGATCTTGCTTGCGGTTTCGTTAGCAACGTTGTTGAAAGTAACAGACTTGAGGTAAGCGTTAAGCTTGCCAACGTTTGCAGATGCGAAAGAATAAGTTGCAGACTGACCAGGTGCGGTGAACTCAACCTTGATATTCTTTACGATTGGGTTGCCACTGTTATCGATAACTGCGTCAGATGCGGTAACTGCATGAGTTGCATCGCCGCCAGCAACGGAAGCTACGATATCATCGGTATTCATGCTGCTAGTGCTGCTAGAAAAATCGACGTTGAAATCGTTTGGGTTACCTTTGTAGCTAGCCTCAGACTTAATAGTTAATGTGTTTGAATAGGCAGCGAAACCTATAGAAAGACCAGCAACTGCTGCAAGCAAAGCAACGATTGCGATGATCTTTGCGCTGCGATTTTTTTCCATTAATGGATCTCCTTTTTTATCTTATTTAATTATATATTAAAACAGAAAAAAGCGTAAGGGCAATGGGAGAATCGCGCGAAAAATAAAAAAAGACCCCGATGGGGTATTTTAAAAAACCTGATTTGGCTCCCCCGGTCAGACTCGAACTGACAACCTCGAAGTTAACAGCTTCTTGCTCCACCATTGAGCTACAGGGGATTATGTGTCTATTTTACGGCTTCGGCCGCAATCTGTCAAGCGGGATTTAGGCGCCAAAATCTTGATTTTTTAAGACGCTTGTGCTATAATAAGAGAATACATAGGTCAAAATAAAAAGGTCAAACAAAAATGAAAAAGATTGGCAAAGTAGCCTTTTTGGCAGCAATTGCTTCCATTGCTACTGGCGGATTATTAAACGTATCTAGCGCTAGCGCTGCTCAGTTTAAAGATTACAGCGAGATGCCGAGCGTACTAAGCAAGGAATATTCGTACGCGAGATTGTACTACGCAAATGATACGAAGATTACCCTAGTTAAATCCGACAATAATGAGAACAATCAGCAGAGTTTTGTTGGCCAAGATATCGTAGAAGGAAAGTACTATTACAATGGTGCAAACCAAGCGCTCACTGTCCTAGTCGAGAACTCTACCGCGATAGATCCTAACGGTAATTTAGTAGATGTAATTATTAAACTTGATGACACAATTGTTTGGCGTGATGCTACTACTTATAGTGACCGCGCATATTTTTACCTAGACAACACGATTTATGGATTGCCCGAAGGCCATGACAATAATACATATCCTTCCGCAAATCCTGCTGGCAAAAAATTGATGGCGGGCGATCCAATTATTTTCTGGGTCGGCGAAGAACATGCGCTTGATGCGAGATTGACGATTAAATATTGCCAAAAGGGAAGCTATGATAGTACAAAAAATGACTGCGCAGCTGCACCTGGACTCGATCGTATTAGTGTAATGGTTTACGATTTTGACGTCTCACGTATTCATAGAGATGGCGCGAATAAAGACGTAGTCGGCGGCGATTACAGCAATAGATATTTTGAAGGTAGCGAAAGCGTTTCTAGCCTTGGTGGCGATAGCGCGGTTGTTTACTACAATACTAATATTCCAACTGAAACCGCTAAAGAAACGAATAATCATAACTTCCTAGTTATCGATAAAGGAATTAATGGCGTAGCGATTAATCCGGCAGTTGATAAAAATGCGCAGAATTTTGATGGCATCTGGCACGGCAACTCAATCATGGTTACTTCGCCGATGAATGATGCGAGCTATAGTCTTCGCCATAGCGGTCTCGCATGTGGTACTGCGATTATTATCGGCGCATCTGTTTCTTACGAAATGGTTCCACCAACTAAATATGTCGATAAGGGCATGGCAAATATTGGCGACACTCTAAAATATGACATCAAGCAGGTAGTGCCAGAAAATTACAATTCCGAATCCGATATTATGGCATTCGAATCCCTTCAGAAAAAGTACTCCAATATTAATGAAAAGGTTAAATATAACAGATTCACGATTGCGGATACTTTTGAAGATGATCTTCAGCTTCCAGACGCATCAACTGTAGTGATTACAAATGCGAATGGCAAAGATATTACGAGTTTATTTACCGTTAAAATTGACGGCCAGACTTTAACTGCTATGGCCAATACTGATGAAAATAACTTCATGGATATTTATGGTCAGACGATTACTGTTACGATTAATACGGTAATTAAAGAAACTGATAAAACTGCAATCTATAACGATGCGAAAACTATCTACACTCCAGCAGATAGCGATAAGCCAGTAGAATTGCCATCAAACGAAGTCGTAACTGTACTCGTAGAAAACCCAAAGACTGACGATAAAGATCTTCTAATCTTCTTCGTCATGTTTGGCGCATCCACTGCTGGTAGTGCAATGCTTCTTGCGAAATCTATCAAGCGCCGCTAAAAAGCTTGTGTTTTAAAGAGTTTCATGTTATTATGACCTTACAAAAAGGTCAAAATAAAAAGGTCAAACAAAAATGAAAAAAGGAACTCTTTTTGCAATAGCTGCGTCTTTCGCTGTTATTTCGCAAATCGCTACGGCTGGTCTAGCTAGTGCGCAGGCGTCATCGTACGTAAAATATAACGACATTCCATCGCTAATTGATGCAGATTATGCAGCGTCAAAAATCTATTATACGGACGATACGAAAATTACTGCTAAAAAAGTTAGCAATGACGGTAAAGAAGCTGGCGCAGTAAAGAAAACGGATAGATTTTATGTTGATGCCGGCGATAATCTAGTGTTCCTCATCGAAAACTCTACTGCAACTGATTATTATGGCAACCCAGTAGATGTCATTTGGAAGATTGATAACGTACGTTTCGCGGATTCTGCGAAAATTAGAGCTACTAATGAAGTTGTCAGTCAGCGCGACTTGAGCATCTATTTTTCTGCTTCTTCTTGCGGTAGCGCAGTAGAAGCTCCTAAGCAACAGGAATGTACTGATTCGACTTATATACTTAATGCTGGCGACCCAATTCTATTTTGGATTGATACGCATTTCACTAAGGCTGATTTTACTGTCCAGTACATCAAGAAGGGCAGTTTCAATGACGCAACCCTCTCCGGCACTCCAGCTGGTATCGATAAATTGACCTACATGACCTTTGATCTTGATGTTCCTAACTATGGATATGTCGTTGAATATAATGACGGAGTTTTAGGCGAGGGCAATGAAGGCTCATTTGTAAAATCTTCTGATTCTTCAAAGACGACCTACTATTACAACAAGGGCTTCGAAAGTGATTATTTCCATGTTCTCTATGAAGTTGATAATGGCGTAGCTATCAAGCCTATTAACAATGGTGGCCAAGACGCGTCATTTAATGGCATTCATTTTGCTAACTCCTTCTTCGCAATGGCGGAAAACATGAAGGATTCTAGCTATAAGTTCACCTATTCAGCAACCGGTGCCGGCATTGGTGTATTCTTCGGCTCTCTCGCAGCTTATGACACCAAAGCTCCAGAAAAGTTTATTACTGATAATGATTTCGACTTCTTTAAAGAAAACACTGCGCAAGCTGACGGCGATTTTAATTACGTCATCAGACAGAGCGTCCCAAACCAGTACAGCTCCGAGCATGATATTATCGGCTTCGCATCCCTCTGGACTAGATTTGAAAACGTTAAGAATGATCGTAATTACACTTCCTTCGTCATTAATGATGAAATTAGCGAGGATCTAGAAATCGTTGCGGCAGACAAAATTAAAGTAACTCGCAAAGGCGTTGATGTTACTGATGAGTTTGACATAGCCGTAGAAGGTAAAAAAGTTTCCGTAGCTGCAAAGGCAGATTCTCTAAAGCAAGCTGCTTTCTATGGCACTGAAATTCTAGTTAACATCCCAGTTAAGGTTAAAAGTAATGTAAAGGTTGGTCAAGAGATTAATAACACTGCAAGCCTTACCTTCGCTAATACTGGCAACCAGCCATCAACCAAAGATTCCGATGAAGTTGTAACCACCATTATTGAGAAAATTGTAGAGAACCCAAAGACCGACGATAGAGATCTTCTAGTCTTCTTCGTCATGTTCGGCGCATCGACCGCGGGCAGCGCAGTTCTTCTCGCGAAGACTACAAAACGTCGCTAAAAACGCTTGTGCTTTTATATTTTTCATGTTATTATGACTTTACAAATAGGTCAAAATAAAAAGGTCAAATAAAAATGAAAAAAGGCATTATTTTTGCCATAGCAGCTTCTATTGCTGCCATCGCACAAGTAGCTACGCCAAGCTTCGCTAGCGCGCAGACTGCATCTTATAACAACTATAGCAATTTGCCATCCGTAATCGATCGCAAATATGCTTCATCAAAAATTTATTACACTGAAGACACGAAAATTACTGCCAAGAAGGTAAGTGACGATGGCCGTGTTGTTGGTGAGACGGAAAAGGGAGTACATTATACCGTCAGTGAGGGCGACAGTGCTGTGTTCCTTATCGAAAATTCTTCCGCAAGAGATTATGATGGAAATCTAGTTGACGTTATCTTCAAAATCGATAACATCAAATACGCAGACAATGCCGTAGATGCAAATAATGAAACTATTACTGACCGCATTTTTCATATTCAATTCAGTCCTGCAGAATGTGGTAGCGAAAAAGATATCCCAAATAAAAACGACTGTACAGCATCAGAAAAAGCTCTAGCTCCTGGCGATCCAATTGTTTTTTGGTTAAATAGCGGCTTTACTAAAGGCGATTTTACTGTCCAGTACATCAAGAAGGGTAGCTTTAATGACTCAACTCTTACTGGCACTCCAGCTGGCCTCGAAAAATTGACCTACATGGCTTATGATTTCGATGTTCCAACAGAAATCTATACTGTGACCTATAATAATCCTGACAGCACTATTCAGAATACTGGCGATGAGGCCACTTTCGTAAAATCTTCCGACCCTTCAAAGACGACTTACTATTACAATCAAGGCTATACTGGTACGGTATATCCAATTATGTATGGCCAGGATAATGGTATTGGCGTTAAGACGTTGAATGAGGGCGGATACACTGCTGCCTTCAACGGTATTTATCATTCAACTTCCTACTTTGCAGTAGTAGACGACATGAAGGATTCCAGTTATACCTTTTCATATAATGCAACTAGGGCAGGTATCTCTGTATTCTTTGGCTCACCAGTTGCTTACGAAACTCCAGCTCCAGTAAAACACATCAATGACAACAAAAAACTTGTTGAGTCTAATAAAGTTAACCCTGGCAGTAAATATGACTATGTTATTAGCCAGTATGTTCCAGATCAATTTAGCTCCCAGCAAGACATTGTCATGTTTGCATCTCTCTGGACTAAGTACAACAACGTCAAAACCAATCGCAACTACGAATCATTCGCTATCAATGACGTCATTAACGAAAATCTTGAAATCTTAACTGATGATGGAATCCGCGTCACCCGTAGCGGTGTCGATGTAACCGACGAATTCGAAATCGCAGTTAATGGCCAAGACGTTATCGTCTCTGCAAAGAGCGCAAGCCTCACGAATGCTAAGTTCTATGGCGAAGAAATTCTCGTTCATATTCCGGTCAAAGTTAAAGATGATGCTTCTGAAGGCCAAATCGTTAACGCTGCAAGCACGACTTATAAAAATACCGAGCTTACAAATAATACTAAAGATTCCAATGAAGTCGCCACTGACGTCACGATAATCCCTGAAGCTCCAGAGACGCCTGATATGCCAGAAAACCCAAAGACCGACGACAATGATCTTCTAATCTTCTTCGTCATGTTTGGTGCTTCGACTGCTGGTAGCGCAGTTCTTCTCGCTAAAACTACTAAGCGCCGCTAAAGACAAAAACCGCACTTTTTGCTAGAATAGAGTAAAGAAATTCGGAGGTAATTATGTGTGGAATCGTGGGCTATGTCGGCAAAAAAACAGCGCAAGATGTTCTTGTTGGTGGTCTCCGCAGACTAGAATATCGCGGCTATGATTCCGCAGGTATTGCTACGCTTGATGACGCAAACGAGGCGCATATTGCTCGTTCTGTCGGTAAAATTGCTGAGCTCGCAAATGTTCTAGACAAAGAACCCCAGACTGGCCATCTCGGCATCGGTCACACTCGTTGGGCAACTCACGGCGGTGTTACTGAAACTAACGCCCATCCTCACCATGTAAATAATGTTTACATGGTCCACAACGGCATTATTGAGAATTACAAGGAACTCAAAGCTGAGCTTTCTGATGCCGGCTATAATTTTGCTTCCGATACTGATACCGAAGTTCTCGCTGCTCTTATTGATAGCAATTATATTGACGGCATTACTCTTAAAGATGCTGTCGCAAAATCCCTCAAGCGCATCCGTGGTACTTATGGCATTGCCGTTTTCTCACCAAAAGAACCGGGCACGATTATCGTTGCGCGCCTCGGCTCTCCACTCATTATCGGCCTAGGGCAGGGCGAAACCATTATTGCGTCCGACGCTTCTGCGCTCCTCGGCTACACTCGTGAAGCTATCTATCTTAATGATGGCGAGTTGGCTGTTTGTAATGAGAATGGCGCAGAGGTATTTACTCTTGGTCTTAAGCATCTTGATAGCAAGCCAGAAACTATCGAGGGCGATTTGGCGCAGATCCAGAAGGGTGGCTATGATCATTTCTTGCTCAAAGAAATTATGGAGCAGTCTTCAACTTTGCATAACACGCTTAGTGGTCGTATTGATCCAAAAGCTGGCAAGATGCATCTTGGCGGCCCAAATCTTACCGAGAAAGAAATGCGCGACATCCATCATGTTGTAATCGTCGGTTGTGGTACCGCATATTACGCTGGCCTCCTCGCTTCTTACTATATGGAGCAGCTCGTTCCAGATCTAACTACTGAAGTTGTCATCGCTAGTGAATATCGTTATCGCTCATTCCATCTTCCAAAAGACTCCGTCGCTCTTATTGTCTCTCAGTCCGGTGAAACTGCTGATACGCTCGCATGTCTCCGCGAAATCAAGAAGCGCGGCATTAAGACTCTCGGTATCGTAAACGTTGTTGGCTCTACTATCGCTCGCGAAGTAGACGGCGGTACTTATGTTCACGCTGGTCCAGAAATTTCTGTTGCAAGTACCAAGGCATTTACGGCCCAGGTCGTAACTATGCTTATGTTTGCTGGTATGATTGCAGAATATCATGGTGGCGATCCGAAACTCATTGCAGAGTTTACTCGTGAGCTTGCAATTCTTCCAGAAGAAATCGATAAAACCGTTAATACTCATCGTGAGACTATGGAAAATCTCGCTAAGAAGTATGCGCAATATGATCACGCGCTTTATCTTGGTCGCGATACTGCCTATCCGATCTCTCTCGAAGGTGCGCTCAAGCTCAAGGAAATTTCCTACATTCACGCCGAAGGCTACGCTAGCGGAGAGCTAAAGCATGGCCCAATCGCACTCGTCGACGAACGCTTCTTTGAAGTCTTCAATATTCTTGATAACTGGCTATTTGATAAATCTTGCGGCGGTCTCCATGAAGTTCGCGCTCGTGGCGGCAAAACTATTGTTCTTACCGATTCTAAGGCAGACATTGAAGCTGATGACATTGTCCGTATCGAAAGCCCAATCAAGCTTCTTGCTCCAATCCTTCTTAACACTTTGCAGCAGCTCTTTGCATATTATGTTGCGGTCGAGCGCGGCAATGATGTAGACCAGCCACGTAACCTCGCAAAATCCGTCACGGTAGAATAATATGCCAACAAATGCTCGTAGCAGAATGACCGATCGCGCAAAGCGCCGCGCTAAAAAGCGTGCCGAACAGGGCAAGCCAAATTATCCGCGTATCTCGCTTAAGTCGATTTCATACGTTATTCGCATTTATCGCAAAGCGGTCGGTCCAAAGAGCATCTTTTTCCTAGTCTATCGTATCTATAATTCTGTCGTACCGACAATTACTGCTGTCCTCGCCGGTTCCGCAGTTACGAGTATTGCTACTGGCGTCGTTACTCACGACTATGTTCCGTTCATAATCGTTGCAGCGATCTTGCTGGGTATCGAAGTTTTGAATCTTATTCTTGGGACTATTAACAACTATCTGTCGATTTCAACGATGCAGGATGTGTTTATTTTCGTTGGTGAACAAATTGCGACGAAGTATATACAGATTCCACTCAAGATGCGCGAGAGCAGGGAGTTCGCCGATAAATTTGAACGCGTCCGTGACTTTGGCAACTCAATTTCTTACGTCTCATCCAGCATTATTAATGTTGTCACTTCAATTATCAGTCTTATTTCTGTCGTTATCGCAACACTAACTATTTCGCCAATCGTTACGATTATTGTTCTGGCTGCGTCAATTCCGGCTTCGGTTCTTACTCTGCGTCTTTCTGCTATGCAGCGTCGCAACTGGCGTCAGTTCACGCGCGATCGTCGCATTGCTTGGTCTATTGAACAGAAAATTACCAACTCAAACAATGCTCTTGAAGTAGAGATGAACGGCCTTTCTAGTCATCTTGTTCGCCAGATGATTAAAGCGCGTCGCCGCAGTCAGGAGCAGGATATTAAAGACGAACGTCGCTTCCTTTGGCCACGTTTCTGGGCAAATGGTCTCGAAACTCTTGCTAGCTATGGCGTTCTAATATTCGTTGCGATTGAGATTATTCTCGGAAAGCTCGCAATTGGTCAATTCTTAACTATCCGCACACTCCTTACACAGCTCAACAATAACGTCGCCAGCTTCTTTAATAGTATTTCCGTTGTTAACGAAAACCTCGTCAATGCGACGGACTATATGGAATTTATGGAAACTCCAGCAAAACCAAGCGGTGACATTATTATTACCGAGACTCCAAAAATCGAATTCAAGAGCGTTTCGTTTAGCTATCCAAACGCCAGCGTAAAAGCTCTCGACGATGTTAGCTTCACGCTTAATCCTGGCGACTCAATTGCAATCGTCGGCGAAAACGGAGCGGGCAAGACTACGCTCATTAAGCTGTTAATCGGTGCCTACGAACCATCTGATGGTGTGATTTTGATTAACGATCAGCCACTTTCTCGCATTGATCGTGAGAGTTATCTTGGCCAGCTCGGTGCGCTTTTCCAGGATTATGCACGCTACGAATTCGCAACGCTTGGCGAGAATGTTTGGTATGGCGATGTAGATAAAAAATATAGCCACGACGAAATCGAAGCCGCGCTTCGTGATGCGGATCTCGGTAATCTTTCTGCTAAATATGAAAAAGGCCTCAATCAGATTATGTCGAAGGATTTCGACGAAAAATCTACCACGGATTTATCTGGCGGTCAGTGGCAGCGCCTCAGTATTGCTCGCGCTTTCTTCCGTTCGCCGAATGTCTTGTTGCTTGATGAACCGACAGCTGCCGTCGATGCAAAATCTGAATATGAAATCTTCCAGAACATCATCAAAAAGCAGCGCGGAAAATCCACGATTATTATTTCTCACCGCTTCTCAACTGTTCGCAAAGCAGAGCAGATTATTGTGCTGGACAAGGGTCAGATTATCGAATCCGGCACTCATGATGAACTTCTTGCGCAAAATGGTACTTATGCCGAGATGTTCAAACTTCAGGCCGAAGGGTATAATTAGTTTATGAACATTCCGCTAGAGCTTTTCTACTCTCGCCTCGGCACGATTGCTATTATTCTCGTCCTTGGCTACATTCTTGGTAAAGCAAAATTGATCGATACAAAAGCGAACCGCTATCTCGTCAATTTGCTACTTACTGTTTTTATGCCAGCATCACTTTTTGTGGCATTTCCTAGCGAATTCAATAAAGAAACTTCCGATCTTTTCTTTAAAGGCTTAGCGGCTGGTATCATTGTTATGCTCGCGCTCATTGCGGCGAGCCGTCTGATTTTTAATAAGAAGTTCTATAAAGGTGAGCTCCGCTTCGAATCGCAGTTCGCGCTCATTTTTAATAACGCAACTTTCCTTGGCTATCCAATCATTTCTAGCGTCTTCGGCGCGCAGGGAATTGTTCCATATTGTGGCTTTATTATCGCGTTCAATATTGCGCTATTCTCGTACGGCGTCTATCTTTTCGAGCGCAAAATTACCGCAAAACTTTTCTATGGCATCATCAAGAATCCAAATATTATTGCCGTAATTTTAGGCATGGCACTATTCCTTTCAGGTCTTAAGCTTCCGGGCTTTATCATGGATGCGGCGCAGTTTACCGGAAACGCCACTACGGCGCTCTCAATCATTTGCATTGGCTTCATGCTTAGCCATGCGGATTTCAAGAAGCTCATCAAGAAATGGCGCCTTACTGTTACGGCAGCGATTCAGCTTATTATTGGCCCGGTACTTACGTATTTCTTGCTCGCATTTTTGAATTTTCCGGATGAGGTAATTATTGTTTGCACAATTATTCAGACCTTGCCAACTGCAACCAGTCTTGGTCTTTTCGCGGCAAAATACGGCGGTAACGATATCGAATCGTCCGAGCTTGTTGCTATCTCGACTTTGCTCTCGCTCATAACTATGCCTGCGATGGTCTGGCTACTCTTGATCAGATAATAAACCCGCCTTATCTAGACAAGTACGCCGTTCGTCGTCATCGCTTATAATAGAGTAATGAAAGCAATTATCACTACCCGCAAAGACCTATCTGCTGATATTTTTCGTCGTCATGGCTGGGATGTGTTTATTTACGGATCGGATTATGGTGATTCGTCAAAGTATGACATCGTGTATTTTCGCGACCCATTCAATGACATTGGCGTCCTAGACAAAACTGTCGCCGAACGTGCAATTGGACTATTCAAGAATGCTAGAAGTATCGATAACGTTACGTCGTTTGATTATCTCTACGAACTAGAGGATAAATTTAATCAGTACAAAATGTATCGCGACTTAATGCCTGCGACCTTTCTTCCGTATGAATGCGAGTTTGTAAAAGGTAGGCACTTAGCGAAAAAACGTATTTCTCAGCGCTCGAAAGACATTTATTTCGATTGTCCGGAGCAGTTGGGTGATGACTGGATTATTCAGGAATTGTTAGATATAAAAGAAGAGCTACGCGTATATGTAGTTTTTGGTGAAGTTATTCCGCAAGCGACAATCAAAGCAAAAGTTGATGGCAAAGTAAAAATAGTTGGCGGCAGAATTCTAAACGAAAACGAGATTTCGCTTTGTAAAGAAATTGCACGTAGATCAAATCTAAATTTTATCGGAATTGATCTCGCAGTCCTAAATAATGGGGAATTGAAACTAATCGAAGTAAATCGTTCTCCGCAATTTATTCGTTTCTCAGAGATATATAACGAATCTGTCTTAACTGGAATATTAGACATATAAAAAATGCGCCTTCGGGGCGTATTTTTTTGGTGGACCTTGGTTCGCGAAGTTCGAACCATAATTCAGGCTGATATTTAAGATAATGCTAATGTATAATTAAAGTATGCCATTGCGCGTTTTTATGACAGATAAAGAATCGGCACATGCGCCGGAAGCCAAAGCTTTCTATGAACTATCTTTTGTCTTGAAGAAAGTCTTTGATGAACGTGGATGGAATGGCGTTTTGCTCGGGAATCCCATCCGGAAAGAAAGTCCATTTGCCTGGGCTGATGCAATTTTATTCGAACAGAGCACGATAATAATATTAGATTTTAAACATTGGGGAGGAGTAATTACTTTACCGGACGAAAACTCGTTCACCACTGGTGAGTGGCATAGTAAAAATGGCAATACTTACCAAGTGATTAAAGGCGGCAAAAACCACAATAATCCATTTGATCAATTAATGGATTATCGTAAAGACCTAAAGCGTATGCTCAAAGGTATAATATCTTTTCCGTCTGGCTGCTATATTGATGCGGGCGTGATATTCCACGACAATAATGTCGACATCGACAAGGCAATCGTTCCTGGAAGGTATAAAAACTACTTCTTTGTTTCTAAAATGTCGCGAGAAATAGAAGACCCAGACTCTTATTTCGTGAACATCCTCGCGATGATTAACAGTAAGAGCGACAACCATGGCGCCTTTGCGCTCACTCAATCAGATTTTGCAGCGATTCACCAGTTATTTGAGTCTCAGCATGAAATAGACACTGAGGATATTACTAGTATCTTTAGTGATAACGGTTGGAGCGAAGAGCAGGCTAGAATCAATAAGCAGCTTAATTCCGCCCTGGACGACGTGCGCCGCGCCAGGAACGCAGAAGCTCTGGCTAAAAGAAAAGTAAAAGAAAAAGATAGTGAGCTTAATAAGAAAGCCGTAGCTCTCAGTAAAGAGCGTGCGGCGCGTTATGTGTCGGACGAGAAGGCTAGGGCTGCTGAAAAACGCGCCGAAATAATAGCGGAAAACTATAAGTCTTTGCAGGCCGAAAAGGAAAAGCTCGAGAAGAATTACAAGAGGCATGAAGAAATGTTAAAAAAGACTAGCGATCCTAAGGTGGTAAATCAGATTAAAGCCCAGAATGAGGTAATTCTTCAGAAAATAGACGATATAAATGCGCGCCTAGACAGTGAAAAGAGCAATACGTCTATCAAAGAAACAAAGCGGCCACTTCTTTTGTTTACGATTGGAGCACTGGCGCTTCTTTTAACCGGAGTATTAATATTTGCTGTATTGAATATAAAAATACATAACGGCACTCCAAACGCGGAGCTTTCTGTCGAGATGCCATCCCGACCAGATAGTCTCGAGGGGCCATATAAGGCATATGTTATAGACGGCGACACGATTTCCGTCTATATCAATGGTCAGAAGACGAATGTGAGATTAATAGGCATTGAGGCGCCAGAGGCTAAAAATGCATACAATGAAAAAAGCGATTGCTATGGCGACAAGGCAAAATCATTTCTAATAGACAGGATTGGCGGCAAAGAAGTGTACCTCGAGGCGGATCCATCTCAAGATGATACTGACAGCTATGATCGTCTGTTAAGATACGTGTGGCTTGGAGATGAATTGGTTAATCAGTCCTTACTGATTGAAGGCAATGCAAGAGAGTATACCTACAGGGTCGAATATCGATATCGGGATTATTTCACAAAAGCACAAAAATATGCACATGATAATCTAGCTGGACTTTGGGGTGCGTGTACGCAATAAAAAATACCCTTGCGGGCATTGTTTATTCTGAATGGTGGGGGCAACTGGGCTTGAACCAGTGACCAATCGGTTATGAGCCGACTGCTCTAACCACTGAGCTATGCCCCCATGCAGTCTATTTTATCACAGATAAGCTGCCTCGCTGAGTGTTATAATATGCTTATGGATAAAATAAAGACCCAGCTTCGTCGCCTCGGCTACTTCACGAAGAAGGATTTTTTGACTGTCCATAATGTCGCAACCGTTGGCGCAATTATTCTTGGTCTCGTCTTTTCGTATAATGCCATTACGGCAACTACGCGCAACTGGCAGCTAGAGCAGAAGCTAAAAGAACGTACGCTCGAATCAGCTAAGCTTGGCATCGAAGTAGAAACATTAGAATTGCAAAAACAATACTTCAATACGGACGAATATCTCGAGATCATGGCTCGCAAAAAGCAGAACAAAATGCTTCCTGGTGAAACCATGGTAATTTTGCCAAATAACTCTGAAAAAGCGAAGGAAAAATATAACAATATCGACTCCGAAACTACCCAGAAACGTAGCAATTTCGAAGAGTGGCTTGACTTTTTATTTAGTTAGGCTTATAATTATAAAATCATCGCGGGGTAGAGCAGCCTGGTAGCTCGTCTGGCCCATAACCAGAAGGTCGTTGGTTCAAATCCAACCCCCGCCACCAAGTTTTTAAGACGCCCATAAGGGCGATTTTTTATGTCTTGTCGCATAGCAACAAAAAAACCGCCCCTGAAGGCGATTTTTTGTTATTTCATGCGTTCAGCTGCGGTGCGAATTAGTTCGCTCCAATCATTTGCGACATGTGGGACGTTTGCGATTTCGGTAGCATTCATCTCATACTTAACCGCGTAAGCTAGCTCCTGCGCGATAATTCCGGCGTTAGGAGCCATAACGGTTCCACCGATAACTGTACCTGCTTTTCCGAAGATAAGCTTTACGAAGCCGTTGTAATTGTTAGTGATATTAGACTTCTGAACTGCCTGTAGCGGCACAATAATCTTCTTAATCTTGCGATCGTGGCGAATGCAATCATCTTCGCTGATGCCGACCTGAGCAACCTCTGGGCACGTATTAGTTACGCGAATCAAACCAGCATAATCTGCGGTTAGTTTGGACTTGCCGAGAATATGTGCGACTGCGACGCGAGCATCGATGATAGCTTTTTCTGTAGAACTATGACCGCCAGTAATATCACCAGCAGCATAAATATGCTTTACGCTAGTCTGCATAGTTTTATCGACTTTTATACCATCATGCGTATATTTTACGCCGGCATTATCTAGACCGAGATCAATATTTGGCGCGCTACCGGTGCAGAGAATAACTGTGCTAACCTTGATGGATTTTTCCTGTCCGCCACGCATGAAGATAACTTTTTTGTCTACGCCGTCTTTTTCGAGAGCGATTACGCGTGATTGAGTTAGGACCTTGATATTATCTTTCTTGAAAATATCATCCAATACTTGTCCGACTTCTTCGTCTTCGCGAGGCAATAATCTGCCAGCAATATCTGCGATAACTACTTCGCTGCCGAGTGCTGCAAAATATTGAGCAACTTCACAACCAGTAGAACCTGCGCCTACGACAAACACGCTCTTTGGGAGACGTGGAATATTAAGCGCGTTTTCTGGAAGATAGTAATCGACATTTTCTGGGATTTTAATGCCAGTATCAGCCGTTGCTGCGCCGGTCGCAATTAAGAATTTTCCAGCTGAAATTGTGTTCTTACCGACAACGATTTCATTTTTAGACATGAAACGAGCGGTACCATGAATGCATTCAATTTTTGCTTCTTCAAAGATATGCTTGCTGTTTGCGCCAGCCTTCTTGGAAGCCTGGTTTTTCCAGTTCACGAGAGTAGGGTAATTGTAGCGTAAGTTTCCACTAGAAATACCATAATTTGCGCCAGCAACTGCCTGCTTGTAAGTGAAAGCAGCATGAAGCGCTGCGCCGAAAGGCACGTTAGTAGTGTTTAGGTTGGAGCCACCCCATTTTTTAGCCTCAACAAGAGCTACGTTTAGGCCAGATTTGGCAGCAATCAAAGCCGCCTCGCTACCGGCATCTCCACTGCCGATCACGACTAAATCATAATCAAAACGTTTTTTCATCTTATATTATTTTATCATGGTTTTGATAAGCATAAGCAAGGTCAAGATTGAGTTCTTTGAGCTCTTTTATGATCTGTTTACGCAAATCGTTCTCCGTAATAAGTTCTTTATCCTCAATCCATTTATCGGTCTCTTTTGCTACGCGTGTAGCGATTTGTTTTGCCCAGCCTTCAGGCAAGCCAATACTGCGCGCATTGCGCATAATACTATCGATAACACCACTAGCTGAATATTCGTAAGTGATTTTTGTCTTTTTGCGTGGCATATTACATTACCCAATAAGCGACGACAAACATCGCCAAAATCATAAATGCGCCACCGGAAAAGATTCTGGAGAAAGCTTTATTTTGGACGCGCCATTTCTGTGCTTCGACTGCGGAACGACCGTTCTTTACGTGAAGCTTGAGAATTACGAGCGGGATTGCGGTGAAAATTGCATAGCTGACTGCTGCGACAATTTGAAGCATGCCGCTCATATGCAAAATACAGTTAGCGACAACGAAATAAATTGCGATACTAAATGGCATTTCAGCGAAGCTGCTTAGCAGACCAAGAGAGAATGCTTCGACATTATCGTTCGTCTGGCGTGCTTTCTTCTGAATGAAGCGCGTAAAAGTCTTTGGAAGCCAAAGCTCGGTAGTACGCTTGCCGCTACGGTAATAGAATAGACACATAATGCCACCGCAAGCAGCGAAGATACCGGCGCAAACTGTTAGCCATTCTGGCGCGAGTGCGCCATCAAAGAAGTTTCCAATCAAGAAACTAATAGTACAAACCATCAAGAAAGTCATCGCACAGGAACCAATAATATAGTTCTTCGCTAGATAGCGGGTCTTTTTGCGACGGTGTTTTCCGAGACTATTATGATAAAGCAAAATGAGGCCGCCTAAACCCAATTGCAAAGAAGCCTGAGTTATTCCAGCCAGGATAATTGTTGCGATGCTAATAATATCGCTCATGCTTTTATTATACTACACTTGAGGAAATATTATACTTATGCTTGTCGATAGTATTTGCGGCAAATAATATTGGGGAATGAAAAATAAAATTATTTTCGCTATCACTACAATTACCGCAATTGCGGGATTAATAATTGCTCCGGTTTTTGCAGAAGAGGGCAAAGAAAAGCCTCTCTTATTTCACGCTGTTAATGCTGGATACAAAGATGAGCAATCCGCTCAGAATTATGACTTTTTCGAAATCGCGAAGAGTACTGACGGGAATCTCGACCTCTCGCCGTACAAGATTCAGTATTTCAATAGCAGTGATAATCTTGCAGGCGAACTGGAATTTGCTGAGCCTACGATTCTTCAATCCGATTCTGTAGTTTTTAGTTTCGGCAAGAGTCCGCAATATCTCGACGCGTCGCAACGCTTTCTATATAACTTCGGCACGGCCGGACTAGCTTCGACTGCTGGCCGCTTGAAGATTTTGCTAGGAGAAGAAATGGTCGATGAGATTTGTTGGGGTAAAACGACTTGCGAAAATAACGTTCAAAAATTCGCCACCGATCAAGTAGAAAACTATACGGCTCTGCGCGGCGAAAATAATGAATTCATTTACGAAAAATATTACCCAGCTGTTAATGAGGATGCTTTTCTAATTCAAGAACCGGAGCCTGAGCAAATAAAAACCTGCAACGGCCTAATGATTACCGAAATTTACTCATACTACGAGGAGAGTTCGTCTGAGCAATTTATTGAGCTTTATAATTCAGGTGACGAAGAACTAACTCTAGATTCCTGTATCTTGCGTTATAAAGGCAAAGACTATCCTTTGCTCGGCATATTAGCGCCAAAACAATACACAATTGTTCAAGATTTAATACTAACTAAAGATCCGAGTAGTGAACTCGTGATTGAGATTTTGGATGGCAATGGGTTGGTTGATTCTGTTAGCTACACTCATGGGCAAAAGAAGGGCGTATCGATTATATTAGTTGACGGCCAGTGACTGTCGACTTATATGCGCACTCCGGCCGCCGAAAATGTTTACCAAGAATTTAAATCGTGTCCCGAAGGAAAGATTATTAATCCAGAAACCGGCAATTGTATTAATGAAGAAAGTTTAACGGAAACGACTAAAACTTGCCCAGAAGGGAAATATTTAAATGTTCTGACTGGGCGTTGCAATAATAATCCAACGGTAACTACGGCTGCTGCTTGCAAGGAGGGCTATTATCGCAATCCGCTCACCGGTAGATGTAAAAAGAATGAGGAACCAAAAGAGCAAAAGACTTGCGAAGAAGGCTATGAATTAAACCCCGAAACAAATCGTTGTAGGAAGATACGCGCTAGCAATATGTCGGATTTTCCGGTCGAGGAAATTCCGCAAGAAACTCATAACGATCCGCAGATATTTATTGCAGTCGGCGCGCTTATATTATTGGGGTTAACGGCAATAACTTATGTCGTTATTCAGTTTAGAAAAGAAATTTGGAAGTTTATAACAGGCTTATTCCGTCGAAATGCTAAACTATAAGTATGTCGACGAAGAAAGTTCTCGGTATTGACCCAGGTACAGGTATCTGTGGTTTTGGTGTTGTGAAATTTACAACACATAAGCAGCCACACATGATTACTGCTGGCGTTATTACAACTCCGGCTCATACTCCTGTTGCTGATCGTTTGTTAGATATTTACGAGTCGTTAGAGCAGATTGTTGCCGAAACCGAACCGGATGAAGTATCGATCGAAAAACTTTTCTTCAATAACAATATTACTACTGGTATTTCCGTTGCTGAAGCGCGTGGTGTTTGCATGCTAGTCGCAAGAAAGCATAACATTCCAATTTATGAATATACGCCACTGCAAATTAAGCAGACATTAACTGGCTATGGCCGTGCTGCTAAAAAAGATATGCAGGAAGCTGTGCGCAAATATTTAAATATGAAAGAAATCGTAAAGCCGGACGATGCTGCCGATGCTTTGGCCGCGGCTATTACTCATGCGCTCATGTCGCGCATTCAGTACAGAGACTAGCTCCTAGCGAATTAACAGATATGATGTTATAATTTTGCTATGGAAAAATCATATATCACAACAGCTATCCCGTATGTCAATGGTAATCCGCACCTTGGTCATGCGATGGACTATTTACTTGCGGACGTGCTGCGTCGCTATATGATGTTGCAGGGCAAAACTGTACGCCTTCAGGCTGGCACTGATGAGCATGGTAGCAAAATTTTCAAAAAGGCTGCAGAGCTTAATATTCCTATTAAAGATTTCGTCGATCAGAACTCAAAGACTTTCCAAGACTTCATTCATTCTTTGGATGTAGAATATACCGATTTCGTTCGTACTACCGACGAAGATCATGAGCGCCGCTGTCAGGCAATTTGGACTAAGCTTTCCGATCATATTTACAAAGACAAATATGAAGGTTGGTACTGTGAAGGCTGTGAAGGTTTCGTGACGGATAAAGAACAGGCTGAAAATGAAGGTATCTGCCCAGATCACAAAAAGCCATATACGAAGCTTAGTGAAGAGAACTATTATCTTCGCATTGCAGATTTTAAAGATCGTATTCGTGAAGCAATTGAATCTGACGAAATGAAGATTACTCCAGCTTTCCGTAAAAAAGAATTTTTGAATCTTCTAAAGGATATGCCAGACGTTTCTATCTCTCGTCCAAAAGAGCAGGTCGAATGGGGTGTTCCTGTTCCTGGTGACGATTCTCAGGTTATGTATGTCTGGATTGATGCGCTTTCTAATTACATTACCGTCCTTGGTTATCCAGAAAACGATATTTCAGATAGCTGGCCAGCAAACACTCAGATTGTCGGTAAAGATATTCTTCGCTTCCATGCGGGCATTTGGCCAGCAATGTTAATGGGCCTAGACCTTCCTTTACCAAAGAATCTTCTTGCTCACGGCTTTATTACTGTTAATGGCGAAAAGATGTCTAAGTCTATTGGAAACGTTATTGCTCCAGGTGAAATTCTTGAAAAGCACGGCGTTATTCCATTCCGCTATTACTTCCTACGTCACGCTTCTACGACGGAAGATGCAGACTTTACTTGGGATAAATATGAAGCTGCGTATAATGAGCTTGCTAATGACCTTGGTAACCTTGTTCAGCGCCTCGCAACCCTCTGCAAGAAAAATGAAGTGTCCGGCGTAAAGGGCGAATTAAAAGAAAACGCAGACTTCGATTCTCGTATGTCTAAGTATGAATTTAACTTCGCTTTCGACATTGTTTGGTCAGAAATTCAGGACCTCAACAAACGCATCGACGAAGAAAAGCCATGGTCGCTCGCAAAGACCGATCCAGAGAAAGCTAAGGAAGTTCTTAAGAATCTCATTCAAGATCTTTCAAATACGAGTGTACGCTTAGCAATCTTCCTACCAGAAACGGCAAAGAAAATCGCAGCAGTTTTCGAAGCAGAGCAAATCACTCCTCCGGAAACTCCACTCTTCCCAAAGGCTTAACAAAAAAATAACCCCTCTTCGGAGGGGGTATTTTTTTATTTGTTATTAATCCAGTATCTTTCGCCGCCTAGGATATCGTAGGTAAGTAGCTGATAATCCTGAAGCGTTTCGGTCAACTTAAAGTTATCTTCGTCAAGGTAAGTAGCGGCTAGGATAGGCTCCGTGGAGCAAACGTCATCAAGAAGGTAATATAGAGGATCCTTCTTCCACTGTAAGCGATTGAGCATGGTATTAACCATACAGTTTGGCGTGGTTGTTGGGAGTTTCTTTGAAGCACTCAAGCCGGCATCATAGTTTGCCCAGATAAAGTAAGGCGTAACGCGGGAAAGATCGCGAACTTCTTTTTCATTGCTATCGTTTGTAATATCAAACAAACCAGCGGAGTGGTCGCCGAAGTATAGGACGACAACTTTCTTGTCTAGCTTCTCGAGCTCACCAATGAATTCGCCGAGATATTTATCGGACTCGTGGAGAGTTTGAAGATATGTTTCGATAGACTGTGTGCGGCCTTCGTCGATTTCTTTACTACCAGTAACCTTAAACTTATGTTCCTTGTATGTAGATTCATTGTATGGAGTGTGGTTCTGCATGGTAATTAAGCCGATAACCTGATTTTCGTCAGAATCTTTAAGGGCCTTCAAGGTCTGTTTGTAGGCTGACTGGTCATTAATATATTCAGAATCACCTTCGTGCTCTTTATAATCCATCTCGAGCTCAGTGGTAAATTCGTCGAAACCTTCATTCTTCAAAGCAATATTACGCTTATACATGCCGCCATTGAATGGGTGAATTGCGGACGTAGAATAGTTTTGCTTCTTTAGCATACTTGCAATGGAAGGAACCTCGCCAGCCTTTGGCAAAAGCGCGGTGTAAGGAACTGTATTAGTCCAAAGATTAGTTAGGCTAGTAAGTGCCTCAAACTCGATATTTGCAGTGCCGCCACCGTAATCGAGCGAATACATTAAACCGCTAGATGTTTTCTTCTGAAGCTTATGTAATTCAGGCAAAACATCACCGCCTTCAATCTTATAATAATCACTAAACTTCTTGCCTTGGAATTC
>JAKSSX010000008.1 GCA_024402895.1 Candidatus Saccharimonadota bacterium
TCAGCCGTATTAACTTCCGTGAAAAAGCAAGCAAGGGCGAAATCCCTGGTGTAACTAAGAGTAGTTGGTAGAAAGGAAAGATTATGTCAATTCAAACCACTGATCCAGTAGCTGACTTGATTACTCGCATCCGCAACGCTATCGCTGTCAACAAGACCGAGATCCGCGTCCCAACCAGCAAGCTCAAATTTGCAGTTGCAAGCAAGCTACAGAAGATTAACTATATCGAAAGCGCTGAACTTGAAAAAGCTGAGCCTCGCGATATCCTTCACATTGTTATTAACAAAGAAGGCGAAAACGCTCGCATCAATGAAATCTCTAAGGTTTCTACTCCGGGCCGCCGCATCTACGCTGGCGTCGCTGAAATCCCTAAGGTCAAGTCTGGCCGCGGTACCGTTCTTGTTTCTACAAGCAAGGGCATCATGACCGGTCAGGAAGCAGTCAAGAACAAACTTGGCGGCGAAATCTTGGTTAAGGTTTGGTAATAGCTTAATAGCAAACGAAAAGCACTCCGAAAGGGGTGCTTTTTTGGTGCCTCTGTATTATACTGAACGGGCTTATGCTGATTGACATTTATGACGTTATGTGCTATAATATAATTTACTGCTCTTTAAAAAAATATGAAAGACGAGGAAAAGCTATGGAAGCTAAAAAACCGGCACTGGAAGTACAGACTCTTGAAGGGAGGGAAGAAGAATGTATTTTAGATGAATGTCTTAAGAAGTTACTTATTGAAGGCACAGCGAAGCCTAATCAATTAATGAGCGATTTTATTCTCAGAAATTTGAAGGAACTCATTGAAAGCGGAGTAAGCCCTTATCTATTAATGGGTAATGTTCAGGAGAAAGAAATAGTCAAAAGATATTCCTTGCTACAAAGTCTAGGAATTGAAATTGATAACAAAACATTAATCAGTGGCTTAGTTTCTATGTGGAAGCCGGATATGTTATCTACTATTAGAAACCAAATTCCCCCGGACAAGCTCTACGAGGCATATACGAAATATTTCTGTCTCGATGTCTGCGACGATAATCCAGAAAATTGCGTAGCCATATTTGACATGCTGATCAAAGAGTACGGACACAATCCTATGAAGTTTTATTGGAAAATAATAGCAGTACGCCGACCCCGTAGAAACTTGCTTAGGTCGCATTTCTTATTGCGTGTTCTAGAGGCATACGAGCCAAGGATGGATGAAGGGGCTATAAGTAGCACTCTTCAATGCTACAAAGCTTTTGGCGGTGGAGACATAAATAAAGCAAGCCAATCGCTAATTTCAAAAGTAATCGCAAAAGGCGGGCGTAAAAGGAGTGTAGTCATTCGAGCACTTAAAATAGACGCTTCTCGGATTAAAGACGCCGAAGACAGAGTCAGATACATCAAATGCTTCGAGGAACGTCTTAAAAATTTCGAATTTAGCGACGAAGAACTCTTTGAATGTATACTTGGCTGGGATAAGAAATACGAATATACGACGAAAACAATCCCAAGCAATCTTTACAAGGTCAGAAAACAGTATTTGTTGCCAGGAGCACTAAAGAGCGAACAAAATAGGAAAATACTAATTAAAGCCTATATCTTCAGCACCCTATCAGAACCTAGCCTTCACAAAAGAAGAGAAATAGCAGAAAAAATCAAGACGAAAATGGCTGAGCTGAATATTCCTGAATCAGCATTACAAGCTATGATTCTTGAAGAGTTTTGCTAGTCCTCGTCAAAATCCCACCCTTCGGGGTGGGTTTTTAATGCTAAAAAATAGGCAAGAAAAAGGGAGCCACAGAGGCTCCCGAAGCTGATAAACCACAATGATTAAGTTACTCAGCTGACGCCACGCAAAGGTCGCTTGACCAATATACGTGACAAAGGTTCAAAATACGAATGTCGTATCTCGTAGATGCTTGATAAGCACAAATAGCAGGCCCTATCTCACTGTATCCTTCTGAAGTGCAGTAGTAAATTTCGTTTACTTCATAAACTCCAACAGGAAGGATATTCTCGAAATAAGAAGATTCTTCTCCATCAACTGTTGTCTGATATAGAATTCCATCAGCAGTTGTAGTGATAGAGAAAAGCTGTCCTGTGCGCGCATCGCAAAGATACATAACATTCGCAGCGTACCCGTCTGCCAAATTTGTCTCACGACTCTCAAGAGTATAATTACCAATCGGCATATCATTCTCAAGATCGACAAACTCAACATCGACTGGAGCACCATTTCCTACATCAGGGAAGAGTGTCATAGCTACATGACTCAAGCTGAGATTAGGCTTATGCTCATAATCTCGCTCGACATACGTAAGAACATTGGTATTACGCAAAACCATAGCAAACTCTTCTGCAGTAAGATACTCGTACACCGGAGTAGGGATCGCATCCTCGATTGGAAGCGGTGGATCAATAAGACCAGGCTCAGGCAAATCAGGCTCAATAGGAATGAGTGGATCCTGACAGCTTGGCGCTGGAATCTCAGGCTCGCTCGGAATAAGCGGCTCTCTACATGTAGGTTCCGGAAGCTCAGGCTCACTAGGAATGAGCGGCTCCTGACAACTTGGTGTCGGAATCTTAGATTCGCTTGAAACCTGCGTTACAGTAACTTCCTCAGGTAACGGAGTAGAGACAGTCACAGTTGAAACTGTGAAATCAGCAATCTCTTCATCGTTCAGAGGTGATGCGTCCGGAATTTCGAACACCGTAGTTTCTGCAACATTCTCAGCAGTAGGCTTTGGTGAATCCTGCGTGGTATCAGCGAAAGCTGAAGCGGAAACGCCAATTAAAGCTCCTGAAACGAGTAGGACAGATAAAACTTTTGCAATTTTGTGCATATAAGCACCCCCATTTTAATATTTCACCGAAACGGTGATTGCTTTGCGAGATCTTTTACATCCGCAACCCTCTAATTATAGCATAAACGCATTAAAAAGTCAATCCCGATAGCTTAAAATCGACAGCTTAACAGATGTATGCCATAATAAAATTAGATTTAGTGAACGCTAAATTGAATCTTATGAGCGACAAGAGAGGGGGAAAATTCAGGGAGCAAACAATCAGAGAACGCAGGTAAGTGGATGCCGCCAATAAAAGTCGAAAAAATCATACAAGAAGAACACACAATTCTCGAGATAATTATGGAAGAAAATCCAGCAATCGGCTGTGATGACTATATTATAGACAACATTCCGCTAATGATGAACTGCGCCGCCGATAAGCCAAAAATGGTCAGAAAAATTGTTAGTGCAATTTGTTCGAAAAATCGTTTCAGCCTAGAGGTCATTATGAGCCTGAAGGAGCAAATAGGCGACGATCAGGAATTAATCAGCGCAATGATTACTAGATTTGAGCAATCGGTAAGAATCGAAAATGCGCTAAATATACAAACGCTGCTGAACAGCTTCTTTAAGCGCGGAATGAATTACCGTATACTGCGTAAACATCTTGAAGAATGGTATACGCCAGAGATGTTTCATAATGTATTCGACGATATAATAGATGACATTTGTGTTGAATTTAGCATTACGCCAGAGGAAATCTTTCCATAATCCTTGTCGCATTCGAACGTCGAGTTACAAACTCGGCGTTTTTTAATGCCAGAAAAAGCCACCGACAGAAGCCGGCGGCAGTTCCAAGGAAAAGAACGATTAGATTTTGCGATCAAATACGTGGCTAGGCCCTAACGGACAAGGCCTATTGCAGCGATAGGATCCGAGCGTACATTTTCTCCTGCCATAATACTGGCGCAACATTTCGCGAACATCATAATTCTTACACTCAAGAGCATATCGATTAAGCGTAGCTGAAGTTCTCGTACAGATCTCAAGCTGAGCCGCGCCGCAAAGGCGTTCATGGCATTTCAGAAGAAACATCTCGGCAGTTCCGCGCTCATTGATATTAATTAACATACCCTGAGGATAGTTTTCCTTCAGACTAATCATATCTGCCAGCCACTCATCGATATCCTCCTGCTTTGACAAGATCGGCGGAACGTAGAACTCACAGTAATCAAGGTCAGGAACAGTCATCTCATACCAAAGAGTACGATGTCGCTGAGCCTGAGCCAGCTGCGCAAATGTGCCCTTATAGTTAATCGAGTAACATTCATCGAAAAGCTCCTCACGAGAACGGTCTGCAAATAAGCTCAACTTACGACCCTTATTATCAACCATTCCATCAACAGCAATAATTTCTAATAATGACGCAAGCTCAGCAAGCCAAGGCTTCAACTTTACCTCGAACGGATCATTCGTCTTCTTTGCCACGAAATCCAAGCAGAAATTACGGATATAATTCGCCTGGCGCAAATCAAGACAATGCTCCATCGTAGTTGCAGGAGTAAAAACAGAGATGAAATAGCGCGCATTTTCGAGCGCAAGCTTCTTCACGATCGCAGCATCCAGAGTAGGATACTCGGCCAAGATAATACCTTTAAGCTTCTCAGACCACTTCTCGTAGATTACTTGCTCTTCATCGGAAGTCTCCATAATCGTATAGCGAGCAGATTTTTCGCTCGTATTATAGTCATGCTCATTGTTAAGAATCATAGCTATAATCTTAGGAACTCCTTCGAGTACGAAGTTATACGACGGATTGCCAGAAACACTGTGATGGCCGGAGCCAATCGTTCCATTAACGCGGCCCATAGTTCTTGTGGCCGACTCATTTAAAATTGCGTCAAAGTCATCCGGCATATAACAAATACCTGCACAGTGACCAGAAAACAGTAACGCATCCTCAACGGGCAGGCAAAAGCCTGGCTTCGTAGAGGCAACAGTCCTTAATCTCATACATGCATACCTCCTTTTTGCAAATCTAAATCTTTAAGAACTAGCAACAGATAAGTTGCTCACCATAAGTATGCAAGAATTAGGCAAAATAGACAAGCATGAGCTCATTTTAAGCCAAAAATCTTAATGTCGCACAACTGACATTTTTAAGTAGGTTCTTGCAAATTTACCCCAGATATGATAAAATAAGCGAGATATTATTAACATAAAGGAACGCAATGAGTCGTATCGGAAAACTACCTGTAGAGGTACCTGCAGGCGTGACAATTACGGTCGGTGAGAAGGATATTACTGTCACCGGTCCTAAAGGCACGCTAATGGTTCCTGTCCAGGCCAATACCACAACGAAAGTTGAAGGTAATATTATTACTGTTACGCGCAAAGATGACGAGCCAAAGTCTCGTGCATGGCATGGTCTCCAGCGCGCACTTATCAATAACGCAGTTATTGGTGTAACCAAAGGTTTTGAGAAGAAACTCGAGATCAATGGTGTTGGTTTCCGCCTAAGTGGTGGTCCAAAAGAAATCGAAATGGCTCTCGGCTTTAGCCATCCAGTCAAGTACAAAGCTCCAGAAGGCATTGAACTCAAGACTGAAAAGATGACTATTACTGTATGTGGCACCGACAAGCAGATGGTCGGCCAGGTCGCAGCTGAGATCCGCGCACTTAAGAAACCAGAACCTTACAAGGGTAAAGGTATTAAGTATGCTGACGAAGTTATTATCCGTAAAGCAGGTAAGGCAGGTAAGAAGTAGTCATGAAAGCAGAATTTAGAGCAAATCGCACTCGCGCGAAGATTCACGGCACCGCTGAACGCCCACGCCTTAGCGTAAATATCAGCAACGCACACGTTACCGCACAGCTCATCAATGATGACAACGGCACTACCATTGCTTACGCAACCACCGTTGGTAGCAAGCAGAAAGGTAGCAAGAAAGAACTCGCCGCATTCATCGGTAGCGAAATCGCAAAGAAAGCTAAAAAAGCAAAGATCACCAAGGTCGTCTTCGACCGTGGCGCTCGCCTTTATGCAGGTCGCATGAGCAGCCTAGCTGATGCAGCACGCAAGGAAGGATTGGAGTTCTAATATGGAAAAGCAACCAAAAGTAATCAATAAGTCTGGTACTACCAAACTCACTGACGAAGCAGCTGCAGCAAAAGAAGCAAAGGCAGGACGCGAATTTAACGGCCGCCGTCGCGACAATCGCCGCAACCGCCGCGCAGCAGAAGAAGGTAAGAAGGAATTTGATTCCGTAAACATCTCTATCAACCGCGTATCCCGCACCGTCGCTGGCGGTCGCCGTATGCGCTTCCAGGCTCTCGTTGCCGTTGGCGATCATAAGAATCGCGTCGGTGTCGGTCTTGCAAAGGGTAACGATGTAACTAGCGCAGTTCAGAAAGCAGAACGCCGCGCAAAGAAGAACATGGTTACTGTCAGCATGCAGAACGATACTATCTGGCACGAAGTTGAAACCAAGGTTACCGGCGCTCATGTTCTCATGAAGCCAGCAGCTCCTGGTACCGGTATTATCGCCGGTGGCGTAGTTCGTTCTATTATCGGTCTTACCGGTATCAAGAACCTTATCAGCAAGTCCCTCGGTTCTACCAACAAAGCAAACATTGCTTACGCTGTAATCGAAGGTCTTCGCCAGCAAGTTCCAAAGAATGAATGGAACAACGCAAAGAAAGCCGACAAAAAGGAGGCTAAATAAATGAAATACAACGATTTAGTAGTTAGCAAGAACCAAGATCGCAAACGCGTTGGTCGCGGTATCTCCGCTGGCCAGGGTAAAACCGCAGGTCGTGGTACTAAGGGTCAGAAATCCCGCACCGGTCATCATAAGCTTCCAGCTACCTTCATGGGTGGCCAGCGCGCTATGATGCAGGCTGTTCCTAAGATGAAAGGCTTCAAGTCTATTCATGCTAAGGCACAGGTTGTTTACACCGATGCTCTTAACACTCTAAGCGGCAAGGTTGATAACTTTGTCCTCGCAGACGCAAATCTCATCGAAAACCCATACGCATCCGTCAAGGTTATTCTCCGTGACGAGATCACCGCAAAGGTTGAGCTTGAGACTCAGTTTGCAAGTAAAACCGCTGTTGAGGCCATCAAGAAGGCTGGCGGTAGCTTCAAGAAAGTTGCAGTTCCTGCACGCAAGAAGCAAGCAAAAGAAGACAAATAGTCTACTTTAATAAAAAGAACGCTCCAATGGGGCGTTCTTTTTTGCGTCAATCAAATTATTTAATTATATCTTTTGACTTAACATACTCAAAAGTATCTTCTGCATAAATGCAGGAGCCGCTAAGCATATCTTTCGAGCCATTGTCTTGATCGCAAACATTAGAGTATTTCCTAATGTTAGCGTCTATTCCGATTTTCATTTTCGTATGACTATTTATGTCGCCGGACTCAGAAGATTCATCTGGACAGAATAGGCCAAAACCATAACATTCAACAGTAAAGTATTCGCTAACCGTAATAGCACCGCCTTCTACGAATTCAATATCGACAGGATCTTCATAGCCAGATTCAAACTTCTTATTAGAAATCGAATCTCGAGAAATATTTTTATACAATTTACCGTCTTTTAAATAAAAAATGTCACAGTAATCAGATTTAAAACCGGCAACATCATAAGTAATCGAACTACAGTTCATATTGGAAAGTTTAATAACATCAAGAATTTCACCAGTATTAATATTGCTACATGAAGACTTAAGATCATTAGGGCCGAGATCTTCAGTAGAGCTTACGCGATTCTTTTCGCATTCAGGATCTGGCACAGAACGATAATATCTGTAATTCAAAATATCGTAAAAACTTTCCTCAAACTCTTTGCTAGGAAGACTGACTCTCTTCTCGAAGGGAATAAAGCACAGACCCATAAGAACTAAAATAGCAACAACTGGTATAATGATTAAATATTTATTAACACTAATTTTCGAAGATTCTTCCTTTTTCGACATATTAAGTTAATAATAACATAAACATTAAGGCTAATTTTTCAGATTATATTGAAGAGAGCTAAATAGCGTGTTAATATATAAGAAGTAAACAAGAGGTAACATGAATTTTAAGACCATTTTTAAGTCTTTCAAGAACAAAGACATGCGCAAACGCATTTTGGCCGTACTCGGGATTCTCGTCGCTTATCGTATTTTGGCGCACATTCCTGTTCCACTCGGCGATACACAAACATTTAAGGATGCAGTCAACAACCTAGTTAATAGCACCGATCTCGGCGGCTTCATTAACTTGATTTCTGGTGGCGGCTTAACCAACCTATCTATCATTCTCGTTGGTCTCTCACCATACATTACCGCATCTATCGTTATGCAGCTCCTTGGCAAGGCAATTCCAAGCATGGAAGAGCTTAACAAGGATGGCGAAGCTGGTCGTCGCAAGATTAACCAGTGGACTCGTATCGCTTCTATACCTCTAGCAGTATTGCAATCTATTGCATACATCTTCATTTTGCAGCAAACCGTTCTAGCACAGTCTTCAACTGGCACTGTAACTATGACAACCGAAAACTGGATGCTCGCAGTTACTGCAATGACTGCAGGCTCAGCACTCCTCATGTGGCTCGGTGAGCTTATCTCAGAACAGGGTATCGGCAATGGTACTTCCATGATTATTCTATGTAGTATCATCTCTGCATTCCCAACCACTTTCGCTTCTATGCTTTCCAATCTCTTCGATACTTCACAGGGTACTCTCAGCCTCTTCGGCTGGCTTGAGCTCCCAGTCAATCCACAGATGGCAGGTATTATGTTAGCGCTCGGCATCGGCCTAGTAATCGTTCTTTACTTCCTCGTTAAAATCAACGAAGCTCAGCGTATTATTACACTCAACTACGCAAAGCGTGTTCGCGGCAACTCCGCATACGGCGGCATCAAATCTATCATGCCTATTAAACTTATCGCAGCAGGCGTCGTTCCAGTCATCTTCGCAGTTGCATTCCTTTCCGTTCCTGCATTCGTAGGTCAGCTTATTACTAACGCAGACCCAGCTAGCGAAGTTGGCCGCAACCTTACCTCATGGTTCTCAGCGCCAAGTGCATCTACCTTCGACGCTAATGTCGGCCTAAAAGGTGAAGATTTCATTTATCCAGCAATCTACTTCGTATTGGTTGTAGCATTTACATACTTCTACACCAGTATCGTGTTCAACTCACAGGAAATCGCTGAAAACTTGCAGAAGCAGGGCGGCTTCATCGAAGGCGTTCGCCCAGGCAAAGCAACCGAGAAGTATTTTAGTCGCACCGTAAACCGTCTCAATCTATTCGGTTCTATGGCGCTCGGTCTAATCGCAATGCTTCCATACATTACCGACTACATTTTCATCCAGACTATTGGTTACCCACTCGGTATTTCCGTATCTGGTACTGGTCTCTTGATCGTTGTCACTGTAGCACTCGAAAACATTCGCCAGATCAACTCTCGCGCATTAATGGTTACCTACGACGATTATCAGTAGGAGCTACGCTGGGATGGGCTTAAAAATTAATAAGAAAGCAAGCAGAATAATTAGAATCATTTCTGCAATCATCGGCGCTATTGTCGTAGTATGCATGATAAAGATTCTAGTTTGGGAAGCAAGCTACTATCAGAATAAGAGCGCAGAAACGCGTAATCAGCAACAAGCAGTCATTACAGACCTTGCTGACGCAAATAATCCAAGTGAAATTGAGGTTACTCAAGAAATGCTTGACGCGCATCAAACCTATACTACGTCGCCACGCTATATAATTATTCCACGCCTACACCTTAAAGCGCGCGTTATGGGCAGCAACGTTACGGAATACGTAATGCCTGTCCCAGACAATATCGCTGACGTCGCATGGTATTCAGGATCCGGAAACCCAGGCCAGGGCGGCAATATTCTCATGAGCGGCATTAGCCAAGGTGCAACCAAGCCTGGTGCGTTCGCAAATCTAGACAGTCTTGAAAAAGACGATGAAATTACGCTTGTTCGCGGCGATGATGAGACTTTCACCTACATTATTCGTGAGATTCAAATTATCGACAAAGAAGAGGCTAAAAATAAGCTTCCTCTCGCCCAAGAGCGCATCGACGATAAAGAAACACTCGCCCTTATTTCAGCACGTCGTGCAGACGAAAAAAGCGATGTTTTCAACTCGATTATTATTGTTAAAGCAACCATTAAATAATCTTTACTTTTTAAGTAAAATTTGATATAATAGGAATTGTAATTTATGGCTAGTCAAAAAAGATCGAAAAAGGTCACAAAGAAGGCCGATTCTTCGGCAGTCTCTAATAACCGGAAGGAAGTAATTAAACTTACCGGTAAAGTTGTTGAGGCCCTTCCAGGGACCAAATTTCGCATCGAACTTGAAAACGGTCATATTATTATCGGCCACATGTCTGGTAAAATGCGCAAAAATTATATCAGATTGGTCCCGGGGGATAAGGTGGATGTTGAGTTGACTCCTTACGATCTAACGAAGGGCAGAATCAGCTACCGCCAAAAAGATTAAATTTAACCGAAAACGCAACGAAATCACAAATATTTTTTGCGATATTTATGGTTTTAGTGTTTTCAGAAAGGTAATTTTCACTTACATGAAAGTTCGTGCTAGTGTAAAGAAAATTAGCCCTGATGACATCATCGTTCGCCGCAAAGGTGTTCTTCGTGTCATTAACAAGAAAAAACCTAAGAATAAACAAAGGCAGGGTTAAGCATGGCAAGAATCGCCAGTGTTACCATCCCTAGCGAAAAGCAAGTGTGGATTGCACTTACTTCCGTCTACGGTATCGGTCGCACTACATCTAAAGCCATCCTTGCGGAGGCAAAAATTGAGCCTACCACTCGGGTGAAAGATCTCACCGAGGCTGATGAGCAAAAACTTAACGATATTATTTCTAGTAAATATTCCGTTGAAGGTGACCTCAAACGTCTCGTAACTAACAATATCAAACGTATCAAGGATATCAATTCCTATAAGGGGCTCCGCCATAAGGCAGGTTTACCAGTCAACGGTCAGCGCACCCGCACGAATGCGCGCACTCGCAAAGGTAAAGCAATTGCAGTTGGTGGCGCACAGCCAAAGGCAGCAAGTAAAACTTAGGAGTAAATTATGGCAGAAGATACAACAGTCAAAACTGCTCCTGAGATGGAGCAAGCAGCTGAAGCACCAAAGGCAGCAAAGCGTGGCAAAAAAGGCAAACGCGTTGTTCAGGCCGGCGAAGTGCATATTCAGGCTACATTTAACAACACGATCGTTAGCGTAAGCGACAAAACTGGTGGCGTCATCGCCGCTTCTTCCGCTGGTGCTAACGGCTTCCGCGGTTCTAAGAAAGGTACTGCATACGCAGCACAGATCGCCGCAGAAAAAGTCGCTGAGATTGCAAAGCGCGATCACGGCATGAATAGCGTAGACGTATTCGTCAAAGGTATCGGCCTCGGCCGCGACAGCGCAATTCGCGCCTTCAGCACGATGGGTATTTCCATCAATAGTATTACCGACGTAACCCCAGTTCCACACGGTGGTTGCCGTCCTAAGGGAGAAAGGAAACCGTAATGGCACGTGATATTTCACCAATTGGCAAACAATCTCGCCGTGAAGGTTATGCACTTGCTCCAAAAGCGCAGAAAATCATGGCAAAAAAGACCGGTATTCCTGGTCAGCACGCCGACATGCGCGTTCGTGGTGGCAGTCTTTATTTGACTCAGCTCCGCGAAAAGCAGAAAGTTCGCCGCATCTACGGCCTACTCGAAAAACAATTCGCAAAGCTCATGCGTGAAGCACAGAGTGCAGAAGGTATGACTGGCGAAAAACTTCTTGAATATCTAGAACGCCGCGCAGACAACGTTGTCTATCGTGCAGGCTTCGCAGGCACCCGCCGCGCAGCTCGCCAGCTCGTTTCTCACGGTCACTTCACCCTCAACGGCAAGCGTATCGATATTCCATCCATCCGCCTTTCCGCAGGTGACGTCCTAGAAGTTCGTCCAAAGTCAAAGAAAAACAGTTATTTCGCAAATCTAGCTAACGTAGCCGGTGCTGCTAGCCAGGCACCTCTCTCTTGGATGAAGGCTGACGTTAAGAATATGAAGATTGAAATTTCTGGTGCACCTAAGCGCGAAGAAGCTGAGGTGGGCATCAACGAACAGTTAATCGTCGAGTATTACTCACGCTAAAAAGGAGAAGTATGACAAAAGCAATTCACGAAGCAGAGCTAGCAGAAATCAAGGATCTTGGTGAAAACAGCGCCAGCTTTGTTATCAAACCGCTTTACTACGGTTACGGTAACACTCTTGGCAATTCACTTCGTCGCGTACTTCTCTCTAGCATCAAGGGCGCTGCCATCACTGCTTTCCGCATTGAAGGCACAACTCATGAGTTTAGCGCAGTTCCAGGCATCGTTGAAGATACCGTTGACATCATGCTCAATCTTAAGAACATTCATGTCAAATCTCACTCCGACGCTCCAGTAGAGATTCATCTCGAAAAGAAGGGCACCGGAACTGTTCTCGCAGGCGACATCAAACTCCCAGCAGAGGTTGAAATCGCTAACCCACAACAGGTTATTTGCAATATCGATGATCCTAAGTTCACCCTCAAGATGGACATGATTGTCGACACTGGTCGCGGCTACCTCAGCATCGAGCAGAGCAGCGCAGAACGCGTACATAATGATATGATTGCGCTCGACGCAGTCTTTACGCCAGTTCTCCGCGTTCGCTACAACGCTGAAAACACCCGCGTTGGCCAGGATACCAACCTACAACAGCTTACTCTTACCGTCGATACCGATGGTACCATCACCCCACGTGAGGCTTTCGAGGAAGCTGCTGCTATCCTAGTTAATCAATATAAGGCACTTGCAGGTAGCACCACGGTCGAATCCGCACCAGCACCTACCGCAACTGCTTCAGAAGACGAATCTGGTCTTATGCTTCCTATCGAGGAGCTCGGCCTCAGCGCACGCACCGCAAATGCATTGCTAAACAATGACATTCATACCGTACGTGACCTCGTCGTATTATCAGAAAGCGATCTCAAAGAGCTCAAGGGCTTCGGCGCAAAAGCTCTCGATGAGGTTCGCGAAAAACTAACGGAGTTAAAAGTCTAAATGCATCGCCATGGATATAAGGGACGCAAGTTTGGTCGCGAAACCGACCAGCGTACTGCATTAACACGCGGTTTGATGCGCTCCTTGTTTAAGTACAAATCAATCAACACTACAATCGCAAAGGCAAAAGAGATTCGCCGTCCAGCTGAAAAGCTTATCACTATCGCTAAGAAGGGTGATCTCGCAAGCCGCCGCATTGTAATTGCACGTCTTAACGACCAGGCTATGGGCAACATGCTCGTAGATGTTATCGCACCACAAATCAAGCGCGATAGCGGTTACCTCAGAATTGAACGCACCGGCTTCCGCCGTGGCGACAACGCTGAAATGGCAACCATTTCTTTCGTTGACGAAATCAAAGACGAAGTCAAAAAGGAGAGTAAGTAATGAAAACTTATAGCCAAAAGACTTCTGAGATTCAGCGCGAATGGTGGATTATCGATGCTGGCGTAATGCCACTCGGTAAGCTCGCTGTCGTTATCGCTGACAAGCTTATGGGTAAATCTAAAGTTACCTATACGCCACATACCGACAACGGTGACTATGTTGTAGTTATCAACGCTAAGAACATCAAAGTTACTGGCGACAAGATGACCGACAAGCACTACTATCGCCATTCTGGTTTCCCAGGTGGTTTGACTGATCTTACTCTCGCTGAAGTTATCGAGAAAGATCCTAGCCTCGCAATCGCACAGGCAGTCAAAGGTATGATGCCAAAGAACAAACTAGCAGCTGATCGCCTAGCTCGCCTCCGCGTCTTCAACGGCGCAGAGCATGCTCATACGGCACAACAGCCAAAGGAGATTAAGTAATGCCAGCTAAGAACGCAAAGTACACCTACGGTGACGGTAGCCGCAAAGCTGCAACCGCAACCGCACGCCTCTATAAGGGTAAAGGTGAAATCACGATCAACGGCAAACCAGCTCTTGAATACCTAAGCGGTAACAAGACTCTTATGGCTGAGGTCACCGATCCACTAGCTCTTACTCAGAAGCAAAAAGAATACGATATCACCATCGTTGTTAAAGGTGGTGGCATCGCAGGTCAGGTAGACGCTATCAAGCTCGCTATCTCTCGCGCACTCGTTCTCGAATTCCCAGAATTCCGCCCAGTGCTCAAGAAGGCCGGCCTCATGAAGCGCGACCCACGCGAAAAAGAACGCAAACACTACGGTCTCCGCAGTGCTCGCAAACGCGAACAGTTCTCCAAGCGTTAATCTCGCTTTACGGAAAATACCACTCCTCACGGGGTGGTATTTTTATATATAATTTCTTGAGATTATATCGGCCTTAACTATAACCAACAAAAAATACCACCCGAAGGTGGTATTTTTATGAAAAGATTTATTTCTTTTCAGAGCTGTTTACGGTAACCTTAGTTACTTTAAACTTAGCAGTTTTCATCTTTTCGAGTCTTGATAGATAACCGCCGTCAAAGGCTTCATTGTCTTTGCTGGTCTTACCTGGCTCAATAAGCTCAGTATAGATGTAATCAGTACCTAATCTAGTACCATCAGTATCATAAGCCTCAAGTTCGATTCTGAACTTAATCTTGAAATCCTTATTGTTGTTCTTAACGCTAACAGGCAAGTAGTAATCTGGCCATGAGCTGTCATCTTCAATATAGAAATCGCCCAAAGTTACAGTATAGCTGCCCTTAAGTTCTTCGCCGATAGCATCTTCACAAGCATCAATCTTGTCATCAACATCTTTGTAAGTCTCGACAATCTTTTTGTAAGTATCAGCCATTTTCTTGGTTTCGCCAACACCATACTTTTCGATAGCCATATTGCCCCATTCAGCAATTTCGGACTTCTTAAAGATATTGATAAAGCTATTGAGCTCTTTGCCGGTGATATCTTCGATAGTCTTGTCGATTTCATTAGAAATCTTGTATTCTTCGTCAGTGAGGCCAAGCTTGATAGCGCACTTGTCACGAAGGCTATCTGCTAGCTCCTGATTAGAGTAGTAGCTAGCAATATCGAAATCATTGAAAGCGCTCTTATATTCGCTATTGAAATCATTAACAGCATCATAAGCTTCAGAAACGTACTTGCTGAAATTTTCAGCAGCTTCAGCTCTGATATTGTTATTGATTACCAAGAAGGTTACTAGACCACCAGTACCTAGTAATACTACGGCAATAGTAATCCAGAACCAAGCTTTCTTGTAGAAAGTAATTGGTTTCTTTGGGCCAGCTGCTTTAGCTGCGCCGAGAACTGATTGTTCGCCAGCATGAGCTGGTTTCTGAGCCAAAACGGACTGCTGAGCAGCATTAGCTGGAGCAGCTTTTGACTTCTTATGTTGATCGAGGACGCTAGTTCCTTCCATCTTCATCTTTCTCCTTATAGTTAATATTTGGCTCATCACGATAGCTAACCCCGCCACGAATGAACATATAGTCTATAAATAATACTCCCACCACTATCCAAAATAGTGTTTTCATATTACCTCCACTACTTACAACAAGTATAGCACAAGCATTAAATATTTATGATAAAATATAAGCAATATGAAAGAAGGGTCGGATTTTAAAGGAGGTATACGATTTTTTACCTACCTTTTATTTATTTCAGTATTATTACTAAACAACTTTACGTTCGTCTCTGCTTTAAGTGAAGAACTTCTTGATAAATATTCTCAGAATAATATCATGTTCTACGACCCTGAAGAATGTAAAAACGACTGTAAAATAGAATGCGTCAGCTCGAACGGTTCAGACGTCACGATTATTGGTGACTCTATCTTAGCCGATTCGACGACTAAAAACTTGCTTAAAGGAAAATTTACGTCCCTCAGCGACGATTCTTATGATTCCGTCGTAAGCAGAGCCTGGGATGCGGGCGTCACTCAAGCTAGCTCAATGAGGCTAAAGGATGTCGTAGTTTTTGAGCACGGCACAAACAACGGCGCAATCACAGCAGAGCAGCTCAATAATCTTCTTGCCGTTACCGGCACACAAAGAACAGTAGTCTTAATTACTCCTTACTCAGCTACAAATACGACCTTACAGGCTGGCTACGACACAACTGCAGAGCTTTTCAAAGAAACCGCAAAAAACAATGCGCAAATCAAAGTCGTAGACTGGGCAAACAAGGCAAAGAACGCTGGATATCAGCTTAATGACGGCGAAAATCACGTCCATCCATCAACGGACGAGGAAAAACAGGCTCTAGTCGATCTAATTTCATCAGCCATCGGTAGCTCCTGTAATAGTGGCGAAGCAGTCGTTTCGGGCGCAACTGCAGAAGAAAAAGTATGGTCCGGCCTTATGTCGCTAGGTTTTACGGAAATCGCGGCAGCTGGCATTATGGGCAATATGGCGCACGAAGGCCTCATGAGCCCAGTTCAATGGCAGGTCGGCCACGAAACTGACTGGGGTAAAGATTTTAGTACTATTTACAATGACAATAACTCAGGTTCAACCGGTGTCGGACTTGTTCAGTTTACTTACTATAAGTACTATGACATTCTCGATAAATACTACAACGAAAACGCACCAGACTTACTAGTGTATTTTAAAGAGGCTACAACTTACAGCGTTGCATCGGATGGCAGCCATTACTGCGGTGGTGCATGCTTCCTAGAAAAAGTTGATGACGCAACGGCGAACCGACTATACTCAACAGAGCTAACAATAATTAATAAAGTCGTCAGAGGCGAATACGCGCAACCATACGGCTTCAACGGTTATCAAGGTATTTTTGATAAGACTACACCGGAAGACGCCGCAGACTATTGGCTAGACAACTACGAAAGACCATCGGATCCAGAAGCTTCTAGGCCAATTCGTAGGTCAGATGCGCTTAAATATTATAACCAATTCAAAGGCCAGACCAGTTTTTCTGGCACATCATCAGGTTCTGGCGGCACATCCGGCACAAACTGTGGCGGCACAAAAGCGGTAACAGCATTCAAGAAATATAACTTCAGCGATGGACAGCTCCGAGGTATTCTCGCTATTGCAGAAGCCGAAAACGGCGGTTCACTCTCATCCGTAAAAACCGAGGTTTCCATCATGGCAAACTTATACGAAAAGAACGGCACGAATGATCCAGGAAGTACCGAAGAAGATAAATTTATTCATTACATCAGAAGAAAACCAGGCAGTGAAGAGCATGGCTGGTTCGCTACATATAACCAATATAACGAATCATTCAATCCGCCAAAAACTGGTGAGCTTGACGCTGCAAGAGACATTTTAAACAACGGCAACAGAACTATTCCGCAACAAATTCTAGAGCACGACATGATTGCTGATTTAACCTCGGTCACAAATGATGGCACAGAGATTAATAAAAGCGATAGATCGAAATATATTAAAGATAAGACCGTAATTAAGAATAAATACGGTTCTACATACATCTTCTATACCTGGGCAGACCCAGAAAACAACTCCGGCGACCCATTCGGTTACTTCGAAAACAACAAGCCAGACGCTTCATTCAGCCAAGAAACGACCGCAGAAGCTAGCGCAGTCCAAACTAGCGTTAACATTTCATGGCAAAACGGCTGGATTACTAGTGGTATGGATGGATATGTTAAAGGAACTCCGGAAGACGCAGGCTTAACTGTTGGCGATAGCTCACCAACACTAGACTACAGCACAAATAGACCTTCCGATAACTCAATCGGCCCAAACAAAATTACTCTTCATAGCACTGAGGGTACAAATAGCGTCGGCCAATATGGTCTCGACATCTACAGGAGCAACCCATATCCTCCACATTTCACAGTCGACATGAAGACGAAGAAGGTTTACCAACACTTCTCAATTGACAAGCCCGCATCTGCAGTCGAAAGCGTAGATACGTCAGCTGGCGTTCAGATTGAGATTATTGGCTACTCGACCGAAGATAAATCTAGCGACGAATGGTATCTACATAACACCGGCAACTTTGGCGACAGTGAATGGCAATACTTGGCTAAATTATTAGTAGGCATCAGCGCATATACCGGCATTAAACTCGAGTCTACGCTCAACTGGGCAGACGGTGGCAACGCTCGCATCGCTGATTCCGATACTTACACAAATTACACTGGTATTATCGGGCATATGCATACAATCAGTAATGACCATACCGATCCGGGCAACGTTTGGCCTATTCTTCAGAAGGCTATCAATACGATGACCGCCGAATCAACAAGCGGAGACGACTGTGGCGGCGAGGAAGCATCCAATGCCTGGACAGGCGAATTCCCATGGTGGTCACAATGTGGTGGCATGCCTTGGAGCGACACTCCATACGGTTCTTGCGGCACCGTTTGTTCATCTGGATGCGGCTGTACTTCGTTCGCAATGATGACGACAGCCCTAACCGGCGTAGAGCATGACCCAGGCGAAGTTTGTACTTATGCCGGCGAGAAAAATATGCATATTTGCGGTAAAGGCAGTAGCTGGTCTCTACCGACAACTATCGCAGATCACTTTGGACTCAAGGCAGAAGTTGTATCCGATACAAGTACCGAAGGCGTCAACAGATATCTGCGAGACGGCTGGATGATTTGGATGTGCGGCGGCGGCTCCGATCCATTTACTTCAGGCGGTCACTGCATCGGTATTCGCGGCATTACTAGCGACGGAAAATGGCTTCTCGCAGATTCAAAGGGTAACGGCGAAGAAGTAACCTTAAAGAAACAATGGGAACCAAGCGCTGTCTATTCGGCAGGCTTAAGCACTGGTAGTATGAGAGCAATTAAAAAGAAGTAGATATGAAAAAGATAGCAATAGATCAAGATCAACTTAAAATTATAGGCACCGGCCTAGCAATCGGCGTATCTCTTATCGCCATTATCGCCATCGGTTCAAGTATGCGCAGCGATATCGAAAACGCTACATACTATGATTCAATTTCCGAAACGAACGTCCATATTCAAAATACTGGCGGTTTACTTGAAAACTCCATCACATTTATTGGCATGGATAAAATCGTCAATTCCATATCTATTCCAGACAACATTAATTCCGAATCGATAAAAGTAATCAACGAGATTTTGACTTATTCTTATCCGAAAGCAAAATCGCTTAGCTACAAAAACAATACAGCCAAGCAAGAAGAAAATACCTATTCATTCGCAGCACAATTAGACACGGGCGAAGGCTTCAAAATCTACATCACAAACAATCAGGACGGGACATTCAGCCTAAAAATCGACGACAAGAACAACACCGTTTTCAACTATAAATCTAGACAGTATCAGAAGCCGTTCAAGAGCCCACAAGCTCTAGCGAATAATATCCTTCCAAAAACATTACGCCTGCAAAACGGCAGACAATTCTCTCTAACCAGCGATAAGAATAATAAGTTCTTCCTTAATATCGACGCCTGTGGTGACGAAACGATCATTGAAGAAGCTAAAAACATCGCAAACAGCTGGTTAATCGATAATAGCTACAGCCCAGAGCAAGTTAACTACACTGTATTAAATAAATGCGATAGGGGATACAACTAAAATGCAGGAACGAAGATCAAATAGACTACGCACAATCCTAATTAGCGTTATCATAGTGTCGATTTTAGCTATCATTGGAACGATTATCTATAATGCGTTAAAAAGTTCTAAGCTTACTATTGTCGTAACTCCAATCGATTCCGAAATATCTATCAACTCCGAGAAGAGAAATAACGGAACCTATTCCATGTTCCCAGGAGAAGTTACGGTCAAAGTCGAAAGAGGCGGCCTTGATGCAAAAGAGCTCAAAGTTAAACTCAAGCCAAACGAAACTACCGTCGTACATGTCTACCTTACGAAGAACGGAAAATTCGATTACTATGAAGGCTCTAAGGCAGATTATAGCCTCCTAAAGCTCATCGGCGATGAGAAAGTCGAAGATTATCTCAAAGAAATGGAAAAGAAAGTCTCAATTAAGGAAGTCCTTCCACTTTCGAAGTATTCCAGTTCCACGAAGCCAAGTCCAACAAACGGAATGCTTAGTCGCGAGACACTCATCAAAGACGGCACCGACGACGAACAGTGCGGCAGAGTAATTTGCCTCATTCTAATCGACAACACCGGCGATACAAAAGTCGCTGAATCTCTATTAGCCGCTCACGGATATAATCTATCGGATTACAAAATCATCAGGAAATAATCCTGCATGGTATAATTAAAAAATGTTGGGGCACTAGCTCATTTGGTAGAGCGCTTCCATGGCATGGAAGAGGTGAGGAGTTCGAATCTCCTGTGCTCCACCATTTTTTATGCATTTTTTCAAAAACCACTAGCGATTTGCGCCAAACAGGACTATTATATAGTTAATAGGAGGTCTATGAAAAAGAGTATTGGTTATTTTTCGGTAGCGTTCTTGACATCGGCGCTATTGGCGAATAATGCAAGCGCAGCGACTATAGTAGATATAGCGAACGGCTACGCTGAAAAAGATAATAAAGTTACAATCTTGAATGAAAAAGGCCTGGAATATTTTGCAGGCCTAGTAAACAGCGGCAATACTTTCGAAGGAAAATACGTAACGCTCTCGAAAGATCTAGATCTATCGTCCTATAACTGGACACCAATTGGCGACAGTAATAGAGGCGATACTGCCAATCATACCCCATTCATGGGTACTTTCGATGGCTACAATCACACAATAAATGGCCTTAATATTTCTAGCGATAAATCAGATTATTGCTACGGTCTCTTCGGTATTATTAAAGAGGCAAAAATCACTAACGTCGTCATCGAAAGTGGCAATATTAATGCGCCACAATCTACCGCAGGCGCAGTAGTCGCTTGTATGCTTGGCAACGTAAACACTGTAGAAAATAACGTCGTAAAAACTGGCGTTACCGTAAAAGGCCTAAACGCCGGCGGCGTTATTGGCCGCGCATATGGCAAAGAAAACTATATCTACAACAACGAGAACGGCGCAAACGTTACTGCAGATGAAAAATCTGGCGGTATAGCCGCAATCGATAATAACTTAACCATCATGTACGGAAACAAAAACTCCGGCACAATTACCGGTAAGATAGTAGGTACTGGCGGTATTATTGGTTTCGGTAACGGTAAATCATTCATCGCTAACTCCGAAAACACCGGTGCAGTAAATAGTAAAAAATACTCAGGCGGCATCGTCGGATACACCAACGGCGCAGATAGCTACGTTATCAATAGTAAAAACAGCGGAGAAATTTATTCAGACGACACTTCCGGCGGTATCGTTGGCGTTGCTGCCAAAAACTCCGTATGGGGGTACAAAAACGTTATAAATAGCGGAGCAGTCAAAGGTGGCACCGTTTCAACTTGTACGGCAGGCGGCATCATAGGTACGTCTGGAGGTAATTCAACCTTTATCGATGTAGAAAATAGCGCAGAGGTTACTGGATGTGATTATGCCGGCGGCATTGCGGGCCAGCTCGGCGAAAAGAACTACGTCATCAATAGTAAGGGCGGCACGGCTAAAATTGAAGGTAATAAACATAGCGGCAGAATTGCGGGTGTAGTTAATACGGGCAGCAGCACTAAAAACTTATCAACCGGCCTCGATGCGCACGTCTATATCGACGATAATAACGGCGATTCATATGACGGAATCGGTACTTTCGGTAGCATTGCTCCACTTTCAGGCATGTCGGCTGTAGTTGTAGAGAAAGGTACCATCCATGGCGTACCAGTTTCGGCAAACCATGGCAGAATTACATTCCTTAAAGGCACAAAATGGGATGCAGTAGAAAACGCCGAGCTAAAGCTATTTATCAATAAAAGCGGTAGCGCTAGCTCATCAAACTTCTATTACGGAGATATGTGGACCGTCGACTTAGTACTCGATAACAGCAAAATTACCACTACCGAGCCAACAACCGCAGCAAACGGCTCTAGAGTATACGATGGCTTAGTAAACGGCAGTAATGTTGCTCAGGCAAAAATTACCGAGCCTCTCAATAAATTGCGAATCGATTGGGGTGACGAAACCGTCACAGAAGCCAAGACAACAACAACGGTCAGCTACGCTTCGCTAAATGACAGCTCAACTAAGAGCTTCAGCATCGACAAGAAGCTCGATCTTGGTGAAAGTGAAGTCTACCAAGAGCCAGCAGCAGGCAAAATTGGCCTCGAAATCGCATATACCAACGACAATATGGAAACTCAGGCTAAGTATTTCAAGAAAGTCACTTACCATTCGAATGGCGGCGAAGAATATGAGCCAGAAATTGTTTATCTAGACTCGCTTGATGCCGACATTAATACCGCAATCGATAAAACTCCAACCAGAGACGGTTATCTATTTGATGGCTGGTACTACGACGAAGAGCTTACCCAGGAAGTATCCGAAGGAGATGATTATCTCGTTGATGTATATGCTAAATGGATTAACCTCGAAGGCCTTGAAAATCCAAAGACCGGAGATAATATTGCGGCATATGTAACTATGTTTGCAACTTGTATCCTAGGCTTATACCTAGCAAAGAGAAAATAATAGTCAAACAGAGGAGCATCGAGGCGTCGCCGACATGCTCCTTTTTGATATGGTATAATTATCTTATGACAAACATATCCGCTTTTATTCCATATTGGCCTCGCGCCTGAATCTCTACTCGCCCAACAGGGGTCAAATTGACATTTTCTTAAATTTGTGATATAATAGAAGGATATAATCTTATGCAAACAATTCTTACAGGCGTACGCGCAAACGAAGAGCCAACTATCGGAAACTTCCTCGGCGCATACAAATCAATGGTCAATCTCGCAAACGAACATGCTAGCGATAGTCATATCAATATGTTCGTGCCAGATTTACATAGCTTCACTACACCAATCGACCACAGCAAGCTCTATGATCAGGTTATCAAGGGCATTAAATACTATCTAGCTGCCGGTCTCGACGCCAACAATCCAAACATCCATATCTATCGCCAAAGCCGCGTTCATGCGCACAGCGAGCTCGCATGGATTCTAGACTGCTTTACTTATTTCGGCGAAGCTAGCCGCATGACTCAGTTCAAGGAAAAGTCCGAGGAGCACGCAGACTCTATCACTGTCGGCCTCTTCAATTATCCAATTCTCATGGCTGCAGATATTTTGCTTTATGACGCAAAGTATATCCCACTCGGCGAAGATCAATTCCAGCACCTAGAGCTAACTCGCGACATCGCAACTCGCATGAATAACAAGTTCAATCAAGAACTCTTCACGATTCCTGCACCAGAGAAAGAGCAGGTTAAGTTTATGCATCTTGAAAAAGGTCTCCGTATCCGCAGCCTCGTTGATCCGGCTAAGAAGATGAGCAAGTCTAGCACTAATGAGAAGTCCAAGATTAGCCTTAGCGATGATCCTCAGCAGGCATACAAGAAAATCATGTCCGCAACTACTGACAGCGAAGGCGTAATCCGCTTCGATATGATTAATCAGCCAGGCATCAGCAACCTCCTCACTATTGAGACTCTCCTAACCGACCGCGATATTCAGGATGTTATTTCCGACTGGGCTGGTCAGACTAGCTACGGCGACCTTAAACGCAAGGTTGCAGAGACCGTAAAGAACTTCCTAGCTGATTTTCAAGAAAAAGTTTCCCAAATTTCCGACGAAGAAGTCGAGCAAGTTCTCGCAAGAGGCGAAGCTTACGCAAATAGCGTAGCGGATCAGAAGCTCGCCCTCGTTCAAAAAGCCGTTGGCCTAAGAAAATAAGATGAGCAGAGCAAAACGTAAGCGCATCATGCGCAATACGGTAAATTATTACGGCGCCGACATCCTTAAGTCGAATGGTTTCGCGCGCAGTGATAAAAACTACCAGCACGGAGATATAAGCGTGATGGAGCACTCCATTAGCGTATCTTGCGTTTGCGTTAAAATCGCTAAAACTCTCCACATTAAGTGCGATTATTCCGCTCTAGTTCGCGGATCACTCTTGCATGACTATTTCGATTACGACTGGCATACATACGAAGGCAAAATGCATGGTTATCGCCACGCAGACACTGCGCTAGTAAACGCATCTAACGATTTCGCAATTAATCCAAAAGAAGCGAACATGATCACGCGCCATATGTTTCCATTAAATATCAGGCCACCACGCCACCGTGAAGGGGTTATCCTATGCGTAGCCGATAAAGTATGCACAGTCAAAGAAACATTCTCTAGGCCATTTTACGATGACGTAATCCAGGAGCTAAAGAAATGAACTTGACCGAAGCTTTTCTATGCTTTCTTATCTATAGCTTCATCGGCTGGTTCTGGGAAGACTGTCTTACACTCGTTCGCGAGCATCGTTTCGTCAACCGAGGCTTCCTAAACGGCCCATACTGCCCAATTTATGGTGTAGGTGGTCTATTATTCCTACTATTCGGTCAGTTCGTAGAGAATCCCGTCCTATTATTCTTTATCGGTGGCACCACCGCATGTATTCTCGAGTACATCACCTCATATATAATGGAAAAGCTATTCAAAGCGCGCTGGTGGGATTATAGCGACTGGCCGCTAAACTTGAATGGGCGCATCTGCCTTTACGGCTTTCTCGCATTCGGCGCCGCATCAGTAGGTATTCGTCTAATACATCCGCAAATCCTTAGTTTTGTCCAATGGCTACCAAATAATACAACCTGGGCAATCGTCCTAGCAATAATTTTTGTCGCAGACATCGTAACAACCAACCAGAGCTTCGCGAAATTCACCAAGATTCTTCGCAAATACCAGTCAATCCTCAAGAAAGGTCATGTCGTTCAATTCTTTGAGCGTAACGGACGTCAATTTATCAAACTAATCAACGATAGCGGCCACAGAATCTTCACTTGGCAGCAAGTTCGTATTATTCGCGCCTTCCCAAACTTCCAAACTCATTACGATAAGGCATACAATGAACTCCAAAAGTTCTATAAAAAGACCAAATACCAGCCAAAGCAAAATGCTCATGCTCGCAAAAAGAGCAAAAAAATATTAAAATAATAGATATGGCAAAGAAATTCAGCAAACCAGAACTATCGCGCATGATTAATGGCGATATCGTCAAAAAAGATACGCAAGTCGAAGAAGAAAAACGTCGCTTCGATATGGTTTTGTTGGAAAAATATCCCGAATATACTCGTGGCACTATCCAGAAGTTCATCAAGGAAGGCCTAGCTTCCATTAATGGCGAAGTTATCACTAAGGCAAACTATGCCGTTTCTGCCGAGGAAGAAGAAAATGTTTCCATGGTTATTCCAGAAATTACTGCAGAGAAGAATCGCCCTCCAGTTCTATACGAAGATGACAATGTTATTGTATTCGATAAGCCAGCCGGCATGCTTTCTATCAAGAAGGGCGCATACCTAGATGAGACCGCAGTCGAAGATTTCGGTGAAATCGTACACCGCCTAGACCGCGATACTTCCGGTGTTATTATCGTTGCAAAGAACGCAGAAACCAAGTCAAAACTCCAAAAGCAATTCGCAGAACGCAAGACTCATAAATGTTACTACGCACTCGTTGTAGGTCATCCAAAGCAGCCACATGCAATCATCAATGTTCCACTCGCTCGCAACCTCAAAAAGCCTACTACTTTCATTGCAGACAAAGATGGTCGCGAAGCAATTACTGAATATAAAGTTATCGCAAGCAATGATCGCTTTAGCCTCGTAGAACTCAAGCCACGCACCGGCCGTACACATCAGCTTCGTATCCACATGGCTCACATTGGCACGCCAATTCTCGGCGACCCAGTCTATAATCCAAAGTCGCCAAAAGCAGACCGCATGTATCTTCATGCATATTCACTCGAAATCACTATCCCAGAAGGCAAGCGCGTAACTTTCACTTCATTATTACCAGAGAGCTTCCGCGATGCAGTTAAATAGTGTCGACGAAATCGAAAAAATCGCTCCAAAAAACAACTTTTCTATCTTTGAGTTGCCCGAAACCGAATCTTTCGATAAGTTTTTTGAGTCCTCATACCATGTCACTTACATAGTAAATAGCGACACAGGCAAAATGCGTCGCGAAATCGTAAAGCCACAGATAGAAGAAGCGCTCAGAATCAGCCGTAATAAGCAAAACGACGCACTCTACATCGTCATTGAATATGCCGACACGATAAATATTACCGCTGCTAATTACGCACTAAAATCGCTCGAAGAACCTGGCGAAAATATTCATTACATTTTTCTAACTCACAATATTAATGGCATCATTCCAACCATTCGCTCACGCGCAAACTGCTACTATATTCCATCAGCAAGCAAAGTTAGCGACCCACCAAAAGCAGAAGTAGATATTTTTAAGCTAGCCAAAGAATATGTCTCAGCAACACCCAAAACCCTCCCAGACGTAGTAGAAAAAATTATCAAATACGACAAGGTTGACACGCGTCAAATCGCGCTAAGAGTCGTCTCGTGCAGTATCGAAATTATGTATAAATCTTATCTATTGCGCGGCAACCCTAGCTTCCTGCAGAAGATAGAACAACTCATAAAAACCGAGCAGGCTCTAGATAAAAACGGGCACATCAAGCTACAGCTCGTAGCGAATATGCTATAATATACTTATGCTAGCCGCAGTGCTAATTTTAATCCTTGCTTTTTATACTGTCTTTTTTGCGCCCAATTGGAATGAGCGTAATGAAGAGGATTTAAACGAAACTCGCAAAACTCCACAGATCAAAAAACTCTGGGGTCTTGCCCAGTCGGCCATGAGAGAACGCAAGCCCATGAAGGCAGAGAAGGCGCTCCTCACTATTCTTAAATTCGACGAAAAGAACGCTGCGGCTTACAACCGTCTCGGTATTCTTTACGCAAAGGAAAAGCACTTCAAGGAAGCTGTAGAATGCTTCGAAATTGCACAGAGCCTAGATAATAACGCGTCTAGCCTGCATAACGTTGGTCTCATTTATTTCGAAACCGGCAAATACGAGAAGGCAGCTATGGCATTCTCGCAGGCTATCGAAATTGAGGGCGATCAGCCAGGTCGCTACATTGCTTATGCAAAAGCTCTAGAAAAGCTTGGCAACCGCAGCAAGGCCATCGAAGCACTCGAAACCGCATACAGCTTAAACCCAAGCACTGTTGTCCTTCGCCATATTCTTGAAATCTACGAAAACGCAGGCGACACCGAAAGTGCCGAGCATGTTCGCGAACGTATCGAGCAACTACAACTCGAAAAAGCTGAGGCTGAAGCTAAAAGCGCGAAGACTCAGAAGCGCACTCGTAGAATCGTTAAGGCTGGCACTAAGGTTACCGCAGAAGAAACAAAGAAGGCAGCAAAGCGCAAAATCATTATTAAAAAAAGCGCCGCCAAAGAGCTTCCCAAAAAGCGCAAAATCATATAGAATATAAGGGTACGCACGCAACGTTACGCCGCAATAGCTCAGTTGGTAGAGCAGCCGCCTTGTAAGCGGCAGGTCATCAGTT
>JAKSSX010000009.1 GCA_024402895.1 Candidatus Saccharimonadota bacterium
GAGTCGAACGCACAACCTTCTCCTTAGGACGGAGCCGCTCTATCCATTGAGCTACTGGGCCACACATTTCTATTATACCACTGTTTGAGGCGGCTTATTTGCCGTAGATGTAGTTGAACTTGACGGCGTACTGCCAGTCGATCGTAGACTGATAGACGATGTTAAACTTGCCGTTTGGACCAGCGTAGTTCATTTCCTGAATCGTGATGCTGACGCCTGGATTTACGCCAGTAACAACTGCGACGTGACCATAGCCACTCGTGGAAGTCTGGACGACTGCGCCATAAGCTGGCGTGTGGCCAACTGGGAAGCCGCGAGAAGCGAGAGTAGTATTCCAGCTGCGTGCGTGGCCGAGAACGCCGGTTGGAAGCCAGTAGTTGGATGGCATATTTGCGCGGCGCCAATACCAAGCAAACCAAGTACAGTTACCGAATGCGCCTGGGTTGTTCCAGCTCTTTGTAGAGTAGTACATATTGCGCCAGTAGTTGTAGTTCTGAACCTGGAAGCGGTTTTTGCGGATACCGGAGTCGGAGATAGCAATATATGAGCTGCCGCCGGTTGTTGGGCGTGGCTTTACGACTGGCTTTGGTGCGACGTATTCTGGGCGCTCAGTTTCTGGGAGCTCGCCATCAGGAAGAAGCAAAGTCATACCTTCTGCGATAGCCGTATATTCTAGGTCGTTGCGAATAATGATTTCTTCGGTGTTGGACTTATACTTTTTTGCGATGCCGTCATAAGTATCGCCCTTTTTAGTGGTATAGATAATGCCCGGAACGGTAGGAACCAAAAGTTTCTGACCGGCCGTAAGGGTCGCAGTTTTCATCTTGTTGGACCAGCGAATCTGATTTTCGGTGACGCCAGTAATGTTGTATTTCTTCAAAATAGAAGCGATTGTTTCGCCGGCTTCGACGGTATGCGTAATAATGCCACGGTTTTGATTTGAGGTGTCGTTAATAATTGGCCTCTCAATAATCGTACTGGAAGTATTGGTCGTACCAGTACTTTCATAGATGGCATTGACGGTTGCGTAGTTTTCAGAAATCGTTGCCGTAGATGGAAGCGAAACGGTGTTTGCGATGTTCGCTACGATGTAGGACTCTGAAATCTGATCAGCGGTAACGAGGAAAGAATTATCGTTAAAAGCGGCGATAATTGGAGTCTTAATACTGCTCTCGTTAACGCGAGAACCGAATGACATCAATGCAAAAATAAGTAGGAATGCACCTACATAAGGTAAAATTCTGGATAATAATAATTGAAATCTCTTCATAAATAGATAAATAATAGGCATCCACTCTTACCTATCCCCGCTCTATAATTATACCATAATCGGCAAGGAGCCGTAAAAGAGGAGCCTTTCCGGCTCCCCTTCTCTATAGAATTTGACACATCTTTCTGCAGTAGTTCTTGATGTTGGCATTATGACCAGCTTCAGTCTTTGCGTAATACATTTTGCCGTCATCGCCAGTGAGGAAGTAGATATCTTCTGTCGCGGTTGGGTCCGCTACGGACTTGATTGAGTCGAGATTTGGCGTCGAGATTGGATTTGGAGGGAGACCTAAGCAGCGACGAGAGTTCCATGGACAACCGATAGAGGTTAGATAGGACATATCTGTCTTGTCGCGATATGGGTTGATTTGGTCAGCTGCGTAGCCGATGAATGCGTCGGAACCCAGCGGAATATTCATCTTGATACGAGTTTCGAATACCTGTGCGATATGACGTTTTTCTTCGTAGCTAGCTGGAGCCTCGCGCTGAATAATTGATGCGAGCGTAATACCCTGATGAAGCGTGAAACCTCTGCTCTGTAGTTTAGCGACAAGGTTTTCTTTCTTTACGACGTCTAGCATCTGATCGAAGAGCTTGTTTAGAATATCCTCAACGGTCGCGTCTGCGTAGAATTCATAGGTATCGCCCCAAATGTAGCCTTCGAGAGACGTGCCTGCTGGCTTACCTTTGAAGAGTTCGTGATTATATTGCTTTGTCAATGCAGCGTCGACTTCTTCTGCGGAGAACTTGAACTCAGAATTGATAAGCTTTTCGCGAGTAGCGCGAAGAGTTTCGCCCGGAAGAAAAGTTAGACGAATAGTACGAACTGCTATGCCAGCGTTGAGTGATTTTACAATCTGCTCGACAGACATATTATTACTGAACTGGTAACTGCCCGGAAGGAGATTCTTGTTCTCTGCTTGGAGCGTTAAATAGATACGGAATGCTAATGCAGATTTGATGAGGCCTTCCTTTTCGAGTTTTTCAGCAATCTGTTGAGCGCCTTCACCCTGAGCTACGACAAAAGTCTTTGGCTCACATTCTTTTTCGGAGCAAGATAGGCCGCGAATAGCCGAAATATTACCCTGATACCAGATTACTGCGCCAGCCGCTGCGATGATTGCTAAGAGGACTAAAACTGCGAGAATATAGCAGATACGTTTGATAATTTTCGTAGATTTTTTAGACATTTTTAATCTCCTGTTCGATCTGCATTAAATCTGGGCGTTCGAGGAAATCTTGTAGAATAACTGCGGCTGCTTCCTCGTCGACTTTGCCAGATTTTCTGTCAGCCCTGGTTGGTTTTAGAAGTTCTTCTGCAGTGATGGAAGTATATGATTCATCCTGAAAGAAGACCTTCGGTTCTTTCTGCTCATGCTTGACAAAATAGTCTTTAAGTGATATAATAAAATTATGGACCATTTCCGTCTGGCGAGTTTCTTCGCCACTATTATTGCGTGGACGACCAGAAACAATACAATCCGCCTTTTCTAGGCGATATTTTTTTGCGATTTCAGCTAACTCGTTACCGTCGACTGGAACCATACCACGAGGAATCGCGATACGCACAGCAGTATCGGCGTAAGCCACGCCGATACGCTTAGTGCCAACATCTAAAGCTAAAATGCGCATTATTCTTCGATTTCGATATTAATTTCAACTTTGTTCGTATCATCTGGAATGCTGGTTACGAAGAAGTAGCTAGTATCAACCTTTACGCTTGCGACGCCCTTGATGGACTTTAGCAATGACTGAACTTCGCCAACCTTCTTGCCGAGAGATTTCTCGCGAACCATTTCGTCGGTGACGCGTGGACCGGTCTTGACGGTAGTTTTTAGCTTTGCGGTATTATCGTTGCCGGAGTTCTTGAAGGATTCAAAGAATGCTTTGTCGATACCGTTGTCGTAGATTTCCTGAGTATTGTCGCCAAGTTTAGCCGCGACAATCTTAGTAATGTAAGTCTTAACTGGTTCGCGCTTTACTGCGAACATAGTATAAGTTACTTCTTTGACGATTTTTGGAGTGATATTGTTGCCAACTTCCTCGTTAAGTGCTGGAGAAGTTACAACCTTAGGATCGCTCTGCTTGAGGCTACCAAGGAAGATATATTCGCTGCCGAATTCGTTTGCTAACTCAGAAGCAATTTCGTCCTGAGATGGCATTTCTAGGCTGCTAGTTGCAGTCTCGAGATCCTCTTGAGAAACAACTTTAACCATCTTGCTGGAGCCACCAGTCATAGCGGAGCTAGAGATAGAATAGCTTTCCGGAATATTGATATTGCTAGTAATGCCAGCTGTTGCGGCACTAATGTTGTAGCTGTCGCCATTCTCTTTTGCTACGACGGAAATATCGCCACTAGAGAGGGATTCTTTGAGCTTGTAGCATGGCCTAAAGAAGCCACACTGGTTATTAGTCTGGCTAGTGATGCTCGTTACGTTAACCGAGCCGCCCTCAGTAACAACATACTGCTTGCCTGCGATAGTGAAAATTGTGCCCTTTGGAATGGAGAAATTCTGATTAAACTCAGTAATTTCCTCACCTTTTGGACGAACTACAGTGATTTTGCCAGTAGCTTTCGTGCCCTTATCTACTTCGCCGGTTGCTTGGAATTCACCTTCAGCTTTCTTAGTGACGGTTTGCTGTTCTAGGAAGAAGATGCCTTCTTCTGGCTTCGCCTTAGATTCGTCATTTACAAAGCTAACTCTTTCATTGAAACCCTCGGAAGTTGTGCGGACTTTGACAGAAATCTTTGCAGCAGGCGCAAAAACGCTAGCCCAAACAGCGAAGCCGATAATCAAAATCAAAGCGATAGCTACAGCGATGATTTTATTGCGATACTTGGCGAAATTAGGAACCTTGGCGCCTTTCATTTTGGCGACATTTTTCTCTGTTTTCGTCTTTGGTTCTTTTTCTTCTTCGTCTTGAGCTTCTGGTTCGCCCTCAATAACGTCATCCTCGACAGGCTTTTTAGCTTCTTTTTTAACGACAGTTACTGGAACTTTTTTAGCTGCAGATTCTTTTTCTGCGTCTTTTTTAAGAGATTTTGAAGTTTTTACTTCTACGGCGTCATCTTTTTCCTCAGGTTCTTCAGAATCTTCAGATTCATCTTCTTCAATTGCGTCATCTTCTTTTTTGTTTTTGCTTGGCTTTTCTTCGCCAAATTCTTCAGCGTCGTCAACTTCTGGAAGCTGAGGCTTGCTCTGCAAAGTCTTTGCGATAGGCATAGAAACTGAGCTAGCTAGACGGCGAAGAGATTCGTCAGCAGTAATGAGAACGACAGTTTTTTCGTTCTGGCGTGCAGTTTTTGAAATAAGCTTAAAATTTACAGCGCTGCGAAGAACACCTGCCTTTTTTGGCGGAACGAGCGCAATAATCTTATGTTTCGAAGCCTTAATATTGGACAAAATATCGGTAATATCTTGCTCCGGCTCGATGTAGATGACGTCTTTATTCATGAAAAATATTATATCAGAGAATTACGCTTATGGTAAAATGGAAGTAATGGGTTTATTTAAGAAAAAAGAAGAGATTCCTCAACAACAAGAACCGGCGACGCCTAGCGTTTTGTCGGACCATGAATTGAGCGAGCTTGTCATTAAATCTATTCGCGAAGGCGTGCTTATCGTCGGCGCAGATTACAACATTAAGCTAGTTAATCCGATGGCTAGCATCATGCTCGGTCGCAATGTCGAGGAGTTGATTGGCCTTTATTTTGATTCCGGAATTAACCTTATCGACAAATCCGGAAACCGTTTAACTGAGAATTTTAACCCTATTCTAAACACGATTAAAACTGGCGAAGTCGCTGAACGTCGCGATCTCGATCTTTTGACTGTCGGTAGCAATAAGACTACTCCTATTTCCCTAATCGTAACGCCAACTGGCGGCGCAGGTTCGAGTGTTGTTGTTACATTTCGCGACATCGCAAAAGAGCTCGAAGAAGAGCGCGAGCGCACCGACTTTATTTCTACTGCTAGCCACGAAATGCGCACTCCAGTAGCTAGTATCGAGGGCTACCTTGGTCTCGCTATGAATCCGGCAACCGCAACGGTTGATGAGCGCGCGCAGATGTATCTCGCAAAAGCACATGAATCTTCTAGACACCTTGGTCGCCTCTTCCAGGATTTGCTTGATACGACGAAACTTGAAGACGGCAAAATTAAGACTCGCATGGAGCCAGTCGAGATTGTTAGCGTCGTCAAAGAATTCGCCGATGCGCAGGTTCCAAATATTCAAGAAAAAGGTTTGCAGTATCAGTTCGGTTCTAATAATACGACCGGTCAGGCGGGCGGCGTAAATATCGCACAGGTTATCTATGCAAGTATTGACCGCGATTTCCTTCAGGAAGTCATCAATAACCTTATTGAAAACGCAATTAAGTACACTCCAGCCGGTTGGATTACCGTCAATGTTAAGGCTGACGATTACAACGTTCAGGTTATTATCGAGGATACTGGTATCGGTATTCCGCGCGACGAAACTGAGCATATTTTCCAAAAGTTCTATCGTGTAGACAATAGTGATACGCGCGAAATTGGCGGTACTGGTCTTGGCTTAGCGCTCGTTAAGCAACGCGTTGAAATGATGGGTGGCAAGATTTGGGTAGAAAGCCAGCAAGGTAAGGGTTCAAGATTTATCACTATGTTCCCTCGCCTCAGTAAAGAGATTTACGATCAACAGAGATTTTTGTTTGAAAACCAGCAAAAAATGCAGACCGTTTCCAAGTCTCATGAGCAGGCAGTCCAGGCCTTTATGTCCGGCAGTGCTCCAGTTTCTGCACCAGCTCCAAGTGAATCTATCGCTACGGCAGCAGCCACAGTAGCAGCTCCTCAGGTAGCGCCTGCAGCTCCAGTTGCTCCGGCTCCGACACCTGTAGCTCCGGCTCCACAGCCAGCTCCTGCGCCAGCATCGGCTACCCCGGCTCCACAGCCAGCTGCGCCAGTCGCACCTGCTCCAGCTCCGGCGCCTGCTCAGACCCCTGCACAAAATGCTCCAACTGCCTAATTTTTCATCGTTGGCGAGTGGAATTTTTAGCATAAGCGTTATATAATTAAAGCAGTATGACCAAGATTATGTTAGTCGAGGACGATAAGTCCTTGCGAGAAATCTACAGCATTAGGCTGGTCGCCGAGGGTTACAACATTGTATCTGCCGGCGATGGCGAGGAGGCGCTCGCGCTCGCCGTTCAAGAAAAACCAGATCTCATCATTTCCGATGTTATGATGCCAAAAATTTCTGGTTTCGATATGCTAGATATTTTGCGCTCTACGCCAGAAACTAGCAAAATTAAAGTTATTATGATGACCGCTCTTTCTAGTGATGATCAGCGTTCACGCGGTGAAGACCTCGGCGCAGATCGCTTCCTAGTTAAGTCTCAGGTCGGTATTGAAGATGTTATTAATACTGTTCACGAAGTATTAGGTGATAAGGCTTCCGCTCATGCAAGCGCAAATCTTGAGATTGCTTCAACTGTTGCTTCCGTCGGTTCTACTGCACCGGCTCCAGCTCCTGCTCCAGCACCTGCAGCTCCAGCGCCAGTCGCACCTACTCCAGCTCCACAGCCAGCTCCTGCGCCAGTTGTACCAGTTCAGGTTATTCCACAGGTTCCAAATGCCGCTCCAGCAGCACCGGCGCCTGTCATTCCAGTAATGCCAGTTACGACAGCTCCGGCTCCAGCACCTGCAGCACCAGCGCCACAGCCAGCAGCTCCAGCGCCTGCTAAGCAAGCAGCCGGCGAGCGCGTCATTCATCCAATCGCTGATCCAGCAAAAGAGCAGAATCGCGAAGAAATGATTCGCAAGATGGATGAATTACTTAGCGATGAGACGGCTCCAGCAGCTGCCGCTTCAACTCCACAGCCAGCTCCGGCTCCAAATCCAGCCCCAGTCGATGCTCCAGCTCCAGTAGTCGTAGAGCAAAGTCGTCCTACCCAGGTCGAAGAGCCTCAGGTAATCGAAGAACAGGACCCTAATGCAGTTCAGCCAGGTTATATGCAGAACCTCGCAAGCGACCTAAATCATGACATGCAAGACCCTGCAGCTGCAGCAAATCCTATGTCTGCACGCATGAGCAATGATTTGAAGGACGACCCTCTAACTCAGCAAGCGCAGGCTATGCCAGTAGAACAGGCTCCAGCCCAAGCGGCTCCAGCTCCAGCTCCAGAAAACGAAGCTCCAGCAGCCCCTGAATACTATGACACAGCGGCTTAATAAATATATCGCGACTAATCTCGGCGTTTCGCGCCGAGAAGCCGATAATCTTATTTCTGCCGGCAAAATCTTGGTCAACAAAAAGCCGGCCGAAATAGGCGCACGCGTCTCAGATGAAGACGAAGTTATTGTTGACGGCAAAAAAATTTCTAGTGTTTCCCTTATTTATGTTGCGCTTAATAAGCCAGCAGGTTACGTTTGTAGCCGCAAGCGCCAAGGTGAAACTCCTACAATGTATGAACTTTTGCCAGAAAAATACCAGTCACTCAAGAGCGTTGGTCGCCTAGATAAAGATTCTTCTGGTCTTATTCTTTTAACCAATGATGGTGATTTTGCCTTCAAAATGACTCATCCTAGCTTTGTAAAAACAAAAATCTACGAAGCCCACATTGATCGTGCGCTTGAGCCACTTCATCAGCAAATGATTTCGGATTTCGGTATTCAATTGCCAGACGGCAGAAGTCAGCTTGGTCTCGAAAAATTAGACGAAACGCGCACTTTTTGGCGTATCGCTATGAGCGAAGGCCGCAACAGACAAATCCGTCGCACTTTTGAGGCGCTCGGATATAAAGTCGTTGAACTACATCGCACTAATTTTGGTCGTTACGGTATCGACGGACTAGAGTCCGGCAATTTTACCGAAGTTCCAAAAGCAGATTAATTCTTTAGAAGCCTAGATAGTTTTTCTTTTAGGCTTCCATTTTCTGGCGCACCAGCAATAGTATCCATTCCAACACGTAGCAAGCCCATTGCGGTCACAAAAGTATGATCGAGCTCACGGTCGGTCATATTTTCTATGCCTTCAATCATGTCTGGTTCAATAATATTTACGACTGGACGGCGCGAAAATGGTAGATCCTTGTACCAATCGCCAGTTGCGAGAATTTCCTGAATAGCCGAAAGACCTGCGCCACCACCGCAAAGAAGAACCTGACCAGGCAAAGTTTCCATCTGATCGAATTCTTCGATTGCTAGCTCAACGCCAGACTGCCATACCTCAAGATTGCGCTCAATTGCAGCATCAAATTTTTTGCGAATTTCTGGTTTAACTTTCGGAGAATCAGCAAGAAGCTTGAGCTTCTCTGCTTCCTCGAAGCTAAGGCCAAGTTTCTGTGCGATTTGACGAGTAAAACTACGGCCGCCAATCGAGAACATCTTCGTCCCTTCAACACCACCATCATCAACGACAGCAATATCCGTAGTGCCGCCACCGATATCCATAACGATTCCAGAGAAATTAGATTCAGTATTGTCGCCGAGGCATGCGCGGCAGACAGCGAATGGTTCGACTGCTACGGTTACGAGATCGAGATCTAGCTCATCGCAAACACGTTCAATTGCGGAAATATGAACAAGCGGTGCAAAGGCGGTATAAATCTGAACAATAACTTCTTTGCCTTTAAAACCGATTGGATTTGAAACTTTATAACCGTCAATACGGAGCGAAACTAATGCAGAGTTAATAAGGCGAACCTCGATATCTTCATTGTCTGTCTCAAGTGCAACTTCTTTACGGGCGCGCTCGCCGGCTTTTTGCTGAACTTGATGAATAATCTTTTCCATTTCAGCATCAGTAATTGGACGGCTTGCGTCTGCACGACGATATTTAATAGAAACAGTATTACCTTTTACGAGCTCACCGGCAATACCAATGACGACTTCATTAGCACGAACACCGGCCATTTCTTCGGCTTTACTGAGCGCTTCTTCACAAGTCTGTGCAACGCCCTCAATGTCTGCGATTGCGCCAGAATACATGTTAGTTGGAGCTTCATGAGCCTTACCAACACCAACAACTTTTAGCGCGCCTTTGCCCTTCTTTGCGATAAGAGCCTTAACATATTCAGTACCAATATCTAGCGCTAGTAAATAATCATCAGGATTCTTCTGATGTTTCGTAGAAGATGCGGATTGCTTTGCCTTTGCGGCAAGCTCTTTACCACGCGAGATAATGCTCATGCTTTAATTATAGCACTATTTCTTCTTACGGACAGTTGGCGCCGGTTGCTCTGACTGAGCCGCGATCTGTTCAACTTGTCTTCTTGGAGCGACCTCTTCACCCTTCATGGTTTCAATGATTTCTCTACCATCTTCAAGAGTGTCTTTAAATGTCTTCGCATTAAGACAGGAAGCGACTTCAATTGCGCCAGCTACTGCAGTAATAATACCCATTACTAAATAGCTTCTAATATTAATATCACTCGAAGTAATAGTCGAAATAATGAAGTATGCGCCAAAACCGAGCTCAAACAAAGTTAGGAATAGCATAAACTTCCAACGGAAATTCTTGTTTGCACGGCCTTTAATCGCATTAATAGCACCAAATACGCCGTTTAGGGTCGTAAAGAAGCCAGCCATCATATTAAGGATTTTATTAGTAAGGCTTTCGTTTACTAGTAAGTAAACACCGAGTGCGGCAATAATTAAGTAAAGTGAAGCTTCTGCAACTTGCATGAAAAAGATTTTCCAGCCAGCTTTTCTTTCTGGAGAATCATCCATTTTATCTAGACTAGATTTAATATAGCCCAAACGGTAGCAAGACCAGAATGAGAAAACTGCGCCAGCTAGCAAGATCATGAGCGGCAGAGACTTAGTATCGTTGCCGTTGCCGTTTAGCGCGGCCCAAGCCATCATAACGCCAGGAATGAACATCATTAGCGATGCGGCTAGCTTATTTTTTAGAAAGATATTGTAGGCTTTGATGCCACGCTTTACGAGCTTATTCATAACTCAATTGTAATACAATTTTATTCCAAAATGGCTTTGATACGACGAACGCCAGCGGAAGATGCTTCTTCCTTCTTGATAACGAAGTGACCAAGAACGCCAGTATGTTCTACGTGAGGACCACCACAAACTTCGCGAGAAGTTGGGTTATCGAAATCACCGATTGTGTAAACGGTAAGTTTTTCTGGATACTTGTCCCAGAAGCTACCATGAGCCTTGAGAGTATCACGAGCATATGCCTTGTCATATTCGTCATGAACAACTGGCAAATCTGCTTTAATCCATTCATTGACCTGATCTTCAAGCTTCTGAAGTTCTTCTTTCTCGAGCTTATGATCAACGTTGAAATCTAGGCGCATGCGTTCTGCGGTAATGTTGCTACCCTTCTGGCAAATATCTGCGCTAATAAGTTGCTGCAATGCTGCGAGCAACAAGTGAGTTGCCGTGTGATACTTAGTAGACATTTCACCATGATCTTCGAGACCACCCTTGAACATGCCTTTAGAAGCAGTCTGGCTGCGGTTGCGCTGCTCTGCGAGAGCTGCATCAAATTCCTTTTCCCAATCTGCGCTAAGTTCAATCTCTTGGCGCTTTGCTTCCTCAACAGAGAGCTCTAGTGGGAAGCCATAAGTATCCTGAAGCATGAATAATTCTTTACCGGTTAGACCTTTGTCTTTGAGACGATTTAGCTCTTTCATGCCACGGCGTAGCGTGCGACGGAATGCCTGCTCTTCATTATTAAGAACATCGAGAACCTCATCACGGTTAGTCAAAATACTATCTGGCAAATCTTTATAGTTTTCTGCAATCATTGGCAAAATACCAGCGAGGAAGTTATCTTCGATGCCGAGATTAAGTGCCTTCAAAATTGCACGGCGAATGAGGCGACGAAGAGCATAACCCTGCTGTTTATTGCTTGGTTTGAGACCTTGAGCAGTCAAAAGATATGCACCACGAAGGTGATCTGCGATAATGCGCATTTCGCTAGTATAGTCAGCATACTGCTTACCGGAAAGCTCAACGATGCGATCAACAATTGGTTTCAAAAGTGAAATCTGGAAGACGTCATAGGAATCCATAGAAGCAGCAGTAATACGCTCAAGACCCGCACCGAAATCGACGTTCTTATGTTCAAGTTCTTCAAAAGTGCCGTCTTCTTTACGACGATACTGCATAAAGACCTGATTACCGATTTCCATGAAGCGAGCGCCATCGGATGCTGGATGGCTTTGGCCATATTTTTCAACGTCCTGTTTGTCCTCGCCGAAGTCATAGAAAACCTCAGAGTCTGGGCCACATGGATCACCAATAGGAGTAGTCTCAATACCACCGCCACGCGACCACCAGTTCTCTTTGTCGTTATAGAAGAAGATGCGTTCGCCTTCGCGAATACCACGCTTGTCGCCATTTTCTGCAGTGTTAATCTCTACGATTTTTGCATCAATGCCAGCTTCTTTGAAGACGGTCTGCCAAATATGAGCAGCTTCGTCGTCGCGTGGGATGCCATACTTTTCATTACCAATAAAACAAGTGACGTAAATTTTTTCCGGGTTGAGACCAACCTCTTTAGTCAAGAAAGTGAAGAAATTGCGAATCTGCTCTTCTTTAAAGTAATCACCAAGTGACCAGTTGCCAAGCATTTCAAAAACAGTAGTATGGCGAGGATCGCCGACATCTTCGATATCCTGCAAACGCAAACATGGCTGAGAGTCAGTTAGACGAGCACCGTCTTCATGCGCCTTGCCAAGAAGATATGGCAAAAGTGGCTGCATACCAGAACCGGTAAACAAGGTAGTTGGATCGTTTTCGAGCACGAGCGGAGCTGGGGCTACCTGAACGTGTCCTTTAGATTTCATAAATTCGAGATATTTTTGGCGTACTTCACTTGCATTCATAATCTATTATTTTACCATAATTTACCCCTATTGTCGAAAGCTAAAAGAAGCAAGTCACGAACATTATGATTATTGCGATCACAAGTAGATAAAACAATTGCCGGTTCATCAAAATCATCCAATACTAGTTTTCGATACAATTCGTCTTCAGAATTAACTGTTCGATATTCAATTACCCTAAGTGAATATTTACCGTTTTTTGTTTCTAGTTCGCCTTCTGTATGCGCAGTTAGAAAAGTGCTATCACGGAATTTCGCCACATCCGAGAACATTAAATCCCCATTCATGCGATGGCCGTAAATGATCGAAATGTCGTCCGAAAAATCTGCATTATTACGAAAATCTAAAAATACTGCTCCGGACGCAGATTCATTATCATAATAGTCATGCGATAAATAAAAAGTATTATTATTACCCTGCACGACCGGATAATCTATATGCGTTCCGTTTATCTTCAACCATGCAACTTGATTCGGTAGCCACTGTTTATTTCCTTCTTCTTTTTCTCGCCGCAATTCTTCTACGCCGACTGGCTCGGATTCAAACACTCCACGGTCAGTCATTACGAAAAACAAAATCGTAAATACTGAAACAAGAAGCATTATAATCGCTAATATTCTGGAAAGTTTCTTCATTAGTTAACGCGAGAAAGACGACGGAAGATTACGAAACCGCCAAGGCCAAAGGCAACAACAATCATGAATGGCCATGATTCTACAAAGACACCAGTATTAACGGTTGCGTCGCGATTATTTCCTGCGATAGTTGTATTATTCGTCGTAAATTCATCAGCATTAATTCCTGCGACAGTCTTCGTTACGGCAGTAGCTTCAGAGTTATCTAGAGTAACTAAATAATCGTCATCATTATCCATTTTTTCGATAGTATAGCTAACATTTTGAGGTAACTCATGTGCTAGAACTTTATCCGATTCATATCTACCAATTGTCGCTGTTTGACCATGTTTTAAATAAACATATACCGGGCCGTCAGAATTTCTTTGGCTATAGACAGTAGTAATTGTTTCGCCGTTATATTCTACGGTCGGATCCTGCCCTGCAATCGTCAACTCAGCATCATCGGCTAAGTTTTCGAAGGTAATTTTATACTTAAAATATTTTTCGGAGTCAGCACCTGCGCCACTAACTTTGTTCTGAAGCGTAATGTAGGTATAATTTGCAACCGATTCAAAGTTTGCCCTTAGTGGGACTTTGGATTCAGTTTTATAGCTATACATTTGATCCAAAAGCTCAACATTCAACTCGCCAGTTGGTTCATTATTCTCGTCTAGTTTATTCGTGACCTGGAAGTAGATATCGTATTTATTTTCGCTATCATGCGGAAAATTTAGCTCATCGCTAGATTCTTTTTCTGAAATCGTAAAAGTATAATTCCCTACTTTATAGAAATAGAGATTTTGTAAAGCTAACGAACAATCGGAAACGATTTTTCCAACTTTAGACAAAACAAGACCAGAATACCCGCTCATATTTTTTAGATTTGAACCACCAACACTCGCGGGATTATCTTCGCTTGGAATAAAATCATAAGTATATTTAACATCTACGCGGCCACTCACGCCCTTCAAAGTGTGGACGAGCGGAATTGATTTGACTGGCGCGTCTTTAGACAAGGTTGTTCCCGTTAATGCAAAAGAATCCGATGAGGCGGCAGAGGCCGCCAGCGCTAGTGCGGCAAATGCGCCAAGTAGTAATTTTTTCATTTTTTCTCCTAATTATTTACTTTTTAGAACCCAACAAAAAGTGCTCATGAACTATTCATATTACCTCCAAATTGTTTTCTGTAAATAAAATATCGCAGAGCTTTCACCCTGCGAAGCATTAGTGTTTTAGATTATGCACTTTTTATATTTTATGTTTTAATGTCATTTCTTAACGGCTTTGTCCGTGACGTCAAACTTCTCCATGTAGAGGCCAGTTGCGAGGCGCGTCTGCGAGTAGAAGGCACAGAAAGAGCTATAGACGATTGAGATGATTGGCGAAAGAACCCATTGCAAAACCATCATGACGTTGCGGGCGCGATTGTAACGAGCCGGCTTTGGCGGAAGCATCTTGATAGATAGAACTAATGAAATGAAAATACCGAGAGCGGCAATAGTCTGAATGATACCAACCATGCCAGGAAGGTTATGCGAGATAAGGTCGCGAGATTGGTAGTTAAAGATGAGCGGAATCCAACCGCCGAACGCAATAATTGGTGCGATTGCAGCGAGAGTTACGTGGCCATCAAGCAAACGGAAGAACTTCGGAATGAGTGAGGTTAGAGGAACCGTGCGCTTCTTTGAGAAGAGGTAATCGCCAACGTAGGCAACATCACTTGCACCATAGTCCCAACGGCGAAGCTGAACCCATTGAGCTTTAAGAGTTTTAACTAGATTATCTGAAAGAACTGCGTCCTGATAAATTGGTGCGCGAATTGGCAAAACTTCGTAATCGCCATCAAAGTAAATTAATGAGCGCCAATACTGATGACCATCTTCTACAATCGTGCGAACGCTCCAGAAATTCATTTCTACGAGTGCGTCGAGTGGCTGAGAGTGAGATGCGAAGTTGCGCAAAGTATGTGGGCGCATAGCTGAAATAATATTCCAGAATGAGTTCATCTGCGCGACAACGCGAGTTACTGCAGGAGCATCCCAAATATTGTTTGTAAACAAAGAGACCGGCTGATAACTGAGGCGCTTGCGATCTTCGTGGACGATATACTCGTATGCGACCTGATCAAAATAGCATTTATGTGGGCGGTTATCGCTATCGAGAGTCGTAACAATCACGTCGCTGTAGCGCAAACCTTTTTCGCGAACAAATTCTTTGAGAGCTTTACCGGCATAAGTAATGTTACCACCCTTACCGATAACTTCATCTTTGAGACCATCTGGATGCTTTGAAAGAATGAATTCGCCAAACTTTTTGCGATAGTTGCGCTCGAGAGTCTTTGCGACTTTTTCAGCCTCAGCACCACCGCGTTCTTCGTAAGCGAGAACAAGAATAATATGATCCTTATCAAAAGTCGAATCAAGAACGGAATCAATGGTTGGAACCAAAACATCGAGCGTTTCGTTATACATCGTTACGATAATTGCATGATAAATCTGGCTCGGCTTTGGGAAATAACCTTCCTCTGCTGCAGCAACCATGCAGAGATTGCGGAGATGAGTAGTATGAGCGTAAGAATCGCTTTTTGTGCCAGCTAGACGATCGTAGCTATCCGCAGCATTTTCCAAATCATGTAACCGTTTGTGCCAGTCGACGCGGACGCCTTTTTTGAGCAATTTGTAGCCCTGGACAGTACGGAACGCGATGCCGACCGCCTTAACAAGATTCATGATAACGATAGCTAAAATATAGACCGATGCAGCAATTGGGTTAATTGCAGACAAAATAAAAAGAAGCGCAATCATTACGTAGCTTAGAGTGCCTGGAAGCATCTCGAAGAAACGATATTTTGCGGTGCGTTTGCCGGTTGGTATTTCTACGACTTTTGACATTTTTATCCTAGCCTTCGCCAATAATATTTAGTAGGAAACGAATTCCAACAATTACGATAATAGCAGAAATAAAGAGGAAGAGACGAGCGATATCGCCGCCGCGTTTGGTATGTAGACGAGCCGCAATCAAAGTGTGGCCGATGCCAAAAGTAATTGCGAGAACTGCGAATGATAGTAGATACCACCAGTCGTTCTGAGCGTAGCCGTTATCAATATCGGAATAGCGCGCCCAGATTTTTGCGCGTCCAGCATTAAGGTTTAAGAACGGAATCAAGAAAAGCCAAAGGCTCAACAAAAAGTTGACTGCCATCCAGGCAAATAGCGGCTTATCTTTTTTTGCGATAGATTTGAAATCTTCTGCAAGTTCTTTCATCGTCCCCTATATTTTATCATTTTTTAAGAGTTTTGACGAGTCGTAAGCATTTTAAAAGCTCCACTGTTTAACAGTGGAGCTTCTTGAACATTAGGAATTGCTGAGCTTGAGGTAATTCTCTACGAGGCTATAATCGTGATTCTGAAGAATCAGATCGACACGATCACTGCAATCGCTTTTTGCCAAGATGCCACTTAAGAAAATGTCTCTTCCAATCGCCTGGCCATAGATTGATACAACATAGCTTTCTTTAATAGGAGCTGCGTCGATTTTAACCATTCCATCTTTGCGGAGCGCCGTTGAAAGAATACCGATATTCGCATTAAGATATTCAATCATCTTATCGCGATACTCTCCCCAATTAGCAAATGGTAATGCTATCGGTTTAATGTCGATATAATTGACTACTGCCGGAGCGCGCCTACTAAATGCAACACTAAAGTAAACAGCTTCCTTAATATCGAAGCTATGCGCCTTTCTCTGAATAGCCGCATGCAAGTTCCTACTAACTTCCTTCTGGACGATAATGTTCTCGCTCATTCTGATTCACCTCCTCGTCTGAATTCGCGTATAGAGCGTATATACTTATATTTTAACACAAAAAAGCCACCCCGTCAATCAGAGTGGTTATTTCTTGGCGAGGCGCTTTGCTTTCCGATCTCTGAAAATCACAGTAAACAAGACCGTTGCGAAAAGTCCAAATAATACGACTAGCCATGGCGAGAAGTCGTCATGAGTTTTCGGCGATTGCGGAATTTCTTCTGGCTCAATTGGAGTTGGCGTCGGTTCTAAACCGGACTCGATAGCATAGAAATGCCAATGCGTTTTAGAAGTGTCAGAATTATTAATATCCTCGTATGCTTCGTTTAATCTAGTTTCAACTTTCATGCGAACAGATTCGCCGGTCGCAAACTCTTTGATTTTTATCGCGTTTGTAAGATTGATACCCTGCTTGCGATAATCCTGACCGCGAGCTTTGCCGTCATAGAAAAGCTCGTCATCGATATAGATTTTCATATCAATATTATCGATAAGACCGTTTGCCTTTGTGGAATTATTTTCTGCCGTGATTTTGAAATAAATATCGTAATCGGTCGATGTGCCATTTTCGATCGTGAGATAATCCGTATAAGTTTCTCCGCCGGGAACCATACCTTCATGATGCATAAATCGCTCATCGAAACCGTCTGAAGCCTCGTAAACAATCTGTCCGTCTTCCTCACGAAGATAGACAGTATTTTCATCGATAGCAAAAACAGGAGTCGCAAGGAAGATGGCGGCTAAGAGCGAAACAAATAGCTTCTTCATTACGTTCTCCTGTTTTTAAAATCTAATATTTATTAATTTGTTGCAGTAATTTCAACAGCGTGGGTCGGATTCTTAGTGAACCAAACGTTCTTATACTGATCAAACTGAACAGTCTCTACGGTTAGCTTAAGAGTATAGGTTGCCTTGCCGAGGTTTTCGATAGCGGAAGTACAAGTCTTAGTAATAGTGTGATTGATTGGATCTTCGCTAGTAGTACAGTAAGAGCTAGTTGGGAGCTTGGAGTTCAAAGTGACGCTACGGATGAAGCTATTAGTCTTATCGTAAACCTTAGTGCCGTTTACATCCTTAACTGGAGCGAGAGACTTCTTGTAGTAATAAGCGGTAACTTCGCCTGCTTTATCATTACCCCAATCAGACTTAACCCAGTCGCTAGTATTGTCGAGATTGATGATTGCGATATCTTCACCATCGATTCTGTTCATAATCTGCTCGATGACTGATGGGTCGATTTCATTGCCAGATTCGTTTACCCAAGATTCCTCTGCGATAACACGAACAGCTACAGGAATAGAACCCTGGTTTTCAGTGATGACAGTTTTTGGAATTTCCTGACCTGGAGTCCAGTTCTCTGGGCTAGTGAAGGTCTCAGTAGATTGAGTCTTGTAAACTGCAGTAGTAAAGACGTTGTCGAAAGTAGCTTCGCTAGTGAAGTAAGCGATAGTGCCAGCAATTAAGCCAACCGCTACGAGAGCGCCGAGGGCGATGATTGGTTTTTTGTTCTTCATGGTTATTATTCCCTTTCTTTTTATTGTTTCAATTTCTCGTTTTTGTCTCTAATGAGCTAGGTCCTAATCATCTTTTTCACTGCGACCTTTCTCGCTTACGCTTATCTTATCGCATTTTATATTACTTATCAAGAACTCCGCTAGAAGGATGGCGATAATCAGGATGAAGACCCAGAAGTTTGAATTAATAAACTGAACGCCGAAACCAAGGAAAGGAAGTGCTAGTCCGTCGACTTTGCCCTGGACGTCCGAGTATGGAACCGTTCTACCGTCCTCCACGTTGTTAGCATCGCCCTGGGTGACATATTCGCCGTCCTGGATGCGCTTTACGCGGTGAGTAACGAGCTCTTCTTCCATCTTGAAAGTGATGACCGTTTCAGGTTTAATCTCTTCCTGCGGCACGGCCTTATAGTAAATAATCGTGCCAACTTCATAGGTTGGTCGCATAGATCCTGAAAGAACTACGACCGGCTTTGCGCCCGTGATCATCGGTAGGCAAACTAACGCATAGACGCCAATTATGACGTAGCAAATCCAGCTGAGGATTTTGACGACAATTTTTAGAATGCCCATGTTGCGCTCTCCTCATTGATGGTTACGGTTCTATTCCAGACCGTAGAAGCAGCAGCCGCATCGGCCTGAATGGCTTCAAAACGGAATGAGATATCGTAGTTATATTTCGCATAGCTCTCGTCGTTCAGTTCGATTGAGTTTAAGACTTGGACGATTGCATTCGGATTCAAGGTTTTCTTGTAGTAGTACCAGCCATCATTGCCATCCACAAAATCATTAGTGAAGTCGGTAGTCCAGTTTTTCGTGACAACATTATTGTTGTTTACCGAGTTGCTGACGATAGTGCCGTCTGCCCTACTCCAAGTCTCGCTATAAGCGATGCGAAGTAAGATTTTTGAATTATCTGCGCCGTCGTTTTTAAAGGAAATCTCCTTTTTGCCGAAACCACCATCAGAATCTTCGATAATTTTTACGCCATGGCCGGCAACTTTGACGTTTTTCTCAATAACTGAGACATTGCGGCTAATTGCGAAGGCTGCAAAAGATATTAAGCCAGCAACAATAACCATCGCCGCAATAGATGCTACACTTAGGCGTTTATTTTGCTTCCGCTGACCTTTCATCTTCTTTAATTATATCCTTTATGTTTATTTAATTACGAATGGGCTTTTTGGCAAACCATTGCCAGTCTCGACTTCCATATCAGATTTTACCGATACGACTGGGCGTAGGAAATAATCCCTATCACTTTTACTCGGAGTCGTGCTAACACTTCTTGTATCAGCTTCATAAACTTGCGAGCCGAAATATACCGAAGCGGAAGCCGGGGTCATTGAAAGCAATGGCGAGAAATAATCGAAGTGAACATAGCCATGACCATTGCCAGTTAGAGCTATTTCGTCGGCAGTCATAATGCCAACTTTATGTTTCAAAAGACCATTACCATTTACAGTATCATCCTTAGTGAATGAATCGTTCTTATTAATGCAGTCTAGGCTTGGATTAACGCCGCCATTTCTCGAATCTAGACGAATGCCAGCAGCCATAACCGTATTACCGCCGATTAAATCTTCAGCTTTAAAGCTACGATCATTACAGAAAATTGCGTCTTCAAGCTCGTCCTCATACTGCGCTAGATCGGCCTTTTCGAACCACTTTTCGATGATTTTCTTCTGATTAGAATCAGTTTGATTACTCAACATGGCAGCGATTATAGATTCTTCACTCTCGTAATCGCCCATATCAAGATAAGTGATAACCCCCTGGCTGCTCTGTTCGAATAATCCGATCTTGTCGCAATATACTTTGTCTGAATCATAGTCATATCTTTCATTTTCTACGCAGATATATTTATAATCGCCAGTACTGTTACGAAATACGGATTCATTATCTGGATATTTCGTACCGTCATTTTCCCCATCTAAAACATACGAGGCACCATCGCGGGTGTAATTTTTATAGATATAGAATGCACCATTCTCGACTAGCATTGTCTTAGCCTCAAACTGAACGCCAGCCATATAGCCAACATTTGCGAAGCCGAGCTTATCATTATACTTAGTTAGCACGATATCATCATCAAATGCGTAAACCTGATCATCATCAGCAATGCACTCATTGATGAGCTCGAAATCGCCATCTTCAGTTTCGCCCCAAGTACGTTCGCCAGCATAGAGCAACTTAATGCCGCCGGTTGAAGTCGTACGTATAATTCTCCAGCAGAGGCCACCCCAGACTGCATAATTATTGCTGACTTCGCCGCGATAATAATAAACATCGGTGCCGTCTTCGGTATATTTATTAATGCCGTTACCGTTAGCTACAACAGGATCATCGGAAACTTGAGCGATTCTCGAAAAATCGATTTGATATTCGCTTTCTTGGTACTGATCTTTTACGAGGTCAGCAATAGTCTTCTTGCGCTCTTCCCACTGGGCATAAAGCTTAAGCTCGCCACCCTTCTCAAAAGTAAGTGCCTGACCATCTTCATACGAATCACCAGAACCATCAGCCTTAGTATTCCAACCAATAAACTCATAACCATCGTAAGCGAAGATATTCTTGCTAAGATTCTGTTCTGCGTTTAAACCATAATGCTGCGCTTCCATTTTGCCGTGGCCGCCATTCGCATCGAAGACCACCTCGGCCGCAGTTGCGCTCGTGCTGGAACCGGTATAGCCGAAACTATGGAAGTATGGCTTGCTAGTAAAGTTATTCGTATAAATTACGGAATATTGGCCATCTTCAGTTGCTACGAAGCTGGTATTATCTGCGCTAACAGTGCCGCCAGCAACGGAAGTTAATTCATATTCCTGAGGAACGAACTGATGAATTGTATATTGAGCTGCTTCAGTCTGAATAGTCTTACAGGAGTTATTTGGAACTACGACATCGGAAGTAAAGCCATGGTCGCTAGTAACGCTGAAACGGAGCGCATCTTCAAAACCATCATTAATAATTGCGCAAAGTTTAAGGCCAGTTTCGCCGTCAGCAAAAACACCGAGATCGGTTGCCGCCCAGGAATTAATAAATTTTGGCAACAAAACAGATATGAATAGAAATACGGCGACTAATTTTAGGCGCCCAAAACTCTTTGTTTTTCTGCGCATACTTATCTCTTGAATTGTGTTTGTTTAGAACGTTTTTATTTTGACCTTGTTCTGGCTTGAGTTTAGCATAAACATTACGGATATGTCAATGGCTATCCTATATTGACATTTCTAAACGCTTGTGGTATAATAAGAGGGTTAGATATAAAGAGATTTTTTATGACTGACAAAGATATTATTGGACGCGATGTCTTAGTTGACTTCGGCGAAGAAATTAAAGGGGTGCCAGCAAAAGTCGATACTGGCGCAGATAGCTCTGCTGTTTGGGCGAGCGATATCTTCGTCGACAAGGATAATATTTTGCATTTTAAGTTATTTGACAAGAAATCGAAGTATTATACAGGCATCGAGCATACGACAGATAAGTTTAGCGTCGCCGTAACGAAAAGCTCGTTAGGCGAAACGACGATGAAATATCGCGCTAAACTGGTTATCACGATAGCCGGACACACAATAAAAACTAGTTTCGGCCTGAGCGATCGTTCGACACACAACTATCCAATATTAATCGGCAGACGTACACTAAGCGGCAAGTTTCTAGTAGATGTCAGTCAAAGCGACGACCTAATAAAAATCAAGAAAAATACACCTGTCGGGCTTAACGACAAAATGAAGGAAAATCCATATAAATTCTATAAGGAGAACTATGAAAATCGCAATTCTCTCTAACGGTAACGCAAACTACTCAACCAAGCGCCTCGTCGAAGAGGCTGAAAAGCGCGGTCACAGCGTAGACGTTATTAAGTATAAAAACTGTTACATTTCGATCGAATCTCGCCAGAATAAGGTTTATTACAAAGGTAAACCACTCGAGAACTATGACGCAATTATTCCACGTATTTCCGCTAGCATGACCAAGTATGGTACGGCAATTGTCCGCCAGCTCGAGATGCAGGGTGAATATGTGCTTTCTAAGTCTATTGCGATTACTCGTGCACGCGATAAACTTCGCTCCATGCAGGTGCTCGCAAAGTATGGCGTAGATATTCCTAAAACCGTCGTTTCTCGTAATACTGCAGATATCGACGAATTGCTCGATCAGCTCGGCGAAATGCCAGTAATTATCAAGCTTGCTTATGGTACACATGGTAACGGCGTTATTCTCGCCGAGACCAAGAAGGCAGCAAAGTCTACTTTGCAGGCATTCTACCTCGCAAACGATGATGGCGTTTCAATTCTCTTGCAAGAGTTCATTAAGGAATCTGCAGGTACCGATATTCGTGCATTCGTAGTCGGTAGCAAGGTTGTTGCTTCCATGCAGCGCAAGAGTCTTGATGATGATTTCCGCTCCAACCTCCACAAGGGTGGTTCCGGTACTCCAATCAAGTTGACTCCTCAGGAAGAAAAGATGGCTGTCGCTTGTGCGAAGGCTATGGGTCTTAACGTTGCCGGTGTCGATATTATGCGCTCCGCACGTGGTCCACTCTGCCTTGAGGTTAACGCTTCCCCTGGCTTCGGTATTGAAAGAGTCACCGGTCGCAACGTTGCCGAAAAGATTATTGAATACGTCGAACACAACGCAAAGCGCACACCTAAGAAAGATAAGGTTGGCGCCTAAAATAAAAGAACTCGTCACATGGCGGGTTCTTTTTGTGCGCTCGACAAATTAACGCGTTTATGCTAAGATTTTTTCATAAAATAAGTAAAAACAAACATGATATTAGCAGTCTTCCTAGCAGCACTTCTACTCCTGTTTATTGTAGTTCGCCATAATGTTGGCGTACCTTTTCTTGCTATGATCGCTGGTGTCGCCGTTTATGAGAACTGGGGCGCAAGTTTTGCTAATCTTGTTTCCGAATGGGTGCCGGAGGTTCAGGCTTATTGGGTTCAGTATGCTTTGTATGGTTTATTAGTTGTTGTTTTCCCTCTTATCCTCTATTTGCGCGCAGGAAAAAGTGGCCTTTTTGGCGTCTTGCGTATTATTGTTTCGGCAATTTTTGCAATCGTGCTTACTATTATGGTCGCTGAACCGCTCGCGAATATCTTCTCGTTCGATAATCTTTCTTACGAGATTGCAGGATTCCTAAATAGCATTCGCGGAATCGCGATGGTCGCAGGTATTAGTGCTGCGTACGTAGATGTTTTCTTGTTCCACTCAGGGAAGACTTGGTAATTTCCCAAAGCGCGATGCCGGTCGCAACTGAAACATTGAAAGATTCTTTTTTGCCGAGCATTGGAATTTCGAGTAGATAGTCGCACTGACTGAGGAGTTCCTGCGGAATGCCATGAACTTCCTCGCCGAGAATGAGGGCGACTTTTTCTGGCAACTCAGGAGAATCGGCGAGATTGAGCGAATGTTCGCCCTGCTCTAGCGCAACAACGGAGTAGCCCTGCTCTTTGAGATTGCTAATAGCAGAGTCGATTTCGTCGCGGCGCCAATTTAATAAATCTTCTGCGCCGAGAGCGGTTTTATGGATTTGCTTACGAAGTTTCTCTTGTTCATGAGGTAAACCCTTATCCATGAATGGTGTATAGCCTGTAAAAATCACCTCAGAAACACCTAAACAATCGCAAGTGCGCAAAATTGCACCCACATTGTAGGTTGATCGAATATTATAAAGTATAACCGTAAGCTGTTTCATGTTATACTTATATTATGAATGAGGGTGAGGTTCAAGCCAAGCGTAGGCAGAATGAAGAAGACGCGACCGCTCGCCGGGCGCGCATTTTGGGCATAGTTTACCTTGATACGCGTGAATTCGAGAACGATATTCCGCTAACTATGAATTTGCTCGAAAAAGAACAAATGCATAAGGAATTCATCATACCGCTTCAGGCCGGTGATGAAATTAAGCCGTTCCAGTTCATGGTAACTAGCCAAACACCAAGTAGTACTATCGATAAGCTTACGACTACTTACTCTGCGCAAGGTTTGCGTACAGAGTTTTTCTTGATTTCCAATACGGCTTATCAAGTTTTCATGCTTCGTTATGATCCACCAGTACAGGTTCATTATGACGACATCGAGATCGCTTCTGCAGGTGATAGCGAGACAATTCAGCAGGTTTCTAAGACGCTCGATAGCGTTTCTACTGAACGCATTTTCGATTATCTTCTCGATCAGGCAGATAAGCTCGGCTCTTCGGATATTCACATCGAAAATATGCGCGACGTAATCCGTATTCGCATGCGCGTCGACGGTATTTTGCATCCAGTCGCAGAAATTAGCCGCGATAAGTATCGTATTTTCATGGGCGAGCTTAGCTCCCGCGCTAACGTTTCTACCGCAAGCAATAGGCCGCAATCTGGCCACATGCAGATGGACATCCATCGCGACGGCGCTTCGCACGTGCTCAATATTCGTGTCGAGATGGTTCCTACGATGTATGGTCATGATGCCGTTTTGCGTCTCTTCAACTTTGATGAGAGCCTTTTGAATCTCGATTTGCTCGGTATTACCGAAGAAGAGCGTAACGCTATTGAGGAAGTTGTTTCGCATCCACGTGGCCTTCTCTTGATGGTCGGTCCTACTGGTTCCGGTAAGTCAACCACGCTCTACTCTATCTTGAACGCGCTTAATACTACCGAACGCAAGATTATTACACTTGAGGATCCAATCGAGTACGGCATTCCTGGTCTTTCTCAGATTCCTATCTATACCAATGATGGCGGCTCGTTTGCTGATGGTTTACGTTCTGTCTTGCGTCTCGACCCTGACGTCGTGATGGTCGGCGAGATTCGCGATGGCGATACTGCCCGTACTGCAATTCAGGCGTCCATTACTGGTCACTTGGTTTTGTCTTCCTTCCATGCAAACTCAACTTCTGCTGCTTTCTCCCGTATGATCGACTTGATTGGCGTTAACCCAATCTTCTCATCATCCGTCCGCCTTTTGATTGCACAGCGCCTTGTTCGTCACCTCGACGAGAATAAGGAAGCTTATAGGCCGGACGCAAGCACTCAGAACTATATTCGCAATGTCATGGCCGGCGTTGATATGTCCAAATACAGTAATATCGATTTGAATAATATTACACTTTGGCGCGAGAAACCTTCCGAAGATAGTCCATTCGGCTTTAGTGGCCGTACCGCTATCATGGAGCAGCTCGTCGTTACTGAGCCAATTCAGAAGTTTATTCGTGGCGACGTTCGCGACATTAACACGAACGATATTGAAAAGACCGCACGCGCTGAAGGCATGCTCACTCTCGAGCAAAAAGGTGTTTTGGCTGCCCTACGCGGCGATACTACGATTGAAGAAGTCGGCCGCGTCGTTTAGTAGTGCGCTATAATGTGCTTATGGATAAACGCTTAAAACAGTATATTTCTTTTATTGAAAAGGCTTCAGATAAGCCCTCTGCTGAACTGATTGAATATCATAAAACGATGACGCAGCAATTTCAGCATGAACGTTTCATTCATCTGATAGTGACGATGTTTTTTGCGCTTTTTATGATTATTTTCTTCATCTTCTTTGGCGCGCTTGAAATTTGGCTGCCGAAGGGTGGCTGGAGCGACATGATTGCAGCCGGAGTCGGCGCGATTGACGGAATTCTTCTGATTGTCACCCTATTTTATGTTAGGCACTACTATCAGCTCGAAAATGGCGTGCAGAAGCTAGAAGAAATCACGCGTAAACTTTATAAGCACGACAAATAAGACCACAAAAAATACTCCATTGCTGGAGTATTTTTTCTATTTCTTGTAGGAGTGAATTTCTTTGCCCTCTAGGGTATAGATTTTTACTTCGCCATCTTTTTCAAAGCTGAAATAACCAGAATCTACGAGCGAAACATTTCCACTAAATGTAACTTTTACGTTCTTGTCTTTGACATTAATAAGATCGAAGGAGCGGTCGGAGTAGTTACCCTTTCTGCCAAGAATAATTTCCTGTTCATCGTAGAAGACAAACTCGTTATAATCTCCGGAAATAATAACTTGGCCATCTTTATCTAGGAGATCACCCTTATTGTCGGCGCGATTGAAGGCGGAATAATACTTTCCATGCTCCGTCATTGAAGTATAGCGACTGGAGATTTCTTTGCCCTCTTTGTTAACTAAAACATATCTTTTATCAGTGTCTTGCTTGCCGTCTCTAACAATAACATTTTCATTTGCGTCGATACCGGTGAGCTCACTCGCTGCCGCAGCGTCGCTAATTTTATAAACCTGCTTACCTTCTAGATTGTAGATTGCGACATATTTTTTCGCGTAGTCATTAATCGTGTAACCCTTAGTCGAGATTACAAGTCTATAATCTGCATCAACACTCGCTTTTTCCTCGCCGTTAACGTAGAAGGTAGCTTTCTTTTTATCCGAATCGTAGTTCACATAGTGGTTTTCATCGTAGACGATATAACCGCCACCGTAAGTGCTCGTAATAACGTCAGTTACCTCGTTATTGCGAATGAGATGTTCCTTATTATCAATGTCGCAAGTGAGATATAGCCTCTCTTTATTTTTGAAATTATTGTTGATTTTAATTTTCTGGCACTTATCGCCAAATTCGACGAATTCCTTATTGAAGATTGCGCGCTTCGCATCCTTATCATAATGTTTGTCTTTCTCCGAAAATACGATAATTTCGCCTTTTTCTGAGGCGGCATTAATGTCGTAGCGGGTGTTAGTTTCGACGGTTTTAGTGACTCTAAAAGTTCTATTATTAAGGATAATCAGACCGCCATCATAGCTAACCGCGCTTGCGGTTTTCGCGTTATCGTCGGAAATTTTTGGCGTTTCACTACTCTCGAAATCGGAAAGCTTATCACCAAAGGCATTATAAAGTTCATATTTATTGTCGCCGAGTTTTACGACTACGTATGGCGCAACAGC